>NZ_JAWLHI010000054.1:0-28181 GCF_041690455.1 Marinobacter sp.
GATGGATTCTGACCTTGGCCCAAGGGATGGCGAAGGGGAGCTGTTGTCGGAAGTACAGCAGGAAAAGGAACGCCTGGTCAACGAACTGGAAGCACGTTCGGTGTTGACCAACGACATGCAAACCATCCCGCCCATTACCGAGATAAAGCGGTTGGCTGGAAACAAACACGTCACCTTCGTGCGCTCTGACAAGATCGCGAATCACCCGCGCAGGTACTCTATCGCGGCCAGAGATCGGGCGCGTAGCCAGGGTTGGTTGACCGAGAACGGTGTTGACCCGGCAAAGCTGCGGGATGCCATTCGGAGCGAACTCAACATCAAGTTCAACGCGACCTTGTGGGAACCGGATCAGAATGGCGCGCTCATGACAACGCTGAACAGGTTCTACGACGAGGCGTCCTGGTCCATCTGGGGCGATGCCCAGGCCCGACAGGAAGCTGTGGATGCAACCGGGTTCGACGCCTCTGCCGAGGCACAGTTCATGCGCTTCGCCGCTGGCGCGACGGCCTCAGGTGAATTCGATCCTCGCAAAGGAAAAGTGCATTTCCAGGCGAAAGCGGAAGGACAGTATGCGCTGGCCCAGGGCAAAGTTGGCATTGAGCAGGCGTTCCCGGTGAATAACCGGTCTGAGATCCGGATTCCTTACCGGGTTGGAGGCTGGGACGGGGAGCGAAGAATCGCTTCATTGGGCCATTTCCAGGCGGCGATCAACGCCTCGCTTTCCGGCTTCGCCGGTGCTTCGGCGCTGATTGCTGGCAACGTCCATGTGTCCACCACCGATGGCCTTCCGACGCTGAAGGGCATTGCAGCGCGAAAAAACGGGCAAAATGCGGGTATGGAAGCGGGTGTATTCGCAGGCATCCGTGGCGGATGTGAGGTGGCCGGTGAGCTGCGCTGGAAGGATGTGCTGACGGAGCAAAGAGAGTGGGACAAGCTCTGCACTATTGGAAAGAAAGTTGAGGGGGCGCTGGGGGCAGATGCTGAACTTGATGTTCGACTGGAATTTAGCCGCGCAACAGGGAAATTCTACTTGAATGTTCATGCAGGGCTCGTTTTCGGTGCAGGTGCATCAGGAAGCTTTGTGCTGGAGATTGACACTCAGAAAATTCTTCGAATGCTGCACTTCGTATATAACGCTTTGATGGACGTAGATTTCCGATATTTAGAACTGTTTGATCAACGTACGTACGCTTTCGATTGGTATCAGCGAATGGGACTGTATGCTTTGGGAAAGGGCTTATCAGCACTTGAAGTGGCGAACGAGTTTGCTGGCTCTATTGCTGATGAGGTGGCGGCATATGTGGAAGCAGTTTTTGTAAATCGTCACCGAGAAAAGCAAGGCGCTGAGATCGCACAAAATGTACTCATTGATCTGCAATTGAAGCAAGATTCCGTTTTCTTGCATTCCCCGCCTGAGGTCAAAGGTACCGTGCTGGACAATATTCTCTTCGATTGGTGGGTCACGCCTGAGCTATGGAGCGACGATGACATCAAAATTCAGGCAGTTAACCAAATTTTGGCTTCTTTCCAAGGGTGGCGAGACTTTGAAGAGACAATTGTCAGAATGAATCCAGAGGGCGTTGCTAGACAGTCAGAGTTTGAAGGAAATCTTGAGAGATTGTTCGAGTTTATAGGCAAGAACAAGTCAGATCAGCGTCTCTTTATGCGCGGTTTACATGAGCAAACCGCCATGGCCGGAAGGCCCGTTAAACTGGATCCTTTTGGTGTTTGTCGCATTTGTAGTATTGGTTAAGGGATATTCGTATATGTTGGACGTGGGCCGGTTTAAAGTCGGAGGAATTGCGATTTTTTCGACCGCCTTAGTGGCCTGTGGGGGGGTGACTAATGGCGAAGAAAAAAGCCAATCAGCCATTGTTCAAAATGCAGTTTCTAATCAGGTGTTTGTGGAAGGCGGTGATTTCGAGTTGGGAGATGTAGGCCGTCCAGACGGTTCTCCTTACATAACTTTGACTGATTACGCCCGGCCATCCGTAGATGTACGAGTCGATAGTTACTCCATTTCCCGATACGAAACCACTTGGGCAGAAATGGAGACCTACTACAAAGCAACTGCGCGACTATCTCTTTACGAAAATTCTTCCTTCAAGAACCGGTACGTGATCACTCCTTCTGATGATCCCCTATCGCCCTATTTTCGTGACAAACCCGCCAGAGTGCCGAACTACCGCGAGGCTGAAGGCTACTGTGCTTGGCTAGCCGACCAAACCGACTTGCCCTTTGCACTGCCAACCGAAGCTCAGTGGGAATACGCTGCCCGAAGCCGGGGCAGAAATGTTCCGTATGCCACAAATACTGGAGAAGAAGACAATGACACGTACTTGCAGAGGCCGAAGGAGTATATCGACCCAAGTATTCCTCCCTCTGGCAACTTACTAAGCCACTCTTCTCTGGTTATGGAGCGAAGACCTGTTGGTAGCTACCCACCCAACCCGATAGGCCTACATGACATGTCAGGAAATGTTGCTGAATGGACTCAGGACTGGTTTCAAGAAGACTATTACCAACACGCGCCACGCAATAATCCAAAAGGTCCATCGGCACCCATTGATCCCGATAGACCAGAGAAAACTGTGAGGGATTGGTCTGGTCACGGAGATCACGTTGGTGGAAATGCAACTGTGTTCGCCCGATCCGGTGTGCCTGTTTCAGTTGGTGGCAACGGCTTCCGCTGCGTCGTCAATCATCCCGAGCCAGTCAACTGAGGAAATAGAAGCCAAGAAAAAGAACTGTTAAAGAGGCAGTTTGTACTCATAAGCGGAGCGAGGTCTCATTTTCTGGCTTCCAGACTCTGCGGATTTGGGTATAATTTTTACGCCTGAAAACAGGGTGTTATCGGACAGGGAACCAACAAACTTTCAAAGGAATGAATATGAAAACCTTCAACACGCTGCGGGTGATCTTTGTGCTCTTGGGTGTCGGCATGCTTGTCGGCGCTTTTTTCTTTTTCCAGAGCACTTCAGCTTTTCTTGAAACCGCTACAGCCAAGCCGGGTGTTGTAACCGATCTGGTTCGGTCGCGGTCCGGTGATTCATATGCCTATTATCCTCTCGTGCGTTTTGAAGATGGGCAGGGCAGGCTCACAGAGTTCCTCTCGTCCAGCGGCAGTAATCCGCCGAGTTACAGTCGCGGTGATACAGTTCGTGTGTTGTTTACGCTAGGGGAGGCAGACTCCGCAAGGATTGACGGATTCTTTTCGCTTTGGGGGGCAACCCTGATCGTAGGCTGTCTGGGTGGCGTTTTCTTCCTGGTCGGAGCGGGTATGTTTGTTGTGCCGGCTGTCAGAGATGGTGGCGCGGCCAAGCTTCGCAAAACCGGGCAGCTGGTTCAGGGCAGTTATCAGGGTGTCGAAAACAATAATATGATAGTCATTAACGGCAAAAGCCCGTATCAGATCGTGTGCCAGTGGCAGAATCCGGTCACGTCAGATATTCATGTATTCAGGAGTGACAACCTCTGGTTTGACCCGTCTGAGTATATCCAGCATGAGTCGCTTCCTGTTTACATCAATCCGACCAACCCGAGGCGCTACTGGGTAGATACGACTTTTTTGCCGAGAATGGCGCGCTGATCGGGCTTTGAACCACGATTCAGGTGAACCTCTAGTAACCCTCTCCCGGGTGCGGCCAGGCACCGTAAAGGGTAGACTGCCCGTTTTGAGTGCTGGCTTGGGTTTCTCCGGGCAGGGTTATTAATACGGTGTGCGAGGTTCATCATGGACGGCCAATCCAACAATAACGAACCGGCAAGTCAGAGCAAGAGCGCGCTGATTTCCTCGGATCTCGCTACCCCGATCTATGGTCTGTTCGGTCTGGGCATTCTCTACACCCTGTATGTCGCCCATCAGATTATCCTGCCCATCGTTCTTGCGATCATGACCAGCTTGCTGCTGTCGCCACTGGTGAAAAAGGCCTACGTGAAGTGGCGCATTCCCCGGATGGTCAGTTCCATGGTGTTTGTGTTGCTGGTGTTGGCCGGGATTGTGGGGATCACGCTGGCCGTAGCCACACCGGCCCTGAAATGGGTCGAGGAAGTGCCGGGGGCGGTTTCCCGGGTGTTGGTGGGCGAAAGTGAGCTCAGTCGTCAGATTGCCAGGGTCACTGAGTCGGCCGAGCAAGTGGAGAAGTCCGTCGAGCAGCTATCCGATGGTGAGCAGCGGCAGCCTACGGCCGTGGTTCTCCAGACCGATTCCTGGCGCAGCCAGCTTATGAACAAGGTCCAGAACGGCATTGTCGGACTGGCCCTGGCTCTGGCGCTTACCTACTTTCTCCTGGTGAGCGGGGACCGTCTGATCCGCAACTTTGTGCGTCAGATGCCCATAGGTCAGCGCAAGACGGTGCTGCGAATAACCCATGATTCCCAGCACCTGATCGCCCAGTATCTCGGCGTGCTGGGTCTGAGCAACATTTTTGTCGGCACGGCAACCGGATTGATCTGCTGGGCCGTGGGCCTGCCGGATCCGGCTGTGTGGGGACTGGTAGCGGGACTGGCCCGGTTCATTCCGTATCTGGGTGTGGTGATTTCCGTTTCGATGCTCTCCGTGATTTCGGTGATCAGCCTGGAGGAACTCTGGATGATGGCCATTGCCCCGCTGGGTTTCCTGGCGCTGACCACCCTGGTGGGGGCGTTTATCGAGCCCTGGATTCATGGCTTCCGCATGGCCATCAATCCGGTCATCATTTTCGTATCCATCTTTTTCTGGGGCTGGCTCTGGGGGCCCGTGGGAGTACTGCTGGCGGTGCCGCTGATGACGGTCATCCAGGTTGTGCTAAAGCAGATTCCCAAGCTGCGTCCGGTATACCGGGTGATCGCTCGCTAACCGGATAACGGATACCCGCAACACGCCCTGACACGTCCGGGAATCTCACCTATCCTGACTGGATAACTCAAATTCAGCAGACTAGGGAGGATTCCCCGTCCATGATCCCGAACACCATGAAAGCCATGGTTCTTACCGGACACGGTGATATCGACAAGCTCGAATATCAGGACGTTCCCACCCCTCAGCCCGGCCCGGGCCAGGTCCTGGTTCAGGTAACCGCAACCGCCAAGAACAACACCGATCGCAAGGCGAGGGAAGGGCTTTATCCCACCAGGAAGGGCGAGATGACGTCGTTCAAGATGGGAGGCAAGCCTACCCTGACCTTCCCCCGCATCCAGGGCGCCGACATTGCCGGTCGGGTGGTTGCTGTCGGTGAGGGCGTCGAGGAGAGCCGCGTCGGCGAGCGCGGGCTGCTGGATTTTAATATCTACGCCGATGGCAGAAGGGACATCAACCTCACGCCGGACTACTACGGCCACGGCGCGGACGGCGGGTTTGCCGAGTACGTTGCGTTGCCCTCCGACCAGTTTCATCACATCCCGAACCCCGAGTTGTCCGACGCGGAGCTGGCGGCCATGGGCATGTGTTCCTACCAGACCGCCATGCACATGCTCACCTCGGCCAATGTCAGGGCGGGGGAGAGGATTCTGGTTACCGGCGCCAGTGGCGGTGTTGGTACCGCGCTGATCCAGTTATGCCGCATCATGGGAGCTATCCCCTACGCGCTCAGCAAGAATGACAAGGCGGATGCGCTGATGGCCCTGGGTGCCGAAGCCGTGCTGGATCGCTCGGACATGGACAGCTTCGAGGATCGGGTGAAAGAGCAGACCGGAGGCAAGCCCATAGATGCAGTCATGGACCTGGTGGGCGGCGAGATGACCGACCGCTTCATCGATACCATGATCTTCGACATGAATGCCCGCGCCACCTACCCACGCCTGAGCATTGCCGGCGCCAGCGGCGGCAACATCAGTGAAATACTCTGGACGCGCATCTATCTCTACCAGGTGCAGATTTTCGGTGTCTCCCACGGCACCCGTGAAGAGGCGGAACAGCTGATGGCCTGGATCCGGGGCGGCCAGCTCAAGCCGGTTCTGCACGGCGCCTTCAGACTCTCGGATCTGCATCGGGCCGAGGAATACTTTGTTAACCGGGGCAGCAATTATCTCGGCAAGATCGTGATCGTTCCCGACGCACAATGGGAAGAACACGGCAAACCCCATGCCCTGGAGAGCGCCTGATGAAGCCGGAGCTAACCATTCAGTTGATGGATACCCATGCCGGTGGCGATGTCAGTCGGATTGTGACGGGCGGCATAGACCTGTTGCCCGGAAATACCGTGCGTGCCCAGATGGAGTACCTGCGGGATGACGCCGACGGCCTCCGGAAACTGTTGCTTGAAGAGCCCTATGGCATTCCGGAGATGTCGGTGGACCTGCTGGTGCCGGCCACGGACCCGCGTGCGGCAGCCGGTTACATCATCATGGAAGTGATGGGTTACCCGATCTATTCCGGTTCCAACACCATCTGCACCGCCACCGCTGTGCTTGAGGCCGGTATCGTGCCCAAACAGGAGGGCAAGCAGAACTTCATGCTGGAATCGCCGGCCGGTCTGGTCCAGATCGAGGCCACCGTGCATGACGGCGTGGTCGAGGCGATCACCTGCGAGGGGCTGCCCAGCTATATTCACACCTACAAGGCCAGTATCGAAGTGCCTTCGCTGGGCAAGGTGACCTACAGTGTCGCCTACAGTGGTGGCTTCTATGCGTTGGTGGATGCGAAAGAACTGGGCTTCGATCTGACCCTGGACGAAGAGCGGAAGCTGGCGGAGACCGCCCATGCCATCGTCGAGGCAATCCAGGCGGAGCGGGGTTTCTCCCATTACACCCTGGGAGATGTCGGTCCGCTGCCGTTCCTGCACTTCATGGGGCCGGAGGAGCACGTGGCGGAAGGCTATTACCGCTCACGCTCGGCCACCTACGTGCATCCGGGGGTCATCTGCCGTAGCACCACAGGGACCGGCACCTCGGCGCGCCTGGCTCTGATGAATTACGAAGGCAGGATCCGGCCGGGCGACAAGCTGGAGACTGTCTCCCTGAGAGAAACCGGTTTTATCGGCGAGTTCACCTCGGTGGAAACCGAGGGCGAGTACCAGGTAGTGAAGAACAGCATTACCGGCAAGGGCTATGTGATCGCCCGCTCCGATATCGTGGTGAACTGCGATGACCCGATGGTGGACTGTGACGGCCTCCATCACATCCTCTCCTCCCGCCACAAAGGTGATATTACGCCAAAGTCCTGATCTGCCGGCCCGTTTGCGGATGACGTGATAAAACGACCGCAAACGGGCCGGTTATTAGTCTAAGGTTTACCTTTACGTAAAGTGAAGCCTGTGCTAAACCTTGGACCTGTGCATTCAAAGATAAAAACAACAGGAGTTCACGATGAGCCTTCCGAAATACACCGATGTGTACAACAACTTTGATGCAGCCGCTCTGGAAGCGGACATCCTGGACGGACGTCTTGATAGCGGCTTGAACGTATGCCACGAGATCTGTGACAAGTGGGCCACCGACCCCCAGAAGGTAGCCCTGTTCTACGAAACAGTAGATGGTGGTGATGGCACTCTGACGTTTGCTGAGCTCAAGGCCGCCTCCGCCCGCTTTGCCAACTATCTGAAATCCCGGGGAATCGGCAAGGGCGACCGGGTTGCCGGCCTGCTGCCCCGAGGCCCGGAACTTCTGATTGTGATCGCCGGCGCCCTCCGGGCTGGCGCGGTCTACCAGCCACTGTTTACCGCGTTTGGCTCAGGCGCCATCGAATACCGCCTTGAGCGTGCCGGTACCAAGCTTGTTGTGACAGACCCTGCCAACTACCCGAAGCTTACCGAAGTGAAGGACTGCGCCCCGGTGCTGTGCGTCAATGCCAGCGAGACCGGCGCCGATGTCCAGGATTTCGAGGAAACCCTGGCACAGCAGTCTGACCAGTTCGAGCCGGTGATGATCAAGGGCTCGGATCCGTTCCTGCAGATGTTCACCTCCGGCACCGTTGGCAAGGCCAAGGGCGTTGCGGTACCGGCGAAGGCGCTGCTGGCGTTTTACGTTTACATGAAGTACGCCATCGACCTGCGCGAGGACGATGTATTCTGGAACGTGGCGGATCCTGGCTGGGCTTACGGTCTTTACTACGCGGTGGTCGGCCCGCTGATGATGGGCCACGCTACCCACTTCAACCCCGGTGCATTCACCCCGGAATCCACCTACGACATGATCCGCAAGTACAAGATCACCAACCTGGCGGCGGCCCCCACGGCCTATCGTCTGCTCAAGGCCAACGACCAGGTACTGCCGGAAGGTGAGAATCTGGGCCTGCGGGTCTGCAGTAGTGCCGGTGAACCTCTGAACCCGGAAGTGGTCAACTGGATCAGGAATCGTCATTTCTGTCCGGTGAAGGACCATTACGGCCAGACCGAAACCGGCATGACCTGTTGCAACTTCCATGGTCTCGAGCATCCGGTGCGTGAAGGCTCCATGGGTTACTCCTCACCGGGCCACAAGGTGGTTGCCCTGAACGAGAAGAACGAAGAAGTGGGGGAGGGCGAGATCGGTCAGCTGGCGGTGGATGTGAAGGCGTCTCCGCTGTTCCACTTTGACGGCTACACCTGGGGTGAGAAAGATCCATTCGTGAAGGGCTACTACCTCACCGGTGACATGGTGATCTGCCACGGCGATGGCAGCTTCTCCTTCAGCGGTCGTGACGACGACATCATCACCACCGCCGGTTACCGGGTTGGCCCCGCCGATGTGGAGAGCACCCTGCTTGAGCATGCCGCCGTTGCCGAATCAGGTGTCGTGGCGAAGCCGGATGAGAAGCGAGGTGCTATTATCAAGGCTTACGTGGTCATCAAGAGTGGCCAGGAGCCGGCGGATGAACAGGCCCTGAAAGACGAGCTCCAGGAGCTGGTTCGGCGTCGTCTGTCCACCCACGCCTTCCCCCGGGAGATCGAGTTTGTGGATGAGCTGCCCAAGACCCCGAGCGGCAAGATTCAGCGATTCGTGCTCCGTAGCCGTGCCAAGGACGAAGTCGACGCATGATCATCACGTTCGAAGAGCTCCAGGCGTTCCTCGAGGAGCAGTTTCCGCAGGGTGAGGCATTCGGCACCCTGCAGAAACTCGGGGACGGCTGGGCCGAGATGCGGCTGGAGGTGGACGAGGAGCACCTGCGGCCCGGGGGTACTGTCTCCGGGCCGGCGATGATGGGGTTGGCGGACGTAACCATGTACGCCGCCCTGTTGAGCAAGATCGGGTTGGTGCCCCTCGCGGTGACCACCAACCTGAACATCAACTTCCTCAGAAAGCCGGCGGCCCATGCCGCGATATGGGCCCGCGCGAACCTCCTGAAGGTGGGGCGTACCATGGGGGTCGGGGAAGTGTTTGTCTATTCCGAGGGGGTGGAAGAGCCGGTGGCGCACTCCGCCATGACGTATTCGATTCCCCCGGAAAAATACAGGAATTAGGTATTGACGTTTACGTATACGTCAATCTACTCTGTAGGTAATTCAGAAGTACAACAATAACAAAGGGTATAGTGGCTCATGAGTGAACAGTACGTTCTCGAGACCCGTAACCTGGTCAAGGAATTCAAGGGGTTCGTCGCCGTAGACGACGTCAACCTCAAGATCCGGAAAGGCGACATCCATGCGCTGATCGGCCCCAACGGTGCCGGCAAGACCACGGTTTTCAATCTCCTGACCAAGTTCCTGATCCCGACCAGGGGGCACATCCTCTATAAAGGAGAGGACATCACCTCCCTGAAGTCCGCCGCCATCGCCCGCAAGGGGGTGGTTCGCTCCTTCCAGATATCGGCAGTATTTCCGCACATGACCGCGCTGGAAAATATCCGCGTTGCATTGCAGACGTTTGAGGGCAATTCCTTTAGCTTCTGGCAGTCCGGAGCCCGCCTGAACAGGCTCAACGAACGCGCCATGGAGTTGCTGGACGCAGTGGGGCTGACCAGTTTTGCCAATACCACCACCGTTGAACTGGCCTACGGCCGGAAGCGGGCGCTGGAGCTGGCGACCACGCTGGCGATGGAGCCGGAAATCCTGCTGCTCGATGAACCGACCCAGGGCATGGGCAGCGAGGATGTGGACCGCGTGGTCGAGCTGGTGCGCAGTGCCGCAAAGGGCCGGACTGTGCTGATGGTGGAGCATAACCTGAGCGTGGTCAGCAAACTGTGTGACCGCATCACCGTGCTGGCCCAGGGTGCCGTGCTGACCGAAGGCGACTACGAAACCGTGTCTTCTGATCCCCGTGTGCGCGAGGTTTACATGGGAACCGACGGCAGTGGCGAGCGGGGCGCGACCGAGACCAATCCTGCCAGTGCGGAGGCCGCCCAATGAGTCACGGACCGGACAAGGAATACGAACAGCTGCGGGTTTCCGGACTGCACGCCTTCTACGGCGAGTCCCATATCCTGCATGGCATCGACATGGTGGTTAACCGGGGTGAGCTGGTGACCCTGCTGGGGCGCAATGGCGCCGGCCGCAGTACCACCCTGAAAGCGATCATGAATATGGTGGGCCGGCGCACCGGCTCGATCATGATCAACGGGGAAGAGACCATGTCCTGCGCTCCCCATCACATTGCCAGGTTGGGTGTCGGGTATTGCCCCGAACATCGGGGCATTTTTTCGTCACTCAACGTCCAGGAAAACCTGACCCTGCCCCCAGTGGTGCGCAGTGGTGGAATGAGCCTGGAAGAAATCTACACCATGTTCCCGAACCTCTACGAACGCCGTTTCAGCCAGGGCACCAAGCTCTCCGGCGGTGAGCAGCAGATGCTGGCCATGGCGCGCATTCTGCGTACCGGCGCCAATATGCTGCTGCTGGACGAAATTACCGAGGGTCTTGCCCCGGTAATCGTGGAGAAGCTGGGAGAGGTGTTGACTGCCCTGAAGAATAAAGGGCTGACGATTGTCCTGGTGGAGCAGAATTTCCACTTCGCCAAGCCGCTGGCCGACCGTCACTACGTGGTCGAGCATGGCCAGATCGTGGAAGAGATACGCGCCGACGAGCTTGATGCCAAGCAGTCGCTGCTAAACGACTATTTGGGTGTGTAGCACCGGATAGAAGAGAGCAACAACCAAAAAAAGCAACAACAACCCGAACAACCAACGCAAGACAGTAGCGGAGATACAACAATGACAATGATGAAAAAGCTTCTGACATCAGCCGTTGCATCAGCCCTGATGGTGGGCGGCGCCCAGGCCGAAATCACTGATAACACGGTCAAGATTGGTTACCTGGCTGACATGTCCGGTACCTACCGTGACCTGGCTGGCCCCAACGGTCTGAAAGCCCTGGAAATGGCGATTGCCGATTTCGGTGGCAAGGTCAAAGGCGCGAAAATTGAAGTGGTCAGTGCCGACGACCGGAACAGCCCGGATGTAGCCTCAAGCACCGTGCGCAAGTGGGTCGAGAACGATAACGTGGATATGGTGAGCGGCCTTGTCGCTTCTTCCGTCACCATCGCCGCCACCAAGATCCTCGAAGAGAGCAACAAGCTCGGCCTGGTTAATGGCTCTGCGGCCTCCAGCATTACCAATGAGCACTGCACGCCCAATCACATCCACTACGTGTATGACACCTATGCGCTGTCCATCGGTACACCGACGGCCATCGTTCAGGAGGGAGGCAAATCCTGGTTTATCCTGACCGCAGATTACGCCTTCGGCCATGCCATGGAAGCGGACGTAACCCGTGTGGTGGAAGCCAACGGTGGCGAGATTCTTGGCAGTATCCGTCATCCATTCCCGACCGACGATTTCTCATCCTACATTCTTCAGGCCCAGGCCTCCGGTGCTGACGTCATCGCCCTGGCCAACGCCGGTGCCGATACCACCAACGCCATCACCACCGCCGGTGAGTTCGGTGTAACCCAGGCAGGCCAGACCATTGCCGGTCTCGTTGTCTTCCTGAGTGATGTTCACGCCCTCGGCACCGAAGTCGCGCAGGGCCTCCAGCTCACCACCGGCTGGTACTGGGACATGAACGACGAGACCCGCGAGTGGTCTGATCGCTTCATGGAAGAGACCGGTGCCCGTCCGACCATGGTTCACGCCGGTATTTATTCCAGTGCCATGCAGTACTTCAAGGCTGTTGAGGCCACCGGTTCCGACGACTCCCAGACTGTGCGCAAGTGGATGATGGAGAACCCGGTCAACGACATGTTCGCCAAGAACGGCATCGTTCGTGAAGATGGCCGTATGGTGCATGACATGTACCTGGCACAGGTCAAATCCCCTGAAGAGTCCACCGGCGAGTGGGACCTGTACGACATCGTTCGTACCATCCCGGCCGATGAAGCCTTCCGTCCGCTCTCCGAGAGCAAGTGCAAGCTGGTTAACAAGTAAATAAAACCGCAAGCAACAGGGCTCTCCGCCGCCTGGCGGAGAGCCCTCAGGAACCTGCAAAGACGAAAAGCGCAATAGCGTCTGTGCTGCTTTTGGAGTTAGCAACATGTCCATGATTTTCGGTGTCCCGTTTGCCGTGTTGTCCGGCCAGCTGCTGATCGGGATTATTAACGGTGCCTTCTACGCCCTGCTGAGCCTGGGCCTGGCGGTGATCTTTGGTCTTCTCAAGATCATCAACTTTGCCCATGGCGCCATGTACATGCTGGGTGCCATGGTCACCGTGATCATGTTTGATGCACTGGGCGTCAACTACTGGGTAGCCCTGTTCCTGGCGCCACTGACCGTTGGCGTGTTCGGGGTACTGATCGAATATTTCCTCCTGCGCCGGATAGCGGGGCAGGATCATATCTACAGTCTTCTGCTGACTTTCGGGGTTGCCCTGCTGATCCAGGGTGTCCTCACCAATATCTACGGTGTTTCCGGCCTGCGCTATGCCATGCCGGATATGTTCAAGGGTGGTATGAACCTGGGCTTCATGTTCCTGCCGTATTACCGGGCATGGGTCATCGTTGTCGCGCTGCTGGTGTGTTTCGGCACCTGGTTCATGATCGAGAAAACCAAACTGGGCTCCTACCTGCGCGCCGGAACCGAAGATTCCCAGCTGATGCAGGGGTTTGGTATCAACGTGCCTTTGCTGGTCAGCCTGACTTACGGGTTTGGTGTCATGCTAGCGGCCTTCGCCGGCGTACTGGCTGCCCCGATCTACTCGGTCACGCCGGTCATGGGGTCCAATCTGCTTATCGTGGTGTTCGCAGTAGTGGTTATCGGCGGGATGGGTTCGATCGGTGGTGCCATTCTTACGGGTATAGCGATGGGGGTAATCGAAGGCCTCACCAAAACCTACTATCCGCAAGCTGCATCCGCCGTCATTTTCCTGGTCATGGTGGTCGTTCTGATGTTCCGCCCCAGTGGCTTGTTTGGTAAGGAGGCGTAACCATGAATCAGCCTGTCACTCAGACCGATGTTCAGAAAGCCATCCTGGAACAGCAGAGCGCTGAAAACCGGAAGAAGATGATGGTCAACGCGGTCCTGCTGCTCCTGTTGCTGGCCGCACCCTTCGCGATGTATCCGGTTTTCCTGATGAAAATCCTGTGCTTCGCCCTGTTTGCGGTCGCCTTTAACCTGCTGTTCGGTTTCACCGGGTTGCTGTCCTTTGGCCACGCCGCCTTCCTGGCCACCGGCGGCTATACCACCGGCTATCTGCTCAGCAACTATTCCGGGCTGACCACCGAAATGGGCATCATTGCCGGTACTGCCGTTGCCACGGTGCTGGGCCTGGGCTTCGCCTTGCTGTCGATACGCCGACAGGGCATCTACTTTGCGATGGTCACCCTGGCACTGTCGCAGCTGGTGTTCTTCTTCTTCGTGCAGTCGGAATTTACCGGCGGTGAAGACGGCATGCATGGCATCCCGAGAGGCCAGCTGTTTGGCTTCATCAACCTCGAAGACAACCTGAACATGTACTACTTCGTGCTGGCTGTTTTCATCGCCTGTTACCTGCTGGTGCAGCGCATCGTCAACAGTCCGTACGGGCAGGTATTGAAAGCCATCAAACAGAACGAACCCCGTGCCGTATCCCTGGGTTACAACGTGGATCGCTACAAGACTCTCGCCTTCGTGATCTCTGCCGCACTGGCGGGACTGGCGGGCTCCATGAAGTCCGTGGTGTTCCAGCTCGCTTCCCTCAACGATGCCCACTGGCACATGTCCGGTGAGGTCATTCTGATGACCCTGGTGGGCGGCATGGGCACTCTGCTGGGCCCGGTCGTAGGTGCCACCTTCGTGGTGAATGTAGAGTACCAGCTTTCTCAGGGCCCACTGCGGGACTGGGTGGATCCGATCCTCGGTGGCATCTTCATCATCACCGTACTGGCGTTCCGGAGCGGCATCGTCGGGGAAATCCAGAAGTTCATGAAAAAGAACCTGGGCTAGCTAACCCCGACTCCGAGTCAGGGTCACGAGCGTCGGGGTCAGATGAAAAGCGAGCTTTTCATCTGACCCCATTTTCACACTTGTTCTTCCCCCTTTTCACACTTGCCACTCCCCAATCCCCAATCCGGTTACAAAACACTGCAATAAAACATGCCTGCTTTCTTGACGTGTACAGTTGCCTTTCCTATTAGTTGGTATTGCGTCATCGATTTATTAACAAAAGTACATGCTAATCCCACCAGGTCCAGACGGAGCTGGAAACCCAAGAATCAAGAAGAAGGGGAATGGGGGGATGGAGAGAGCTACCGTTGTACTGGTGGACGCCACGCAGTATGGGGCGGACCCGGAGGTCGTCAGGGTAATTGAGCGGCATTTTCCGCTGGTCAGGGTCTCCGCGCAGGATGAACTCGCGTCAGTATATGCCTCTCATAACCGTGTGATCAGCTGTTTCGAGTTCGATTTTCCGGACATATCCAGCCTGTCCTTGCTGAGTGAGGCCAAGCAGGAACACACCTCTGTGCCTGTGGTGATGTTCACCCAGCAACACTCGGAGGCCCTGGCGGTATGGGCCCTCCGCAGCCGGGTGTGGGACTACTTTGTCAAACCGGTGCAGACGGACAGCGTACTCGATTCCCTGCAAAGGCTGGAAAAGCTGGTTGGCAATCGCAGGGAACGTTCCGAACGAACCACCATCCTCAAGTCCCAGCCCCTTCCGGATGACGCCCGCTTCAAGAAACACCGTTGCGAGGACAAGGTCGTCGAATCCGCCGTCGCCTTTATTGAACAGCACCTGTCGGAAAAACTGATGCAGGCGGACATTGCCGAACTCTGCGGCAGCAACAGTTACCAACTCAGCCGCGCGTTCAAGCGGGCCCATGGCATAACCTTCCAGGAATATATCGTCCGGCGCCGGATCGAGAAGGCGACCGAGCTTCTGCAAAACAACAGTGCCTCGGTGATTGATGTGTGCTGGGCCGTGGGCTTCCATGATGCCTCCCACTTCACCCGGATGTTCCAGCGCCATATGGGCATGACGCCCAGTCAGTACCGCCATCAATGCACTATCAAGCGCGAAGAAGCTGCTGCCTCCCCCCAGCTTTCCCTGTACAAGACCCTGGAACTCTGACTGGCGGCTTCAAGATTGCCCTTGATTGCCCCCGGAATTGTCTGTGCGTATTTTGACGGCTCCTCAAATCCTCCTTTTGCAAAATCCTCCTATTGTTTCGCCGGAATACTCCTAACTGACTTCTGAATAACTTCTTATCCTGAAACTACAGCGCACGGAGATGGCGCTGTGCCATCAAGGAAGTATGTCTAACGACTGCAGGAGTTATGAGATGAAAAACTTCAAGGAAAAAGTAGCTGCGTTTATTCGGGATGAGGAAGGTTTGGAGCTGTCTGAGTATGCGGTGGCTGGGTCGCTGATTGTCATTGCTGTAGTTGGCGTTTTTACTGCCCTCGGCGAGACCATTGTTACCAAGATCGGTGAGATGATCACTGCTATGGGTGGAACTCCGCCAGCTTGATCCGTAAATGGGGGGCGGGGCTCATTGCCCTGTCCTCCCGCATTGTTCCAATTAAAAGAAAATTTATGGAGTTGAACATGGATGTTGCCATTCTATTGATGGTTTACCTTGCAGGCTGTTTTGCGATAGCCGTTTTCATGGATTTTTATTGTCATAAAATTCCCAACTGGTTAGTACTGTTGACCTTATTGGTGGGTGTTATTGGGCACATTGGGGTCGATCAGTTTGCGGGGTTGTTCTTTTCGGTGGGTGGCTTTGTCACAGGTCTTTTGTGCTTTATTCCGTTTTATCTGTTTGGACGAATGGGGGCGGGTGACGTCAAACTTCTGGCTGCAGTAGGGGCGATAATAGGTCCGAGTCTTGTCACCATTTCGGCACTATCGACAGTGGTTCTAGGTGGATTATTCGCGCTGATCTTCATAGCTTTGAAAGGCGGCTTGCCAGCTATGTTCAGCCGTTATGGCTCCATGTTTGTGTTATTAGTTGCTAAGCAGCCGCAATACATCCCTCCAGCTCCAGGTGAAGCTGCTGGACTTCGCTTTCCATATGCTTTGGCAATTGCATGTGGAACAGCAGCAGCATTATTAGGCTTTTAGTCAAAATTGATAGAAAGGGAGTGCGCAATGGACGCCGAACTCTTGTTTACTGACTACAGGGATACGCATCCTCGTGCAGGTAATGATGTTGGCAGGCCCCATAGCCTCAAGGAAACCGGCCTCGATCATTTTTTCATCTCTGATTTGTTGATCAAACATCTCAACCAGCTCAGCAATCAGACCCTCCAACAACTGTCCCGGAATATTTCACTGCCCGGAGCAATTCTGGAACCGGTTATCGCTCACCTGCGCCAGGAAGCGAAGGTTGAGAGCAAGGGCGCCGACTTCTCGGAAGGTGGCGTGCGGTATGCGCTGACCGACCGTGGCCGTGCCGCTGCCCTTGAAGCTCAGTCCCGTGACGGATACTGCGGTCCGGCACCAGTCACTCTGGAAGCCCACTCAAAGCTGGTGCGTCGGCAATCGGTCTCCAAGTGTGTGGTCACCGAGGATGATATCCATCGTCTGTTCCGGGATACGGTCATTAATGAAAACCTTCTAGCCCAACTTGGGCCGGCGGTGCACTCCGGTCGTGCCATGTTCATCTATGGGCCGGCTGGCAGTGGCAAAAGCTACATCACCCGTCAACTAGTCAAGCTCCTGGCCGGCCCGGTTTATGTCCCTTATTCCATCCTGGTAGGCGATACGGTCATCAGCCTGTTTGATCCCGAATTCCATCACCCCGTTCATGGGGAAGAGCAGGATCCTGTACATCTGGTTAACGGCCACGATCCCCGGTATGTCCTTTGCCACCGTCCGGAAGTGACCACCGGCGGTGAACTTACTCTGGACATGCTTGACCTCAGATTCGACGAGCAGCGCAAGCAATACCAGGCACCACTCCAGCTGAAAGCTAGCAACGGGATGTTGCTGATCGATGACCTGGGCCGGCAGCGGGTATCCCATGTGGACCTGCTCAATCGCTGGATCGTGCCCATGGAGGAAAAGCGGGACTTTCTCAACCTTCGGGCAGGGCAGCACTTCGCTGTGCCTTTCGACATGCTGCTGATCTTCTCTACCAACCTGAACCCGCTGGACCTGGCCGATGAGGCTTTCCTGCGGCGCATTGGCCACAAGATCGGATTCAAAACCCTTGAGCCGGAGTCGTTCCTGCGGCTGTGGCAACAGGTCTGCCAGACCATGGGGATCGAGAATGATCCCGAAACAACCCGGTACATGATGACAGAGCTCTACCCGACCCAGGGCAATGTCCTGTTGCCCTGTCATCCCCGGGATCTGCTTGGTCTGGTCAGTGATTACTGCAGGTACCGCGGGTTACCGGCCCGGCTCACTACCGAATCCATTCGGTGGGCCTGGCAAAACTACTTCGTGCAGCTGGAAAACGTGGGGTGACCGCTATGTTCAAGTCAAGAACCGTTCTGATGCTCTCTTTTGCCCTGATCATGGGGCTCGGCGCCGCGTACCTGGCCAGGGGATGGGCGCTTGACCGATTTGCGACCCCAACGACGGAGGATGGTGTTCCTGTGGTCGTGGCAGCCCTCCAGATTCCCTTCGGCAAGAAGGTGGAAGCCAGTGACCTGAAAGTGGCGACCATGCCGAGATCCATGGTTCCGTCCAGTGCCCTGACGGAAGCCGAGGAGATTGAAGGATCTGTCGCCACCACAACAATCTATCCCGGCGAGATGATTCTGAAGGAGAAGGTGGCCGCCTTTGGTGGTGGTAGCGCCCTGTCTGCGGTGATTGCTCCCAACAAACGGGCTGTCACAGTCCGGGTCAATGACGTCATCGGTGTTGCGGGATTCCTGATGCCCGGCAACCGGGTGGATATTGTCGCCGCGAAGCGAAACGGAAACCGCAACTATGAGTCACGGACGCTGCTGGAAAACGTCAAGGTGCTGGCAGTGGACCAGACTGCCTCTCCGGAAAAGGACAAGCCCGTCATTGTGCGTGCTGTCACGCTCGAGTTGAGCTCGGACGACGCCGAAGAATTGGTCAAGGCAACCCAGGAGGGCATGATCCAGCTGGCACTGCGAAATCCTCTGGATGACAGCATGCGTCCGGCTCCTGAGCCCGAACCTGTGAAGGAGGAAGTCGTGGTCGAGGCCAAGCCGGCTCCGAAACCCGCGCCACGCCGGGTTGTCGTGACCAGTTCCCGCGTAACCATCATCCGTGGAACCGATGTCAGCACCTCGAAGGTCTCCATGTAAGACGGATTTTAATGCAGCGGTTGCCGGGGGGTTGGCACCCGCAAAGGAAGTAACCCAGGGAGAGAGTGACCATGACAATAAACATGAAGAAGCTGTCACTGCAGGGATGCCTGATCGGGCTGTTCCTGCTCTTGTCCGCCATCCCGGTCGCAGTAAAGGCCCAGGTGATGCTGGCAAGCGGAATGGACCGGCAGGTGGTTGAAGTAGCCCTGAATCAATCCCAGATTCTTTATCTCGAACAGCCGGTGGCCAAGATCTCGGTCGGTAATCCCGACATTGCCGACATTTTGATCCTGCGTGCCCGTCAGTTGTACGTGGTGGGTAAACAGCTCGGCTCCACCAACGTGACCCTGTGGGATAACAATAACCAGGTGGTCGCTGCCGTCGGCATCGATGTTACTCATGACCTGGAAGGCCTGAAGGCCAAGCTGCATCAAGTATTGCCCGGCGAGGAAATCGAGGTCCGCTCCTCACAGGGGGCGGTTATCCTCAGCGGTGAAGTGAGCAGCTCTTCCCGTATGGCAGCCGCACTGGATCTGGCCCGGAGTTTCCAGGGTGGGGAAGACGGCAAGGTCCTGAACATGATGCAGGTGGGTGGCGCCCAGCAGGTGATGCTGGAGGTGCAGGTGGCCGAGGTCTCCCGGGATTTCCTCAAGCGCATCGGTGCCAAGTTCGAAGCAATGAATGCCAACTCCCTGCTCACCATTGGTGCAGGCAACAACGGTACTGCGCTGGCACCGGCAACCTCACTGTCCGGTGGTGGCACCGGTACCCTCACTCCCTTCGGCCCGCCGGCAACCCAGATTCTCAGGGAACCCCTGACTTTCGAGAGTACCGGTTTGTTCGCCAGCTTCATGGATGGCGACACCCTGTTTGATCTGGTGATCGACGCCGCCCAGGAAAACAACCTGGCCAAGGTCCTGGCCGAGCCGACGCTCACCACGCTGACCGGCCAGGAAGCCACCTTCCACGCCGGCGGTGAATTCCCCATTCCCGTGGGCAGCGGGCAGGACGACGGCATCAAGATCGAGTTCAAGGAGTTCGGCATCAGTCTCGGGTTCCTGCCCACTGTGCTCGATTCCGGAATGATCAGTCTCAAGCTGAACATCAAGGTCAGCGAGCTCAGCAACCAGAACTCCATTGTGCTGGATGTGCCGGACACTGCCGCGACCTTCTTTATCAATGCGCTGACCAGCCGCAGTGCTTCCTCGACGGTTGAGCTGGGGAACGGGCAGACCATTGGCGTTGCCGGCCTGATCAACGAGAACCTGCGGGAGCGGGTGGACAAATTCCCGGGTCTGGGCGACCTGCCGATCCTGGGCAACCTGTTTCGCAGCCAGGAATACGTGAAGGGCAAGACCGAACTGGTGATCCTGGTCACGCCGCACTTTGCCAAACCGGTGGATCGCAAGCAGTTCAGCCTGCCCACGGACTACTTTGTGGAGCCCTCGGATCTTGAGTTCTACCTCCTGGGTTACATGGAAGGCAGGCGTAAACCCGGCTCCGAACCAGCACCGGGGCAGCAAGGTAGCGTGAAAGGACAATTCGGCCACGAACTCTGAGGTGTAAGTCATGGATGCATACAACCGCACATTCAAAACCATAGTGACAGGGCTGGCGACGGGGCTGCTTCTGGCAGGGTGCGCATCACCCAGTTCGGAAGACCAGTTCGGTAATTCTGTCCGCCAGATGATTGCCGCCCAGAAGTACGTGCCGCCTGGACAGGAACCACCCGAGTTGCCGGTGCTGGATGGCCGTAAGGCCGAGGCCGGGTACAACAGCTACACCAAGGATACCGGCAAGCCCGAACGGCTTGGGCCGGACATGAGTGGTGGCGTTGGCATGGGGCTTCAACGCTGACAGGGAGGATGGACCATGGACGCGGTCGACAAAGCAAGGAACTCTCAGCAAGGCGCCATCCTGCCCATGGTCGCGATTTCCCTGGTGGCTATCCTGGGGATGGCGGCCCTGGCGCTTGATATCAGCAACGCTCACCTGGAGAAGACGCGGCTTCAGAATGCCCTGGATGCCGCGGCGCTGAGCGCGGCAAAGGTCCTCGACCAAACGAGTAATGTAGCGCTGGCGGATGCGGCCGGGCATACCACCTTCTCCGCCAATACGGCGGCACCGGGCAATGCCGGCCTGGGCGAGGCCTCGGCCAGCGGCGATCTCACGCTGGTACTTGAATTTTCAAATACGCTGGATCCCTTTGTACCGGGCACGACACCGGCACAGTATGTCCGCGCGAGGGTCGACAATTATGACGTGGACGAGTGGTTCGCGCCGGTGCTTGGTATCAATGACCTCTCCGTTGCGGGTACTGCCGTCGCCGGCCCCAGTCCGACTATCAAGACCGCTTGCAATGTCGTGCCGATGATGGCTTGTGGCGTGCCTGATGAAGAGAACTATGGCTACTCCCGCGGTGAGGTCGAACAGCTCAAGATCGGTTCCGGAACCAGTTCCGAGGTCGGCCCTGGCAACTTTTACCTGATTCGTCTTGATGGCAGCAGTGGCGGTGCCGATGTACGGGAAGCTGCAGCGGGCAAGTTCGACGCCTGTCTGGATACCGGCGGTGACGGGGATATCGAAACGGAACCCGGTAATACCGTCGGTCCGTTCGCCCAGGGGATTAACACCCGGCTTGGTATATACAACGGACCGGTGAGCGCAGAGGATTACCCGCCGGATTGGTTCACCGACCACGCCCCCTATGACGAGGACGATTACGTCGCCGGGACGGTCCCTGACTATGACCTCGACTGGTATCTAAACCAATACGAGAACGTTAACCCGGATGCACCGCCCACCGGCCTGCCAGGCCGCCGGATCCTGTCCATGCCCGTGGGCAACTGCGATGGTCTCGCTAACGGCCAGAGTTCCGTGGAGCTGCTGGGTTTCAGCTGCTTCTACATGATCGACAAGATGAATCAGGCTGGCCAGGCAGTCTTTTACGGCCAGTTCAAGGATGACTGCGGTGGCAGCGGAGTACCGGGGCCGGATCCCGGCGCAGGGCCGGGACCGCGCATTATCCAACTCTATAAGGACCCGGATACCTTCGATAGCTGAGGGCTTCCGGAGCGGGAGGGATGTAACGACATGGACGCATTGTGCAGAACCGCAAAAAAGCAGAAGGGTATTGCCACTCTGGAGTTCTGGCTGACCGCTCCGTTTCTGTTATTGGTTGTGTTTGCCGTGAGTGAGTTGGGCTGGGCGTTCAGCCAGTACCACACCATGACCCGAGCGGCCCGGGACGGCGCCAGACATGTTTCTTCATCCGCGATGAACGGCAGCATTGGTCTCATACTCCTGGACAGCAACCTGGTACAGCAAACCAGCAATCTGGTGGTCTATGGCAATACCCTGGGGGCAGGAGATCCTCTGCTGCCGGGCTGGTCAACCAGCGATATTTCCGTCAGCAGTCCCGACGCCGCTCACGTTACCGTGAGCGCCACCTACAACTACATCCCGCTGATCGGCCAGATTCCCGCTTTCTACGGGGGAGAGCCGATCAGCATGGCCTTTGTAATGCAGAGCACCGTGCAGATGAGGGCGCTATGAACATCAGAAAGCAGTCGGGTTTGCACACCGTGGAGTTCGCGATCGTCGGGGCCATGTTCTTCATCCTGCTATTTGCCAGCATCGAGTTCGGGCGGCTGATGTTTGTCTGGAACACGCTGGATGAAATGAGCCGGCGTGCGGCCCGTGTGGCCGTGGTCTGCCCTATAGAACATAGCGCTATCCGCAGGGTTGCCATGTTCGATGAGCCGGGTACCTCCGGTGAGAGCCCCATACTCAAGGGCCTGATGGAATCGCATATTTCCATCGACTATCTCACCTCTACCGGCGGTGTTATGGCCGACCCGGCGGGCAATTATCTGGACATTGCCTTTATTCGCAGTGAAGTAAGCGGTTTTCAGCATCAACTGATTATTCCGTTCTTTTTCCAGACTTTCGAATTGCCACCGTTCGTGACGGTTTTGCCGCGGGAGAGCCTGGGGGTATCGCGGGAAGGAACCGGTTGTTTCGGGACCATCAGTTGAATAAGCAGGGAAGGGCGAAGCCATGAAAGCACGTATTACCGTTTTGATTGCCGGGCGCAATGCCCAGGAGTTGCAGGAGCTTGAAGACATGCTCGGCGACCAGCCGGGCCTTGCCCTTAGCAAACGTCTGATTACCAACGGTCATTCGGATCCGCTCTATAACGTCAAGGAGCTGCCGGATGCGCTGATTTTCTGCACCACGTCCGCCTGGGAAGATGAACTCCGATCCCTGGACGATCGCCCCGTCACCAGTCGGGTGCCAACCGTGGTGACCGGGCCGGAAAACATGACGATCATGCGCACCGCCATGCGAGTGGGTGCGCGGGACTATTTCAGCTTTCCGGCACCCAAACAGGAGGTTCTGGAATCCCTGGTCCGGATCGCCGCCGAACTGTCGCCGGATTCGGATTCCAGTGGTGGCATGTTTGCTGTCATCAACTCCAAAGGCGGGTCCGGAGCCAGCACCATTGCAGCTTCCCTGGCCCACAGTCTGGCGGAGCGGATCGAACAGCGGGTGGCCCTGCTGGATATGGATCTGCAATTCGGCAACCTGGCGTCGGCCTTCGACCTCCATGAGGGCGGTGGTTTGGTGGACGCGATCCTGAGAGCGGACAACATGGACCTGATGGCGCTCGAAGGCCACATGCTCAAGCACAAGAGCGGCCTGCACCTGTTGGGTAATGGCTCGGATCAGCTTGTTGTGCCAGGGGACATCGATGAGGGCCAGCTACAGAAACTGCTGGCGTTGCTGCGCACCGGCTATGACCACACGGTAGTTGATCTGCCGCGCCAGATCGACAGTGTGACCGGGATGTTACTGGAATCCGCCGACCGGGTGCTGCTGGTGCTCCAGCAGAGCATCTCCCACGTTCAGGATGCCCGCCGTTTACTTCATTATCTGACCCGCTACATGGGAGTGCCGGCGGACAGGATCGGAATTGTGGTGAACCGTTGGGACAAGAAGTTGGCACTCACCGCCGGTGACATCGAACAGGCCCTGGGCATCGGGGATATGACCTTTATTCCCAACGATTACGCCAAGGTGGCGGAAAGTTCCAACCTGGGGGTGCCTCTGCTGGAGGCGGCGCCTTCATCACCGGTCAGCCGGAGCATGGTGCGGATGGCGGAAGCGCTGAGTGGCAAGAGAGTGGTTCCACAGTCCGGCCTGGGCCGGATGTGGCGGAAACTGGCAGGAGCCTGAGGAGAGTGTCATGTAACTGAACCGACTGAACGAATTTGGCAAGGGCGAGCCGGAGCCACCACTGATTCACAACGGCAGTGGTCCCTCACTGGCCCGCAAAGCTGAGGAAGAGCAGGAGCGGGCCTGGAAGCAGAAAATCCACCAGAAACTGATGAAGGTTCTGGATCTGTCACTTCTGGGCACTCTTGGCAAAGAGGAGGCCGAGCGCCAGTTGCAGGAAATCGGTCAACGGTTGATGTCAGAGGAGTCGATTCCGCTCTCGCTGACCGCCCGCCAGCGCATCATCCGCCAGATCCAGGATGACATCCTGGGACTGGGCCCACTTGAGCCGCTGCTGGCTGACAAGTCCATCGCCGATATCCTGGTCAACGGTCACGACAGTATCTATGTCGAGCGCAACGGCAAGCTGGAAAAGGTGGATGTCAGTTTCCACAGCGATACCCATCTGCTGAACATCATTGATCGCATTGTCTCCAGTGTTGGGCGGAGGATTGATGAGTCCTCGCCGATGGTGGACGCCCGCCTGAAGGACGGCTCCCGGGTTAATGCCATCATTCCTCCCCTGGCGGTGGACGGACCGCTGCTTTCCATCCGCCGTTTCTCCATCGGCCGACTGTCCATGGAGGCGTTGATGGAGAAGGGCACCCTTACCGCACCCATTGCGGGCCTGCTCGAGAGCATTGTGCGGGGCCGGTTGAACGTTCTGATTTCCGGTGGTACCGGCTCCGGTAAGACTACGTTGTTGAACGTGCTGTCAGGCTTTGTGCCTGATAACGAGCGGATCGTTACTATCGAGGATTCGGCGGAACTTCAGCTTCAGCAGCCCCATGTGGTCCGGCTGGAGACCCGGCCTCCGAACATCGAGAACAAGGGTGAAGTTACCCAGCGGGATCTGGTTCGGAACAGCCTTCGGATGCGGCCTGACCGGATCATCGTCGGTGAGGTTCGTGGCGCCGAAGCCCTGGATATGCTCCAGGCCATGAATACTGGCCACGACGGCTCCATGACCACGTTGCACGCCAACGCGCCTCGGGATGCCCTGACCAGGATCGAGAACATGGTGTCCATGACGGGCACCACCATGCCGGTCAAGGCCATCCGCTCCCAGGTGGCATCGGCCATTGATGTGGTGCTCCAGGTGGAGCGCCAGGAGGACGGTACCCGTCGCCTGGTCAGTGTGCAGGAGATCAACGGCATGGAGGGGGATGTGATCACCATGTCCGAACTGTTCAACTTCCGGCGCGTGGGCCGGGATGAGGAAGGCAAGGTGATAGGGCATTACAAGGCGACCGGCATTGTGCCCCGTTTCCACGAACATCTGCACCAGCGGGGCATCGCGGTGCCCCTGTCGCTTTTCGACCCCGACTTCGAGGACTGAGCCATGGAAGCGTTGGGAGACAAACTCTGGATATTTCTGGCCCTGGTGTTCGTGGCAGTGTTTCTGCTCTCCCAGGGATTGGTAATTCCGGTTTTCGGTGAGAGTCGGGGTGCCCGCAAGCGGCTCAATGAGCGCATGCATAAAATGACCCAGGGGGATGAGGGCCAGAAACGGCTCTCCCTCATGCAGGAGCAGTACCTGCGGGACCTTTCGCCGCTGGAGAAGCGCCTGGAGTCCATGCACCTGCTCCAGCCACTGGTCAGTCTCATCGCCCAGAGCGGTTATAGGACGCGGGCCTACCGGGTGTTGTTGCTGGCGCTGCTGCTGGCTGCTGTGGCCGCTTTCGTGGGCTTCAGCATGACCAAGGCCTGGTGGGCGCCGGTGGTGCTGGCGCCACTTGCCGCCAGTGCACCGTTCCTCTATCTGCGCAACAAGCGCAGCAAGCGGATTGCCAAGATCGAGGAACAGCTGCCGGACGTGGTGGATGTCATCATCCGGGCCCTGCGGGCAGGGCACCCGTTCATCGAGGCCATCCGTCTGGTCTCCACGGAGATGCCTAGCCCGGTGAAGGAGGAGTTCCAGAAAACCTTCAACGAGATCAACTACGGCGGTGATGTGCGGGCGGCATTGTTCGGTCTGCTGCAGCGGGTTCCCAGCGTGCTGGTGATGGCACTGATCACCGCTGTTCTCGTGCAGCGGGAGTCGGGCGGTAACCTTGCCGAAGTATTGGAGAAGATCGCCGGCGTGATCAGGGGGCGCTTCCGCTTCCAGCGCCGGGTTCGCACCCTTTCGGCAGAGGGCAGGATTTCAGCCTGGGTACTGACCATGACGCCGTTCGTGCTCTTTGTACTGATCTCGCTGGTGAACCCGGAATACATGCCCATGCTTATCGAGAGTCCCCGGGGCGCCGACATTGTTCTGATCGCACTCATTCTGATTGTGATAGGCGTGTTCTGGATCAAGAAGATCCTCAATATCAAGGTGTAGGAGACGCAAACCATGGAATACGTGATCGGATTGCTCGATACCGTCATACAGGACCGCCAGATGGCACAATACGCCTTTATCGGCTTGATGGCGGTGGCTGTGTTCTGCCTTGCTCTCGCTGGCATGTACCTGGTCTCCACCATGTTCCATCCGGTGCGCAGTCGACTGCACAATGTCGTGGCTCCGGAGGCGTCCGAAGCGCAACGGGAAGGACATGTATCCTCGTTCTTTAAGTCAACCGCGCCTCATTTCCTGCCCAAGAAGGAAGGGGACCGGAGCCGCACCCGGGAGCGGCTGATACACGCCGGTTTCAGGAACGACGGCGCTCTTGCCAACTTCTATGCCATCAAGACCCTGTTGATCGTCGGCCTGCCCCTGGCGGTTTTTTTCGGCCTGCGCTGGGTGCCGGGGCTCACCACCATTGAGGTGGTACAGGCCGCGGCTGGCGCAATGCTGGTTGGCGCACTGGGGCCCAATTATGTACTGGCCAAGATGATTGAGCGTCGCAAGCGCCGGTTGTACAACGGCTTCCCGGATGCGCTGGACTTGCTGGTCGTCTGCACCGAAGCGGGTTACGGCCTGAAGCCGGCACTGCAGAGGGTTGCCGACGAGCTGGTAATCGGCCATCCCGAGCTTTCCGAGGAGCTGGCCCTGGTCAACAGTGAGATGCGCGCCGGTGTCGATCGGGTCGACGCCCTGAAGAACCTGGCGGACCGCACCGGTTTGGAAGAAATCGGCGGCCTGGTGGCATTGCTCAGCCAGAGCCTGCGTTTCGGTACCAGCATCGCCGAATCCCTGCGAATCTATTCGGAGGAGTTCCGGGACAAGCGTATGCAACGGGCGGAAGAGGAGGCCGGCAAGGTGTCCACCAAAATGGTGTTTCCGCTGGTGTTGTGCATGTTCCCGGCCTTTTTCGTGGTGGCCATAGGCCCGGCCGTTGTCGGGTTGCTGGACCACTTCCAGGTCTATTGATCTCTATAACAAGAAAGGGAGAGTTTGCCATGATCGGACAATGGATGGACGCCACGACCGGTACGAAGGCTCGCAACTTTGCTCGGCCAGGGAGGCGGAAGCTGCTCGGTGCCGGGTTGATCTCTATATTGCTGTTCCTGAGCGGCTGCGCCAGCGGTCCCCAGGTAAAAAGTGGCAATGCCTACACAGACCTCTACGACGGCAAATCCGAGCTCACATTTTCCACGCTGATGCCGGTGGAATCCGCTGAAGAGGCCATTGCCCGGGGCGATGCGGCCTATCGGCAGGGGAAGCTGGATGAAGCGGTGTTCGAATATATCCGCTCCCTGGAGCTGGATCCGGAGAATGCGGATACTTTCTACAAGGTGGGCGCCATCAATCAGCACAAGGGTGCAGCGGACAAGGCGGCCTCGGCGTTTGAGCTTGCCCTCCAGCTCGAGCCGGATCATGCCGGTGCGCTCGAAGGCCTGGGCCTGATGCTCATGAAGCGGCGGCAGCACGACAGGGCCAGAACCATGCTCGAAAAGTCCGTGGCCGCCGATGGCAATCGCTGGCAGGCCCTCAACGCCCTGGGAATCATGGCCGACTTGCGGAGCGATTTTGCCGCCGCGAGGGATTATTACGATCGGGCCCTGGCCATTGCTCCCCGCAATGCCAGGCTTCATAACAACCTGGGGTACTCCTTCTACCTGATCGGACACTGGAACCGTGCCGAGTACCAGTACCAGACGGCGCTTAATATCGATCCGGACCATGAGCGTGCCTGGCGCAACCTCGGCCAGCTCTATACCCGCCTGGAGCGATTCGATGAGGCCCTGGAGGCGCTTATCAAGGTGATGCCGGAAGCGGACGCCTGGAACACCATTGGCTATATCCTGATGAACGAAGGGAACTATCGTCAGGCGGAAGAGTACTTCAGCAAGGCCGCCAAGGCGTCACCCAGCTACCACGTGACCGCCAACGACAACCTGGCCCAGGTGCGGAGGTTGATTGCGCGCAGTGGGGATTGAGGTTCGGGGAGTTGGTTTCGGTGAAAATGGGGTCAGATTAAAAGCGCGTCCGCGCTTTTCA
>NZ_JAWLHI010000055.1:0-27813 GCF_041690455.1 Marinobacter sp.
GGGAACTGGTTTCAGCCACTCACCCACCTCTCCTTGAGAACGGGGCGTATACTACCATAATTTTTCTGTTTTCATAGGGTTGACACGAGATTTTTCAGCCTCGATTTACCCTGATATAAAAAAAGCCGTTCGGGTTATTCCTGAACGGCTTTTTACTGATCAACGATTGCCCGGTTCCGGCTCTTCGGAGCCTTTTTCGGACTGAATCCGCTGATAGATTTCTTCGCGGTGTACCGCAACATCCTTCGGGGCGTTTACACCAATGCGAACCTGGTTCCCCTTAACTCCCAGAACGGTGACAGTGATTTCATCACCGATCATCAGAGTTTCGCCAACGCGGCGAGTCAAAATCAACATATCCCTTACTCCCTATCCAGAGCTTCTACCTGTTCCGAAAAAAATGCTTTCGCGTACTTTTTGTACTTCTTACTTTTATAATGGGATCACTGATCGATCGACAGCCGCACATTCACTTATACGAATGCAATTTCTGATAGATTCGATTAATGATTCCCTTGTTATGAGACCCTCGGATATGCCTGGCATCCGATGGTTCAGGCCTCTTCCTGTACCCCGCTCTTGTCCAGCTCAAAAGCACTATGCAGTGCCCGAACGGCAAGTTCGAGATATTTCTCATCGATCACCACGGAAATCTTGATTTCCGATGTGGAGATCATCTGAATATTGATGCCTTCATTCGACAGCGCTTCGAACATCCGGGAGGCAACACCCGCATGGGAGCGCATGCCCACACCCACGATGCTGACCTTGGCAATCTTGCTGTCGCCAACCACTTCGCCGGCGGTCAGTTCATCGGCAACGCCCTGAAGCACTTCCTTCGCCCGCTTGAAGTCGTTCCGGTGCACGGTAAACGTGAAGGCAGTCTTGTTATCCTCGCCCACGTTCTGGACGATCATATCCACTTCAATATTGGCGTCGCTGACCGGTTTCAGGATACGCGAGGCGCTGCCCGGGGTATCAGGAACACCGGAAATAGTCAGTTTGGCTTCATCACGGTTAAAAGCAATGCCGGAAACAACCGGTTGTTCCATGGCGTTTTCATCCTCAAAAGTAATCAGGGTGCCCTCGCCTTCCTGGAAGCTGGACAGCACCCGTAATGGAACGTTGTATTTACCTGCAAACTCGACGGAACGAATCTGGAGAACCTTGGAACCCAAACTCGCCATCTCGAGCATTTCCTCGAACGTGATCCGCTTCAGGCGACGTGCACTGTCAACGACCCGTGGATCGGTGGTGTATACACCATCCACGTCAGTGTAGATCTGGCACTCATCTGCCTTCAATGCTGCCGCCAGCGCCACCGCGGTAGTATCGGAACCGCCACGGCCGAGCGTCGTGATATTGCCGTTCTCGTCGATACCCTGGAACCCGGCAACGACAACCACCCGGCCAGCATCGAGATCCGAGCGCATGTTGTGCTCGTCAATGTGCTGGATGCGCGCCTTGGTGTGGCTGCTGTCGGTGAGGATCCGCACCTGGGAACCGGTGTAGGAACGGGCATCACAGCCCCGCTTCTGCAGGGCCATGGACAGCAGGGCGATGGTGACCTGCTCACCGGTGGAGACCAGCACATCCATCTCCCGGGGCGTGGGCTCTTCCATAATGTCATTGGCAAGAGCGATCAGGCGGTTGGTCTCGCCGCTCATGGCGGAAACCACGACCACCACATCGTGACCTTCCTTGCGGAACCGGCACACCTTCTCGGCAACCGCTTCTATGCGCTCGGTGGTTCCCACCGAGGTACCACCAAATTTCTGAACCAACAGAGCCATGTCTTTCCCAAACTCCGATACGGGGAATCGCAGCGGGGGCCTGCCCCGCCAATCAAAAGAAAACGGGCGGGATTATAAACCCCAGCCCGCTTCCGAAAACAGTTGCTTAAGCGATATTTTTTTCAACCCAGGCCGGAACACCGTCCAGGGCCTCCGCCAGCTTGGACGGATCGTTGCCTCCGCCCTGGGCCATGTCCGGTCGGCCGCCGCCCTTGCCATCCACCTGGGCAGCCAGGTGCTTCATCAGGTCACCGGCCTTGATGCGATTCGTGGCGGACTTTGTCACGCCAGCCACAAGAATCACTTTGCCATCCTCGACTGTCGCCAGCACGACCACGCCCTCACCCAGCTTGTTCTTCAGCTGGTCGGCGGTTTCCATCAGGGCCTTGCGGTCCGCGCCTTCCAGATTGGCGGCGACGACCTTGAGGCCGGCGACTTCCACCGCGGAAGCCGCAAGATCACTACCAGCGGAACTGGCCAGTTTGGCCTTGAGCGCGTCCACTTCCTTCTCAAGCTGGCGGTTGCGATCCAGCGCGTTCTGGACCTTCTCGACCACGGTTTCCCGGGTCGCCCGGACCAGCTTCGCGGTATCGCGCAGCGTGCGTTCGGTATCCTCGACCCATTCCAGGGCACCGAAACCGGTCACCGCCTCGATGCGACGAACGCCGGAGGAGATGCCGCTTTCAGAGGTAATACGGAACAGGCCGATATCGCCGGTGCGGGTGACATGGGTGCCACCACACAGCTCGACGGAATAATTGTCGGTACCCATGCTCAGGACACGGACGTTATCACCGTACTTTTCACCGAACAGGGCCATGGCGCCTTTCTCTTTGGCACTTTCCATATCGGTGATTTCGGTCTGGACCGGGGTGTTTTCCAGCACCTGCTCGTTCACCTGGCGCTCGATTTCCCTCAGCTGCTCCGGCGTCACTGCGTCGAAGTGGGAGAAGTCGAAACGCAGCTTGTCCGGATCCACCAGGGAGCCCTTCTGGGTCACGTGCTCCCCCAGCACCTTGCGCAGGGCGGCGTGCAGCAGGTGAGTGGCCGAGTGGTTACGCTTGGTGCGCTCGCGGCGGGCATGGTCGATGCGGGCATCCACTTCCAGCCCCGGGAACAGTTCACCCTCGATCACGGTACCGATGTGCAGATGGTTGTCACCTTCCTTGCGGGTATCGGTCACCTTGAACCGGCCGCCGCTCCAGGTCAGCAGGCCGGTGTCGCCTACCTGGCCACCGGATTCGGCGTAGAACGGGGTACGCTCAAGCACCACCACCGCTTCATCGCCGGCTTCGGCGTTTTTCTCATCGGTGCCCACCAGTACGGTGCGAATCCGCTCGTGGCCATCAATGTGATCGTAACCGGTGAATTCGGTGTGACCCTCGAGCTTCAGGCCGGTGGCATTGTAGTCGATGCCGAACTTGCTGGCGGCACGGGCACGGTCACGCTGGGCCTCCATCGCCTTTTCATAGCCTTCGTAATCCAGGGTCAGGCCACGCTCACGGGCGATGTCGTTGGTCAGATCCACCGGGAATCCGTAGGTGTCATAGAGGGTAAAAATGGTTTCACCCGGAATCTCGGACCCTTTCAGTTCGGCGATATCCTGCTCCAGCAGGCGCAAGCCCTTGTCCAGAGTCTTGGCGAACTGTTCTTCTTCCTGCAGCAAGACCTTCTCGATCTGTTTCTGGCTGCTGACCAGCTGCGGGTAGGCCTCGCCCATCAGCTTCACCAGGGCATCGGTGAGCTTGTAGAAGAACGGCTCGGTGGCGCCCAGCTTGTTGCCGTGGCGTGCGGCCCGGCGGATGATCCGGCGCAGCACGAAGCCACGGCCTTCATTGGAGGGCATGACGCCGTCGGCGATCAGGAAGGCGCAGGAACGGATGTGGTCCGCGACCACCCGCAGCGATGCTTCGGTGGTAGCCACACCGCCCAGGATTTCAGAAGCTGCTTTCAGCAGATTCTGGAACAGGTCGATTTCATAGTTGCTGTGCACGCCCTGCAGCACCGCAGTAATACGCTCCAGGCCCATGCCGGTGTCCACAGACGGCTTGGGCAGCTTGAGCATTTCGCCATCAGCGGTGCGGTTGTACTGCATGAACACCACGTTCCAGATCTCGATGTAGCGGTCGCCATCCTCTTCCGGACTGCCGGGAGGGCCACCGGCCACTTCCGGGCCATGGTCATAGAAAATCTCGGTGCAGGGGCCACACGGGCCGGTATCGCCCATCTGCCAGAAGTTGTCGGAGGCGTAACGGGCGCCTTTGTTGTCACCGATGCGGACGATACGGTCCGCGGGCACGCCGATCTCCTTGTTCCAGATATAGTAGGCCTCGTCGTCCTCGGCGTAGACGGTCACCCAGAGTTTGTCCTTGGGCAGGTTCAGCCACTGCTCACCGGTCAGGAAGGTCCAGGCGTAGTTGATGGCTTCACGCTTGAAGTAGTCACCGAAGCTGAAGTTACCCAGCATTTCAAAGAAAGTGTGGTGACGCGCAGTGTAACCGACGTTCTCCAGGTCATTGTGCTTACCACCGGCACGCACGCATTTCTGGGAGGTGGTGGCTCGGGTATAGTCGCGCTCTTCGCGGCCAAGGAACACGTCCTTGAACTGGTTCATGCCCGCGTTGGTGAACAGCAATGTGGGATCGTCATGGGGTACGAGCGAACTGCTCTCGACAATGGTGTGTCCTTGCTGTCTGAAATACTCGAGAAACGCCTGTCGCAACTCTGCGGTTTTCATAGACCTTTGATACCTTTCCAGAAACCCGGCGGGGAGCCCCTCGGGTCCGCGATTGAATACGAATACTTACATGCGTGTGCAAATCCGCTACTCTAGCACACGCCGAGAACATGAAAAACGTGAAACCTCACAGGAGACCCCATGCCCCGACGCTTTCATGACGCCGAGGAACTGCTCCCGCCAGCGACCTTTACCAAGCGCGCCCTCGCCATCATTTACGATGGCCTGATCAGCATCGCCGTGTTGCTGGTGGCCACCTGGGTGTACACCATGATTGCCGGCTGGATCGTTGGCTGGGAACGCTACGAACAGATGGCCGAAGCCGGCCAGCTATCCGGGGACCCGGGCCTGACCTTCATGCTCTTCCTGGTGCTGTACCTGTTCTTCGCCTACTTCTGGACCCGGATCGGACAGACCCTGGGCATGCAGGTGTGGCGGATCCGCATCGAGAACCTGGACGGCACCTCCGTGAGCTGGACCCAGGCGCTGCTGCGCTACGGCACGGCTGCGGCGGTGATCTTCATCGCCATGCTGGCAGGCTATTACGTGGGCCCCGTCACCCTGCTCCTGACCATCCCTGCCATTATCGCCCTGTTCCTGCCGATCAATGGGCTGTCGGTTACCGACCGCACGTCCAACAGCGTGGTCGTCCAGGTATCCAGGGAAGCGAAGAAGAAGAAACTCTGAGTCCGGCCGGGACGCTACCCGGCCCGCCGCATCAGCACGGCGCCCACCGCCGCGTTGACCACGATCGGAATCAGCACCGCCAGCATCGGATTGAAACCGTAAACCACGCTCATGGGGCCCAACAGATCCTGCATGTACTTGAACAGTAATCCGACCAGCAGCCCGGTGAACACCCGGAACCCCATGGTGACAGACCGCAGCGGCCCGAAGATGAACGAGATGGCAACCAGCACCATCACCGCCGTTCCCAGCGGCATCAGGGTCTTTTTCCAGAACGCCAGCCAGTAGTTGGCCGCATTCAGATCCTGCTTGCCAAGGTAAGAGGCGTAGGTATAGAGACCACTCATGGAGAGGTTCTCGGGTTTGACGATAAGTACGCTGAGAACCTGGGGCGTCAACCCGGTTTCCCAACGCAGTACCTGTTTGCTTTCCAGGCGCGTGCCGTCTTCTTCGATATGGGTTGTCCGCACCTTCTCCAGTGACCAGTGATCGCCCTGGTAGATCCCCCGCTCAGCGAAACTGGAGGATTCCAGCTGCATGTCGTCACTGAACCGGAACAGGGAAACCCCGTGCAACACGCCGTTGGGCTGCACGGCATTGAGGTGCATGAACACATTGCCCTCCCGGTGCCACACCCCATGGGCAGAGGCCACGTTCTTGCCGGCCCCCAGGGCCATCGCCTTCTGGCTCTGGGCGTAACGCTCGGCGGGCGGCGCCACGTATTCCCCGATCAGCACACCCAGCAGAACGATCACCAGGGCCGGTTTCATGGCAGACCATACAATCCGCTTCAGGGAGACACCGGCAGCCCGGATGACCGTAAGTTCCGAGGAGCCGGCCATGGAGCCCAGACCGATCAGACAACCCATGAACGCCCCAAGCGGCAGATAGTCATAGATGCGCCGGGGCAGCGTGAGCAGCACATACCACAACGCCTGCAGGGTGTCGTAATCGTTGCGGGTATCTTCCAGCTCACCGATAAAGGCAAAAATCAGGTCCAGCGAGAGCACCACCACCATGACCAGGAACATCGCCCCGCCCACGGTGCGCATGGTATAGGCATCAATCTTACGCATGGCCGGCGCCCTCCCTCAACAGACGGCGCCGATGCAGCCATGGAGGGCCAAACTGCAACCACAGGCCAAACAGCAGGAACAGGGCATGGACCCAGAGCATGCCGACCCACTCCGGCACCTTGCCATCAGCCAGCGCATCCCGCGCCACGATAAGCAAGCCGAGATAAGTGATGTAGACCAGCATCGCCGGCAGCAAATGGAAGAACCGCCCCTGCCTAGGGTTGACCCGGCTCAGGCGCACGGCCAGCAGCGTAATGATGGGAACGATCAGCGGTAGCGACAGCCGCCAGTGCAGCATGGCCCGATCTTCAGGATCATCCGAAGCCCAAAGCTTCATGGTACTCATGCCATCCTCGAGTTCCACATCCCGTGCCGTGCCGCTCTGGATCTTGAGCCCGTATGCACCAAACTCCGTTACCTTGTAGTCCAGCGCGCCGGGTGAACCGTCGAACCTGGCGCCCCGCTCCAGGATAAGAAACCGGCTCCCGGTTTCCTGATCAATCAGCTGGGAACCGGCCTCCGCCGTGATGATACTCAGGCCCTCGTCATCGCGACCGTATTCGGCGATGAACACGCCCTGCAGACGGCGTTTGTCATCACTGAGGTCTTCCGTGTAAGTCACGCGGCCACCGGAAAGCAGGTTCTGGAACCGGCCCGGCGCCAGCATTTCGAACTCGGTGGCCTTGGCCTGCTCGGCAAAGATGTGCTCCACCTGTTTCATGCCCCACGGGGACACATACAGACTCATGGCCCCGACGGTCAGCATCACCGGCAAACTCCCCAACAGGGTCTTGGTCAACAGCTGCCGGTCACTGATGCCGCAGGCGAACAGCACCGTCATCTCGCTTTCCAGGTACATCCGCCCATAGGCCAGAAGGATACCGATGAACAGGCCGAGGGGCAGGATAAGCTCGAGGAAACCCGGAAACCGGTACATCATGATCAGCGCCAGCACATCCGCCGACAACTTGCCCTCGGCTGCACTGGCCAGGTATTTGAGGAAGCGGCCACTCATGAATACCAGCAGCAGGATGCCGGAGACAGCAACCATGCTGATCATGACCTGGCGAATGAGATAACGGAAAATAATGCTCAAAACGGTCTCTCTGGCCGCACCGGCGGAAACGAATGGAGGATTCCGGAAACAGCGCGTATTCTATGTAACCTTTGGTCTGAATGACAGAGCCGGGGGATTACATCCGGGCCATAGCGATACCTGCCCCGGCCGGTTGATTAACCCCCTGCCGACCCCAATGCTAGACTAGAACAGACATTCAACCCGCATCCCCGCGGACGTTTCTTCAGAATCACCAACAGGAGTTGCCATGAACTTCAGCCTGAGCAGCAAAGCTATCGCAACCACCAAGGCGGATTGCCTTGTCGTCGGCGTGCCCGAAAAAGGCGACTGGCCCGAGTCGACCACGCACGCGGACGAAGCGCTCGACGGACTGATCAAAAAGCTGCAAACGGCAGGAGACATCACCGGCAAGAACGGCAGCACCGGCGTGTTCCCTCTGGACGGCCGTCCCTGGAGCCGCCTTATGGTCGTCGGTACCGGCAAGAACGATGACCGCACAGCGGCAAACTTCCGCAAGGCCGTCACCGCCGTCCTTGGCGCCCTCAAGGACGGTCCCTCGAAAAGCGTCCTGATCGCAATGGCCGATACCCAGGTCAAAGGCGACCAGGCCGTCACCTCCGAAGAAGCACTGCTGAACGTCATCGGCCGTATCCTGGAAGAGCAGCTCTACACCTTCAACCAGTTCAAGAGCGACAAACCGGCCTCCCGAAAACTGAACAAGGTCACCGTGGCTGCCTCCGGCGGCGGCAAAGCCCTCAAGGAAGCCTTCAACCTGGGACTGGCCACCGGCCGCGGCATGAACTTCACCCGGGACCTGGGCAACACCCCGCCCAACATCTGTCACCCGATCTGGCTCGCCGACCAGGCCAAACAGCTGGCCAAGGAATACGACAGCATCAAGACCGAAGTGCTTGATGAAAAGCAGATGGAAAAGATGGGCATGAACACCATCCTCGCCGTCGGCAAAGGCAGCACCCAGCCCCCGCGCCTGATCGTCATGGAATACCGCGGCGGCAAGACCAAGGACAAGCCTTATGTCCTGGTGGGTAAAGGCATCACCTTCGACACCGGCGGCATCAGCCTCAAGCCCGGCGAAGGCATGGACGAGATGAAGTACGACATGGGCGGCTCCGCCGGCGTCTTCGGCACCATGAAAGTACTCGCCGAAACCAAACCCAAGATCAACGTCGTTGCAGTCGTGGCCGCTGCCGAAAACATGCCGGATGGCGGCGCCTCCCGCCCGGGCGACATCGTCACCACCCTGTCCGGCCAGACCGTCGAAATCCTCAATACCGATGCCGAAGGCCGGCTGGTGCTGTGCGACGCCCTCACCTACGTGAAGAAATTCGACCCGGAAGTGGTGATCGACATGGCCACCCTCACCGGCGCCTGCATCATCGCCCTGGGCAACCAGGCCACCGGCCTGCTGTCCAACAACGACGAACTGGCCAACGAACTGCTCGCCGCCGGCGAACGCACCGGCGACCGCGCCTGGCGCCTGCCCCTCTGGGAAGAGTACCAAAGCCAGCTCGACAGCAACTTCGCTGACATGGCCAACATCGGCGGCCGCCCGGCAGGCACCATCACCGCCGCCTGCTTCCTGTCCCGGTTCGCCAAGGAATACCGCTGGGCCCACCTGGACATCGCCGGCACCGCCTGGCTCTCCGGCAAAGCCAAAGGCGCCACCGGCCGCCCGGTACCGCTGCTGGTTGACTACCTCATGTCCCACGCCGGCAAATAATGCAGGACAGTCAGCCCCAAACCACCCCGGACCCCGGCAGCCCCGCTGCCGGCCCGTCCGGGCAGGAAGACCGGAACCAGCGCTACTGGTTCCACATCCTCGCCAAAAACACCCCCGCTGCCCGCAACCTCCACGCCGTCAAACTCGTGGACAAAGCCTGGCACCAGGGCGACCGCGTCTGCATCGTCTGCGACACCATGCAACAGGCCCAGGAACTGGACGACCTCATCTGGAACTTCAGCCCGGATGCCTTCATCCCCCACTCCATCGTCCCAGACTCAGCCACCACCTGCACCGACCGCGTCGGTATCCTTCTGTGCCCGCCAGTAGCGGAAGATTGGGATACGGTGATCATCCTCTCGGCCACCCTGCCGGCGGATGCGGACCGGTTCAAACGACTGGCATTGGTGGCCCACAACGATCCGAATGTCCTGAATCAGGCAAGATCCCACTTCAAGCAACTCAGGGCCCTCGGGATCGAACCCAAGGTGCACGACCAGCGAAAGCGATAAGCGACGAGCGAATTGCAGACAATTCCGAGCGTCGGGTGGGGAGACCCTTTTCAAAACTGTTGAGGGCCAAGGACGGCCCGAAACAAGCGCACATGGACGTGCTCGTAGCGTGTTTTGGAAAGGGTCTTCCCACCCGACGCCGCCCCCAAAATCTGCAGTCCTACCCAACGACGGGTTCGCCGCAAACAACCCGACCATGTATAATCGGGCGTCTAATTTTTCCCTTGTGAATCAACCAACGGTCACTGCAGAAACCCATGGAAAAAACCTACCAGCCAGAAAACATCGAGCGCCAGTGGTACGAAAACTGGGAATCCAAAGGGTACTTCCGCCCCAGCGGTGAAGGCCAGTCCTACAGCATCGCCATCCCGCCCCCCAACGTGACCGGCAGCCTCCACATGGGCCACGCCTTCCAGCACACCATCATGGACACCCTCACCCGCTACAAGCGCATGCAGGGCCGCAACGCACTGTGGACCGTCGGCACCGACCACGCCGGCATCGCCACCCAGATGGTCGTCGAACGCAAACTCGCCGCCGAAGAAGGCAAAACCCGCCACGACCTCGGCCGGGAAGAATTCATCAAACGCATCTGGGACTGGAAAGAACACTCCGGCGGCACCATCACCCGCCAGATGCGCCGCCTGGGCAACTCCGTGGACTGGAGCAACGAACGCTTCACCATGGATGATGGCTTCTACAAGGCCGTCCAGGAAGTATTCATCCGCCTGTACGAGGATGGTCTGGTCTACCGTGGCAAACGGCTGGTGAACTGGGACCCGAAACTGCACACCGCCATCTCCGATCTCGAGGTCGAGAACAAGGAAGAAAAAGGCTTCTTCTGGCACCTGCGCTACCCACTGGCCGACGGCGAACAGACCCAGGACGGCAAAAACTACCTGGTAGTCGCCACCACCCGACCGGAAACCCTGCTCGGTGACACCGCCGTCGCCGTCCACCCGGACGACGAGCGCTATCAGCACCTGATCGGCAAGTTCGTGACCCTGCCGCTGGTCAACCGCCGCATCCCGATCGTGGCCGACCACCACGCCGACCCGGAAAAAGGCTCCGGGTGCGTCAAGATCACCCCGGCCCACGACTTCAACGACTACGCCGTGGGCAAGCGTAACAACCTGACCATGATCAACGTCATGACCCAGGACGCCAACATCCGGGACGTGGCCGAAGTATTCAACGCCGACGGCACCGAGAACACCGAGATTGACGGCAAGATCCCTGCGGCCTACGCCGGCCTGACCCGTGAAAAGGCACGGGAACAGGTGGTTACCGACATGAAGGTCAACGGCCTGCTCGAGCGGGTTGAAGACCACGTACTGAGCGTGCCCCGCGGGGACCGCTCTGGCCTGATCATCGAGCCGATACTGACCGACCAGTGGTTTGCCGACGCCAAGACCCTGGCCAAGCCTGCCATCGAAGCAGTCGAGGACGGCCGTATCCAGTTCGTACCCAAGCAATACGAAAACATGTACTTCGCCTGGCTGCGGGACATCCAGGACTGGTGTATCTCCCGCCAGCTATGGTGGGGCCACCGGATCCCGGCCTGGTACGACTCCGAAGGCAACATCTACGTCGGACGCAGCGAAGAGGAAGTGCGCCAGAAGCACCAGCTGGCCGCCGACGTGGCCCTGGAGCAGGACGAAGACGTACTGGACACCTGGTTCAGCTCCGCCCTGTGGACTTTCGGCACCCTGGGCTGGCCGGAAATCACCGAGCGTCTGAAGACCTTCCACCCCACCGATGTGCTGGTCACCGGTTTCGACATCATCTTCTTCTGGGTTGCCCGGATGATCATGATGACCATGCACTTCATGAAGAACGAGGACGGCACTCCACAAGTACCGTTCAAGACCGTCTACGTGACCGGCCTGATCCGGGACGAGCACGGCGACAAGATGTCCAAGTCCAAGGGTAACGTCATCGACCCGCTGGACATGATCGACGGCATCAGCCTGGACGACCTGCTGGAGAAGCGTACCGGCAACCTGATGCAGCCCAAGCTGGCCGAGAAGATCGGCAAACGCACGAAGAAGGAATTCCCGGAGGGCATCACCGCCCACGGTACGGATGCCCTGCGCTTTACCTTGGCGGCCATGGCCACTACCGGCCGAGACATCAACTGGGACATGAAGCGCCTGGAAGGCTACCGCAACTTCTGCAACAAGCTGTGGAACGCCGCCCGCTACGTGCTGATGAACACCGAAGGTGAAGACTGCGGCGTCAACGACGAGCCGGTGCAACTGTCCCTGGCTGACTGCTGGATCATCAGCGAACTGCAGCACTGCGAGCAGGAAGTCATCCGGCACCTCGACCAGTACCGCTTCGATCTGGCCGCCTACGCCCTGTACGAGTTCATCTGGAACGAATACTGCGACTGGTACCTGGAGCTGTCCAAGCCGGTACTGAACGACGCCAGCGCCGAAGCCAAGCGTGGCACCCGCCGCACCCTGGTTCGCGTACTGGAAGCGGTTCTGCGCCTCGCGCACCCGATGATGCCGTTCATCACCGAGGAAATCTGGCAGCGCATCGCGCCGCTGGCCGGCAAGACCGGTGACAGCATCATGCTGCAGCCGTTCCCGCAGCCGGACGAAAGCAAGCAGGACGCCGCCGTCGCCGCCGATATCGAATGGCTCAAAGGCGTGATTGTGGCGGTGCGGAACATTCGTGGCGAGATGAACATCTCCCCGGGCAAGCAGGTTCCGGTTCTGCTCAAGGGCGGCAGCGCCGAAGACCAGCGCCGCATGAACGACAACCGCCAGTTCCTGATCTCCCTGGCCAAGCTGGAGAAGCTGGAATGGTTCGAGGGTGACAAGGCCCCCATGTCCGCCACCCAGCTGGTGGGCGAAATGGAAGTGCTGGTGCCCATGGCCGGCCTCATCGACAAGGACGCCGAGCTCAAACGCCTGGACAAGGAGCTGGATCGCCTGCAGAAGGAAATCGGCCGCCTCGAAGGCAAGCTGGGCAACGAGAAATTCACCGCAAAAGCCCCGGCCGACGTGGTGGAAAAGGAGAAGGAAAAGCTCAAGGATGCCCAGGGCAGCCTGAAACGGCTGAGTGACCAGCGGGCCGACATCGAGGCCATGTAAGCCCATGATCGGCATCCTGGGCGCAGGCTCTCTCGGGCGGCTCTGGGCCGCCCTGCTCCCGCAGCACCAGGTTGCCTTTCTGCCGCGACCGGACGCCGATCCGGCCCCGGCCACCCTCAGCTATACCTTCGAATCAATCCAGGACGGGCAACACACCATCTCCCTGCCCTGGCTCCAATCCCCGGATGACCTGAGCTTGCTGCTGGTCACCACCAAGGCCGGCGATACCCTGGACGCCCTGCAGCACTGGCTGCCTCAGTTACGGGAATCGGTTCCTGTCGTCCTGTTCCAGAACGGACTTGGCAGCCAGCAGAGAGTCGCGGACGCCTGGCCCGCACGCCCCATCCTGGCCGCCTCCACCACCGAAGGTGCCAACCGCCCTGAACCGAATCGGGTGGTTCACGCCGGTATCGGAGAAACCTGGGTCGGCCCACTGACCCCCTCCGCACGACCAAAGCTTGCCGGCGTGGTCGCACAACTGGCGACAACCGGTCTCGTGGTCCATGCCGAAGACCAGATTCTCCCCCGACTCTGGCAGAAACTGGTGGTCAACGCCGGCATCAACCCCTTTACCGCCATCCTTGATTGCCCCAACGGGGATATCCTGGCCAACGATTTCTTCCTGAGTCACATCGACTCGCTGTGCAACGAAATAGCCGAGCTGATGGCGGCCGAGGGTATCGGTATCCCCACTCCCGGGGAACTGCGCCAGCGGATCGAGGCCGTCGCCCGCAACACCGCCCGGAACACTTCCTCCATGCGCGGTGATATCCTGAACAGACGCAGGACCGAAATCGACTTTATCAACGGGTACCTGGTGCAGCTTGGCTCGCGCCTTGATATCCCGACACCGGTGAACCAATTGCTGACGGACAAGGTAAAACAACTGTCGCCACATTAAGAGTCAGAGGAGTTTCCTGATGGGCAACCGCCTTTCGAAGATCTACACCCGTACCGGAGATGACGGTTCCACCGGCCTCGCGGACGGCAATCGCATCGCCAAGAACGCCCAACGGGTCGAGGCCATGGGTACGGCCGACGAACTCAACTGCCACATCGGCCTGCTGATCGAGACCCTGGACCAGGACGACGAGCTGATCGAATCGCTGCGCCGCATCCAGCACCACCTATTCGATCTCGGTGGCGAGTTTGCCATTCCGGGCAGCCGGGTCATCGGCGATGACCACATCCAGTGGCTGGAAGAAACCCTGGACCGGCACAATGAACACCTGCCACCGCTGAAGAATTTCGTGCTTCCCGGCGGGACACCTGCGGCAGCCCAATGCCACCTCGCCCGGGCCGTTTGCCGCCGGACGGAGCGGGTGGTTGTGGCGCTCGGCCACGAGGATTCCATCAACACAGCGTCACGCCATTACCTCAACCGGCTGTCAGACCTGCTGTTTGTCATCGCACGGGTACTCGCCCGCCGGGGTGACGGTGAGGAGATTCTCTGGGAGCAAAAAAAATCCGGCCTCTGAGGGCCGGATTTTTTGGATTGGACCGGGTCAGACCACGCCGGCAATGACCAGCAGTGCCAGCGCGCACAGCCACACGAGCATGGTGCGGTTGAGCAGGTCCCGGACTGCGCCCAGGCTGGTGGCGCCAAAGCGGGACCATTCATCCGGATGCACCTTCAGAAAGCGCTCTGGATCAAGCGCATAACCGGTCAGGGCGCTGTTCGCTGATGCGGCCAACAGCTCCCCTGCCGGCTTGCTAAAGGGCAGTAACAAGCCCTTCGCCTCACCGAGCCAGCCGGCCAGGTCGCCGGCCACCCCGAAAGTAACCGAGACAAGACGGACAGGAATCCACGCCAGCCACTCGGCCCACCGGACGAAACGGGGCCGGGCTGCAGCCTGGGGCCATTGCTCCGCCAGGGCAACCAGCCCCCGGGCCAGGATTGCGGCAGGCATACCGCCAACCACGAACCAGAAGGCGACCATGAAGTACCGTTCGAAGATCGATACCATGAAGGCCCGGGACAAGGACAGGTGCATGCTTTCAGCGGAGCTGTCTTCCTGGCGATCCTCCACAGGCAACCAGTCCCGCACATGGTGCCAGGCGCCCTGCATGTCATCGCGGCTCCAGGCATCGGAATAGGCCCGCAGCACCCGCTTCCAGCCCGGAGCTCCCATCATCGCCACCAGCACGGTGAACTCCACGGGATAGACCAGCCAGCGCACCCCGTAGCCGGTCAGCAGATATTCCAGCAAACCACTGAGGAACGCCGGCAGCAATACCAGCGCCAGCCCGCCGGCAACACTGGTTTCCGCCCCCGCATGGACCCGACTGCCCCGATGAAACCAGGCCCGCCACAGGGCATCACCCGAGAAGTGTCCGGAACTGTCCAGTTTCCGGCGCACCAGGTAGGCCAGCAGGAAGACAATCAGCACCATCAGGCGAGCTCTCCGGATCCGGAACGGGTATTCAGGCAGGCCATGAAATACTGCCAGTCAAAGGCGGGACCGGGATCGGTTTTGCGGCCGGGGGCGATATCGCTGTGGCCAGTGATGCGACTGACATCGATCTCCGGCCAGGCCGCCATCACCTGGCGGGCGATGCCCGCCAGCGCCCGGTACTGGGCCTCGGTGTAGGGGATGTCGTCAGCTCCCTCAAGCTCGATACCAATGGAAAAGTCGTTGCACTCCTCCCGGCCATCAAAGCAGGATCGTCCGGCATGCCAGGCCCGGTCCAGCAGGCTGACAAACTGGATCACCTCGCCCTCCCGGCGAATCAGGGCATGGGCGGACACCTGGATACCGGCAATGGTTTCAAAGTAAGGGTGCGCGGCCGGGTCCAGCCGGTTACAGAAGAAATCCTGGATTTCCGGGCCACCGAATTGCCCCGGCGGCAGGCTGATGTTGTGCACAACCAGCAGGCTGATATCCGCCCCTTCCGGCCTGGGACCATAGTTGGGCGAAGGGCACCACCTGGCCCCTGACAGGCGCCCGGTTTCCCTGAGGCTGGCAATCCTCCGCTCTGAAATCATCAGTCTTTTCGGCTGCTGCGCAGGTTATCGATGATCGACTCCAGGGCCCGGTCAAAGATCAGGCCGTCATCCAGCATTCCGATCTCGCCGGCGGCCATGGCCCGGGCCAGATCTTCCCGCTGGTATTCTGCCACTTTCGCGCCACTGCGGTTGACAAAGATGTACTTGCCGGTGGCCTTGATGAAGGCCGCAAGCTTGCAGCGGACCCTGTTGTCCTCCCGGTTCAGCTCAATCCAGGAACCGACCCTCAGGCTGTCCGCACGGGCAAGCCATTCTGCGTCGACATCCGATACTTCCCCAGGGACATCGTCGTCCTCGGGCAGCACGGACTCCGGCACGGCTTCCTCCCGGAAAGCCTCCTGAAGCTCCACCGGTGTTTCCGGCTGGGGAACAGCCGTGACCAGGCGCTGGAAAACGTCCACATGGGCCAGCTCCAGATCCCGGATTGCGGAATCCGTGGCAAAGGGGTCCCATGAGATTTCCTGCATGGCCTTACGGAACTCGTCGACGATTGAGGGAATTGCCCGAAGGAGCTCGCTTCGCGTTGTTTCAGTGACCGGTCTGGGATCAACACTCCACACCAGGCGTTCCGTGAATTCCTGCGCCTTCTGCCAGGCTTCGCTCTGCTCCCCCTGGCGCAGGTAGATCCACTGCAGGTAACGGGTCCAGGGTTGCTCGAGCAGCGCCATTACGGGTTCCGGAATCTCCCGGTTGTTCGCGACCCCGGACACCATGGATTCGACCATCGCATTGGCCCGCTCCTGCCGCGCCCGGCCTTCCTCGGCGTCCCTGAGACGCTGTTCCACCAGTTCCCGGCGGCGGCGGTCCAGATCCATGAAATGGCTGAAGTCCTGGAGCAATTCCTCGAACAGGGACACATTGGTGGTGAACTCGTTCAGAATCCGGTCGACGATGTATTCGATCTTCTCCCGCAAGGGATCCCGCTGGCCCGGCCTCTTCTCCGTCCACCCGATAGCTGACAGTGCCATGTCGTTGAGCAGCTTGCGTACCGGATGCCCACCCCGGTTAAAGAAATTCGGATCGCTGAGGGCGACCTTGAGAACCGGGATCTGCAACCGGGAAATCAGGGCTTTCATCACCGCATGCAGCTGGCGGTCCTCAAGAATGAAATCAAACAGCATGGACACGAGATTGATCACATCGTCGTCCATCTGCCCGACCTGCATCGGTTTGCCGTCATCGGTCTTCAGCACCAGTAGGATCTGCTCCCGGAGCGGCACCACCTGCTCCGCATCCCAGCTTACCGCCTGAACCTGCACCTGGCTGAGCTTCGACACCAACACCTCGGTGTCCAGAAACGCAACTCCGGCCTTACCCGCACCGTCACCGGAAGAATCACTGCCCTGGCGCAATAATGCGCTCAACTCCGAGAAGGTCGCGCCGCCCGCGTCTTCACCAGTAGCCGCATCCGCGGCTGCCGGTTGCTCCTGACCGGTCTTGTCAGCGGAGGACTTCGCAGCCGTGCCTGACTTGGACCCTGGCACCGGGGGACGCTTCATATCAGGAAGCACACCTTCGTCAATCAGCGTCTTGTTCGCCTCCTGATAGAAATTGGCCAGGATATCCGCCAGCAGCTTGTCAAACAGTTTGAGCACCACCAGCTTGGCCCGGATATCGATATCCAGGTCGGCGCAGGCCTCACTGACACCGCCACAAATCACTTCCGGACTCAGGGGCATCTGGCTGTCGGAGAGCTCGATGGCAGGCACCAGGTGATTCACCCTGACCGTCAGCAGCCGGATGGCATCGGCGTAGCGATTGCGCAGCTTGTTGACCAGGTTCTCGATGGCAACCTGTTGCTCGAGTTCACCGTGATCCATCAGGCTCAGGTTGTCCTGGTCGATTTCCTCCAGGTCCCCCCGGGCAACGTGGGGACGGAACCGGCCAATCTCGTTGAAGGCCCGGGAGACATACTGCAGAATCGAGACGGCAATGGACTTGCGACGCAGGCGGAGCTCCCGCATGGCGTCAAAATAGGCAAGCTGGCCGTGTTCGTTGCCGGCCCGGTCAGCCAGCTCGAACAGGGCATCGTCAGAGCGGTCAAAGAATTCGTTGAGGACGGATTTCAGTTCCCGCCCAGACGCATCACGCAAACGGATCAGCGCAGGTGGTAACGAGAACTGGCCCGCCCGCTTCCGGTCCTGAAAGCTGACTACCTTGTTATCCTGCGCCATTGCCTAACTCCGGGGTCATGGATTGTCGAGTGTCCGTGTGTATAAGTTACTATAATAGAAGCTCTTAGCGTCAGATTCTGTCAGATTTTGTCACCATTTGTGTCACAGAGGAGCCAACGGCGGATCAAATGTGATAACCCTCACATTTGGTGATTGCCAGACATGGCTTTAGAATCACGCGCCAGCTTTCTTTTTACATGACCAGACCGGACCCGACACCATGCTCCCTGCCGAACTCCTGCGCCAGTCCAGAATTGAATCCGTTGCCCAAAGCCTGCGGGAGGACATCGGTGATGGCGACATCACGGCCAGGCTGATTCCGGCGGACAAACTGGCCACGGGCCGGGTAATTACCCGGGAAGCCGCCACCCTGGCCGGCCGGGAATGGGTCGATGAGGTATTCCGCCAGGTGGATCCCCAGGTGACCCTGTTGTGGCAGGCCAACGATGGCGACCGGGTCCGCCCGGATCAGGTCCTGTTCACCATGGAAGGCGCCGCCCGCAGCCTGCTCACCGCAGAGCGCACGGCCCTGAACTGGCTTCAGACCCTGTCCGGAGTCGCGACCACGTGCACAGCCTATGCCGGGAAAGTCGCCCATACCGGGGTGAAACTCCTGGATACGCGCAAAACCCTGCCCGGACTCCGGCTTGCGGAGAAATACGCGGTCACCTGTGGTGGCTGCCACAACCACCGCATCGGGCTGTGGGATGCCTTCCTGATCAAGGAAAACCACATTGCCGCCTGCGGCTCCATCGCCAAAGCCATCGAGGAGGCACGCCGAATTGCCCCGGGTCGCCCGGTGGAGGTGGAAACAGAAAACCTGGACGAGCTCGATCAGGCGCTGGCAGCCGGCGCCGACATCATCATGCTCGATGAATTCTCGCTGGATGACATGCGTACCGCCGTGAAGGTCACCGCCGGCCGGGCCAGGCTCGAAGCCTCCGGCGGCATCAATGACCAGACCCTGGTGCCCATTGCCGAGACCGGCGTGGACTACATCTCCATCGGGGCACTGACCAAGGACCTGAAGGCCGTGGACCTGTCCATGAGACTGGACTGAGCCGGCTTACTTCCCGGACAGCAACTTGTCCATCGTCTCCAGCTCCCTGACCAATCCGTGGCCGGATTCCGCCCGGCCCCGGAAATACTCCTCCGCCATCGGGGCAATGCCCGACACCTCCGGCAAGGGGTGATCATTCTCGATCAGGATTTTCATCCGCTCCACGAACACAAACTGGAGCCACTGGGTGAACTCCATGGTATCCAGGCAAAAGGGCTTGTCGCTCTGAAAGGCCTCCTCGGGAGGCGGCTCGCTCTCCCAGACCTCCAGCTGTCGGAGTTCGATCTCGATCTGCAGCAGGCTGTCCGCTACCCGGGCAACCATTTTCTGTTCGTCCGTCATGCAAATACCTAGTCGGTCAGCGGCTCCAGCTCCACCGCCTCACCATGCAGGACCCGGAACAGGTCTTCATACTGGCGGGTCAGCGGATGTTTCGGAGCCATATGAATGAGTGGCTGCCGGCTTTGATGGGATTCCTTCATCTTGACCGAGCTGGACAGCCGGACCGGCAGTACCGGCAGGCCTTCCTCGATCAGCTCCTGTACCAGCTTCCTCGGCAGGCTGGCCCTGGGCTGGAACTGGTTGGCGATAATACCCTCCACCACCAGTTCCTGGTTATGATCTTCCTGCAACTCCCGGATTTCGTTGAGGATGTTGTACAGCGCCTGGCGGGAGAAATCGTCACAGTCAAACGGAATCAGGCAACGCTGGGCCGCGATCAGTGCGGAGCGGGTATAGAAATTCAGCGCCGGGGCGGTATCGACATAGATCGCGTCGAAACTGTCGCCCAGTTTCTTCAGGGCTTCCCGGAGCTTGTAGATCTTGTGCTTGGCTTCAAGCTTGCGCTCCAGGAAGTCCAGCTCGGGGCTTGAGGGCATCACAAACAGGTTGTCGAACGGCGTGGCATGGACGAACTCGTCCGGACGACGGTTGAAAACGGTAAACGCCACCGTTTGCTCCAGCAGGTCAGCCACTGTGTCCCGGAGTTCCGATGCCGGCTTGCCCATCAGATAATGGGTCGAGTTGCCCTGGGGATCCAGATCGACCACAAGGGTGCGCTTGCCCCGGGCCGCGCTGATGGCCGCCAGGTTGCAGGTGATACTGGATTTGCCTACCCCGCCTTTCTGATTGAATACAACCCGTCTCATGTCGTTCCTCCGTTAACCCGTGATCGTTTTGCCATCCTTTGTACCATTGCCGCCTTCACCATCCCATGACCGTTTTGACGAAAGGGATGGTCAGCCGCCTCTGGGCCTGCAATGAGTTCTCGTCCAGGACATCGAGCATGGCGAGCAGATCACCCAGGCGCCGTGGCGCCCGGCGCATGATGAAGCTGGCGACATCGTCGCTCATGACCAGGCCACGCTGCTCGGCCCGGGCCTGCAGAATGGTCTGGCGATCCTCGTCCCGGTAGATACCGAGCTGCAGGGTCAATCCGTGAGTGAGCCGTGAAACCAGGTCCGGCAGTTGAAAACCCAAAGAGGTCGGCACCTCAGAGATGCTGACCATCAACAGGCCGCCGCGATCGTGGATACGGTTGTAGAGATGGAAGACCGCCTCTTCCCAGGCGGAATCACCGGCGATCCGGTCCAGATCATCGAGACAGACCAGATCCTGGGTGTCCAGGCCGGCCAGCGCATCGGGGCCGAACGGCTCAAGCTCCGCAATACTGATGCAGACGGCGGACCAGCCCCGGGCCTCGGCATGGTGACAGGCAGCCTGGAGCAAATGACTTTTCCCGGTATCCGAGTCGCCACAGACCACCACCACCGGCACCCCGGCGGGCTGATCGCAGATTGCTTTCAGGCGCTGTGCGGCTTCGATGTTGCGATCACCGTGGAAGTTGTCGAACCGGGCATCGTCCCGCAACTTGACCCCGAGAACCAGTTGGGAAGCGCTCATGACTGCTTGGCCCTCCAGGCCCTTACGCCCCAGACCAGAATGTAATGCCCGCCACTGATCACGGCAGAAGCCGCCACCACCAGGATCCCCACCTCCAGCACCCAAGGCTGCATGGGCAACCCTGCCAGCAGGATGATGATGGCCAGCACCACCAGAATCTGGATCAACGTGTTGATTTTACCGAGCATGCTCGGTTCCATTTCATACCGCCCGATGCCGTAATGATAGGCAAGTGCCCCGGCAACAATCAGAAGGTCCCGTCCCAACACAACAAGAAACAGCCACACCGGCAACACCGAGGTCAGTGTCAGCATCAGATAGGCGGTGATGAGCAGTGCCTTGTCCGCCAACGGATCCGCGATTGCGCCAATCCGGGACCGCCAGTTGAAATGACGTGCCAGGAAACCGTCAAAACCATCGGAAACCGCAGCCACAAAGAAAATCAGCAGTGCCAGCCGATAGTTCTCCGCTAACAGGGCGCCGGCAAAGGGAGCTATCAGAACAATGCGTAAAAACGTCAGCGCATTGGGTATCCATCGCCAGCGTTGCGATATCACAAGGCTCCCTCCGGTAACGCCTTACTCTTCTACACCATTTCCAATGGCTGGTGACGGTTGCCAGCGGTAGTACAGCAACTGGTACAGCGATTCAAAGGCCTGTTCCGCGCCCTCGGAATCCAGTGGTAGCTCCCCGGAAACAGACTCGACGTCTGCCGCCGGTTCACTCGCGGCATTGTCCACAGCCCCGGCGCCACTCTCAACCCCGGCTTCCGGCGCAGCTTCAGCTTCCGAAGCGGGATCCGCCTCCGACTCAGGCTCCGAACTCTCCGGTTCCGGCTCGGGCACGAAGGAACCCGCGTCCAGGGGGATAAAGCGGGGGTCCAGCGCAACATATTCCTTGAGCTGGTCCAGTTCACCGTTGAAGGTGACCCGCAGGGTCAGCTGATCACCCTTGACCCGCGAGGCCCCTACCGCCTGAACCGGCGTGAATCCCTCGAGAATCCGGGTAGCCTTGCCATAATCCTCCACCGACTGGATGCCCTGTACCACGATATCAACCTGGGGAAGATCGCCCACTTCGCCGGCGGCTACCGCATAGCGACCGGCATAGCGGTCTGCCCAGCGGTCAATCACGGCCCGGGCCAGTGCCTGGGGATTTGCCGCGGTGACCACTTCTTCGCCACCGTCCATGGCCATACCGTCAAAGACCCAACCGGCACGCCACTGGCCGCCGCTCTGGCTGACCCGGACCAATGCCATCACATCGTGGCTGGTGTCCGGTGCGGAGGAGCGAACGCGGCCGACAAACTGCCCCCAGATCTCGGACAGCAACTCCCGGTCACCCCGGAAGTTCTCGGAGGGAAGCGCTACCGGCAGCCCCCGTTCGCTGGCTGCCTGTGCAAAAGCCGACTGCCATTGGTCCGCCTCGGAACCTTCCGTGATCAGGCGACGGGAACCCTGTTCCTCGACCGCAATCCAGGCCAGGGTCAGGGGCCGGTTGGCGCCCCATACCGGGGCATCGATGGACGCCAGGGCACGATTGACGCCAACCGCACCGAATGACATCTGCAGACGGTTGCCGCCATCGTCTCCCCGGAGAAACTGGTAGGAAAGCAGCAACGATTCTGCCTCGGCAAGCACCGACTGGATGCCGTCCCGGGCCAGCACGTCCCGGCTCCCGGAAACCCGCACCAGCACCCGGCGCAACCCTTCTGCATAACCCTGCTGCAACTGCGCTGATGAGGAGCCGTCCACCGGCACCTCGACGGAATAGAGCCCGGAGACTGTTACTGCCTGAGCCGGCGCACCCAGAAAGGCAAAGCCCATTAACAAAACGGCCGCCCGCACGGCAGCCCTGGATACCCGCGCCAAGTATTGTCCTTTAACTGACATGAATCACCCTGGTGTTCGCATGGATGGCGCATAGGATACACCATGGCCTATACGGTGAGTAGCTGTTAAAATCCGCGGCCTGTCCCACTTTTGCCAACGGCCATAAAACACCATGAGCGAACAGAAGCCCTCCCTGACTTACCGCGACGCCGGCGTTGACATCGACGCGGGTAACGATCTCGTCAACCGGATCAAGGACACCGCCGCCCGCACCCGCCGGCCGGAAGTGCTTGGCGGCCTCGGCGGCTTCGGCGCCATGGTGGCGATCCCCGCCGGCTATAACGAACCGGTACTCGTCTCCGGCACCGACGGTGTTGGCACCAAGCTGCGTCTTGCCATGCAGCTCGAAAAGCACGACAGCATCGGCATCGACCTGGTGGCCATGTGCGTCAACGATCTGGTTGTTGGTGGCGCCGAGCCACTGTTCTTCCTGGATTATTACGCCACCGGAAAACTGAACGTTGAGGTGGCGGCCCAGGTCGTTGAGGGTATTGGCGAGGGCTGTGAACAGGCCGGATGCGCCCTGGTGGGCGGCGAAACCGCCGAGATGCCGGGCATGTACGAAGGCGAAGATTACGATCTGGCAGGATTCTGTGTCGGCGTGGCAGAGCGCAGCGAAATCATTGACGGCAGCCGTGTGCAGGCCGGCGATGTGCTGCTGGCCCTGGGCTCCTCCGGCCCCCACTCCAACGGTTACTCCCTGATCCGCAAGATCCTGGAGGTGAGCAAGGCCGATCTTGACCAGCCCATGGGCGACACCACCCTGGCCAACGCGCTGATGGCCCCGACGCGGATCTACGTCAAGAACCTGCTGCAGCTGATCCGAGAAGTGGATGTCCGCGCCCTGTCCCACATTACCGGGGGTGGTCTGCCCGAGAACATCCCCAGGGTCCTGCCAGCCGGCAGCATCGCGGCCATTGATACGCAGAGCTGGGAACTGCCTGCGGTCTTCCAGTGGCTGAAAGATGCCGGTGGCGTCGCCATCGAGGAAATGTATCGCACCTTCAATTGCGGCATCGGCATGATTGTCTGCGTTCCGGCCAACCAGAAAGACCTGGCGCTGGATACCCTCAATGCCATGGGTGAAAAGGCCTGGCAGGTTGGCGTGATCGAAAGCGCCGATGATGCGCAAGCCGATGCACTGGTTCGTTACGCACCCGGGCTGTTGTCAGTATGAAGGCAGATCCAGCCCCATTGCCCAAAATCCTCGTTCTCGTTTCCGGCAGCGGCACCAACCTGCAGGCGCTGATTGATGCCAGCCGGGAGCGGGACTTTCCCGGCCAGATCACTGCCGTTGGCTCTAACCGCCCGGGGGCCTTTGCCCTGGAGCGGGCTGCCCAGGCCAACATCGAAACCTTTGTGGTCGATCACAAGGGTTTCGAAAGCCGGGAAGAGTTTGATGCGGCGCTGATGGCGGACATTCGCCGCCATAATCCCGACCTCATCGTCCTGGCAGGGTTCATGCGGATCCTGACCACGGATTTCGTGCGCGCCTTCCGGGGCAAGATGCTCAATATCCATCCCTCGCTCCTGCCCAAATACACCGGCCTCAACACCCATCAGCGTGCCATTGAAGCCGGCGACACCCTGCACGGAGTCTCAGTTCATTTCGTGACGGAAGAGCTGGATGGGGGACCTGTCATTGCCCAGGCAGAAGTCCAGGTAGCCCCGGACGACACCCCGGAATCCCTGGCGGAAAAGGTGCAGGAAAAGGAACATATCCTCTATCCGATCGTGGTGCGCTGGTTCTGCGAGGGTCGCATCCAGCTGGGCAGTGACTACATCCTGTTCGACGGCGAAATTCTGAAAGCCCCGATGCGGCTGCCCGACAACTGAACAGATTGTCATCCCCACGCCGTCCGGGAGCAGCTACACTGTCGCTGACTTTGACAGTTTGAAGGTTTGGCCCATGCGCATGTCAGGACTATCCAGAAGACACGGCAGAACCCCTGCATTCCAGCGGCTGGCGTTGCTGGCTCTCCTGCTCTTGCCCCTCATCTCTGCGGCACAAGAAGCCGCGCAGGAGTTGATTCCCTCCCGCGTGAGCTATACGGCCACCATGGACAAGGGCCTTCAGATCAACGGTACCGCCGTGCGCAGCCTCAGCCCCCAGAAAAACGGCATCTGGCTATACCGTACAGATGTCGACTCCTTCATTGCCGATATTGACGAATCCCTGATCCTCAAATGGGAGAACGGCCGGGTGATCCCCCTGCGATACCGCTACCGCCTCTCTGGCGTCTTCATACGAGACCGGGAGCAGTCCATCGACTTTGACTGGGACAAGGAAATCGCAACCGGCAGCTATCGGGATAACAGCTTTCAAATTCCTTTGAAGGAAGGCGCCCTGGACCCGCTCGGTTTCCAGCTTCAGCTCCGCCAGGACATCAAGGCCGGCAAGCGGGAAATGAGCTACCAGGTGATCGACGGCGGCGATTATGATGAAGAGAAGTTTGCCGTCATCGACGAAGAGCGGGTTTCCACCAATGGTGAAACCATCACCCTGCTCAAGGCAGAAAAAGTCCGGGGCGAGAATGCCCGGCGCCAGACCCTGATGTGGTTCGATCCTCAACAGGATTTTCTGCTGTCACGCCTGCTGCAGATTGAACCCGACGGCAGCCGTTATGAGTTGCGCCTGAAAGATGCAGAGCTGGGCGATTAACCCCTTCTCCCCGCCTCTGCCCATACGGCTTTCACTTCGTCCGCAATGATCCGGAGGCCTTCGGCCACGCGCTCATCGTCCTGGGAATAAGTCACCCGCAGGCATTCGTGGCTGTGACGCCAGCCATCCTCCGGCAATCCCGGGAAGAAGTAGTGCCCGGATACCACCAATACTCCCCTGCTCTTCAGTCGCTGGTACAACTCCAGACTGGAGATGGGCAGATCCGGGAACCATAACCAGAGGAACATGGCGCCCTCGGGTTTGTGGATGTACCAGCGGCAGCTGTCCTCGCCCATAGCCGCCCGGAACGCAGCGACCGCCTTTTCCATCTTGGCCTTGTAGAAGGGGCAAACCACATCCCGGCTCAGGGACAGGATTTCTCCGGACCGCACCAGCGGTTCCGCCAGCATGGCACCGAAACTCCCGGTGGCCAGGTTCAGGATCGCATTGATGCCGGACAATGCCTTGATGATTGGCTCGGCTGCGATGACGATGCCTGTGCGCGCGGCCGGCAGGCCGAGTTTCGAGAGGCTGAGACAGAGAATGATCTGCTCGTTCCAGGTCGGGTGCGCATCCACAAACAGCAGGTTCGGAAATGGCGTACCGTAAGCCCCGTCGACAATCAGGGGAATGTCGTGCTGCCTGGCCATGACTTCCAGCCGGGCCAGCTCGCCGTCGGTGATGACATTGCCGGTAGGGTTGGTCGGGCGTGAGACGCAGATGGCTCCAGTCTCGCCGGTGACTTCCACCGCATCAAAGTCCACCCGGTACTTGAACTCGTGGGCATCGGTGAAGGAGATATCCGGCTGCACGGCCCGGAACAGTTCCGGCTCGATGCCGGCATCGGCATAGCCGATATACTCCGGCGCCAGGGGCAGCAGTATGTGTTTGCGGTGGCCGTCGCCGTAATCGCCGCCAAACATGTTGAACAGCATGAAGAAGGCGGCCTGGCTGCCGTTGGTCAGGGCAATGTTTTCGGGTTTGAGGCCCCAGCCATACTCCCGGTTCAGCAGGTCCGCCAGCGAGGCAATAAACTGCTTCTCGCCCTGGGGCGGATCATAGACCCCCACCAAACGCCGGACGTCGTCCTCGTTCCGGCTCATATCTGCCAGGATTTCCTGCACCCGCTGCTGGATTTCGGGGATATGGCCCGGATTCCCTCCGCCCATCATGATCATGTCATCCCCGGAGGCCATGGCATTTCCCAGATCATCCATCAGGGAAGTGATGCCGGCATCGGCGGTGAACTTGCGACCAAAAGCAGAGAGTTTCATGGCTCTATCCAATCAGGGCTGACAAACGGGTTTAACATCAAGTGTAGCGCGGACAGCCGGTTTATTTAGCTGTCCAGGGCAATCCCGAGATTGCTGACACCGTCGTTGGCGGCCTGTGCCTTCAACTCGGCGATAAAGGATTCCTTGGGAACCCGCTGGCGTTTCAGGGCTAGCACCAGGTCCCGCTGGAATATCTTGTCTTCTTTCATCAGGGGGTGATGATCGAGCAGGCGAACCAGCTCATCTTCCGGCAGATCTTCGCCTTCAGACATCTCGATGAAGTTCATCACCGTTGCGGTGGCCAGCTGGGAGGCCTCGGTTGCCCTATGCTTGTTGGGATTCAGGCGGTTGAGCAGCGCCTGTTCCAGCAACTGGCAGAAGTCGAAGGCCGGGTAGACACCATAGGCGTCATAGTCATCCACGTTGGGCGACAGGGTTTCGAGTTTGCTCAGCAACTGGGGTATGGCGGCTTCGCTGGCCTCTTTCTGGAGCATTTCCCAGGCCAGGTCCAGGAGCTGGCGCATCTTGGCGCCCGTTTTCAGGCCAACGGCGTCGGCGAACAGGGCGTAGTTGGGAAACGAGCGTTCCGCGAGGGCCAACAGGAAGGCGCATTCGCGCCATCCCTGCAGTTGTGCGACGGCTTTGAGAAACTGGTTGGCGTTCATGTCCTGGGCAGGGTCACGCCGGTCTGGCCCAGGTATTTGCCGCCCCGGTCTTTGTAGCTGGTTTCACAGACTTCGTCAGACTCGAAGAAGAGCATCTGGGCAACACCTTCGTTGGCGTAGATTTTGGCCGGGAGGTTGGTGGTGTTGGAAAACTCCAGGGTCACCTGCCCTTCCCACTCGGGTTCCAGCGGGGTGACGTTGACGATGATGCCGCAGCGGGCGTAGGTGCTCTTGCCCAGGCAGATGGTGAGTACGTTGCGGGGAATGCGGAAGTACTCGACGGTGCGGGCCAGGGCGAAGGAGTTCGGTGGAATGATGCAGACGTCACCGGTGTAGTTGACGAAGCTGTTGTCGTCGAAGTTCTTCGGGTCCACGGTGGCGGAGTGGACGTTGGTGAAGATTTTGAATTCGTTGCTGCAGCGTACGTCGTAGCCGTAGCTGGAGGTGCC
>NZ_JAWLHI010000056.1:0-27668 GCF_041690455.1 Marinobacter sp.
GATTGCTGTCGCTCAGCGGCATATGAAGCTTCGCTTCATGGGCATTTGCTTCGCCCATGTGCGCTTGTTTCAGGCCATCCATGGCCTTCAACATTCCCGAGCACCTGCGCCCCGCACTCCTGCCAACTTTGGTGCTGGCATCTTGAACGTGGGGTCAGAAGAAGGCCTTCTTCTGACCCCGGAGTTTGGCTTTAAGTTGGGGTCAGATGAAGGTTTTCATCAGACCCCTGAGGTCGGGCGTGAACATGGGGTCAGATGAAAGCTTTCATCTGACCCCTCCTTCAATTAGCCCCACCAGTTAATCTTTGACCCGGTACTCCGCCGAGCGGGCGTGGGCGGTGAGGCCTTCGCCTCTGGCCAGGACGGAGGCTACGCGGCCCATGCGATCGGCGCCATCGGCACTGAAGCCGATGATGGACGAGCGCTTCTGGAAGTCGTAGACGCCCAGTGGCGAGGAGAACCGCGCGGTGCCGCTGGTGGGCAGGACGTGGTTCGGGCCGGCGCAGTAGTCGCCAAGGGCTTCGGCGGTGTAGCGGCCCATGAAGATGGCGCCTGCGTGGCGGATGTCGTCCAGCATCGCTTGCGGATCTTCTACGGACAGCTCGAGGTGCTCCGGGGCGATCCGATTGGATACTTCAGCCGCTTCCTTCAGGTCCGCTACCTGGATCAGGGCCGCGCGGTCGGTCATGGAGGTGCGGATGATGTCGGCCCGTTCCATGGTCGGCAGCAGTTTGTTGATGCTGGCTTCCACCGCATCCAGAAACTCCGCATCTGGGCTGATCAGGATGCTCTGGGCCTGCTCGTCGTGCTCGGCCTGGGAGAACAGGTCCATGGCGATCCAGTCCGGGTCGGTCTTGCCGTCGGAGATCACCAGGATCTCGGAGGGGCCGGCGATCATGTCGATGCCGACGACGCCGAACACTTCACGCTTGGCCGTGGCCACGAAGATGTTGCCGGGGCCCACGATCTTGTCCACGGAAGGGATGGTTTCCGTGCCGTAGGCCAGTGCACCGACTGCCTGGGCGCCGCCGACGGTGAATACCCGGTCGACACCGGCAATGGCAGCAGCGGCCAGTACCATGTCGTTCACCACACCGTCCGGGGTTGGTACGACCATGATGACCTCACTGACGCCGGCCACTTTGGCCGGAATGGCGTTCATGAGCACGGAGGACGGATAGGCGGCCTTACCGCCCGGTACGTAGAGCCCGGCGCGGTCCAGTGGGGTTACCTTCTGGCCCAGGATCGTGCCGTCCTGGTCCTGGTACTGCCAGGATTTCTGGTCCTGGCGCTCGTGGTAATCGCGGATCCGCTCGGCGGCCTTTTCCAGAGCCTCACGCTGCTCCAGGGGAATGGCGTCGAGGCTTTTCTGGAGCCGGTCCTTGCCCATTTCCAGCTCGGCTACCGACCCGACTGCCAGGCGGTCGAACTTTTCGGTGAATTCCAGGACGGCCTGGTCACCGCGGGTTTTGACCTCGTGCAGGATGTGACGCACCGACTCGTTCACCTGATGATCTACGCTGTCGTCCCAGGCCAGCAGTTTGGCCAGTGCGCTGTCGAAGTCGCTTTGGGAGGCGTTCAGTCGTTTGATGGTTACGTCGGTCATTTCATTGTTCCTGCTTCAGGAGGACATTGCTTTGGTTTTGGAGCTGCGAGTTAATTTACCGGGGTCAGAAGAAAGCGTTCTTCAGACCCCTACTCTTGCATCTGACCCCAACTTCAATTCAGCTTCAGCACAAAACTACCGGGGTCAGAAGAAGGCTTTCTTCAGACCCCTACTTTTCTGTCCGCCGCTTCTCTACGGCTGCGGCCATCTTTTCGATTATGGGGTTAATCCGGCCGTGTTTCATCTTCATGGACGCCCGGTTCACTACCAAGCGGCTGCTGATGTTTTCAATCAGATCCCGGGCTTCGAGGCCGTTGGCTTTCAGGGTGTTGCCGGTATCGACGATATCGACGATTTCATCGGCCAGGCCGAGGATCGGCGCCAGTTCCATCGCGCCGTACAGCTTGATGATATCGGCCTGGCGGCCCTGGGCGGAATAGTACCTTCGAGCCAGGTTGACGAACTTGGTGGCTACCTTGATCCGGCCGTTCGGCGGCGTCTGTCCTTTCGGGCCCGCAGTCATCAGGCGGCAGCGGGAGATGTTCAGGTCCAGGGGCTCGTACAGGCCTTCCGCACCATGCTCCATCAGCACATCCTTGCCGGTGACACCAAGGTCCGCACCGCCGTACTGGACATAGGTCGGCACGTCGGTGGCGCGGATGATCAGTACGCGCACATCCGGATCGGTGGTCGGAAACACCAGCTTGCGGGATTTCTTCACGTCGTCCACCAGCTCGATGCCGGCTTCCGCCAGCAGCGGCAGGGTTTCTTCGAGGATTCGTCCCTTCGACAAGGCGATGGTGATGGAATCTGTCATGCGTCCTTCCGGTTTCCCGTCTGTGTCTGTTAGGCCGGCAGGCGGCGGATGCTCGCGCCCAGCAGCTGCAGTTTCTCTTCAATACACTCGTAGCCGCGATCGATGTGGTAGATGCGGTCCACGATGGTGTCGCCATCGGCCACCAGGCCGGCGATGACCAGGCTGGCCGAGGCCCGCAGGTCAGTGGCCATGACCGGAGCTCCGGTCAGATGCTCGACGCCCTTGATGATGGCGGCGTTGCCTTCCAGGGTGATGTCCGCGCCCATGCGGCCAAGTTCCTGCAGGTGCATGAATCGGTTCTCGAACACCGTCTCCACGATGGTGCCGGTGCCTTCCGCCACCGCATTCATGGCCGCGAACTGGGCCTGCATGTCGGTGGGAAACGCCGGGTACGGTGCCGTGCGCAGGCTGACCGCTTTCGGCCGTTTGCCCTTCATGTCCAGCTCGATCCAGTCCGGACCGGTCGTAATATGAGCACCCGCCTCTTCCAGCTTCAGCAGGACCGCTTCCAGCAGGTCCTCACGGGTGTCCTTCAGCTTCACCCGGCCACCGGTGGCGGCGGCGGCCACCAGGAAGGTGCCGGTTTCGATGCGGTCAGGCAGCACGTTGTAGTGACAGCCGTGCAGGCGCTCGACGCCGTTGATCTCGATGGTGGCGGTGCCGTGGCCCTTGATGTCGGCACCCATGGCAATCAGGCACTCGGCCAGGTCGACCACTTCCGGCTCCCGGGCCGCGTTCTCGAGGATGGTCTTGCCGTCGGCCAGGGCCGCGGCCATCATCAGATTCTCGGTGCCGGTTACGGTCACGGTGTCCAGGAAAATGTGGGCACCCTTCAGGCGGCCGTTGGTCTTGGCCTTGATGTAGCCGTTCTCAACCTTGATATCCGCACCCATCAGCTCCAGACCGTGGATGTGCAAGTTCACCGGCCGGCTGCCGATGGCACAACCACCGGGCAGGGACACTTCGGCCTCGCCAAAATGCGCCACCAGCGGGCCCAGCACCAGGATCGACGCGCGCATGGTCTTCACCAGTTCATAGGGCGCGTGAAAGTGCTTGATGGTGTTGGCGTGAATTTCCACGCTCATCTTCTCGTCGATGATCACCTCAACACCCATGCGGCCCAGCAGCTCGATCATGGTGGTGATGTCGTGCAGGTGCGGCAGGTTGCCCACCGTGACCGGCTCGTCCGCCAGCAAGGTGGCAGCGAGGATCGGCAGTGCTGCGTTCTTGGCACCTGAAATACGGATTTCGCCATCGAGGGGTCTGCGCCCGCGAATCAGAAGTTTGTCCAAAATAGAATTCCTGTGTCTGGCGGGCGTATCAGCCCTGGCGCTCGGCCCATTCTGCGGGAGTGAAGGCACGCGGATGCAGGGCGTGGATGGTGCCGTCCATGATGTGCTGGAACAGCGCCTTGTTGATCATTTGCTGCCGCTTGATGGTCGGCAGGCCTTCGAATACCTCACCCACCACGACGACCATGTAATGGGTACCATCAACCTGGACCTGAACCTCGCAACCGGGCAAGGCTTCTTCGACCAGTTTTGTGACTTCGGCGGCGTCCATAAACTATCCTCGGGTGTTTTGGGAAAATCAGGGGCGAGATTGTAACCAATTAGTCGGCGCGGGTCAGCTGGGCACTCAGATTACTCAGTGATGCCAGCGAGGCGAGGCGCCCGTTGATACCACGAAAGCTCAGATCTGTGCCCTGCTTCCTGGCAAGCCGCTCCCAGCACAGCATCATGGAGAGAACCACGCTGTGGGCGGTTTCCAGACCGGAGACATCAACCACGAGGCCATCGTTGACGCCGGAAATCAGCTGTTCCCCCTGCTGGCGAAGCGCAATGACCGACGAGGCATCCACCTCACCGGTCACGATCATTTCGCCATCACGGAGCTCGGCGCGCGGTGCGGAAGGGCTCATGAGTTGTCGGCGTCCCCGTCCAGATCAATGGCCTTGGCGGCATCGCTCCAGCCGTCGATTACCGCCTGGATCTGGCCCCGATTCGCTTCCATTTCCTGGCTGAACCGGTCCCGGAAGGCGAGGCCGATATTCACACCCTCGACGATCACGTTTTCCATCAGCCACTGACCCTCACCGTTCCGGTACATGGAATAGACCACCGGGTAGCGGTTTCCGGTGGAGCTGATCACCTGCAGGTCCACCGTGGCACGATTCTCATCCCTGGGCAGGATAGTCGCTTCCTGAACGTTGATCTCGAAATCCTCGGCGTCGACCAGCGCCTTGGCGTAGCTGTCGAACAGGCTGCGTTTGAACGTCTCAACAAACTCGTCACGCTGCTCGGGCGTGGTCTGGCGGGCATAGCGCCCCATGACGCGGGCGGCGATACGGCGGAAATCCACGAAATCGGTCAGGGTCTCATCCATGCTTTGGTAGAAGGCCTCGGGATCCTCCTCATACAAACCACGCTCTTCATTGAGCTTCTTCACCAGTTTCTGGGTGTTCACGTCCACGTATTCACGCAACTCTTCGGCCTGCCCCGCCTGCGCCTGGGCAACCATCGCGACCATCAGGGCCAGGGCCAGGAAAAGTCGTTGGGTCAAAGCAACCATCAGGATCTCCCGCTATCTCTGTTCGGTCAGTGCTCCGGCGCTCATTTGCCGGAAGCAAAGTTACTGATCAGCCGCTCAAGGTTCATGGCGGACTGGGTGGAGTAGAAGGTATCGCCGGCTTGCAGCGATTCCATGTCTCCACCAATGGATATATCAATGTACTGCTCACCGAGCAGACCGGATGTACGTATTACTGCGGAACTGTCCGCCGGAATATTGTCCACTTCGGAGTGGATCGACATTTCCACCCTCGCCTGGAAGGTTTCCTTGTCGAGGGAAATGGACTTGATGCTGCCGACCGTCACCCCGGCCATGGACACCTTGCCCCGGGGCGTCAGGCCGCCGGTGTCGTTGAAATTGGCATACAGGGTGTAGGTGCTCTCGGCGGCCTTGGGCGACAGCCCGCTCACCTGGAGCGCCAGGAACATCAGGGCCGCCAGGCCCGCAATCATGAAAAAGCCAACAATGATTTCCAGGGTTCTATGTGCCATTACCGGCTCCCGTTGATCAATCTCAGAAATCGCCGAACATTACGGCGGTTAGCACAAAATCCAGCCCCAGTACGGCCAGGGACGAGTACACCACGGTCTTGGTGGTGGCGGAACTGATGCCGGCAGAGGTGGGCACACAGTCGTAGCCCTGGAACACCGCAATCCAGGCGCAGACGAATCCGAACACGACGCTCTTGATGAAACCGTTCATCACGTCATCCGCGAAGTCCACAGAGGATTGCATGTTGCCCCAAAACGAACCTTCGAACACCCCCAGCCATTCCACACCGACCAGCATGCCACCCCATATACCGACCATCGAAAAGATAAGCGCCAGTATCGGCATGGCGATAAATCCGGCCCACAGGCGCGGTGCAATCACCCTGCGCAGGGGATCCACCCCCATCATTTCCATGCTGGACAGCTGCTCCGTGGCCTTCATCAGGCCGATCTCCGCGGTCAGTGCCGATCCGGCCCGGCCGGCAAACAGCAACGCGGTGACCACCGGGCCGAGCTCCCGCACCAGGGTCAGTGCAATCATCTGGCCGATGGCCGCTTCGGAACCGTAATCCGATAGAATGGTGTAGCCTTGCAGCCCCAACACCATGCCGATAAACAGGCCGGAAACCACCACGATGGCCAGGGACAGCACCCCGACCGCATAAATCTGCTTGACCAGCAGCGGAAAGCCGGCCACCGGACGAGGGACCCCGCTCAGCACTCCGGCCAGGAAGCGGCCTGAGCGGCCGAGGGAGGCAACGATATCCAGGCCCAGCCGGCCCAGGGAAGCGATACGGTCCAGCATCAGGCATCTCCTCCCAGGCCGAAGTCCTTGCCGGCATCATCTGCCGGATAATGGAAAGGCACCGGTCCGTCCGGCTGCCCCTGCAGGAACTGCTGGACCTGGTCGGACGGGTGCGCCTTAAGTTCTTCGGGCGTGCCCTCGCCAATGACCTTGCCGTCGGCAATGATACAGGCGTAATGGCAGATGCTGAGAGACTCTGGCACATCATGGGACACCAGCACGCTGGTCAGCCCCATGGAACTGTTCAGATCCCGGATCAGCTTGACCAGCACGCCCATGGCAATGGGATCCTGGCCGGCGAAGGGCTCGTCGTACATGATCAGTTCAGGATCCAGGGCAATACTCCGGGCCAGGGCGACCCGCCGGGTCATGCCGCCTGACAGCTCGGATGGCATCAAGTGGCGGGCGCCACGGAGGCCAACGGCCTCGAGCTTCATCAGCACGATGTCATGAATCATGTCTTCGGGCAGCTTTGTATGTACCCGCAGAGGAAAAGCCACGTTTTCGAAGACACTCAGATCGGTGAACAGGGCGCCGCTCTGGAACAACATGCCCATTTTTTCGCGCAGCGCGTACAGGTCCTTGCGCTTGAGGCGCGGCACTTCGTGGCCATCAACATGGACGCCGCCGCTGTCCGGGCGCAGCTGGCCTCCGATCAATCGCAGCAATGTGGTCTTCCCGGTACCACTGGGGCCCATAATGGCAGTGATCTTGCCCCTGGGGATATCCAGAGTGATGCCATCAAAGATCCGCCGGCCGGAACGGGAGAAGACAACGTCCTTCAGAGATATGTATGCAGTCGAACCCATAATCTGTCCCTTTCGAGGAGGGGCTACATTATGCGATGCGGCGATTAACCTCAATGTCTGGGCGGTAAAATGTCCTGATGGTCATCACCGGAATTACTGAAAATGATATACTTGCGCCACTTTCAACGCTTATTGCCGAATTCCCCCGATACAAGCCAGGCCAGAGCCCGATGACTGAACAGACCAGCCACGATTTCCGGACGTCCGCCCTACGCGCCATTCGCATCGAGCGCGATGCCATCGAGGCCCTCGAAGGCCGCATCGACGACCACTTTATCCGCGCCTGCGACACCATCATGGCCTGCAAGGGGCGGGTCGTGGTCACCGGCATGGGCAAGTCCGGCCACATCGGCAACAAGATTGCGGCCACCCTGGCCAGCACTGGCACGCCTTCTTTCTTCGTCCACCCCGGCGAGGCCAGCCACGGCGACCTGGGCATGATCACCAGCCAGGATGTGGTCATTGCCATCTCCAACAGCGGCAACACCAGCGAGGTGGTCACCATACTGCCGCTGATCAAACGCATGGGCGCGCCGCTGATCAGCATGACTGGCAACCCGGACTCGGTACTGGCCCGGGAAGCGGTGGCGAACCTGGATGTCCGGGTGGATGCCGAAGCCTGCCCGCTGGGCCTGGCCCCCACTTCCAGTACTACGGCAACCCTGGTGATGGGGGATGCATTGGCGGTTGCCCTGCTGGAAGCCCGTGGGTTCAGCGCCGAGGATTTCGCCTTCTCCCACCCCGGTGGCAGCCTGGGCCGGCGCCTGCTGCTCAAGGTTTCCGACATCATGCACACCGGCGAGCAGATTCCCATGGTGACCGAGGGTACCACTCTCAGCGGCGCCCTGCTGGAAATGTCCCGCAAGGGCCTGGGGATGACCACGGTGGTGGACGCCAAAGGCGGACTGACCGGTATCTTTACTGACGGTGACCTCCGTCGCACCCTGGACAAGTCTGTGGACATTCACAACACCGCTATCGAAGAGGTGATGACCCGCCACGGCAAGACCATCGCCGCCGACCATCTGGCAGCCGAGGCCCTGAATATCATGGAAGAGATGAAAATCAACGCCCTGCCGGTGACCGACGAGACGGGCGCCCTGGTCGGCGCCATCAACATGCACGACCTGCTGCGGGCAGGAGTGATCTGATGACCGAACTGACCAGCCCGCTGGCCTCCCAATGGCCCGAAGAACTGCTCACAAAGGCCGCCCGCATCCGCCTGATCGCGCTGGACGTGGACGGCATCATGAGCGACGGCAAGCTCTATTTCAGCGCTAACGGTGACGAACTCAAGGGTTTCAACATTCTCGACGGACTGGGCCTGAAACAGCTGATGGCCGCCGGCATCACCGTCGCCGTGATCACCGGCCGGCGCTCGCCGCTGACGGAAAAGCGCATGACCGACTTGGGCATCCCACACCTGATGCAGGGTCGTGAGGACAAGAAAGTGGCCTTGCAGGAACTGGTTCGCACCATGGACATTGCCCCGGAGGAAATTGCCTACATGGGAGACGACCTGCCGGACCTGCCAGCGCTGCGTTTTGCCGGCCTGGGCATCACCGTACCCAACGGTTACTGGCTGGTGCGGCAACACGCGGATTACTGCACCAGCGTAGCCGGTGGCAGCGGTGCCGTACGGGAAGCCTGCGATCTGATCCTGACCGCCCGGAACAAACTGGACGCTGCCCTTGCGCCCTACCTGGAGTCCGCTGGATGAGCAGCCCCCTGGAGTCGCTCCGGCACCTCACCGAACGCCCGCTGGTGCGGTCACTCGCGGTGATTGCCCTGGTCGCCGTGGCCCTGCTCCTGATGTGGCGCAGCGACGAGCCGCCAGCACCGGACCCCGAAGCCGCTGCCCTGCGCGGCCCGGCCGAACCCGATGGCTTCGTGGTGGACGGCACCTACACCGCCTATGACGAGAACGGCAACCTGGAGGTACGTTTTTCCAGCCCCCGGATCGAACAGTTCGAGGAGGGCAACACGGCCACCATGGTGTCGCCCACCGCCCGCATCCAGGGCGAACCCGGTACCGAACCCTGGACAATCTCGGCGGACAACGGCAGCCTGCTTCAGAACGAGAATCTGCTGTACCTGACGGACAACGTGCGTATCATCCGTCAGGTCGGCGAGCGTGAAGCGACCCTGACGACATCCAAGCTGACCCTGGATAACGACCAGAACATTATCTATACCGACGCCCCGGTGGAAATCACCGATCGCATCGGCGTCACCCGTGCCATCGGCATGAAAGCCTGGATCAACGACCGAATTCTGGAGCTCAACTCCGACGTGGAAGGACGTTATGAGACCGTTCACTAAATACCCGTCCGGCGTATTGGCCACCCTGCTGGCGCTGGTACTCAGCAGCCCGGCCCTGGCCTTCGACATGGACTCCGACCAGCCGATCACCGTCAGCGCCGACAGCGCGCGGCTCGATGACAGCAAGGGCGTGGCCACCTATACCGGCGATGTCATCCTGACCCAGGGCAAGACCCGACTGACCGCCGAGCGGGTCGTGCTGTACCGTAACGACGAAGGCCTGAACCGTATCGAGGCTTCCGGCGCCCCGGCCCACTATACCCAGCCGAGCCGTGACGGTCAGGGCGAGACCGATGCCCGCGCCCTGAACATCACCTGGTCTGCCCCTGACCGCCAGCTGATCTTTGAAAGGGAAGCGGTGATTGAGCAGAATGGCAACCTGTTCCGCGGCGACCTGATCCATTACGACACAGTTGGCCGGGTAGTTACCGCCGAGGGCGGACAGGACACGGGATCCGGCACTGGCCGGGTTGAAATGGTTATCCAGCCCCGCAGCACCAGACAGGGATCCGATGGCAGTACTGAGAGCCAGTAACCTGGCAAAGAGCTACAAACAGAAGAAGGTGGTGATCGACGTTTCCCTGGAAATCCAGAGTGGCGAGATCGTCGGCCTGCTCGGCCCCAACGGCGCCGGCAAGACCACCTGCTTTTACATGATTGTGGGCCTGGTGCCGGCTGACCGCGGCCGCATCACCATCGACAATCAGGACATCACGCCGCTGCCCATGCACGGACGGGCCCGCAAGGGCATCGGCTACCTGCCCCAGGAAGCCTCGGTGTTCCGCAAGCTGACCGTGCGGGACAACATCATGGCGATCCTGGAGACCCGCAAGGGCCTGAGCCGCGCCGAGCGTGATGCCAAGCTGGAGGAACTGCTGGAAGAGTTCCACATCACCCACATCCGCGACAGCGTCGGCATGGCCCTGTCCGGCGGCGAGCGCCGGCGGGTGGAAATCGCCCGGGCCCTGGCCATGGAACCCGCCTTCATCCTGCTGGACGAACCCTTCGCCGGCGTCGACCCGATCTCGGTGAGCGACATCAAGCACATCATCCGCCACCTGCGGGACAAGGGCATTGGTGTGCTGATCACCGACCACAACGTGCGGGAAACCCTGGATATCTGCGAGAACGCCTACATCGTCTCCGGGGGGCATATTATCGCCTCCGGGAGTTCGGAGGAGATTCTGGCGAATCAGCAGGTGAAGGAGGTGTACCTGGGGGATGAGTTCCGGCTGTGACGGGACATACCCAGGGGTCTGAAGAACGCTTTCTTCTGACCCCGAGTTACCTTCAACCGCGAGCCAAGGGTCCAAGCTGGGGTCAGATGAAAGTTTTCATCAGACCCCTGAGTCAGGTACTACCCCTGGGGTCTGAAGAAATCCTTCTTCTGACCCCGAGTTAAATTCAGGCATGAGCAAAAGGTCCAAGCTGGGGTCAGATGAAAGTCTTCATCAGACCCCTGAGTTACCTTTCATGTTCAATCTGGCCCCCGTTTCCAGTAAACTCGGCAAAGAACTTGCTTGCTACGGCAACTAGCTAGCATACAAAGCATTTTTTCTCTGATACCAAGGTGACAGAGCGTGACGAGTAACGGATCCTGAACGTATGGTGATGAAAGCTTCATTACAGTTAAAGCTGGGTCAGAGCCTGACCATGACGCCCCAGCTGCAACAGGCGATCCGGCTTCTGCAGCTCTCCACCCTCGACCTGCAACAGGAAATCCAGCAGGCCCTCGATTCCAATCCGATGCTGGAAACTTCCGAGGACGATGACCAGGCCGACGCGCAGGCGGACAACACCGAAAACCGGGATGACAACGACCACGAACAGGGTTCCACCGCCAGCGCCGACACCGGCGACGACTGGGACGACGCCGGCCCGGAATGGACCAGCGAGAACGAGGTTCCGGATAACATCCCCGATGACCTACCAGTCGACACCGCCTGGGACGACATCTATCAGTCCGCCCCGGCGTCCTCAGCCCGCAATGACGACGACAATGAGCAGGACTTCGAGACCCGTAACTCGCCCACGGAAACCCTGCACGATCACCTGGAATGGCAGATCAACCTCACGCCCATGAGCGAGCGAGACCAGGCCATCGCCCATGCCCTACTCGATGCGGTGGACGATCGCGGCTACCTGACCAGCCCGCTGGAGGAAATCCACGCCGGCCTGCAGGACGATGCCGACGAGGACCCCCTGGAACTGGACGAGGTGGAAGCGGTACTGCACCGGCTGCAGCACCTGGACCCGGCCGGCGTATTTGCCCGGGACCTGCAGGAATGCCTGCTGATCCAGCTTAACCAGCTGCCAACGGATACGCCCTGGCTGGCTCAGGCACGACTGGTGATCACCCACTACATTAATCTCCTGGGTAACCGTGACTACGCCCAACTGCTGCGCAGAAGCCGCCTGAAGGAAGACCAGCTGCGGGATGTGCTGGCGCTGATCACCGGTCTCAACCCGCGGCCCGGCGATGTCATCGACCATGGCGAGCCCGATTACGTCATCCCCGATGTCATCGTCAGCAAACACAATGGCCGCTGGCGGGTGGAACTGAATCCGGAAATTGCGCCCCGCATCCGCGTGAATGCGAGCTATGCTTCTCTTATAAGGCGTGCGGACAGCAGTGCAGACAACACCTACCTGCGCGATCAGTTGCAGGAAGCCAAGTGGTTCATCAAGAGCCTGCAGAGCCGGAACGAAACCCTGCTGAAGGTGGCCACCCGCATCGTGGAGCACCAGCAGGGCTTCCTGGACCAGGGAGAGGAGGCCATGAAGCCGCTGATCCTGTCCGATATTGCCCAGGCTGTGGAGATGCACGAATCCACGATTTCCCGGGTAACCACGCAGAAATACATGCATACGCCCCGGGGCATCTTTGAGCTGAAGTACTTTTTCTCCAGCCATGTCAGCACGGATGAAGGGGGTGAATGTTCCTCAACGGCCATTCGCGCGATGATCAAAAAACTGATTGCCGCGGAAACTCCCAAAAAGCCATTGAGTGACAGTAAAATTGCAGCCATGCTAGGAGAACAGGGCATCAAGGTGGCAAGACGCACCGTGGCCAAGTACCGGGAGGCGATGCATATTCCGCCTTCCAATGAACGCAAACGACTGGTGTAACAACAGGAGACGCCTATGCAACTCAATATTTCAGGCCATCACGTAGAACTGACTCCCTCCCTCAAGGACTATGTCACCGAGAAGTTCGACAAGCTGGAGCGCCACTTTGACCACATTTCCAACTGTCAGGTGACCCTGGAAGTCGAAAAGGTGCGCCAGATTGCGGAGGGGACTCTGCATGTAGCGGGTGGCGGTGAAATTCATGCAAAGGCCGAGGATGAGGACATGTACGCAGCCATCGATGCCCTGATCGACAAGCTGGATCGTCAGGTTCTCAAGCACAAGGAAAAGAACGTAGACCGGATGCACGGTAACGGACAACGTTAACAGTCCGTCTCCATGCAGTAATCCAATGGCGCTGCGGCACTTCGGGTGTCGCAGCCTTTTTTTTACGGAAATGCAGTCGATCCATGAGCGACACATCCCTGACCATAGACAATATCCTTGTACCGGAGCTGACCCTCTGCCGGGTTCCGGCATCAAGCAAGAAGCGGGTTCTGGAGTTCATCGCTGAAAAGATCCACCAGCAGGATGAAACCCTGAGCGACACCGAGATCTTCAACAACCTGATCGCGCGCGAGCGGCTCGGAAGTACCGGAATCGGCCAGGGGATTGCCATCCCCCACTGCCGTCTGGAAGGCCTGGACCGGGTGATCGGTGTGCTGATGACGCTGGAGGAAAGCGTCGAGTTCGACGCCATCGACAATCAGCCTGTGGACCTGGTGTTTGCTCTGATCGTGCCCAAGGAGGCGACCAGCGAGCATTTGGAGCTGCTGAGCCAGCTGGCCGAGAAATTCAATGAGCGCTCCTTCTGCAACAGGCTGCGCGAATGCGAGGATGCCAAAACGCTGTACGAGCGCATGACAGCCGCTAACGGCTGAACCCGACTGTACCGGAGGTATGCTGGGCATGAAGTTGATCATCGTGAGTGGCAGGTCAGGCTCAGGCAAGAGTACCGCACTGCATGTACTGGAAGACCTGGGCTTCTACTGCATCGACAACCTTCCCATCGGGTTGCTGTTTCCGTTGACCCGGGAAGCGGCTGCCCAGGCAACCCCGGGGCGGTTGAACAAGATGGCGGTGAGCATTGATGCCCGGAACCTGTCCGGGGAGCTCGCCAACTTCGAGGATATCTACAGCCAGCTCCAGGAAACCGGCATCACCGTGGAAATCATTTTCCTCGACGCCGACGAGCAGTCGCTGCTCCAGCGCTTCCACGCCACCCGCCGCAAGCACCCGCTGAGTGACGACAAGACCTCCCTGCGCGAAGCCATTACCAGCGAGAAGAAGCTGCTGGAACCGCTGTCCAAGCTAGCGGACCTCTATATCAACACCACCGGCATGTCCATGTACGAGCTGCGGGACCAGGTCAAGCAGCGGGTGGTGGGCCGCAAGGAGCAGGAATTGGCCCTGCTGTTCCAGTCCTTCGGCTTCAAGCACGGGGTGCCGCTGGATTCCGATTACGTGTTCGATGTCCGTTGCCTGCCCAACCCCTACTGGGATACCAGTCTGCGCAAGTATGTGGGCACCGACCAGCCGGTTATCGATTTCCTGGAGCGGGAGCCGGCCAGCCGCAAGATGGTCGATGACCTGATCGCCTTCCTGGACACTTGGCTACCCGGCTTTGCCGAAAGCAACCGCAGCTACATGACCATTTCCATCGGCTGCACCGGCGGCCAGCACCGTTCCGTGTATATCTGCGAGCAGCTGGGCAAGCATTTCCGCGAACACTACAACAACGTTCAGGTGCGACACACCGAGCTGCCCCACCTGCAAGCCCGGGGAGAGACCTGAAGCACCATGATCCGCCGCCCCATCACCATCATCAACAAACTCGGCCTGCACGCCCGCGCCACCGCCAAGCTGGTGGCCACCGCCTCCGAGTTCGACAGCCAGGTGCGGATCGCCCGCAACGGCCGCGAGGTGGATGCCAAGAACATCATGCAGGTGATGATGCTCGCCGCCAGCCAGGGTACCGAAGTGGAGCTGATTGCCGAGGGGCCTGATGAGAAAGAGGCCATCGAGGCGCTGGTGGCGTTGATTGATGATTATTTTGGTGAGGGGGAGTGAGGGGCCGATGCACAGGGGTCTGAAGAAAGCCTTCTTCTGACCCCGAGTTTGACGCGCGCTCTGAGCACTGTTTGAAAATGGGGTCAGAAGAAAGCGTTCTTCAGACCCCTGGGGATTTAACCCCGTTTTCACTCACCTGTAACGCCTAACTCCGCTTTGGCATCCTCCCGCCACCAAACTTTAAAGGCTTTGGCTCGGGATTCCTCCTGCGAGACGGCCATGCCCGACCGCGAGAATGTTTCGTGCCGCGTTCACATCGCGGTCGTGTGAGGCACCACACTCACTACACGTCCATTCTCTTATTCGCAAGCCTGCCCTACCTTTCGGACTGCTTTCGGATATCGCTCCGCAGCACGAGCAAACCTGGGTGGTGTACGCTTCGTCGATTTCCTCAAAAACCACACCTGCGTGCTCGCATTTATAGGCCAGCATGGTTTTCAGCATCCCCCAACCGGCGTCCCGAATGGACTTTGCCAGTCGGGTACGGGTCAGTCCTTTTGTATTGATATCACCGACGACGATAGCAGCATTCTGGTCAACCAGACGCCGCGAAAATTGGTGCATAGCGTTCTTGCGGCGGTTGGCAATTTTAGCGTGAATCGCCTTTACTCTCTGTTTTTTGCGTGCACGCTGAGCAGCCGCTAGCCTCTCTTCCATAGCGCGATACCAGCGCCCATTCAGTTTTTGACCATCAGAACAAGTGGCTACGTCCTTGCACCCTAGGTCGATACCTACAGCACCAGTTCCAGTGCTATATTCTTTCGGCACCTCAACGGCGACGTTGAAATACCAACGCCCACGAGAGTCTTCGCTGAAACTAGCAGTCTTGAACCGGTATTTTGACAACCCATAGCTGTCCCAGACCTTGTAATGCTGGCCATTGAAATAGATTTGACCATGCCTCCACTTAGCTGCTCCGCTGTTTACCGGAATCCACCCCAAAGATCTTCTCGCACCGTGTGTTTTTCTCCATGCCAGCCGCTGTTTTCGGAATTGCTTACGGCGGGTAACATACTCAGCTGATACTCGTTGAACCGTCTGGCTATGGAGCCCAATTAACTTTCCAACACCCTGGGTATACGGATGGATGTCGTAAGCTGACAAGAATACGCCCCGCTCGCGAATCGACCGACAGCTGAGTTCATTAATATAATTCCACACAAGATTTACCGCCGCTGCTTGACGCTTCAATGTCTTGGCATGCTTGCTGCGAACCCGAACTTTAAGGGTTTTGGTAAAGAGATTGACCATACTGTATATATTAACAGGTGATCAGCGTTTCAGGGAAGAGTAGGCTTTCGTCGCTCCCTCTCCTCACTCACGTGGTAGAGTATGCTCGTTGCGCTGCTAACAGCATGATGGGGCGGATGTTTCTCGATCAGTTATGAAGGCGCTCTCTGTAAGCAGGTGATCCATGACCGATATTCTGGAAAAAAGCCAGGCCAGGCAGCGTTTGCGCTCACTGAGTGAGGCGCTGGATAGTGGTGCCCTCAAGCAGGTTGCCCGCATCCTCAATGGCGGCCTGAGCCCCAGTGATATCGCCCACCTGCTGGAATCCTCCCCTCCCCGCCAGCGGGCCCTGCTCTGGAACCTGGTGGAGAAGGACCTGGAGGGTGAAGTCCTCCAGTACCTCAGCGATGACATCCGAAGCTACTTCCTGAGCCAGCTGAACGCCCAGGAACTGGCGGACATCATCGAGGACTTCGAGTCGGACGACCTTGCAGACTTGCTGCAGCAATTGCCGGACACGGTCATCCAGGAAGTCCTGGATACCATGGACGAGCAGGACCGGCTGCGGGTCGAGGAAGTGCTGTCCTACCCGGAGGACACCGCCGGCGGTCTGATGAACACGGACACCATCACGGTGCGCCCGGACATCAGTATCGACGTTGTGCTCCGTTACCTGCGACGGCATCGCAACCTGCCTCCGATGACCGACAGCCTGATCGTGGTCAGCCGGCGGGACGATTTCATCGGGGTGCTGCCCATTACCCGGATCCTGGTGTCCAACCCGGCGGCGACCGTGCGTGAAGTCATGGACACCGAAGTTGATCCCATTCCCGTGACCCTTTCCGACACCAAGGTAGCGACCCTGTTCGAGCGCTACGACCTGATCTCGGCGCCGGTGGTCAATGAGGAGGGCCGACTGCTCGGGCGCATCACCATCGATGACGTGGTCGACGTTATCCGGGAAGACGCCGACCACTCCCTGATGAGCATGGCCGGTCTGGACGAGGATGAAGACACCTTCGCCCCGGTCTGGAAGACCACCCGCCGCCGGGCGGTATGGCTGGGAATCAACCTGGTCACCGCTTTTATCGCCTCGGGGGTGATCGGTTTGTTCGAAGCCACCATCAGCAAGGTGGTCGCCCTGGCGGTGCTGATGCCCATCGTCGCCAGCATGGGCGGCATTGCCGGCAGCCAGACCCTTACACTGGTCATCCGCGGCATGGCCGTGGGCCAGATCAGCGGCGCGAACGTTCGATGGCTGCTGAACCGCGAGTTCTTTGTGGGTGCCCTGAACGGCCTGTTTTGGGCCCTGGTGGTGGCCACAGCCGCGGCGGCCTGGTTCCAGGATCTGCTGATCGGCGGTATCATCGCCGCCGCTCTCGTCATCAACCTGGTAGCGGCTGCCTTTGTGGGCACCATGTTGCCGCTGTTTCTCAAGTCCCGGAACATTGATCCGGCGCTGGCCGGGAGTGTGATCCTGACTACGGTGACGGATGTGGTGGGGTTTATGGCGTTTCTTGGGCTGGCGACGATTTTTTATGCGTGAGCGTTGCAACTGAACATGGGGTCAGATGAACACGTTCATCAGACCCCTGAGTTGGGCGCGAATATGGGGTCAGAAGAAGGCTTTCTTCAGACCCCGACTTAGGCTTTAGGTAGCAACTATGACAGATCAACACGACGACGAATTCCAGGAAGACCTCGGTCCCAGCAAATCCCAGATCAAGCGGGAAATGCATGCCCTGCAGGAAGTGGGCAAGCGCATGCTGGATCTGAGTGACGAGCAGCTCAACAGCCTGCCCATCAGCGATACCCTGAAGGCGGCCATCGTCGAGTCCCGGCGAATCCGCAAGAATGAGGCGCGCCGGCGGCACCTGCATTACATCGGCAAGGTCATGCGCAACGAGGAAGATCCGGAAGCCATCGAGCGCGGCCTGGATGCCTTTGATTCCGGCAGCGCCGAGCATACCCGCCGCCACCACCTGGCCGAGCGCTGGCGCGACCGGATGGTGGCCGAGGGGGATTCGGCCGTGGGGGAGTTTATTGATTATTGCCCGTCGGCGGATATCCAGCACCTGCGCAACCTCGCGCGGAATGCGAAGCGGGATGCAGAGAAGGAGAAGAATACCGGGCAGGCGAAGAAGCTATTTCGGTATTTGCGGGAGTGTATTGACGAGGTTGAATAGGGAGAAATTAGGGTCATCCCCCCCCAGGGGTCTGAAGAACGCTTTCTTCTGACCCCGTTTTCAGGTGGGGCTCGGAGTTAGGTTTGAACATGGGGTCAGATGAACTAGTTCCGATCCCGGAGTTTGACCTGAACATGGGGTCAGGGTTAGAGGCCAAAATGGGGTCAGATGAACGAGTTCATCAGACCCCTGAGTTAAACCAGTCCCCGAAGCCCGGGTTCAGAGTCGGCGGTGCTCCCACACCGGCATGTTTGCCCTCACCTGCTTCAGTCGCTCCAGGTCCAGCTCTCCCGTTATTACGCCGGGGCCGTCTTCTTCACGTTCCGCGGTAATTTTGCCCCAGGGATCGCAGATCAGGGTATGGCCGTAGGTGCGGCGGCGTTCGCTGTTCTGGCCGCCCTGGCCGGGGGCGACGACCCAGACCTGGTTCTCGATGGCCCGGGCGCGGATCAGGGCGTGCCAGTGGGCGTCGCCCGTCTGCCAGGTGAAGGCGCTTGGCAGGCAGATCCACTCGGCGCCCTGTTCTCTGAGCGCGCGGAACAGCTCCGGGAAACGCAGGTCGTAGCAGATTGCCATTCCGAGCTTGCCCACTGGCGTATCGATGGTCACCACCTGCTCCCCGGGCTCGAAGGTGTCCGATTCCCGGTATTGGCCGTGGGCATCCTCTACTTTAGCGTCAAAGAGATGGATCTTGTCGTAACGGCCCACTTCCTGCCCCTGATCGTCATACACCAGGCAGGTGGCTCGCACCCGATCCTCGATGCCGGTACCGTCCGGTCGCTGCGCCACCGGCAGGGAGCCACCGACAATCCAGATGCCGAGTTTCCGGGCCCGGGCTGACAGGAAATTCCGGATCACCGGTTTGTCGCCAGCTTCGTTGCGGCCGCAGTCGATCATATCGGCAGTGGACAGTACCGCGAAGTTCTCCGGCAACACCGCGACTTTCGCGCCCTGCCGGGCTGCCTCCGCCAGCAAACGCTCCGCTTCGTGCAGATTTGCCTCAATATCCCTCGTGCTCACTATCTGGATCGCGGCTACCCGCTGTTTTGTCTGTGTGGTCATAAAGTCCTTCTCCACTCGCACTATTCCCCGGTGTCAAAGACCCGGCGAAGATCGACCTCGGGATTATCCCAGGTCCCGGTAACACTATAGGTGGCGCTGGTAAGTTTACTCAACGGGTCGCCCAGAACCTTGTCCAGCACGAAGAGCGCACCGCCGATGGGTGCCCCTGCCCCCATGAGCAGGGCCGCCAGCGGCAAATTCTGGGTGAGTGGCAGGACCACCACCAGTCGCATGTCCAGGGTTTCTTCGGACAGGTCCGTGGTGCCGCTGAGCTTGAACGCGCCGGAGGGACCGACAATCTGCAGTTCCGGATTCATGGTCACCAGACCGTTGGTAATCCGGGCCTTGCCGGAAATGGCGTCAAACGCGACGCCGCGCTCGTAAAGATCCGAGAAATCCAGTTTCAGCCGCCGCCATAGGGTATCGGCGTTCAGCAGGTTGAAGATCCGGAACACCTGGGCGGTGTTGTTCTGCTCCAGGATGATGCCTTCATCCAGCCGCAGGCTGACCGTTCCGCTGACCTCCCGCATGGAGAAATCATCCGGCCGGCCGGGCCAGTCCAGGTCAAGCTCGATATTGGTCTGCCGGTTTTCCAGCGGAATTTCTGTGCCGAATAACTGGTTGAGATCGGTCAGCGCACCGCCGGTTATCGAACCGGCAAAGCGGCTGACTTCCCGGTCAGCGGCAATGCTCCAGGTCATTTCACCCAGCAGGGTCAGGGAGTTCAGGCGACCCTCGATGTCATTGACCTTGAGCTGAAACGGCTCAGGACGAAGCAGGAAAGTCCAGGTTCCCAGACTCTCGTCATTGAGCTGAAGATCGGCAATGCTGACGTCGATGTCCGGCCAGCTGCCCATATCCAGCGCCCGGAAAGCTTCCAGTTGTTCTTCGAGGGTCAGCAACTCCGGCTGGGCTTCCCGTTGTTCATCGTCGCGGACCAGCCTGAGCACCTCGAAATCGGCCTTGACCGGCTCATCACTGTCCGGAAGCACTACCCGGCCCACCGCCCGCTCGGAACGGGTGCTCACGACCCAGCGGTCCTCCAGTTCAAGGGCATTGATCCGGATATTCCTGAGGGTATGCGAACCCAGGTAGAGGTGGCCCAGTGTCAGGTCGAAACCGGTGTCATGCCACAGGAAATCGAATCCCATCCGGTTCTCCCAGCTGCCGGCGATCCGGAGCCCCTCTTCGGCCCCGGGATCGATAGTGGCCTCTAACGGTGCCTGTTCTTCGGCGCTCTTGGCCAATGGTTCCGGCCAGTCCACGGCAAGCCCCTCGAGGTTGGAACGTACCCGGATACCGGACGTGGTGTCGGTCCCGACCGTCAACGCGGCGGAATAATCCAGGGTGCCATCGAGACCGAAACCGCTGTCACTCTCGAGGCCGGCCTGGCGGAAGACTTCCGGCACCGTGAGCTGACCCTCCTGGCGAATGACAAGGCCCTGTCCGTCCGCGCCCACACCGAGGCTGACCGCCACCGGGTCACCAAAGAACCGGGCCTGGATGGGGCCGCCGGAGAAACCATCGACGGTACGATACGTGAGATCGCCGGAGAGCTCGGTCCAGCTCAGGTTGGCGCCGGGATAACGTACCGAGCCATTGGAAGTCTGAACACGGGCCTGAACCACCGGTTCTCCGCCCTCGCTCAGGGGCAGCTCGAGATCCAGGTCCAGGGCGTAGTCGCCTCCGTATTCCAGACTCCGGGCCTCGGAGCCGGCCATCTCACCCAGCGGGCTGTTGGCCATCCAGAACGGCACGGCGTCGCCAGGCACACGGGCGGCGGCATCCACATAGAGCCGGGTGCCATCGCCGGGGATCACCTTGACCCGGCTGGGGCGGAGTTCCAGGCCACCGGTCCGGGCAGACTCCAGCTGAACGTCCGTGGTGCCGTTGTGGATATCAACCCTGCCCCGCGCGGACGTCACTTCCGGCCAGCGTTCGTCGTAGCGGACGGTCGCGTCCTCGAAGGTGTACCACATGGACGACACGAACGAGCCCCGGGGCGCATCGCGGCCGATCTGACCGTGGCCATAGTAGACTCCCTCGGTAATGCGCACCTCGGTGATCGCCGTGGTCAGCCATTCATACAGGCCCGGGTTCACGACCTTTGCCGGCACGAAATCCGCCAGCATGTCCGCTCGCCCGTTCTTGACGCCGATGCGCAGGCCCAGGTTGTCCTCACCCTCACGATCCATGCGCAGATCAAAGGCGCCGGTCAGGCTGGTACTGTCGCCATAGTCCATCCGGATGTTATCGGAATACACGCGGGTGATGGGACCATCCAGCAGCCAGGCGACGGTGCCCTGCACTTCCCTGAACGACCAGTCGCCGCGGAACAGCCGGGGAAAGCCAAGGGTGACCGGCTCGCCGGCGGGCGCCAGTTCCACCGAGCCGGAATTGCGGCGCAGGGCAATCCGTCCACTCAAACCTGAGACGCCCGGAGCGCCGCCGTGGGCCTGGAACCGGATATCACGAAGCAGGCCGGAAAGCTCGAATTCCGCGAGGTCACGGGCGGGCAGCCTCAGATGCACCCGATCGAGATAGCCTTCGGGGCGATAGTTACGGAGCACGCGACCTGCCCGCTCCGGCAGCAGGGGCAGGACCGCAAGCAAGCGACGCAGGGGCCCCAGGGGCAGCGCATCCGCCACCACCTCGACATCACCATCCTCCCGGGGCATCAGCCGCACACTGAACGGCGGGACGGTGACCTCATTCCAGGTCCACTGCAGTTGCTGCAGGTGGATTTCACCTCGTGAAACCACATCGTTACCACCGTTTTCCGCCCGGCGCCAGCCGAAACGGGCACTGATGTTCTTGATCGGCGCCAGGGATTCACTGCCCACACCCAGTTGCAGATACGGCGTCCGTACCGAGCCGCTTGCCTGCTGGAGCAGACCATCCCGGAAGGTCAACCACAGCTGCCCTCCCAGGTCGAAGCCTTCGACACGCAGAGTACGCCACTGATATTCATCGATCAGGCCATCGAACAGCCGGCCGGAATCCACATCCAGATACAGCTGGCCAGTAAAGTCGCCACGGAAGAAGTGTCGTCCGACCAGGCTGAAACTCGCCAGCTGCTGGGTGGTGCCAGGCTGCATGGCGCGCCCGGAGGCCCGGAACAGGCCACGGTGGTAGACCAGGTCCAGCTGGGGGATCTCAAGATGCCGCAACTGGCCCTGGTTGTCCCGGATCGCCAGATTGACACGGGTGAGTTTGACGTAAGGATCGGACAACCAGCGCCCTGCCAGCTCAACCCAGTCCTGGAACTGGCGCCGGGCGGGCGCAGGCAGTTCCGCACCCTCGACACCCACCTCGCCTTCCGGGGTCTGGTTGAGAGTCAGCTCGAGGCCATCGGCTTCGAAGGCTTCTAAAACCACCCGGAACCGGAACAGGGAAGCAAGGAAATCGAGGCGTATCCGGAGGTGTTGCAGGCGGACCACATAGTCACCGGTCCCGGGTTCGATGATGTCGATATCCCGGGCCAGTAAGGTCGGGTCCAGCCAATTCCAGCGGGCGTCGAGGCCACCGACTTTCACCTGCTTGCCGGTGCGCGCCGAAAGTTCGAGTTCAAGGTCGTCCCGGAAACTGTCAATATTCTGGGTCAGTTGCCGGCCGATGCCCGCGTACAGCGCAAACAGCAAAAGCACCGCCAGCAGGGACCACCACACCAGGCTCGACAGCCTTGCAGCGAGGCGTACCGGCCGGCTTTCGGGAGGCAGGTCCGGCAATGGCGGCCCGTGATCGGCTGAGGACATGGATTCCGTTACTCCCCGGGCCGGTAACCTGCGCGGGCATCAGAGCAACACAACATCGTACTGCTCCTGGCTGTAGAAAGGCTCCACCTGGAAACGGATGGTCTTGGCGATGAAGGTCTCTAGATCGGCCACGTTGTCAGACTCTTCGTCCAGCAACCGGTCCACCACCTTCTGGGAGGCCATCACCAGGTAACTCTCAGCGTCATAGGCCCGGTTGACCCGCAGGATTTCACGGAAGATTTCGTAACAGACGGTCTCGGCGGTTTTCAGGAAGCCGCGACCATCACACACCGGGCAGGGTTCACACAGCACCTGGCCCAGGCTCTCAGTGGTGCGTTTGCGGGTCATTTCCACCAGACCCAGTTCCGATACGCCGGTGATCTTGGTCTTGGCGTGGTCCCTCTCCAGCATTTTCTCCAGCATGCGGTGGACCTGTCGCTGATGCTCGGAGTCCTCCATATCGATGAAGTCGATGATGATGATACCGCCGAGGTTGCGCAGCCGCAGCTGACGGCTGATGGCCCGGGCCGCTTCCAGATTGGTCTTGAAGATGGTTTCTTCCAGGTTCCGGTGACCCACGAAGGCGCCGGTGTTGATGTCGATGGTGGTCATCGCCTCGGTCTGGTCAATGATGACGTAACCGCCCGACTTCAGCTGAACTTTCCGGCTCAGGGCCTTCTGGATCTCATCCTCCACCGAGTACAGATCAAAAATCGGACGCTCACCGGGGTAGTACTCCACCATGTCGGCGAATTCGGTGACGAATTCCTGGACAAACTCCATTACCCGCTGGTAGCTCTCCCGGCTGTCGATCCGGACCTTCTCGGTCTGGGGCCGAACCAGGTCGCGGATGGTGCGGATAAACAGTGGCAGATCCTGGTACACCGCCGCCGGTGCCTGCACCTTGGCGATGCGCTCCTGGATGGACTGGCTGAGCCGATGCAGGTATTTCATGTCGCCGATCAGGTCCTCGGCCGGGGCTGCCTCGGCGGCGGTCCGGATGATGTAGCCGCCCTTCACATCGGTGCTTTCTGCGGACGCCTCCTCGAGCAGGGTCTTGAGACGCTCCCGCTCGTTGTCGTCCTCGATGCGCTGGGAGATACCGATATGACTCACGCCGGGCATGAACACCAGGTACCGGGACGGAATCGACAACTGGGTGGTGAGGCGGGCGCCCTTGGTACCAATAGGATCCTTGGTCACCTGCACCACCAGGGACTGGCCTTCCCGCAGCAGGGTTCGGATGTCCGGGACGGTTTTGGAGCCCTCAGTCAAGTCGTCAGCCCCTGACTGGTCGGTGATCACATCCGAGGCGTGGATAAAGGCGGCGCGTTCCAGGCCAATATCGACGAACGCGGCCTCCATGCCCGGCAGTACGCGGACAACCTTACCCTTGTAGATGTTGCCCACGATGCCCTTGCGGCTGGTGCGCTCGATGTAGGCCTCCTGCAACATGCCGTTTTCCACCAGGGCGACCCGGGTTTCCACCGGCGTGACGTTGATCAGGATTTCTTCACTCATTCTTGGCTCTCCAGACTGCTTGGCCAGTTCGTCCATACCGGGAAGCCGGCCTGGGCCAGAAGTTCGGCGGTCTGCTGCAACGGCAGTCCGACCACAGCGCTGTAACTTCCCCTGAGTTCCTTCACAAAAATACCACCAAGCCCCTGAATTCCATAACTTCCCGCCTTGTCCATGGGCTCGCCACTTGCAACATAGGCGTTGATCTCGTCCCCGCCAAGTTGGCGAAACTCCACATCAGTCACCACCAGGCAGGACCGGCACTGCCCACGGTGTGCCAGCGCCACCGCGGTCATCACCTGGTGAACCTCACCCGAAAGCCGCGCCAGGGTGGCACAGGCATCGGTCCGGTTTACCGGCTTACCCAGAATCTCACCATTGAGAACCACCGAGGTATCGGAACCAATCACCAGTGCCTCCGGGTGCTGCGTGGCGACCGCAAGGGCTTTTTCCCGGGCCAGGCGCTCGACGTAGGCTTCTGCCGACTCCGCCGGCTCCGGGGTTTCATCCACGTCCGCCGGCCGGGTGGTGAACGCCAGTCCGATCTGCTTCAGCAGTTCTGCCCGGCGCGGTGAGGCGGAGGCAAGAATCAGATGCGCCATCGCTAGCCCAGTTTCCGGTTGATGTTATCAAGGAGTACGCAGACCACCGGCCAGATCAAGGCGCTGGTAGCAGCTGGCCAGAGGTAACCGAACCCGGTATCGCCTTCGGCCCCGAGTAGTTGCTTGATGAAATGCACCAGCATCTGGTTGATGCCCAGCAGCAGGAACACCATCAGACATTGCTGGGGCATCGGGTACATACGCAGGCGCTGATGAATGGTCAGCACCAGGAAGGCAATCAGGCCCATCGCCATGGCATTCACGCCCAGGGGCGTCGCCTCCAGCACATCCAGCAGCAACCCGAGGAACCAGGCCAGCAGAATGCCGAATTGGGCCGGTGCCCGGAAAGTCCAGTAGAACACCACCAGGCCCAGCCACTCGGGCCGGAATTCGAACCAGCCTACCGGGAACAGGGAGATACTCAGCACCAGCGACAGCAGCACCGAAAGCACAAAGACCGGATAACTGATTACTGACAACATCAGCTGTCCTCCCCGGATTCTGTCGTCTGACCCGCGGTTTCTTCCGGATCGGCGGTTTCCGGCGGGAACACCGCCAGCACCAGGCGACTCTGGTTCAGCTCCGCCTTGGGTGTCGCCTGGATGGAAACGAAGGGCTCGCCCGGCTCCTTGGTGATCCGGGACACCTCGGCCACCGGATAGCCCCGGGGGAAGCGGCCACCGAGGCCGGAACTGACCAGCAGATCGCCCTCGCGGATATCGGCGGTGTCCGGTACGTGCACCAGTTCCAGCGCATCGGGATCGCCGGTACCCAGCAGGACTGCGCGCAGGCCGTTGCGGACCACTTCCACCGGCACGGCATGGCTGCTATCAGAGACCAGTAAGACCCTGGAGGTGATCTGGCTCGCCTGCACCACCTGCCCCATCAAACCGTGGGCATCGAGGATCGCCTGGCCCGGGCTGACGCCATCACTCAGGCCCTTGTTGATGATGACTTCATGGGAAAAGGGATCGGGTGACACTCCCACCACTTCGCCGACAATGACGCGGTCGTCCAGCACTTCCGAGGAATTCATCAGCCGGCGCAGCTCGTTATTCTCGGAGGCCAGGGCTGCGTACTTGAGGGCACGACGCTCAAGGATGAGCAAGCGGGCGCGAAGATCTTCGTTCTCCTGCTGGAGATCTTCTTTAGACACGAAAAGACCGGAAAACCAGTCGCTGAATTCGTAGGGGGCGTTGCCCAGCCAGTACACGGGGGCAAGACCGGTGGCAATGGTACTGCGCACCGGTGAGAGCTTGTCAAAACGAGCATCGGCAACGATTAACGCTGCCGATACCAGTAAGATCAGGAAAAGTCTGAACCCCGGGACGGGGCCCTGGACAAAGATGGTTTTAATGGCCAGTCCTCCCCACGGGCTTAGCCCTCCTGGGAGAACATTCCGATGCCACCGCGATCAATGACTTCCAGTGCCTTACCGCCACCACGGGCGACGCAGGTCAGCGGGTCTTCGGCGATGATCACCGGCAGACCGGTCTCTTCACTGATGAGCTTGTCCAGGCCACGCAGCAGGGCACCACCACCGGTCAGCACGATGCCGCGCTCGGCGATATCGGAGGCCAGTTCGGGCGGCGACTGTTCCAGGGCGCTCTTGACGGTCTGGACGATCTGGGCCAGGGATTCCTGCAACGCGTCGAGGATCTCTTCGCTGTTCAGGGTGAAGGCCCGGGGAACGCCTTCGGCCAGGTTGCGGCCGCGCACGTCAATCTCGCGGACTTCCAGGCCTTCGTAGGCGCAGCCAATTTCGTGCTTGATGCGCTCGGCGGTGGAGTCACCGATGAGGCTGCCGTAGTTGCGACGCACGTAAGTGACGATGGCTTCGTCGAACTTGTCCCCACCGACCCGCACGGATTCGGCATAGACGATGCCGTTCAGGGAGATGATGGCAATCTCGGTAGTACCACCGCCGATGTCGACGATCATGGAACCACTGGCTTCCTCGACCGGCAGGCCGGCACCGATGGCGGCGGCCATGGGCTCTTCGATCAGGAACACTTCCCGGGCGCCGGCGCCGAGTGCGGATTCGCGGATGGCCTTGCGCTCCACCTGGGTGGATTTGCTGGGCACACACACGAGCACGCGCGGGCTCGGGGTGATGAAGCTGTTCTCGTGCACTTTGTGGATGAAGTGCTGGAGCATTTTTTCGGTGACGACGAAGTCGGCAATCACACCATCCTTCATGGGACGGATGGCGGTGATGTTGCCCGGAGTCCGGCCGAGCATACGCTTGGCTTCGGCACCGACGGCGGCGACCATTTTCTGGGAACCACTCGTGCGGATGGCAACCACGGATGGCTCGTTCAGGACGATACCCCGCTCTCGCACATATATAAGGGTGTTGGCGGTGCCCAGGTCGATGGACAGGTCGCTGGAGAAAATGCCTCGGAGTCTTTTGATCAACATTCGTGTAGTTTCAACCTGAGAGTTGCGGTTGCGAAAAGAATGCGGCAACTTTAGCAGTGAGCACCTACTCAGGCAAGGCGCCATCGGGGCCCTCGGCCTTACCATTGTCACATTTTCTACATTATTCAGGGCCTCCCGCGATTGTTCGAATCTGTTACCATATCGGGCTTACTCTTTTGACTTGGTTGCAGGTATTCAGGCTTCGGTGCATGGGCGCTTGGGGCAGGGCTTCCCAAAACACGCTACGAGCACGTCCATGTGCGCTTGTTTCGGG
>NZ_JAWLHI010000057.1:0-27659 GCF_041690455.1 Marinobacter sp.
GCCGCAGGACGTCGGAGCGAAGCGACGACGGGCCCGAAGGGCCGAAGGCCGACAGGCCTGAGCAAAGTAGGTCATCTGCAGTGCAAAGCACTGCCCGAGGCCGACACCCAACACCAACACTATAGAATCACCACTTGGCAGCAGAGCCCAAAGACCATCTTCTTCGCACCCACTAACTATCCACGTGCTGCCCAAGCCTCTCCTTTAGACAAAACAAAACCCCGGGCCATGACGGCACCGGGGTTTTTTATGCACACTAGAAGTCAGCTGAGAAGGCAGCAGCCCATCACCCCCGCTTCTGCTTCAACTGCTTGTTCACCATCGCCCTCAACGCGGCAGGCTTAACCGGCTTGTAAAGAATCTGGTAACCCCGCTCAATCGCATCCTCACGCACTTCAGGCGCCATATAGCCGGTGATCAGTATCCCGGGAATATCCTCGCTGATAGCGGCTCTGAGGCTATCCATGGCGTCAAGACCATTGCGGTTATCATCCAGCTGGTAATCGGCAAGGATGATATCCGGCTGCTGGCCATTGAGCTTCTGCAGCGCATCCTCGAGGCTCTCCGCCGAGGTTACGTCACACTGCCAGTTCCCCAACAGCGCAGCCATGCCCTGAAGAATGGCCGGATCATTGTCGATACACAGTACCTGAAGGCCTCCCAGGCTTGAGACCCGTCTCGAGCCGGAGGAGGGTTTGGCTGCTTGTTGAGTCTGATCGGGGGCGGCTACCGGCACAGTAATTCCGAACACGCTACCCCGGCCCTGTATGGAATGGACACTGACCGGATGGTTGAGCATTCCGCTGATCCGGTCGACGATCGCCAGTCCCAGCCCGAGGCCTTTCTTGTCACGTCCATGCTGGAAACGGCGGAATTCCTCAAAGATGTGGGCCAGCTGGTCTTCCGGAATACCGGGACCGGTATCCCACACCTCGATCCGGAGGTACCCCTTCAGTCGACGGCATCCCATCAGGATCTTGCCGCTCGGCGTGTAGCGGATGGCGTTCGACAGGAAGTTCTGGACCACCCGCCGCAGCAGTTTGGCATCGGATCTCACCCAGGCGGTACTGGGCACCACGTGCAGCTCCAGGCCCTGCTCCTTGGCGATGGCGGTAAAATCGGTCGCGAGATGGCGCAAGAGTTCGTTGACCGGGAATACGCCGATATCCGGCTCAAGGGCCCCGGCGTCCAGCTTGGAGATGTCGAGGAGGGTGCTGATAATTTCTTCCGCCGCTCCCAGGGAGCTGTCGATATGTTCCACCAGTTCTCTCGTTTCGCCATCATTCGCCTTTCCGGCAAGAGCTGAGGTAAACAGGCGTGCGGCATTGAGCGGTTGCAACAGGTCGTGGCTCGCTGAAGCGAGGAACCGGGTCTTGCTCTGGTTGGCCTGCTCGGCAACGGATTTGGCCTTGAGCATCTGCTCGTTGATGACCTGCAGCTCCTGGGTGCGTTCTTTGACCCGTTGTTCCAGGTAGATGTTGGTCTCTTTCAGCGCCTGTTCGGTCCGGCGCATGGCGGTGATGTCCTGGAACGTCGTCACGTAGCCGCCACCGGGGATGGGGCTGCCGTCGATCCGGAGCACCGTGCCGTCCGGGCGTTGGCGCTCGTAGGACATCGGCTTGCCCTCGCGCATGCTGTTGCAGCGGTCGGCAATGATCTCATCGATGCGTCGGGCGGAATGATTGGCGTTGGTGAGGTTGTAACGCATCAGGTCTTCCACCGGGCGGCCAACCCGAACGAATCCCTTGGGGTAGTTAAACAACTCAAGGTAGCGGTGGTTCCAGACCACCAGTTGTTGTTGATGATTCACTACCGAGACCCCGAGGCTTATATTCTCGATGGCCGATTGCAGCAGCTCCCGGCTGAACGTCATCGCCTGGGAGGCTTCATCGACAATACTGACCACATCCTCGATCTGCATGTCCCGGCCGGTGAGGGTCGATTCAAGCACAACGCGGGCGGTGGAAGCGCCTATCACCGAAGCCAGTTGGCGCTCGATGTATTTCATCAGGTGAGTGGAGGCCGGCCGGTGAGGGTGCAGGCGAATGGCGTTTCGCCGTTCGTAGTTCCGGAAAATGGTCTCCGAGCGTTCCTCGCCCATGAAACGGTCGGTCAGTGCCTGCAGATCCGAAATCAGGATCTCACCTTGCCAGCCCTGGTGATGAGCGGTTTCAGCTTTCGGTTGGGGGTCGTGGAAAAACGATGCAATCTGGATCTTCTCGCGCACCCGCTGACGGGTCAGCATGGAGAGCACGACATAGGCCACGGTGTTGACCCCGAGGCTCCAGATGATGCCATGACTGGTCTGGTCAAGGTCGGACCCGAACAGGGCTGTGGGCCGGGTCCAGCTGAGGCCCCAGAGGCCGTGATTGATCAGGCTGTCCGCAATCCAGCCTGTGGTCGCCAGGGCCGGGAGGAGCAGGGTGTAGCACCACATCAGAAAGCCCAGGGCCAGGCCCCAGACGGCGCCCATGTAATTCCCCCTGCGCCAGATAATACCGCCCACCAGTGCCGGGCCGAACTGTGCCGCCGCAGCAAATGACAGCAAGCCGAAGGCAGTCAGGCTGTAGTCTTCGCCGGCCATCCGGTAAAAACCGTAAGCGGTGAGCAGAACCACGAAGATTGCTACCCGGCGAATACTCAGCAGCAGGTAACTGAGGTCTGTACGTCGGTTCATTCCGGGGCGGAAAAACTTCAGCAGTGCCGGCATGATGATTTCGTTACTGACCATGGTGGCGATCGCCACCGAGCAGACAATCACCATCGCGGCCGCTGCCGAGCCACCGCCGAGGAACACCAGTATTGCCAGCCATTCCTCACCGGCAAGGATGGGCAACTGGAGGATGAGGATGTCCGGATTGCCCATGATGGCATCCGGTGACAGCAGACCGGCTGCCGCGATGGGCAGGACGAACGCACTGGCGACCACCAGATAGATTGGCATCGCCCAGCGTGCTACTTCAAAGTCCCGGTGATCGGTGTTTTCCACCACCATGACGTGGAACTGTCGTGGCAGGCAGATGATGGCCAGCATTGCCACCAGGGTCTGGGTGATGAAGGCCGGTGCCTCCAGACCGTCTGTGGTCAGTGCACGGGTAAGATCTGCCGCCCGGACCTGCGCAAACAGATCTCCGAAGCCGTTGAACAGGCCGAAACCCACAAACAGACCGACGGCAACGAACGCGACGAGTTTGATCAGGGATTCGAAGGCAACCGCCTGGATCATGCCCCGGTGGTGCTCGGTGGATTCCAGGTGGCGGGTCCCGAACAGCACGGTGAACACGGCCAGGGCAAGGGTGATGTACCAGGCCGAGTCATTCCAGGCGGCAGAGCTGAGCTGCTGATAACCGGTGCCGCTCTCGGACAGGACGTTGAAGCCCATGGCGATCGCTTTCAGCTGGAGGGCGATGTAGGGCACGCTGCCAATGAGCGCGAAGGTGGCGATCATGGCTGCCAGAAGCTGGGATTTGCCGTACCGGGAGGCAATAAAGTCGGCGATCGAGGTGCTGTTGTTGCGCTTGCTGATGTAGATGATACGTCGGAGCAACGGAGCTCCGAAGACAAACACGAGCAAGGGGCCGAGATAGATGGGCAGGAAGCCCAGGCCCTCCTGGGTGGCCCTTCCGACGGCGCCATAGAAGGTCCACGAGGTAAAATAGACCGCGAGGGAAAGGGCGTAGATGTGGGTTCGCGCCAGGCGTTTCCGGTACAGTCCCGGATGCTTGTCACCGGCCCACGCGATGACAAACAGGATGGAAATATAGGTAATCGAGATTAATACCAGCAGCCAGGCGCTAATCATGAAACGCTCTTCTCGTTAAATCAGCTTGGAATCTCCGTTTCAAACCTCCGGTCAGTCGGCGCAGACGGTCTGAAACAGCGGGTTACCGGATTCGAGGACCTTCATATTGTCCACCCGGGGCCTTCCGTCAGCCCCCAACGGAACCAGCTCGCGGCTTTCGCAGTTGATGAGATGAACCCGATGGGAGACAGCGTCGGTCATCTTTTGCTCGAAGCGGTACAGAGTAAAGCGCACGATCTCCGGGTTGTCGGTATCGCGGCTGATGCTCTCAACATCCACGGTCGAGAACGCGGTTACGTAAGGGAATACGAAGGTCCAGGGGCGCCAGAGGATGCCGTCACTCTCGGTGCCAACGATAACGGCCTCTTCGGGCAGCTGGGTTTGCTTGTGATCGTACCAGGTGTACTCGCCATAGATGAGATAGCCGAGCATGCCGGCGCCGGCGAATACCGGTATGAGCCAGCGGGGTGCCTTGTTGCGGGTTATGGCGCGGATGCCCAGGGCAATGCCGGCAGCACCGAGGCCGCAAAAGACTGTGGCGATAAAGGTCCAGAACATAAATCTACTTCCTCAAAAAAGAACGGGCTCCCTCGATGAGGAAGCCCGTTCAGGTTCAACCTGTCAATTCATCGAATGAATCAGGTTGGGTTGTTGCTTAGTGGTCTTGAGCCTGACCGGCACCACGCGGGTAACGGACGCTTTCAACCAGCTCCTGAATCTCAACGGGCGGTTCTTCTGTTGCGTTGGATACAACGAAGGCTACCGCAAAGTTGACGATTGCACCAACCGCACCGATAGACAGCGGGGAGATGCCCAGTACCCAGTTCTCAGGGGTATCCGGCAGGTTGTTGGTGCCCGGGATGAACAGCCAGCCCTTGTACACGAAGATGTATGCCAGGGTGAAGCCCAGACCCGCGAGCATGCCGGAGATAGCACCCACGTTGTTTACGCGCTTGGAGAAGATACCCATCATCAGCGCCGGGAACAGGGAGGCTGCGGCAATACCGAACGCCAGAGCTACTACCTGTGCCGCGAAGCCCGGTGGGTTGGCACCAAGCCAGGTGGCCACCACGATCGCCACAGCCATGGAGATCCGGGCTGCCAGCAGTTCGCCTTTCTCCGTGATGTTCGGGTTAATGGAACCCTTGATCAGGTCGTGACTCACCGCAGAGGAGATAGCAAGCAACAGACCCGCCGCTGTGGACAGTGCCGCTGCCAGACCACCGGCGGCAATCAGACCGATTACCCAGCCGGGCAGGTTGGCGATTTCCGGGTTGGCCAGTACCAGGATATCCCGGTTAACGGTCAGTTCGTTGCCAGCCCAGCCACGTGCGTCCGCTTCAGACTGGAAGGACTCGCTGGCGTTGTAGTGCTGGATACGGCCGTCGTTGTTCAGGTCCTCGAACTGGATAAGACCGGTAACTTCCCATTCCTTGACCCAGTTCGGACGCTCTTCGTACAGGATCGGAGCCGCGTCAGTGCCATCCGGGTAGATGGTGGTCATCAGGTTCAGGCGAGCCATGGAAGCAACGGCCGGAGCAGTCAGGTACAGCAGGGCGATGAAGACCAGGGCCCAGCCGGCTGACCAGCGCGCGTCGGCAACCTTGGGTACGGTGAAGAACCGGATGATAACGTGCGGCAGACCTGCAGTACCGATCATCAGGGACAGGGTGAACAGAACCATGTTCAGCTTGTTGTCGATGTCGGCAGTGTAGGAGTTGAAGCCGAGGTCGGTGATGACCTGGTTCAGTTTCTCCAGAATCGGCAGGCCGGAGTCAGCGTGGGTCGAGAACAGGCCCAGCGGAGGCAGCGGGTTGCCGGTCAGTTGCAGGGAGATGAACACAGCCGGAATGGTGTAGGCGGTGATCAGAACGCAGTACTGGGCAACCTGGGTGTAGGTGATGCCTTTCATGCCACCCATAACGGCGTACATGAATACCACAACTGCGGCGATGATCAGACCCAGGGTCGCGTCAACTTCCAGGAAGCGGGAGAAGGCAACACCGGCACCGGCCATCTGACCGATTACATAGGTCACGGAAGCCACGATCAGGCAGATAACAGCCACCAGGCGGGCGTTCTTGCTGTAGAAACGGTCGCCGATGAACTCCGGCACGGTGAACTTGCCGAACTTACGCAGGTACGGAGCCAGCAGCATGGCCAGCAGTACGTAACCGCCAGTCCAGCCCATGAGGAAGGTGGAGTTGGCGTAACCACCGGCGGCAATCAGACCCGCCATGGAGATAAAGGATGCCGCTGACATCCAGTCTGCACCGATCGCCATACCGTTGGTGACCGGGTGAACGCCGCCGCCGGCAACGTAGAAGTCCTTGGTGCTACCGGCTTTCGCCCAGATAGCAATCAGGATATAGAGGAGGAACGAGCCCCCTACGAAAATGATGTTGATTGCAAATTGGCTCATTCGTCCTTACTCCTCGTGTACGCCGAATTTTTCGTCGATCTTGTTCATGCGCCACGCGTAGTGGAAGATCAGAGCGATAAAGGTAAGGATGGAGCCCTGCTGGGCGAACCAGAAGCCCAGATCGGTTCCGCCAACGGGAATGCCCGCCAGCATCGGACGAAGCAGGATGGCGCAGCCATAAGATACCAGGGCCCAGACAATCAGGCTCCCGAATATCAGGCGGAGGTTCGCCTTCCAGTAGTTTTCAGCGTCGTAGCTATGACCTGACATAGGATTCACTCCTGTGTTGTTGTTGTGGAGGTTGGATGGATTTTTGGTGAGGTATTTCGGTTAGAGAATTTATTATTCATATAAGTACTTCTCCGACTGTTGTCCCTAATGACTTTACTGGTCAACCAACATATAGATATTGGCAAAAGGTCTAATTCTCAGTAATTTGCCTTGGGATCGGTCAATTTTGTGAAGCGGTTTTGCCCTCCCTCAAAAACGGTGCATGTTTTGTAATCTCCGGTGATATCGAAGCTTGTCATTCAATTCTTTCAGAGTTTTTACACTTTCCTTTCGGGCCTTGTTCAGAGCCACCAGGGTGAGTTCGGCCGTGGCGAGCGCATCGGCTGCGGCCTGATGGCGTTCGCTGACCTCGAGCCCGAAGAAATCCGCCCAGTTGTCCAGACCCTTGCCACCGGTCCTGGCGTCCGGGAAAAACGCCGGTAGCAGGTCGGCGACATCGATCCACAGGTGTTGCTGGGTATAGCCCAGTTCGGCCTTGAGGGTCTTTTCCAGGAATTTCTGATCGAATGCTGAGTGGTAGGCGAGCACCGGGTCGCCGTTCATCCATTCGAGCAGGTACAGCAGGGCATCCTCGGTTTCGTGGCCCTGGGTCAGGGCTTCCGGCCCGATGCCATGGATAAGTACCGTTTCACTGATATCCAGCTCAGGGCGTCTGAGAATCAGGTCGAACTGGTCATCAAGGTGGATCACCCCACCGCTGATGGCTACGGCGCCAATGGCAATCACCTCGTCCTTGGCGGCGTTAAGCCCGGTGGTTTCGAGGTCGAGCACGATCAGCCGGCTGTTGGATAACAGCTGGTCGTCTGCACTTTTGGGTGCAGGAAGATTATCCCAGTCGTGCTCTCCGATCTGGCCGGCCCGGCGCCGTTCCAGCCATTGTTTGATGTAGTCCAGCATCCTGTCCGGCTCTCAGAGTTGATAGGTGACTTCCAGCTTCTGCTGAAGTCGCTGGGCCTGGCGGAAGGATTCGCGCAGGATCCGCCGGTCCAGCGGGTTCAGGTCATCCGGATCAATGTAGTTGGTCAGCTCCTCACCGCGATCCAGCATTTCCTGGTGGGCGCGCATTCGGATGGCCTGGATGAGGCTGTAGGCTTCTTTCCAGGCATTGGCATCCTTGGGGTCGAATACCCCCTTCTTCGCAAGTTCTTCCATCCGTTCCAGGGTATTGGCGGTCTCCACACCATTGGCCAGGGCGAATACCCGCACTGCTTCCACAAACGGCGCCAGACCCTGACGTTTAAGATCCAGGGCGTGTTTTTTCTCCTCGTTCAGATAACGGAAGTTGCGGAACATCGTCAGCGGCGGTTTGCGCTGCAGTGCGTTGCCGGCCAGCATCTTCTGGAACAGGGCGTTCTTGCGGATTCGTGCCAAGACCTTCTCCAGGAGTGCATGCAAGGGCTCGGTCGGGCCGAACACCGCCCGCATGTCCAGGAAGATGGAAGAGTACACCAGGTTCTGGGGCGTGGAGGCGTCGATAAACCGGATAAACCAGTCGTCCCACTCCCGGTCGCTCAGGCACAGTTTCGGGTTGCTGGCCATGATGTTGCCCTTGCACAGGGTGAAGCCGCACTCGGCCAGCTCTTGATTAATGGTCTGGGCAAAGGGCAATAATTTCTCCCGGACCTGCTCCTCCGTCATACCTTCGGGCGTCCGGAACAGGATGCCGTTGTCCTGGTCGGTGAGCAGGGTCTGTTCCTGCCTGCCTTCGGAGCCGAAGGTGAGCCAGGTGAAGGGGATGCCAGGGTCGTTTTTCTTGAGATTCAGTTCCAGTACCCGGCGCACCGTGACGTCATTGAGGGTGGTGATGATCTTGACCACCTGACCGGAATCGGCACCGTGGGCAAGCATGGCGTCCACCAGCCGGGACACGTCGCTGCGCAGGCTTACCAGGGTTCGCAGATGAGTGGCCGTACCAATGGTACGTGCCAGGTTGACCAGGTCCACCCGCTGCAGGGCGAACAAATCGCGCTCGGAGACCACGCCGATCAGGCGCTGTTCATCATCCACCACGCAAAGGTGGGCGAAATGGTGTTCGGCCATCAGCATGGCGGCTTCGAAGGCGTCCGCATGGGCCGGCAGCCGGCACGGCTCGGGTGTCATTACCTGCCGGACAGGTGTGTCCAGTGGCCCTTTCTCCTCGGCAATCATGGTGCGCAGATCCCGCAGGGTAAAAATGCCGGTCGGATGCCGGTTATCGTCGGTAATAATGATGCTGCCGACGTTGTTCTCGTGCATGCGCGCCACCGCCTTGCGCACCGGCAGATCCGGGGAGCAGACGATGGGATTGCGCAGGGCGTAGCGTTCCAGCGGCGTGTCCAGGCTGTTGCTGGAACCCATAGACGCCATGGCGTTGGACTGGATGCGCTGGTTTACCTGATCAAGCAGGCTGCTGACGCCCCTGAGGCAGAAGTCCCGGAACGGGTCGCTTTCGGAAAACAGGGTAATGAAGGCATCCTGCTCGATGCTCAGGCAGAAGGTGTCGCCGTCAGCCCGGTGCAGGGTGCGGGTGGGGCGTTCGCCAATGATCGCGGCCAATGGGAAACATTCGCCCCGACTGATTTCAAAGGTGGTCTCGGTACGGTCTTCCTTTTCATTATGGCGTTCGCCACGGATTCGTCCCTGTTTGACCACGTAAAATCGTCTGACGACACCGTCATCCGGAGAGAGTACTTCGTCACCATCGGCAAAGAATCTGAGAGTCGCGTGCTCGGCAAAATGGGCCAGATGCGCGTCGTCCATGCTGGAGAAGGGTGCATGTTCCCGCAGGAAGCTCATGATGGCGCGAGTGTTCTGGGGGCGGTTACTGTCCTGGTTCGAGGCCATATCCGGATCCGTTCGCTCGTTATTATTGTCCGCCTGAGTGTAGTGCAGGGCGCGGCATCGGGCCCTACGATTTTGGTCGCAGGCGGCAGTCTGGGTGGTTGCTTTCTTTATGGTATACCGGGGCGGTGGTAAAGTTCTGACATCAATCAAACCAGATACAAACCGATCCATGACCAGTAAAGATGAGCGCCTGGCCTTCCTGGAAGAAATGAAGGACGTCCGGCGCATCCGCAAACCGAACCGGGCTGAGGTCTCTACGCCCAGGGAACTGACTCCGGGTCATCTGGAGCGTCAGCGCGCGGCCGTGGAAAAACCCCTGAAAGATGTCAATCCACTGACTTCCGATATGGTGGAGCCGCTGACAGCTTACGACATTCTGAGTTGGCAGCGGCCGGGCATCCAGCATGGTGTCTTTCGTAAGCTCCGCCTGGGGCAGTATCCCATCGAAGCCCGCCTTGACCTGCACCGGATGACCGTTGAGCAGGCCAGGCGGGAAGTATTCACGTTCATCGGTGATTGCGTCCGTTACGGCCTTCGCTCGGTGATCATCCTTCACGGCAAGGGCGAGCGTAATCCTGACGGCATCGCCCAGCTGAAAAGCTATCTCGCCAAGTGGCTACCCGAGCTTGACGATGTGCTGGCGTTTCATTCGGCCCAAAAACACCATGGTGGCACCGGGGCGGTGTATGTCATGGTACGGAAGAGTGACCGCGACAAGCAGCGCAATCGTGAAATCCACGGAAGCCGGTAGGCTTCCATTCCTTTCCAGCGTCATGTTGAAACACCGGAATAACCGGTATTGGAGGTAAGTGTGGTTAAGCAGTTCGTTGTGATTGTGTTCTCAGTGCTGGCTCTGGCCGGCTGCAAGGATCGCGTGATCTGGAATGATAACGGCAAGGTCGAGGAAGCTACGGAGAGCCGCGAAGTATGGGATTCGAACGGTCAGATGGAATCCGGCGAACGCAAGATCTGGGTGAACAAGGACGGCGAGGAGGTCGTCAAATAGCAAGCCCGGTGTCGACCTGCCCCCTAATAACAGAAAAGGGCTGGTAAAAGGCCCCTGCACAGGAGAGAGGGAATGGCATTGCGCCTGACAGTGAATGGCGAGACTCACTCGCTGGATATCGAGGCTGATACGCCCCTGTTATGGGTGCTGCGGGACGAGCTGGGGCTGCCGGGCACCAAGTTCGGGTGTGGAGCAGGGCTGTGTGGCGCCTGTACGGTGCACCTGAACGGGCAGCCGGTGCGCTCCTGTTCCACTCCGGTGGAAATGGCAGACAATGGCGAAGTGACCACCATTGAAGGTCTGGGCAGTGGTGACCGGCTGCATGCTTTGCAGCAGGCCTGGATTGACCATGGGGTGCCCCAGTGTGGTTATTGCCAGTCCGGTCAGATCATGAGCGCTGCCCATTTGCTGGCGAACACCCCTTCTCCGGACCGTGACGAGATCGTTGCGGCAATGACCGGCAATCTGTGCCGGTGTGGTACCTACAGCCGGATCATCGCTGCCGTGGAATCCGTGGTTGCTGGCGAGAAACCGGCCCAGGAGGAGGCGTGACATGGCGATGAACCGAAGGGATTTCCTGAAAGTCGGTGCCGGTGCCTCCGGCAGCCTGATGCTTTCCCTGTCTTTGCCCGGCTGCGCCGGACTTCCCACGGGCTACGAGGAGGAGACCGGCGAATGGCGACCGGATGCCTGGCTGGAGATTACCCGGGATGACCGGATCTATTTCACCCTGGCGCGGGTGGAAATGGGACAGGGTACCTACACCGGTCTCACCACCCTGATTGCCGAGGAACTGGAAGTGGCGCCAGAAGCCATCGAGCCGCGTTTTGCCCCGGTTGCCGACGAGTACAAGAATCCGTTGTACAAGCTGCAGCTCACCGGTGGCAGCACCAGTCTGGCTACCAGCTGGGAGCCCCTGAGAACCGCCGGTGCGGAGGCTCGGGAGATGCTGGTTCGGGCCGCTGCGGGCGTCTGGCGGGTCGATGCCGCAGAATGTTCGGCCAGTGAAGGCCGGGTCGTCCACCCCAATGGCATTGATTCCATGCGTTACGGCCAGCTGGTCGAGCTGGCATCAAAAGAAATTCTGCGTGGGGATGTTGCCCTGAAGCCCGCGGCAGAGTGGAAATACATCGGCAAACAGAACCGACGGCTGGACGCCAGGGCAAAGTCGACCGGTACAGCCGCGTACGGCATTGATGTCAGTCTGCCGGACATGGTGTATGCGGTGGTCACCCGCTCACCCCGTTACGGTGGCAAGGTTCAGTCGTTCAATGGCGATGAGGTCCGCGCCATGGCCGGGGTTCTGGAGGTCATGGAAATCGAGCGGGGCGTGGCCATCGTCGCTGACAAGTACTGGCGTGCCCGTAAGGCCCAGGAGGCTCTGAAGGTCCAGTGGGATTTCTCCGGGGCGCTGGGGTTGTCCACGCCAGAGGTGTTCGAAACCTATCGCAAGGCTGCTGACGAGGATGCCGGCGAGTCAGAGCGTAGTGAGGGCGATACCGACAGTGTTCTGGCAAACGCTGACAAGGTGGTGGAGGCCCAGTACAGCCAGCCTTACCTGGCACACGCCACCCTTGAGCCCATGAACGCCACCGCCTGGTACCGCAACAATCATATGGAGGTCTGGGCGCCGACCCAGGCGCCGGATCTTGGCCGGATTGCCGTTGCCCGGGTGACCGATCTGGCCCCGGATGAGGTTACCATCAACACCACCTTCCTCGGGGGTGGCTTTGGCCGGCGCCTGACCCAGGACTATATTGAAGAAGCCGCAGCCGTCGCGTTCCGGATGGACCGGCCGGTGAAGGTGATCTGGTCCCGGGAAGAGGATACCCGCCAAGACCTGTACCGGCCGGCGATGCTGCACCGGATGAGGGCGGGCGTGAACAAGGGTGAGCTCAGTGGCTGGGATCACCAGATCGTCGGGCCGCAGATTCTGAACTGGTACGTTCGCAATGCCGGCCCCGCCCAGTTCCCGTGGACGCCCAGGTTCCTCTACGACACCCTCGGCAAGGTCGGGGTCTGGGCTGAAGGCATTGCCACCCCGAAAGATATTTCCGCCATCGAGGGGGCGATCGAGTATCCCTACCAGGTGGCTAACATCGATATTCGACATACCCACATCGATCCGGGTGTTCCCATTACCTGGTGGCGCTCGGTGGGATACTCCCATAACGGCTTTGCCGTCGAAACCTTCATGGATGAACTGGCCCATGAGGCGGGGCAGGACCCTTACCGTTTCCGTCGCCGCCTGCTGGTGCACGAGCCGAGACACCGGGAGGTACTGGACCGGGCGGCCCGATTGGGCGGCTGGGATACCCCGGTACCGGAGGGGCGGGCCAGGGGCATTGCCCTGATGCGCAGCTTCGGCACCTACGTGGCCCAGGTTGTGGAAGCTGGTCTCGAGAATGGCTTGATCCGGGTCTATAAGGTTGCCGCTGCCGTCGATTGTGGCCAGGTGGTCAACCCGGCGATCGTGGTCGACCAGATCGAGGGCGGTATCCTGTTCGGCCTGACGGCTGCGTTGTATGGGGAAATAACCCTGGAGCAGGGCGAAGTCCAGCAATCCAACTTCCACGACTATCCGCTGATGCGGCAGTACGAGCGCCCGGAGGTCGAGGTGGAGATTGTGGACAGCACCGAGACACCGACCGGGGTCGGTGAGCCCGGTGTGCCCCCGGTGATTCCGGCCCTGGGCAATGCTCTGTTTGCCCTGACCGGCAAGCGCCAGCGGACCCTGCCTCTGAAGGCGGAGGCCTGATGGCTGTGGGAGCGCGCCCGTGATTTCCGGCCAGGCCTCGGTTATGGAGAGTGTCCGCCACTGGCTGGCTGCCGGCGAGCGGGTCTGGTTGTGCACCATTGTGGAAACCTGGGGTTCGTCCCCGAGGCCGGTTGGCTCTTGGCTGGCAGTGTCGGAGACTGGTCACTGGAGCGGGTCTGTGTCCGGCGGCTGCCTGGAAGAGGATCTGCTGCGCCGAACCGCCGCCGAGGGGCCCGTCGAATCCATCCTGATTGATTACGGCATCACCGACGGGGACCGGGACCGTTTCCAGTTACCCTGTGGTGGACGGATCCGGTTGCTGGTCGAACCTCTGGTCGCGTCGGACCACTTGCCTCATATCGAGAGAGTGTCCAGGGCACTTTCTGAACGGCAACCGATCAGGCGGAAAGTAATAGTCGGCGGCGGAATGGGCCTTATAGGCGAAGACGGCAACGCCCGCAATGGCGTGGCTTTCGACGGGCAGACCCTGGTTCACACCCTGCAGCCGGAATGTCGCCTGCTGCTGATCGGTGCCGGGGAGGTGGCGCGCCATGTGGCGGAGTTTGCCTCGGCCGCCGAGTTCACCGTTACCCTGTGCGAACCCCGGGATACCTTTGCGGACGGCTGGCAGTATCCGCATATCCCCCTGAGCCGTCGGCTGCCGGACGACCTCATTGCTGACGACTTTGGTGATCGATGGTGCGGGATTCTGGCGCTGGCCCATGACCCCCGGGTGGATGACATGGGGTTGCTGGCGGCGCTGCAGTCACCGGCGTTCTATGTCGGTGCCATGGGCTCTCGCAAAACCTCCGAGGCACGTCGTTCCAGACTCGCCGATCTGGGGCTCGATGAGGCGGCTCTTTCCCGGCTCAGGGCGCCAATCGGGGTCAACATTCCCAGCAAGACTCCAGCGGAAATTGCCATTTCGATCGTGGCGGACCTGATTGCCGCACGACATGATTTGCGGGCCGCCCAAGCATCCCTATAATGGCGGCAAATGAGGGTTGATAATCTCCGGGCGGCGGGGACACCCTGGCACCTGGTCCGTGGAGGAACACCGTGTTTGATATCACCCGATACGCCGTTGCGGCAGAATCCATCGTTGACGCCGGCCGCTTCCTGTATCAGCGGGGCTGGTCGCCGGCCACCAGCAGCAATTACTCGGCGCGGATTGACGACGAGCACATTGCGATCACGGTTTCCGGCCGGCACAAGGGGCAGCTGGGGGCCGGGGATGTGATGGTGGTGGACCTGTCCGGCCAGCCGGTTCAGAGTAACTGCCGTTCCTCGGCAGAAACCCGTCTGCACACCGTACTTTATGAACTGTTCCCGGAGGTCGGGGCGGTGCTGCACACCCATTCGGTGAAAGCGACCGTGCTGAGCCGGCTGCTTGAGCCGGGCCGGGCACTGGAACTGGAAGGCTATGAGCTGCAGAAGGCGTTCGCCGGCGTGCAGACCCATGAATCCGTGCTGACGGTTCCGGTGTTCGACAACACCCAGGATATTGATGCGCTCGCCCGGGATACCAAGGCCTGGTTTGCGGAGCATCCGGAGCAGCCGGGCTACCTGATCCGGGGCCACGGCCTGTACACCTGGGGCAATACCATGGCCGATTGCCTGCGCCATGTGGAAGCGTTTGAATTCCTCTTTGAATGTGAACTTGAAACCATGAGGGTCCGCCCATGACCACCCTGAGCATCTTTGATCAAAGCCAGCCCGAGCACGCCCGGACCGTGACGGAAAACCCGTCGGAAATCCGTGAGCTGCTGGCCACCAAGGGCATTCGCTTCGAGCAGTGGCCGACCCGAGACTTGCCGGCCGATGCCACCCAGGAACAGATCCTGGAGGCCTACAGTGAGGAAGTGGCCCGACTGAAGGAAGAATGCGGATTCCAGACCGCCGATGTGATCAGTCTGAACCCGGATAACCCGCAAAAAGAGGCCTTCCGCCAGAAGTTCCTGGATGAGCACACCCACAGTGAGGACGAGGTGCGGTTCTTCGTGCGGGGCCAGGGCCTGTTCTACCTGCACTTCGGTGACCAGGTCTACGCGGTCATGTGCCAGAAGAATGACCTGATCAGCGTCCCGGACGGCACCCGGCACTGGTTTGACATGGGGCCTGAGCCGGAATTCACCTGCATCCGGTTGTTCAGCAATCCCGAAGGCTGGGTCGCCGACTTTACCGGCGAGGACATTGCCAGCCGACTGCCCCGGTACGAAGCGCTGGCGGAGGCGGGTGGATGATCCGGGTTATCCTGACCGACATTGAGGGCACCACCAGCTCCATTTCATTTGTGCATGACGTGCTGTTCCCGTTTGCAGCTGAACACCTGCCCGGATTCGTGACCGAAAACCGGAATGAACCTGCCGTGGCTGAGCAGCTCGATGCGGTTGCCGCAAAAAGTGACGTTGATCGACAGGATGTGGAGGGCCTTGTCGAGGTGCTCCAGCAGTGGATCCGGGAGGACCGCAAGGAAACCTCCCTGAAAGCCCTGCAGGGCATGGTCTGGGAACAGGGCTACCAGAAGGGCGAGCTGAAGGGCCATATCTACCCGGACGCGGCCGATTACCTGCAGCGGTGGCATGATCGGGGGCTGCGTCTGTTCATCTACTCCTCCGGTTCGGTGAAGGCCCAGAAGCTCATTTTCGGTTTTACCACTGAAGGTGATTTCACGCCGTTTTTCTCGGGGTATTTCGATACCCGCATCGGCGGCAAGAAAGACGCCGATTCCTATCGTAATATTCTGAAAGAGCTGGGTGTCGAGCCGGGGACCGTGCTGTTCCTGTCTGATGTCGAGGCGGAGCTTGAAGCGGCAGAGGCTGCCGGCATGAAGACCGCCTGGCTGGTCCGGGAGGGCGAGCTGCCCGACACCGGCCGTTTTGTCGCCCGCGACTTCTCGGAGGTGGAGACCCTGCTGCGCAAGCGCTGACGCCTCCACCCGACCCACAGGAGGACTCCATGACCGGAATACACTGGGCCCGCCTGATGGTGTTGCTGCTGATGGTTCCGGTCCTGAGTGCCTGTAATCCCTTTTCCGAGGCCCGCCCCATGCTGGATGAATACGTGGAGCGGGTCGCCCGGGTTCTGGAGACGGAACCCGAGCTTTCTTCCCCTGAACCCGCCGAACAGATTCCCCGCCGCCGTGACCGGGTGCTGGCAATGCCGGAACTGGACATGGGCATGCTCGATTTCCTGTCCCTCTATGGCTGTGAACTGCAGTTCGTGGTGGGCGAGAAGAACTCGGTGATGGGCCGGGTCATGCAGCCCCTCAATCGCCTTCGTTACGAGGTGCGCTTTATCGAGGCGGCCCGGGAGTGCCTGCCTGACGTGGATGACGAGGAGCTTGAAGAAGCCCTGAGTGAGGCCATCGAGAGCAAGCGGGAGTCGCTGCCCATCGCGGTGTGGAATGCCACCTGGGGTGTGGAGGAGGTGGAGACCCTGTTCACTCTGGCCAAGGGCTATTACCCGGTAGCCCCGGAAGGCGATCCGGTTTCCGATCTGGCGCTGGAAGCGCAGCAGCTGAATGCCGCCACTGCCAGGTTGCTGGATGAGAAGCTGGATGTATCACTGGAGTTTGCTGGCAACGTTCATCAGCGCTGGCAGGCGGAATATCGGGCAGGGCAGCTGATAAACAGTGCCCGGTTGCTGTCGGCCAGGCTGGACGACGCCACCGGCCTCTTGCAGGAGCGGCTGGAAGGCCGGCCGCTGTGCCTCAATGGCAAGCCGAACAATCAGTCCGACATCGTGCAGAACATGTTCTTCAACGTATACATCGGGGAGATCCAGCCCTACATGGGCGAGATCCGCCGGGCACGGGATGCTTTGGTCGAGCCCCTCGCCCGATTGGCGCAGCAGCAGGAAGACGTGATGCCGGAGCGGTTCCGGGACTGGTACCGGCACCATCTGTCTCTGTCCGCCGAAGGCAGCCTCTGGCTGGAGCTGGACCGGTCGATGGCGGATCACACCCGGGCCTGGCAGGACCTGCTGGGCCAGTGCGGTCTGCGTCCCGGAGCGTGATGGGGCAGGTCTGCCCCCAGAGTCAGCTCGCCTGTGGGCGATTTACCTTCAGGTGGACCATGGCCACGACGAACAGCAACAGCGTCAGCACCGTCAGCAGTACCGGGCCGGGGGCTCCCTCGCTGAGCCAGGCTGACACCACCGCCTGGGTGAAGTAGAAAATCACCACGAAGGCCATCCAGATATAGCCGCGGTTGTGGCCCCGGAATACCGGCACGGCGAAGGCCAGCAGCGGTATCAGTTTTACTGCCAGCATCAGGGTAATGGACACCCCTTCAACCGGCGCGGGGAAAAACGTGGTGGCAATGAGGGTCGCCAATACCGCCAGGTAGAGCAGAATGGTCAGCCGGGCAGTCTGTTTGGCTTTCGGGTTGTGGAGCATGGTTGCTTTCCGGTTCAGTCGGACAGTTTAAGAGCCAGGGTGGCCAGGCGTTGGCCGAAAGCCTGGCACAGACTCTTCTCGTGTTCACTCAGTGGCAGCTGTTCACCAGTGCCGGCCCAGTGGGATGGGCCGTAGGGTGTTCCCCCGGACTCGGTCTCGCTCAGTGCCTGCTCGGTGTAGGGAAGGCCACACAACACCATGCCATGGTGAAGCAGCGGCATCATCATGGTCATCAGGGTGGTTTCCTGGCCCCCGTGGAGGCTGCCAGTCGAGGTGAAGGCACCCGCAGGTTTTCCGGCCAGGGCACCGCTCAGCCACAGATCACCGGTGGTATCGAGAAAGTGCTTCAGGGGCGCCGCCATGTTGCCAAAGCGTGTGGGGCTGCCAATGGCCAGCCCGGCGCATCCGGCAAGGTCAGCCTTGGTGGCATAGGGTGCACCTTCATCAGGTACCGGCGGCAGGCTCGCTTCGGTGTCGGGGGATACCGGCGGCACGGCGCGCAGGCGGGCCTCGATGCCCGGGACCCGGGCGACGCCACGGCCGATCTGGCCGGCCAGCTCCGCGGTCTGGCCATTACGGCTGTAGTAAAGAATCAGGACGTAAGGGGCATGCTCTGCCATGGCACAGGTTTCCTTGCTTGGCGGCTTGTAGCTGGATTCGACTTTTACATTACAGAATGGTCAGGACATTTTCCGGTGGCCTGCCCAGGGCCGCCTTGTTATTACGAATCACAATGGGGCGCTCGATCAGTTTCGGGTGCTCGGACATCGCCTGGAGCAGCTGCTCACGGGACAGTTCAGGATTGTCCAGGCCCAGCTCCTTGTACTCGGTTTCCTTGGTGCGCATGAGTTCCCGGGGATCGCAGCCCAGCATGTCCAGGATATTCCCGAGCTCTGCCGCTGTCGGAGGGGTTTCCAGGTAGCGTATAATCTCCGGCTCGATTCCCCGTTCGTTAAGCAGTTCAAGTGTTTGACGTGACTTGGAGCAGCGCGGGTTGTGGAAAATCCGGGTCGGTTCTGTCATCTTCTGGCCTGATTGTCTGGTATGGATACAGCGGGTTGTGAAAGGCCCGTAGTCTAACAGGAGGAGTTGCCGTGCAGTACCCTGTGTCGGGTGGCCAAACCCGAGGGTTGATGGTTGCAGCCGTGCTTATGGCGGTTTTTTTGTCAGGCTGCCAGAAAGCCGAATTTGAACGCGCGGAAGGGCCCCGTCTGAACTGGGACAGCCTGCGCGGCCAATGGGTGCTGGTCAATTACTGGGCCGAATGGTGCAAGCCCTGCCTGGAGGAAATCCCGGAACTGAATGAGCTGGACAAGGCGCCGGATATCGCGGTGCTTGGCGTCAACTTTGACGGCGTAATCGGGGCGGAACTGTCACAACTGGGTGAGCGGATGGGCATCGAGTTCACCATGCTGGCGGAAGATCCCGCCTCCCGGTTCGGCTGGCAGATTCCCGTGGCACTGCCGGCTACCTTTGTCGTGAATCCGGACGGGGAATTGCTGGAAACCCGCTTCGGCCCCCAGACAGAAGCGGATATCCGGGCGTTGATCGGCGGCTGAGCCCGCGCCCACGACTGAACACAAGCAGGAACAGCCTTATATTATGGCGCAAACCTTTGTACATCTTCGCGTACATTCCGAATATTCCATGGTGGATGGCCTGGTCCGGGTCAAACCGCTGATCAGCCGTGTCGCCGAGCTGGGGATGCCCGCCGTGGGGCTGACCGAGCAATCCAACATGTGCTCGCTGGTGCGGTTCTACAAGGCGGCCACCGGCGCCGGTGTCAAACCGATTATCGGCGCGGACCTGTGGCTGGAAAACCCGGATGAGCCGGACAACCCGTTCCGCCTGACGCTGCTGGCACGGGACAATGACGGCTACCTGAACCTCACGGAAATCATCTCCCTCGGTTACACCGACGGTCAGCGCTTCGGCAAACCCATCATCCAGCGCGGTTGGCTGGAGGAGAGGGCCAGGGGGCTGATCGCGCTCTCCGGTGCCAAGCTGGGTGATGTCGGCAAGGCACTGTTGGCGGACAAGCCCGAGCTGGCCAGGGAGCGGGCCCAATACTGGATGAACCTCTACCCGGACAGTTACTACCTGGAGCTCCAGCGCACCGGGCGTGCCGGTGATGAAGACTGCCTGCACCGGAGTGTGGAGCTGGCGGCAGAGCTGGGCTTGCCGGTGGTGGCCACCAACGATGTCCACTTCCTGGAAGCCGATGACTTCGAGGCCCACGAGGCCCGGGTCTGCATCGGCGAAAGCCGGACCCTGGACGACCCGCGCCGCGAGCGCCGGTTCAGTGACCAGCAATACCTGCGCAGCGCCGAGGAGATGATCGAGCTGTTCTCGGACATTCCCGAGGCGGTTGAGAATACAGTGGAAATTGCCCGCCGCTGCTCGGTGAAAGTGCGCATGGGCGAGTACTTCCTGCCCAACTATCCCATCCCCGACGGCATGACCATGGACGAGTATTTCCGCCATGTGTCTGAAGAAGGCCTGGAAGCGCGCCTGGCGAAAACCCTGAGCAAGGACGACCCGGAATACGATCAGAAACGGGAGGCCTACTACAAGCGCCTGAATTTCGAGCTGGATATCATCACCCAGATGGGGTTTCCCGGTTACTTCCTGATCGTGATGGACTTCATCAAGTGGGCCAAGAACAACGGCGTGCCGGTGGGCCCTGGCCGGGGTTCAGGTGCCGGGTCCCTGGTCGCCTATGCGCTGTTGATTACCGATCTGGACCCGCTGGAGTATGACTTGCTGTTCGAGCGGTTCCTGAACCCGGAACGGGTATCCATGCCCGACTTCGACGTCGACTTCTGCATGGAAGGCCGCGACCGGGTGATTGACTACACCGCCGAGAAGTATGGTCGCGAGGCGGTCTCCCAGATCATCACCTTCGGTACCATGGCCGCCAAGGCGGTAGTGCGTGATGTGGCGCGGGTGCAGGGCAAGTCCTATGGTCTGGCGGACAAGCTGTCCAAGCTGATTCCGTTCGAAGTGGGCATGACCCTGGAAAAGGCGATCGAGCAGGAGCCCCAGCTCAAGGAATTCCTGGAACAGGATGAGGAAGCCCAGGAAATCTGGGAGATGGCCCTCAAGCTCGAGGGTGTCTGCCGGAACGCGGGCAAGCACGCCGGCGGTGTGGTGATTGCGCCCACCAAGATTACCGATTTCTCGCCGCTGTACTGCGATGACGAGGGCGGCAGCCTGGTAACCCAGTTCGACAAGGGCGACGTGGAAGACGCCGGCCTGGTGAAGTTCGACTTCCTCGGCCTGCGGACCCTTACGATCATCAAGTGGGCCCTGAACATGATCAACCCGCGCCGGGAAAAGCTCGGCGAGGGGGTTCTGGATATCAGTACCATCCCGCTGGACGACAAGCCTTCGTTCGAGATGCTGAAGCGGGCCGAAACCACGGCCGTGTTCCAGCTGGAATCCCGCGGCATGAAGGACCTCATCCGCCGGCTGCAGCCGGACTCCCTGGAAGACATGATCGCCCTGGTGGCGCTGTTCCGCCCCGGTCCTTTGCAGTCCGGCATGGTGGATGACTTCATCGACCGGAAGCATGGCCGGCAGCCGATGTCCTACCCGCACCCGGATTATCAGTATGAGGGTCTGAAGCCGGTACTGGAGCCCACCTACGGGGTCATCCTGTACCAGGAGCAGGTCATGCAGATTGCCCAGGTGATGGCCGGTTACACCCTGGGCGGCGCGGACATGCTCCGCCGGGCCATGGGTAAGAAGAAGCCGGAAGAAATGGCCAAGCAGAAGGCCATTTTCCTGGATGGTTGTGAAAAGAACGGCATTAACAAGACCCTGGCCGAGAACATCTTCGACCTGGTGGAAAAGTTCGCCGGTTACGGCTTCAACAAGTCGCACTCCGCCGCCTACGCCCTGGTGTCCTACCAGACCCTGTGGCTCAAGGCCCATTACCCGGCCGAGTTCATGGCCGCGGTACTCACCGCCGATATGCAGAACACCGACAAGGTGGTGACGCTGGTGGAAGAGTGCCGGAACATGAAGCTGGACCTGCTGGTGCCGGATGTCAGCCGTTCCGCCTACACATTTACGGTTAACGATGAAGGTCAGATCGTCTACGGTCTTGGCGCCATCAAGGGCCTGGGCGAAGGCCCGATTGACAGTATCGTGGCTGCGGCCAAGGACGGTCCGTTCGAGGACATCTTCGATTTCTGCCGGCGGGTGGACCTCAAGAAGGTCAACAAGCGGGCCATGGAAGCGCTGATCCGTGCCGGTGCCATGGACAAACTCGGCCCCGGCCGGGCCCAGCTCATGGCGAGCATCGACAAGGCGGTGCAGCAGGCAGACCAGCAGTCCCGTAACGATGCCGTGGGCATGATGGACATGTTTGGTGAAATGCTGGAGTCCGGTGGCGAGGATGGCGATGCCTACGCGGACGTGGTCCACGTCCGTGAATGGCCGAAAAAGGAACGCCTCAAGGGTGAGAAGGATACCCTCGGGCTGTACCTGACCGGACACCCCTTTGATGAATACGAGAGGGAAGTGCGCCGGTTTGTGCGTTCATCGATCGCCGATCTGAAACCGAACAAGGCCCCCCAGCGTGTGGCGGGACTGGTGGTTGCCCAGCGCACCATGAAAACCCGGACCGGCTCGACCATGTGCTTCATTACCCTAGACGATCGCAGCGCCCGCATCGAGGCAACCCTGTTCTCGGAGACCTTCTTTGAGAACCGGGAGTTGTTGCAATCGGACCAGGTTATTGTGGTGGAAGGGCAGGTCAGTCACGATGACTACTCCGGGCAGATGAAAATGCGGGTCAACTCCGTGATGGACGTGGCCACCGCCCGACAGCAGTTCAGCCGGGGGCTGAAACTGGAGCTGGCGGCGGATCAGCTGCAGAACGGTCTGCTGGACAAGCTGGATGAAACCCTGCGGCCTTTCCGCTGCGAGGGTAGTCCGGTGTGGATCGAGTATCGCAGTCCCGAGGCCCGGACCCGTATCGAGCTGGGAGAGTCCTGGCGGGTGCAGCCGGACGATAACCTGTTGCTGGAACTCAGGTACCTGGTGGGCGACCAATCGGTTGAACTGGTCTATGATTAAGACCAATGTCCGCTTTAGCCGGCCTTTATGCACTGCTATCTTTGTCCCAAATTCTGGTTTTGGCGGCCCGCCGGGTCGTCAGGCAAATCAAAATGATGGAACATCATGAACCCTAATTACCTGGATTTTGAACAGCCGATCGCCGACCTCGAAGCCAAGATTGAAGAGCTTCGCATGGTCGGCAACGACACCGACATCAACATCACCGATGAGATTAGCCGCCTCAAGAAGAAGAGCGTCAGTCTCACGGAGAGCATTTTCTCGAACCTGCAGCCCTGGGATATTGCCCGGCTGGCCCGGCACCCGCGCCGGCCCTACACGTTCGATTACATCGAGATGATTTTCGATGATTTCGACGAGCTGCACGGGGACCGCCGTTACGCGGACGACCAGGCCATTGTCGGCGGCACCGCACGCCTTGGCGACAAGCCGGTCATGGTTATCGGCCATCAGAAGGGCCGTGAAGTCAGGGACAAGGTCAAGCGCAACTTCGGCATGCCCCGCCCTGAGGGGTACCGCAAGGCCCTGCGCCTGATGGAAATGGCCGAACGATTCAAGATGCCGATTCTGACCTTCATCGACACCCCGGGTGCCTATCCCGGTATCGGTGCCGAGGAGCGTGGCCAGAGCGAGGCGATTGCGTTCAACCTTGCCGTGATGTCCCGCCTGAAAACCCCGATCATCTCCACGGTGATTGGTGAGGGTGGTTCCGGTGGCGCGCTGGCAATCGGCGTCTGCGACCAGCTGAACATGCTTCAGTATTCCACCTACGCGGTGATTTCACCGGAGGGTTGTGCCTCCATCCTCTGGAAGAGCGCGGAGTACGCAGCCCAGGCTGCCGAGGCCATGGGTGTGACGGCAGACCGGCTCAAGGATCTCGGGCTGGCGGACAACGTTATTCCCGAGCCCTTGGGTGGCGCGCACCGCAATCCGGAAAAGATGGCGGAATCCCTCCGCGAGACCCTGACCAAGGGCGTCACGGAACTTTGCCGGTTGCCCCTGGATGAGTTGGTGTCCCGCCGCTACGAGCGGCTGACCCGTTATGACAACGGGCGCTAAGCCCTCTCCCGGTTTTGCCTGGCCGGAGGCACTCTGCGCTCCGGTCAGGTCACTCCCCGCGCACAACAGACGCTGGATTGCCTTCAGCGGCGGACTGGATTCAACCCTGCTACTGCACCTTGCAGCCCACTGTTTTCCCTTCAGCCCCGATCTTCGCGCTGTTCACATCAATCATCAGCTACAGGCCAATTCGGAGCAATCCGAGCAGTTCTGCCGTCGGATCTGTGAGGCCCTCGGAATTGAACTGCTCGTTCGCCGGGTGGACGTCCGGGCGGAGAATGGCGAGGGCATCGCCGGGGGCATCGAAGAGGCTGCCCGTCATGCCCGCTATGCCGTGTTCGAGGAGATCCTGGAAGCCGGTGATTTGCTGCTGATGGCCCATCACGCCGATGACCAGGCCGAGACGGTACTGTTCAGGATGCTCCGTGGCACCGGTGTCCGGGGGCTGGCGGGTATGCCACACGAGCGGGCGCTGGGGGCAGGGCGATTAGTGCGTCCGCTTCTTGAGTTTGACCGCGCGCGGTTGTCCCAATGGGCCAATGAGGCCGGTCTGGAATGGGTGGAGGATCCGAGTAATGTCGACGAGCGTTTCGACCGGAATTTCCTCAGGCATAAAATCCTGCCCGAACTCAAAGAGCGCTGGCCCGGCCTGAATGCCAGGCTCGGGCATACCGCTGCTGCCTGTGCCGAACAGGTGGCCTTGACCGACCGGCTGGCGGAGATCCAGTGGGGCGACTGTGCGCCCGATGGCCGGCACCCGTGCACCGAACTCTTGAATCAGCTGCCGCTCCCTGAACAGAAAAACCTGTTGCGCTGGTGGATCCGGACTTCCGGTTACGAGCTGCCGTCGATACAGGACTTGGGGCAGGTGATCTCCGAACTGATTCATGCCCGGGAAGACGGTGAGCCAGAACTGCTCGGTTCGGGCTTCGCCATCCGTCGTTTCCGGGGACGGCTGTATCTGGTCCCTGATCAGCCCGAACCGGAGATGGCAAGCGCGGAACTTCTGCCCGGAGAGCTACTGTGCTGGGGAGGCTGGCGAATCCGGCTACTTCCTGTTGGTGGACAGAAACCGCCGCTGCCGGCAATACGGGTATCTACGAGGCAGGGTGGTGAGCGTTTCCGTCCGGTACCGGAAGGGCCCGGAAAACGGGTCAAGAAATGGTTGCAGGAGCAGGGGATTCCACCCTGGGAGAGACCACGTATTCCGCTGGTTTTCAGCCTGGATAGTGAGGGTGAAACCCTCATCGCCATTGGCGATTTGTGGTGTTCTGGACAATACTCGGGAGGCGCCCCTGCCGCCGGCTGGCGGCTGGTTGTGGAGCGGGATTGTGATTGAGTCAGGGGGGGCTTTCTGGTAGTCTGGCGTCCCATCTTGAGATGAACAATCTCCCTCCTTCACCGAATCAGATAATCACGGAATCTGCATGACGCGTTATATTTTCGTCACCGGCGGTGTCGTGTCCTCCTTGGGGAAAGGTATTGCGTCTGCCTCCCTGGCAGCCATCCTCGAGGCACGCGGCCTGAAGGTCACCATTCTCAAGCTGGACCCCTACATCAACGTAGACCCCGGCACCATGAGCCCGTTCCAGCACGGTGAGGTTTTTGTCACCGAAGATGGCGCGGAAACCGATCTGGACCTGGGCCACTACGAGCGCTTCATCCGCACCCGGATGAGCCGCCGTAACAACTTCACTACCGGTCGCGTCTACGAAGAAGTGATCCGCAAGGAACGCCGTGGCGACTACCTGGGCGGTACCGTGCAGGTCATTCCCCACATCACCGATGAAATCAAGCGCCGGGTAGTGGAAGGCGCCGCAGGCGTGGATGTGGCACTGATCGAGATCGGTGGCACCGTGGGTGACATCGAATCCCTGCCGTTCCTGGAAGCCTGCCGCCAGCTGAAGGTTGAAGTCGGTCCCCAGCGGGCCTTGTTCATGCACCTGACTCTGGTTCCGTATATCGCCACTGCCGGCGAGATCAAGACCAAGCCGACCCAGCATTCCGTCAAGGAAATGCGCTCCATCGGTCTGCAGCCGGATATCCTGTTGTGCCGTTCCGAGCACGAGGTGGATGCCAGCTCCCGCCGCAAGATTGCGCTGTTCACCAACGTGGAAGAGCGCGCCGTCATTCCGCTCCAGGACGCCAAATCCATCTATGCGATTCCGCGCATGCTGCATGAGCATGGCCTGGACCAGCTGGTGATTGAGCGTTTCGGTCTGGATGCGCGGTCCGCTGACCTGAGCGAGTGGGACAGCGTGGTCGAAGCACTGATGCATCCGGAGCAGGAAGTAACCATTGCCATGGTCGGCAAGTACATGGAGCTGCTGGATGCCTACAAGTCGCTGATTGAGTCCCTGTTGCACGCGGGTATCAAGACGCGCACCAAGGTGAACATCAATTACATCGATTCCGAAGACATCGAGCGGGACGGCACTCGTATACTGGAGTCCGCCGATGCGATCCTGGTGCCCGGTGGCTTCGGTGAGCGCGGTGTGGAAGGCAAGATCCGCACCGTACAGTATGCTCGCGAAAACAAGGTGCCCTACCTGGGTATCTGCCTGGGCATGCAGGTGGCCGTGATTGAATACGCCCGCAACGTTGCGGGTCTGAAGGATGCCCACAGCACCGAATTCCGTACCCATACTCCGGAGCCGGTCGTTGGTCTTATTACCGAATGGCTGGATGCCACCGGTGAGCGCGAAGAGCGCACCGAGGAATCCGATCTGGGCGGTACCATGCGTCTGGGTGCCCAGGACTGTGTCCTGACCGAGGGTTCCACCATTGCCAACTGCTACGGCAAGAAGACCATCCGTGAGCGTCATCGTCACCGTTACGAGGTGAACAACCATTTCGTGCCGGCACTGGAAGGTGCGGGGCTGCAGGTCTCCGGGCGTTCAACCGATGGCAAACTGGTGGAAGTGGTGGAAGCACCGGATCATCCCTGGTTTGTGGCCTGTCAGTTCCACCCGGAGTTTACCTCCACGCCCCGGGACGGCCACCCGCTGTTCAAGGGCTTTGTTGAAGCGGCTCTGGCGCACAAGAAGGAGTCGTGAGTATGGCGCAGAGCACGGTAAACGTCTCGGGCATCGAAGTCGCCAACGACAAGCCGTTCGTGCTGTTCGGCGGCATGAACGTGCTCGAGTCCCGGGAGCTTGCCTTCGAGGTAGCTGAAAAATACGTGGATGTCTGTGGGCGCCTCGGCATCCCCTATGTGTTCAAAGCCTCTTTCGACAAGGCCAACCGCTCGTCCGTGCACTCGTTCCGTGGCCCCGGTCTTGAGAAAGGACTTCAGATCCTGGCGGACATCAAGAGCAAATTCGGTGTTCCGATTATCTCTGACGTCCATGAGCCGGCGCAGGCGGCCCCTGCGGCGGAAGTTTGCGATATCATCCAGCTGCCCGCATTCCTGAGCCGCCAGACCGACCTGGTGGTCGCCATGGCCGAAACCGGCGCGGTGATCAACGTCAAGAAGGCCCAGTTCCTTGCACCCCAGGAGATGAAACACATCATCACCAAGTGCGAGGAAGCCGGGAATGACAAGGTGATCCTGTGTGAGCGGGGCAGCAGCTTCGGGTACAACAACCTGGTGGTGGATATGCTGGGTTTTGGCATCATGAAAGCAATGAATGTGCCGGTGATGTTCGACGTGACCCACTCCCTGCAGATGCCGGGTGGCCGCGCCGATTCGGCCGGTGGCCGACGTGCCCAGGTCACTGACCTGGCACTGGCGGGTATCTCCCAGGGGCTGGCCGGCCTGTTCCTGGAGGCTCATCCGGACCCCGATCAGGCCAAGTGCGATGGCCCCTGCGCCTTGCGGCTCAGCCAGCTTGAGCCCTTCCTGGAGCGGGTCAAAGCCGTGGATGACCTGGTGAAAAGTTTTAAACCTATCGACACCGCCTGATTGGCGGTGTTGGCGTTTCATACGGACTATGGGAGCGAGCGGGAACGGCCCTGCGAAAATGTAGAGGGCCAGGGATGGCCCGAAACAAGCGCACATGGATGTGCTTGTAG
>NZ_JAWLHI010000058.1:0-27396 GCF_041690455.1 Marinobacter sp.
GCGGGTCTCCGGATCCGGTGACAACATGCCGTCGAGCATGCGGGCGAATTCCATGGGCAGGCCCAGTGAGCTGGCGGGAATCGCCTGGTGGCCAAACCGGCAGGACTGGCCGGAGGCCAGGGCATACAGGGTGCCGGCCGCGCCCTGTTCGTCGAAGCGGGGGGAGGAGAGCCCGCCGTTGAGTTGTTCCTCACCGATGAAATAGACATCCCCCAGTCGGGCGTTGGTCTGCTGGAGGTTGTCGGACATCAGCTCCATGACATTGGCGGTGATGAACTGCTGGTTGGCGTCCAGCTGGGCGAACACCGAGGAGCCCCAGTCGATCAGGGCGATGTTCTCGGTTCTGGCGTCAAAGACCAGGTTGGACGGTTTGATGTCGCCGTGCACGATGGGGCGCCCACCCGAGCTGGCGCCGCTGCGCAGGCTGCGCAGGATGTCGGCCAGCTGGTCGGCGATGCGGATCACCAGTCTCGGCTTCAGACGTCCTTCCTGTAACGAGACTTCCTCCAGGTTGATGCCGGCGGCTCGTTCCATTACCAGGATCGGCTGGTTGCGGGCGCGTTGGTAGGCAATCAGCCGTGGTACCCGGGGATGGCGGACCTGCTCGAGAATGAACGCCTCGTCCTCGAGCCGGTCCTGCAGGTGTTGAGGCAGGTTGATGCGGGTGAACTTGAAGACGTGTTCCGGGCCCTTGTGTCCATGGCCCGGTAGTCGACCGGCGAATACGAAGCCGTAGGCGCCTTTGCCGATCAGTTCAATGTCCCGGTAACCCAGTTGGCGGAGCTGGGCGGCGCACAGCGCCACCCAGTCCTTGAGCTTCTTGGCATCGTCATGGCTGAGCAGATAGATCGACTGCTCTTCAGGAATGTAGAACTGCTGAAGTTCGGTCTTCTGCTCCATAACAACCCGTCAGCCCAGATGCAGCAGCATGGATTGCGGCGATTCCAGGTAGCCTTTCCAGCGGTTGCAGAAGCGCGCGATGGTGCCACCGTCGATGATGCGATGGTCGCCCGCCCAGCTTACCGTCAGGATGGCCCGTTCCACCACGTTGCCATCGGCGTCGAAGCGCGGCAGTTTCTGGGTCCGGCCCAGGGCGACGATGGCCACTTCCGGCGCGTTGATGATGGGCGAGGCGTAGGTGCCGCCCAGGGCGCCAATGTTGGAAATGGTGATGGTGCCGCCCTTGAGGTCTTCCTGGCTGACCCGGCCCGAGCGCGCGGCCTCGGTCAGGCGGGTGACTTCATCGGCCACGCCCAGCAGGGTCAGGCTTTCCACACCCTTCACGTTTGGCACCATCAGCCCGGCCTTGCTGTCCACGGCCATGCCGATGTTGCAGTGCGGCTGGTAGTGGATCTCCGTCACCTCGTCATTGAGGCGGCTGTTGAGTACCGGGAAGTCCCGGATCGCCAGGGCCATGGCCTTCATAAAGAAGGGCATCAGGGTCAGGCGTGATCCTCGGGCTTCGGCTTCGGGCTTGAGCTGTTCCCGCAGGGCGAGCAGATCGGTGACGTCGATGTCTTCACTGTAAATGAAGTGGGGGATCGTGGTCGCCGAGGCCACCATGCTGCGGGCCATGGCCGCCCGGACACCCCGGATCGGCTCGACCCGTGCCTCCAGTTCGCGCCCCGGTTTCCGGTGCTCGCTGTCAGCCTTGGCCGCCGGCGTTTCACTGGCCGGTTGTTGGCTTGGCGCTGACGGGGCGGGCTGCTCGAGATGCGCCAGCACGTCGGCCTTCAACACCCGGCCATCCTTGCCGGAGCCGGCGAAGTTGGCCAGGTCCAGGTTATGCTCCCGTACCAGGCGGCGCACGGCGGGGCTTGCGGGAATCCGTGGTCGGTTGCCGGTGGCGACCGGTTTGGCCGGTGCCGGCGCGCTTTCCGGGGCCGGCCTTGACTCAGTCCTGGCCTCGGCCGGCTCGTCCCGATCCCGGGGGATGAATGCAAACAGCGGGGCATGCACCCGGGCCATTTCCTGTTGCTGGTGGTATAGCTTGGTGACCCGACCGGCCTTGGGCGCGGTGATCTCGACCATGGCCTTATCGGTCATGACATCGACCACCGGCTGATCTTCCTCGATCTCGTCGCCTTCGGCCACACGCCATTCCACCACCTCGCACTCGACGATGCCCTCGCCGATGTCCGGCAGGATGAAATCCTCGGTGACTTCGCCGGCGTCGGTTCCGGCCGCCGGGGCGGGTTCCGGTGTGGCTGGTGCTTCGCTAACGGTTTCCTTCGGCTGCGCGGCAGGTGCGTCGTCCTGTTCGCCCTCGCCATCCACTTCCACCAGTTCAAACAGCGGAGCGTGGACCTTCGCGATGTCGCCTTCCTTGTGGTACAGGCGGGTTACCTTGCCCTTGTACGGTGCCGGGATTTCCACCAGGGCCTTGTCGGTCATCACCTCGGCCACCGGCTGGTCTTCCTCGATGATGTCCCCTTCGGCGACCAGCCATTTGACCAGTTCGCACTCCACGATACCTTCGCCGATATCGGGCAGTATAAAATCACTCATGATTGCTCTCCTGTCCTGATATCAACCTAGAAGTCCACGCTCGACCTGATGGCCTCGAAGACCTTCAGGTGATTGGGCAGGTGCTCTTTTTCCAGCACCAGCGGGAAGGGAGTGTCCATCCCGGTGACCCGTGCGATCGGGGATTCCAGGTACAGGAAGCAACGTTCCTGGATGGTTGCTGCGATTTCGCCGGCGAAACCGCCGGTCAGTGGCGCTTCGTGGGTAACCACCAGGCGCCCGGTCTTGAACACCGAGTTGGCCACGGTGTCCACGTCCCAGGGCAGGATGGTACGCAGGTCGATGACTTCACAGGAAATGCCATCCTTCTCCGCCATGTCGACGGCCTGTTCGATCACTTCCATCTGCGCGCCCCAGCCCAGCACGGTCACGTCCGTGCCTTCCTTGAGGACTTCGGCTTCGCCCAGGGGCAGTTGGTATTCCTCGTCCGGCACTTCGCCGACAGAGGCGCGGTAGAGCCGTTTGGGCTCGAAGAACAGCACGGGGTTGGGGTCGTGAATCGCAGCCAGCAGCAGGCCCTTGGCCTGGTGGGGGTTGCGGGGAACGACGATCTTCAGTCCCGGCGTGTGTGCGAAGTAGGCCTCCGGCGACTGGGAGTGGTAAAGCCCGCCGGCAATGCCGCCACCGTAGGGGGCGCGAATGGTCAGCCCGCCCACATTGAACAGGTTGCCGGAGCGGTAGCGGTACTTGGCGGATTCGTTAACGATCTGGTCGAATGCCGGGAAGATGTAGTCGGCGAACTGGATCTCGGCCACGGGCACGGAGCCCTGGGCTGCCAGGCCGTTGGCAAAGCCGATGATGCCTTGCTCCACCAGCGGGGTATTGAAGCAGCGGTCTTTGCCGTATTTCTGTTGCAGGTTGCTGGTGGCCCGGAAGACACCACCGAAGACACCTACGTCCTCACCGAAACACAGCACCCGCTCGTCGGCGGCCATGGCCGTATCGAGGGCGTTGTTGATGGCCTGAAGCATGTTCATCTGGGTCATCTCAGGCCCCTCCCTTGGCGTGTTCGGCGCTCTTGGGGTAGGCGTCCGGATAGCGGCGGATGTGCGCCTTCAGTTTCTCGAACTGCTCGGCCAGGGCCGGTGGCACCTCGTCGTAAACATCGGTGACCAGGGTTTCCAGCGGGGGTGGCGGGCGCTTCTGGGCCCGTTTCATGGTCTCCAGCACCTCCCGGCGCATGGTTTCCTGCAGCTGTTTCTCGTCGTCCTCGCTCCACCACTTCTTGCGCTCGAGCCAGAGCCGCATGCGCAGGATGGGGTCTTTCTCGCGCCAGACCGCTTCTTCGTCCTTGCTGCGATAGCCGGAGGGATCGTCCGAAGAGGAGTGGGCGGCCAGGCGATAGCTCATGGCCTCGATCAGCACCGGGCGGTTGTGTTCCACTGCCAAGCTGCGGGCGGCTTTGGTGGCCTCGTACATGGCCAGGACATCGTTGCCATCCACCCGGATGACATCCATCTTGTAACCATAGGCCCGGGGCGCCACACCGTCGGCGGCGAACTGTTCGGCCGCCGGGGTGGAGATGGCGTAGCCGTTGTTGCGGCACAGAAAAATTACCGGCACCCGCTGGACCGCGGCCATGTTCAGGGCGGCGTGGAAATCGCCTTCGGAGGCGGCGCCTTCACCGAAATAGGTAATGGTGCAGTGGCCTTCGCCCGCCAGTTTCTGGCCGTAGGCGTAACCGGTGGCCTGGGGGATCTGGGTGGCCAGGGGTGATGAGATGGTCATGTAGTTCAGCTTCTTGGAGCCGTAGTGCACGGGCATCTGACGGCCCTTGCCGTAGTCCAGTTCATTGCCGAACAGCTGATTCATGAATTCGTCGATGGTGAAGCCCCGGTAGGCCAGGGCACCCTGTTCCCGGTATTGCGCCATGATCATGTCGGCGTCATCGAGGGCCGCGGCACTGCCGATCACGGCGGCCTCTTCGCCGGTGCACTGCATGTAGAAGCTCAGTCGTCCCTGGCGCTGGGCGGCGAGCATGCGCTCATCGAGGATCCGGGTGGTAACCATGGTCCGATAGATGCGCAGGGCTGTGTCCTTGTCCAGCGCCGGTGCCTTGGCACCCTTGTACAGGGAGCCGTCCTGCTTCAGGACCTTGAAGGTGGGAATACGGAACTCTGCACCGTCGGTGAACGACGGGGTGTAAACAACTCTGGATTTTGTTGTTGTCATAATCCTCTTCCTGGGGTGGTGGCCTGAGGAACACGGCTCCCCTTGTGGGGGTGCCGATCATTTAAGTGTAGACAATCCGACAGGGTCTGGTGCGACCTTGCACAAGTGTCTGATGCTTACCTTAACGTAAACTGCAGAATTCGGGTAGTCCCTGAACAACGGTTTCGCGAACCGGCACGATCAGCTGGCCGGATACAGGCGCGAGGGCGTCAGGGTGACCAGGGTGTTCTCATCGCCTATGCCCACCTCGCCGTCCTGGATGGTGCACTGCAGGCTCATGGTGCGCTCGGCCAGGCCTGCGAGCGCCTCGGTGCCCTCCTGGGGCAGGTCGATGATGGTGAGATTGTTGAAGCGGGAGAGCTTGTTGTGATTTTTCTCCCACCACAGGGAGGCCGCCCGTCCGCCATAGGTATACAGCACGACCTTTTTGGCGCGGTTGCAGGCCTTGCGCAGGCGGCTTTCGTCCGGCAGGCCCAGTTCAATCCAGAGTTCGATCTCGTCGCTGAGGCTTTTTTGCCACAGCTCCGGTTCGTCGTCGGTGCTCAGGCCGCGGGTGAACTCCAGGTGCTCGTCGGCATTGAGAACAAAGGCCAGCAGCCGGACCATCATCCGCTCGTCGGTTTCCGAGGGATGCCGGGCCAGGGTCAGGTGGTGGTCCGCGTAGTAGTGTCGGTCCATGTCGGCGATGTTGAGCGTGGCCTTGAAGACGGTTGCTTTGAGTGCCATGGGCGTCCTGCGTTGGTATCAGTATGTCTGTTTGCGATAGTGTAATGCATTCCTTCCCGGCTGAGCGTGAACGCATGACGATGTTGCGTGGTTTTCTGGTATTGGTGCTGTTTTTTATCCTGGGCGAGTCCATGCGGGTGCTGTTCGCCCTGCCGGTCAGTGGCGGTGTGCTCGGGATGGTGGTCATTACCTTTACGCTGATGGTGAAGGGCAGCGTCAGTGATGATCTGGCCTCGGCCAGTCAGGGTCTGATCTCGGTGCTGGTGCTACTGATCATGCCCGGTGTGGTCGGGGTGTTTTTTACCGCCGATCAGTTCTCTGGCCAGTGGCTGGCGGTCGCCGCAGCGTTGTTGGTCGGTACCTTCCTGAGTGTGCTCACCACCCTGTTGCTGATGAAGCTGGTGACAGTGAGGGGAGAGCAGCATCGTGAGTGAACTGTTCGGCCGTCTCGGAACCTTGTTGGATACCCTTTCTGCCACGCCGATTCTCGCCATTGGTCTGACCCTGGGTGCCTTCTTTGCCGGCAACTGGCTGTTCGCCCGCATCGGCAGGCCGTTGTGGCTTCCGCCGGTGTTGCTGTCCGCCTGTCTGCTGTCCGGGGTGATTGCCGTCCTGGCGGTGGATTACCAGGCCTACCAGCAGGGCGCGCGCTGGCTGACCGTGCTTCTGGGCCCAGCCACGGTCGCCCTCGGCATTCCGCTGTACCAGCAGATGCACCATATCCGTGCCATGTGGCGCCCGATTGTGGTGACCCTGCCAATTGCCGCCACCCTGGCGGCAGTCTACGCCCTGGTTATTGCCTGGGCGCTTGGGGCCACGCCGGAGGTGCTGGCGTCGCTGGCGCCCAAGTCGGTGACGGCGCCGATTGCCATCGGCATTACCGAACAACTGGGTGGCTCGGTGCCCCTGATGATGGGTGGCCTGCTCATTACCGGTGTGGTGGCAACCCTCTTCGTTGACCTGCTCGCGCGCCTGTTGCCAGTGAAAGACGAGCGCATCCTGGGCTTTGCCCTGGGCCTGAACGGTCATGCCATCGGTACCGCCCGGGCATTTGAGATCAGCCATACCGCTGGGGCATTTGCGTCCCTGGGCATGGGCCTGACCGGTGTGTTTACCGCCATGATGCTGCCGTTGGTGTTCCACCTCTGAACCCTGCCCCACATCAGTTCATTCACCTGGCGAATAACCCCATGTCGCAATTTCGATTGCCGTAAGGGTTTTCCGAGACTAGCTTGTTGCTCAGGCAATCGGCGCCCTTTTGCGCCGATGTTCCGTGAAAATTCCTAAAACAGCGACGGAAAACGCGATGAAAAAACTGATTGCAGCATTTGTCGGTTCCATGGCCCTGGCATCGGCGCCGGTAGCCCTGTCCGCCGAGGCGACCAAGGAACTGAAGATGGCGTACGACGCCGATCCCGTGACCCTCGATATCCACGAGCAGCTCTCAGGTGGCATCCTGCAGCTGTCCCACATGACCTTTGATCCGCTGCTGCGCTGGACCAGCGACCTGGGCTTCGAGCCGCGTCTGGCCGAAAGCTGGGAGCGCGTTGACGAGAACACCATGCGCTTCAAGCTCCGTGAAGGCGTGAAGTTCCATTCCGGTAACGAGCTGACCACCGCCGATGTGAAATTCACCTTCGATCGTCTGAAGCAGAGCCAGGATTTCAAGGCGATCTTCAAGCCCTTCAGCGGCATCAACGTGATCGATGACTACACCTTCGAACTGGTGACCAGCGAGCCGTACCCGCTGCTGCTGAACACTGCCACCTATATTTTCCCGCTGGACAGTGAGTTCTATAGCGGCCAGACCGAGGACGGCAAGGACAAGAGCGCCATTGCCAAACATGGCAACTCCTTCGCCTCCGGGAACCTGTCCGGTACCGGTCCCTACACCGTGACCGAGCGCAAGCAGGGCGTGCGGGTCGAGTTCGAACGGTTTGACGACTACTGGGATACCGAGTCCCCGGGTAACGTCGGTAAGATCGTGCTGACCCCGATCAAGGAGAACAACACCCGGGTGTCCGCGTTGCTGTCCGGTGGTGTCGACTTCATCGCCCCGGTACCGCCCAATGATCTGGAGCGGATTCGCAACGACAAGAACGCCAACCTGGTGACCATGAGCGGTACCCGTATCATCCTGTTCCACATGAACCAGGAGCGTGTGGAAGCCTTCAAGAACCCGAAGGTTCGTCAGGCCATTGCCTATGCCATCAACCAGGAAGGCATAGCCGCCAAGATCATGAAGGGCTTCGCCACCCCGGCGGCCCAGATGTCTCCGGCCGGCTATCAGGGCCATAACGAGTCCCTGACACCGCGTTTCGACGTGGCCAAGGCCCAGCAGCTGATGAAGGAGGCCGGTTACGAGGATGGCTTCACCATCACCATGATGGCGCCGAACAACCGTTACGTGAACGACGACAAGATCGCTCAGGCGGTGGCTGCCATGCTGGCCCGCATCAACATCAAGGTGGACCTGAAAACACTGCCGAAGGCGCAGTACTGGCCAGAGTACGACAACCGCGCCGCTGACATGATGATGATCGGCTGGCACGCGGACACCGAGGACTCCGCCAACTTCTACGAGTTCCTGACCTTCTGCCCGGATGCCGACAGCGGCTCTGGCCAGTACAACGCGGGCAACTACTGCAACCCGGAAATCGACGCCCTGGTGCAGGAAGCCAACGTCGAGACCGACCTGGACAAGCGCGCCGCCATGCTGCAGGAAGTGGAGCAGCGTCTGTATGACGATGCCGCCTTCGTTCCGCTGCACTGGCAGGACCTGGCCTGGGCCTCGAAGAAGAACGTGAACATTGAGCCGGTGCTCAACGTCATGAACTTCCCGTACCTGGGTGACCTGGTTGTGGAGTAATCGCCTTTGACGGCAGGCCGGCACTGGAGTGATCCGGTGCCGGCCTTTTGTTTGCAAGCCTTATCCGGAAAATTTCCATGTTAGCGTTTTTGGTTCAGCGGATTTCCCAGGCATTTCTGGTCATGTTCGTGATCAGTGTGATCGCCTTTGCCATTCAGGATGGCCTCGGGGACCCGCTTCAGGAAATGGTGGGCATGTCCGTCTCCGAGGAGGAGCGGGAGGCCATTCGCGAGGAGCTCGGGTTGAACGATCCGATGGTGGTCCAGTACCTGCGGTTTGCCGGTAATGCGTTGCAGGGCGACCTGGGCAACTCCTACTTCTACAGCAAGCCGACCCTGGAGGTGATCGCCGAGCATCTGCCAGCGACCCTGGAACTGGTGATCGGTGCCAGCCTGATCATCGTGTTTCTGTCGGTGCCGATCGGCGTCTACGCCGCGATTCGCCCCCAGGCCTGGCTGTCCAAATTCTTCATGGGCGTCAGTACTGTGGGTATTTCCATCCCGGTGTTCCTGACGGCCATCGTGTTGATCCAGCTGTTCTCCATCGGAGTGACGGTGAACTGGTTCCCGTCGGATACCGGTTGGGGGCAGTGGATGAATGACTTCTTTACCACCGAGGGCGGCCTGCCGTCCTATGGTCGCGGCGATGAACTGACCGACCTGTTCGGCACCTGGGAGTCCGGTTTCTTCACCGGTACCGGGCTGATGCATCTGGTCCTGCCGTCGGTCTCGCTGGCCTCGATCATGCTGCCGCTGTTCATCCGCCTGATTCGGGCGGAGATGATGGAGGTGCTGCAGAGCGACTACATCCGCTACGCCCGTGCCAAGGGCCTGAGCGCCGGCCGCATCAATTTCCTGCACGCGCTCAAGAACACCATGTTGCCTGTGATTACCGTCGGCGGTGTGCAGATCGGCATCATGGTGGCCTACACCATCCTCACCGAGACTGTGTTCCAGTGGCCGGGCGTAGGCCTGATGTTCCTCGAAGCCATCACCCGCAGCGACATCCCGCTGATCGTGGCCTACCTGATGGTGGTAGGCCTGATTTTCGTGGTTACCAATACCCTCGTGGATCTGATCTACGGCCTGGTGAATCCCACCGTCAAACTGACAGGTAAGAAAGCATGACAACGGCAACGGTTTCCCGCTGGGACCGCTTCCGCGAGTCCTTCTTCTGGTACAGCTTCAAGCGCGACAAGGTGGCCATTGCCAGCTTTGCAGTGCTGCTGCTGATGGTGCTGGCGGCGGTGTTTGCGCCTCTGCTGGCCCCCGCTGATCCCTATGATCTGGCGCAGATCAACATCATGAACTCCGAGCTGCCCCCAGTGGGCATGAGCGGTGCCGATCCCGCGTTCCCGCTGGGCACCGATGCCCAGGGCCGGGATCTGCTCTCGACCATCCTCTACGGCACCCGGGTGTCCCTGATGATCGGCTTCGGGGCGGTGATTCTGCAGGCGTTTCTGGGCATCCTGTTCGGACTGCTGGCCGGCTACCTGGGCGGCAAGGTGGATGCCGTCCTGATGCGTATCGCCGATGTGCAGCTGTCCTTCTCCACATTGATGGTGGCGATCATCGTCGGTGCGGTGTTCAAGGCCAGCTTCGGCAACCTGATGTTCGGTGAGATTGCCATCTACATGCTGATCTTCATCATCGGTGTCGCCGAGTGGCCGCAGATTGCCCGCACCGTGCGCGCCTCGGTGCTGGCGGAAAAGAAAAAAGAGTACGTGGACGCGGCCAAGGTGATGGGCTTCGGCACCCGCCGGATCATGTTCCGGCACATCCTGCCCAATACCCTGTCGCCGATCTTCGTCATTGCCACGGTGCAGATTGCCAATGCCATCATTTCCGAGGCGGCGTTGTCGTTCCTCGGTCTGGGCATGCCGGAAACCCAGCCGTCCCTGGGTTCGCTGATCAAGTCCGGCTTTGACTACATCCAGAGCGGTTCCTGGTGGATCACCCTGATCCCGGGCCTGGTGCTGGTGGTGCTCGTGCTGGTCATCAACCTGTTGGGTGACTGGTTGCGGGATGTAATGAACCCACGGCTGTACAAGGGGTAACACCATGGCACTGTTGGAAGTTAAAAATCTGGATGTGCGCTTCGCGGTGCGCGGCGGTGACCTGACCGCCCTGCGGGGCATCAGCTTCAGCCTGGACAAGGGCGAGCGGCTGGGTCTGGTTGGGGAATCCGGCGCCGGCAAATCCGTGGCGGCCTTCTCGATCCTGAACCTGATTGCCCAGCCCGGCTATATCGCCGGCGGGCAGATCCTGTTCGAAGGCAAGGATCTGGCGGCCATGAGCGAGCGGGAGTTGCGCAAGATCCGTGGCAACCGCATCGCCATGATCTTCCAGGACCCGATGATGACCCTGAACCCGGTACTGACCATCGGTACCCAGATGGTCGAGGCCATCCTGGCGCATCGGAACATCAGCAAGAAAGAAGCGAGGGCGATTGCCCTGGACCGGCTGCAGAAGGTGCAGATTCCGTCGCCGGAGAAGCGCCTGGACCAGTATCCCCATGAGCTGTCCGGTGGCATGCGCCAGCGGGTGATCATTGCCATCGCCCTGCTGCTGGACCCGGAGATCATCATCGCTGATGAGCCCACCACGGCGCTGGATGTGACCATCCAGGCGGAGATCATGGATTTGCTGCTGAACCTGTGCGAGCAGGAGAATGTGGCACTGATGCTGATTACCCACGATCTGGGCGTGGTCTCCCAGGTGACCCAGCGGATGCTGGTGATGTACTCCGGCCGGATCATCGAGCAGGGGCCGACCCGGGAAATTATCAATGATGCTCAGCATCCCTATACCCAGGGGCTGATCAACGCACTGCCCCAGATGGGTGAGCCCGGTGAGCGCCTGTTCCAGATTCCCGGTTCCATGCCGTCACTGAAGAACGTGCCCAAGGGCTGTCCGTTCCACCCCCGCTGCAAGTTCGCCACCGAGCAGTGCAAGCAGGCGATGCCGGAATATGTGCGCTCGGGCAATGTGAACGTGGCCTGTTACGAAGTCGCCAACCTGATTGAGCAGGAGAAACGCATGCAGGAGGCCGAATCATGACCTCCCCGTTGGTAAGTATCCGCGGTCTTGAGAAACGCTTTGACCTGTCCGGCAGTCTGCTGGAGCAGATCACCTTCGAAGGGGGGCGTTTTCGCCGCAAACAGGAGGCGGTTCATGCCATCAACGGCGTGGATCTGGAAGTGCAGAAGGGCGAAGCCCTGTGCGTGGTGGGCGAATCCGGCTGTGGCAAGTCCACCGTGGCCCGAACCGTGATGGGCTTGCTCTCGCCCAGCGCCGGCGAGATCCATTATGACGGCCAGCGTATTGATAATCTCGAGCGCAAGGATGCTCTGCCGTACCGTCGCAAGATGCAGATGATCTTCCAGAATCCCTATGCCTCCCTGAACCCGCGCATGACCATCCAGCAGACCCTGGAGGAGCCGATCCGGTTCCACCATCCGGACTGGTCGCAGATCCAGGTGCGGGACAAGATTCACGAGGTGATGCATTCGGTAGGCATTGATCAGGACTGGGGTAACCGCTTTGGCCACGAGTTCTCCGGTGGTCAGCGTCAGCGGATCGCCATTGCCCGAGCCCTGGCAGTAGATCCGGAGTTCATCGTGGCCGACGAGCCGATCTCGGCCCTGGATGTGTCTATTCAGGCCCAGGTGCTGAACCTGCTGATGGACGCCCAGGAAAGTCGTGGGCTGACCTACCTGTTCATCACCCACGACCTGGCGGTGGTGGAGCATTTCGGCACCCGGGTGGCGGTGATGTACCTGGGGCGGGTCTGCGAGCTGGCGGATACCAAAACGCTGTTTTCAGCGCCCCGTCATCCCTACACCCAGGCGCTGCTTTCTGCGATTCCGAAACTGGAGGACGACCGGCCCAACCACATTCGCCTGAAAGGAGAAGTGCCCACACCGGTGAACCTGCCCTCCGGCTGTGTGTTCCATGGCCGTTGCCCCTATGCCAACGAGCGTTGCCGGCAGGAGGTGCCGCAGCTGATCACGACCGATGGTGGTACCCAGGTTGCCTGCCATGCGGTGGAAGAGGGGCGGTTGTAACGGGTGCGCTGCGATAGGCTATGATGCCTGCAGTTAAACCCTTTTCGATACAACGTCATACCCTCAGGGGACTCCATGGAAGTACGCTGGCTGGAAGACTTTCTGGCGCTTGCACGCACGCGCCATTTCTCACGTGCTGCCGAATTGCAGCACGTGAGTCAGCCTACGTTCAGCCGGCGCATCAAGCTGTTGGAAGAGGCCATGGGCAGTACCCTGATCAACCGCCAGACCCTGCCGCTGTCGCTGACGCCGGCTGGGGAGGTGTTCCGGGAACTGTGCGAGCGCATTACCCGGGATGTCCGGGATACCAGGGATCGCATCGCGGCACTGGAAGCCGAGGCGTCGGCAAGGATCAGTGTCGGCTCTACCCAGGGCCTGTTCTCGCATTTTTATCAGGGCTGGGCGACGGACGCGGGAATCGCCGAGCGCCTCAAACTGAACCTGAAGGCCACCAGCTGGGTCGGTGAGCAATTCCTGGAAGCCCTTGAGAGTGGCGAGTGTGATCTGGTGCTGTGTTACTGGCACCCGGATCTGCCCTGGGGCGGTCGGCTGACAGCCGACAGTTTTGATTGGCTGGTGCTGGCCCGGGAAGCCCTGGTGCCGGTCAGCGTTTCCGACGAGCAGGGCCATCCCCGGTTCCCGCTGCCCGGAAGTCCCGAGCAACCGGTGCCGCTGATTGCCTACCATAACCGCGGTTTTCTGCAGTCGGCGATCGAGGGCCACCTGGCACGCCGGAAGCTGACCGCCAACCTGTTGCCCCTGAACGAGAACACCCAGTCGGCCAGTATCAAGGCCCTGGTCAAACAGGGTTTCGGCATGGGCTGGCTGCCACAACGGATGACAGAGAAGAGCGAGCAGTTCGGCAGCCTGGTGCGGGCCGGCGATGAGCGCTGGGACGTGCCCCTGGAAATCCGTCTGATCCGCCTGCGGGATGCCCGCTCGGACGATCTTTTGAACCTCTGGAAACAACTGGAAGACTGACATGCCTGATAAAGCCCTCCTGTCATTGCAGCTGGACCACCTGAAAGAGCTGCAGGCCCGCTACGAATCGGCGCTGGCGGACCAGGGGTTCGACAGCCTGCTGATCGCCTCCGGCGCCGCCCCGTATCGCTATGGGGATGATCAGGCCTGGCACTTCCAGGGCTATGGCCCGTTCCTGCACTGGACCGGACTAACCGGCCGCGAGCACTGCTGGCTGTGGATCCGTGCCGGACACAAACCGGTGCTGTGGCTGTACCAGCCGGTGGATTTCTGGCACGCCAACCAGCCGCTGCCGGAAGAACCCTGGCAGATGTTTATCGAGGTCCGCAGCAGCCAGTCGCCCGAGGCGCCGGTGCTTGATGATCCGGGCAGTCTGGCGGTGATCGGGGATCCCGCTCTGCTGGATGGCGTGCCCGGGGAGTCCAACCCGGAGAACCTGCTCAGGGCCCTCGATGAAACCCGGGTGCGTAAGACCCCCTACGAGATTGAATGCCTGGCGCATGCCAACGCCCTGGCCCTGGCCGGGCACCGGGCGGCGGGGGACGCCTTTGTCGATGGCGAGAGCGAATTCGGTATCAACCTTGCCTACCAGCAGGCCACCGGGCAGCGGGAAGCCGATGCGCCGTATCACAGCATCATCGGCGTCAACGACCATGCCGGCACATTGCACTACCAGTATTACGACACCCAGCCGCCGGGCCATTCCCGTAGCCTGCTGATCGATGCCGGCGTCCGGTTCCGGGGTTACTGTTCCGACATCACCCGCACCACCGCCGGGCCGGGGGAGTCCCACTTTGCCGCCCTGGTTCATGGGCTCGAGCGACTCCAGATCCGGCTGTGTGACATGGTGGCACCCGGTGTGGATTACATCGACATCCACCGCAAGGCCCACCAGGGCATTGCCGCCTTGCTCTCGGCTACCGGCCTGGTGACCGGTCTGGAGGACGACGAGATCGTCGGGCAAGGCATCACCCGGGTCTTCTTCCCCCACGGCATCGGTCACTTCCTCGGCGTGCAGGTCCATGATGTCGCCGGTAAACCGACGCCCCCACCAGAAGATGCCCCGTTCCTGCGCCTGACCCGGCAACTTGAGCCGGGGATGGTGGTTACCATCGAGCCCGGACTCTACTTCATCCCGTCGTTGCTGGATCCCCTGTTGGAAGGGGAGCTGGGGCAGCACCTGGACCAGGATCTGATCAAGCGGTTACGGGGCTGCGGGGGCATCCGGATCGAAGACAATGTTGCGGTCACCGAGACCGGAAGCCGAAACCTGACCCGCGACGGCTAAGTCCGAAACATTCCGTTGCATAAAATTGATACAACGGGGTTGCAATTCCGGATGTTAATGACAATAATTATCAATAACCTTTGTAACCGTTGGTGAGTTATTGCTATGTATGTCTGCCTGTGCCACGGGGTAACCGACCGGGAAATCCGCGAAGCGGCCGAAAACGGCGTTTCATCCATGCGCCAGCTGGGTAAGGAGTTGGGGGTAGGTACCCAGTGTGGTCGCTGTGCCTCCACCGCGCGGGAAATTCTCCGGGAGAGCCGCTCGCCGGATTATCTGGCTCTGGCCAACATACTCGCCCAGCCCGCCTGACGGGATTTCTTGCTCCGCTGTATTTTTCTCTCGCCGCGTAAGGGGCTATCCTGAAAGACTGATTCACCAAGTCATCATGGAGCCCCGCTATGAAAGGCGACAAGAAAGTCATCCAGTACCTCAACAAGGTCCTCGCCAACGAGTTGACCGCGATTAACCAGTATTTTCTCCATTCCCGCATGTACAAGGATTGGGGCATCAGCAAGCTGGCCGCCAAGGAATACGAGGAATCCATTGATGAGATGAAACACGCCGATCAGCTGATCGAGCGCATCCTGTTCCTCGAGGGCCTGCCCAACCTGCAAGACCTGAACAAACTGCTGATCGGTGAGAACGTCGAGGAAATGATCTCCTGCGACCTCAAGCTCGAGCAGATTGCCCACACCGACCTGAAAGAAGCCATCGCATACTGCGAGGAAATCCAGGACTACACCAGCCGTCAGCTGTTCCGTAGCATCCTGGACAGCGAGGAAGAGCACATCGACTGGCTGGAGACCCAGCTGGAAATGATTGCCCAGATGGGTATCCAGAACTACATCCAGCTTCAGTCATCCGCCGCGGAGTAAAACCAGACAATGGACCTGTCCTGCTTTAAAGCCTACGACCTGCGCGGCCGAGTGCCGGACCAGCTCAACCCGACCCTGGCCGAGAAAATCGGCCGTGCCTATGTGGAAGTGACCGGCGCGAAAAAAGTGATTGTCGGTTATGACATCCGCCTGTCCAGCCCTGAAATCGCCGAGGCCCTCAGTTCCGGCCTGATGGCGGCCGGTGCCGATGTATTCGACATCGGCCTGTGCGGCACCGAACAGGTGTACTTCGCCACCAGCCATTACAAGATGGATGGCGGCATCATGGTCACCGCCAGCCATAACCCCAAAGACCACAACGGCATGAAAATGGTCGGCCCCGAATCCCGGCCGATCAGCTCCGACAACGGCCTGAACGACATCCGCGACCGCGTGCTGGAGCCCTTTGCCGATGCGGCTCAGCAAGGTCGTTACGAGCCCCTGGAAGTAATGAGCGCCTACGTGGACCACCTGCTGGGCTATGTTGATGCCGGCTCCCTCAAGCCCATGACCATTGTCTGCAATGCTGGCAACGGCGGCGCCGGCCTGGTGATTGATGAACTCGAACAGCACCTGCCGTTCGAATTCATCAAGGTACACCACCAGCCGGACGGCCACTTCCCCAACGGCGTGCCCAACCCCATCCTTCCGGAAAACCGCACCGCCACCGCCGATGCCGTGATCGAGGAGGGCGCCGCCATGGGCATCGCCTGGGACGGCGACTACGACCGTTGCTTCTTCTTCGACGAAAACGGCCGTTTCATCGAGGGCTACTACATCGTCGGCCTGCTGGCCGACCAGTTCCTGCGCAAAACCGGCGGCGGCAAAGTTATCCACGACCCCCGCCTCACCTGGAACACCCTCGACCTGGTCAAAGCCGCCGGCGGCGAAGCCATCGAAAGCAAAACCGGCCACGCCTTCATCAAACAGCGCATGCGCGACGAAGACGCCGTCTACGGCGGCGAAATGAGCGCCCACCATTACTTCCGCGACTTCGCCTACTGCGACAGCGGCATGATCCCCTGGTTGTTGATCGCCGAACGCCTCTGCCAGTCCGGCCAGCCATTCTCATCACTCATCGACGCCCGAATCGAAGCCTACCCGGCCAGCGGCGAAATCAACCGCACCATCGCCGATCCCCCCAAGGTCATCGCCGCGATCGAAGCCAAATACAGCGTCGGCGCCAAAAACGTCAGCCACGTGGACGGCGTAAGCATCGAATTCGACGACTGGCGCTTCAACCTCCGGATGTCCAACACCGAGCCGGTTGTGCGCCTGAACGTTGAATCGAGGGCGAATATCCCGTTGATGGAAGAAAAGACAGAAGAACTATTGGCGGAAATGGACAGGCTGAACGAGGAAGGATAACGCGGACGGCTGACGCCAATAGTCCGGGGCAAGGTGGCCGATACCACCGTCTGAAACTGTGCGGAGCCATGGATGGCGGAGCTCAAGCGTCACATGGACGTGCCGCAAGGAGCGTGTTTCAGATGGTGGTATCGGCCACCTTGCCTTCCTCCGGACTCTGGCATGCTCTGGTTTTGCACCAAAGTTAAAGCCAGTCGTTCAACATAATCCCGATCCCGAACCTCTCAATCCGGTGGTTATAGTCAATCAGACTCTCCCCATACCCGTTGTAGTACTGAAAGAACCCCTTCAACGTCTCCCCCATCGGAAAACTGTACCCGAACTCCACAGACGTCCGGTTATCCGACCGCAGATTATTCATCAGCCGCAACGAAAACGTCCGGTCCTCCGTCAGCTTGTATACCGCCTGGTAATGGGCATGGCCCAGATACCGCTCGATATCGGCATTGTCATCGTTGCTGCTCTCCGGAATCCGGTACCAGGGCTGCACCATGAGCAACCAGCGCCCGTAACTGTAGGCCGCACGACCCACGATCCGGTTCCAGCTCCGGGACCGCGGTTCCGACTGGCCATTGGATTGGTGACTGAAGCCGATGGTCACGCCATTCAGAGTTCCCGGGCCAAGGTCCCAGTCGGTCTGATAGCGCAGAAAAATCTCTGGCTCATAGTTGGTTTCCCGGAACGGAGCCGACTCATCCTGGTTATAGACCTGCCAGAAGGATTGCTGTGTATAGCCGAACCAAAGCGTAGTGCGATCCTCCAGAAGTCCCGTCAGCAGGGGTACCTTGAAGCTGATCTGATATTTGGCCTCCTCTTTGCGCAACTCGTAGTCATAGCCCGTGGTGCCCAAACGCGGACTGGAAGGGAAGGGGTTGGTATCATCGGTCCAGGTGAGAGGCAGGATATAGGTCGGGCGATGGCCCGCGAAACTGCCAGAGAACGAAAAGATCGCCTTTTCCGTAGCGACATACTGCTCCAACAGCGCATTCATGACACTGTCGTCGTCCTCTGAAAGCCCCGAATCTTCCTGGCCTTCTCCGTCCGCCAGAGGCAGCTCCTCGCTCAAGGCCTCCTCGGCCTGCTCCTGCTCGCCATCACTGGCTGCCTGCCGCTGATCGTCGGCGCCGAACACCCGATCGAAACAGGCGAGCCGGCGAACCCCGTTTTCAATAAGCGCGCACTGCTCGGCGGACAAATCCTCGGGCGGCTCGGTGCCAGTCGATTGGGCAAAGGCCGCCGGAGCGGCCAGGACGCTAAGACAAACGCTCAGACCGGTGTTCACCCGCCAGGGTTGATGTCTCATGGGGCGATCTTCAGCTTGCGTTCAGGCTCAACCAGGTGTTGGCAATACCATACACCCAGACCCCGATCAGGGTAATCGCCAACAGGGCGAAAATAATTCTGTGGCGGGTACGATTGGCCGCATTTGCCGCCGCGACCCAGCGCAGGTACATCAGGCCGATAAAACTTACAAACACGCCCAGACTGGCAAAGGCCGGGATCAGCAGCCAGCCGGCGCTGATCTTGCTGCCGTCGGCGGTCTGGCTGGAAAACCAGGCCATGGAACCGAGCAGGACAGCCAGGGCGGAGAATTCGAGAATCAACAGTGGCTTGCGCCAAGGATGCGGGCGATTGCTTTCTGCGTCTGGCATGGAGCAGGTCCTGGAAGTGGTGTTGGTCAGATTGCCGGTATGGTACCTGTATTCAAAAATTCATGCCTGAGGGCTTACGAAATTGCAATTAAACCGGTTGAAATCAATTTATGATTCTGGCCTTTGGTTTTTTTGCCGGGGTTCAGTCGCTATAATGCGGCGACCAAAGATTATAACGCTCAAATGCGAGGTGCATTGTGAACATGAAGAGAGTCCTGGCTGTTGTTCTGCTCGGTTTCGGCCTGACCGCCGGCGCCGTTATGGCTAGTGTTGAAGACGAAATCCGTTCGCGTATCGAGCCGGTTGGTGAAGTGTGCCTGGAAGGCGAGGAGTGTGGTGAAGCCGCGGCGCCGACCCAGGCAGCCAGCTCTGGCCCCCGTTCCGGCAGCGAAGTGTACGACGCTGTCTGTATGGCCTGTCACACTACCGGCGCTGCTGGCGCACCCAAGATTGGCGATACTGCGGCCTGGGCTCCGCGCATCGACCAGGGCATGGAAACCCTGATTAACCACGCCCTCAATGGCTTCAACGCCATGCCGGCCAAGGGCGGCTGTGCAAACTGTCCGGATGAGGAAATCAAGGCGGCGGTTGAGCACATCGTTTCTCAGAGCCAGTAAGTACAAACTTGGCTGGACATGCCGTGGCACCCATCTGCGCTCTACAGAAAACGCGCAGATGGGTGTTTTCGTTTCTACGGCATGAGTTTTGATTCGAGACTTCCCTTGAGCTCGAACAAACCCCCGTCTTCGTCCATGATCTCTATGGTCCACTCTTCCCTGTGCCCCGACCGGACCGCCAGACGCGGATCCATCCATCCGTAGGTGCCTGACTCTGAAACTGTGGTCCAACCTGAGGGCTGAGCCTGTATCTGCCGCTCATCGCTGAGCCTGTAGGTAGGGCTGTCCTGGTTGGCGCTCACACCCCTTTCTGTGATGCGCAACATCGGCTCCTGGTCTTTACCAAGGACCGTCAGTACCTGTTCCCCACGGTAGCTCAACAGCAGCCCGGGTCTGGGCGCATCCAGGATCATGACATCAAGTCCGGCGATCACCGGGGCAGCAGTGATGGCTGCGCTCATCCGGCTGTCCGGTGTTTTGCCTGTCTCCGGTGCCCCATGTCCCAGGGCTGGCCCGGCGCAAAGCGCCAGACCAGCCGCTGCCACGGTGCAAAACCATCGGATCCTGCTCTGATGGATTGCTTCGCTCATAGTGTGCCTCCCAGTTCATCCAACAGGCTTCCGTCGCTGGTCGAGGTGTCGGTGTCTGCAAGCTGGGTGTCAGCCGTGCAGGCCAGGGACGTGTTCACCACCGTGACCGGCGTGGAGACCGAAGGCACCCGGCCCTCGTCCGATGATTTACTGACAAACAGCATGTATTTACCAGCCGGCACAACGTCATGGCTATCCGGCATGGCCAGACGAAGGTTACGGCCGTTGCGGGAAACAATCGGGAGTTCCACCGCCCGCTGATCACCGTCGATCAGATGGGTCATTGCAGTCCGCCGGATCAACAGCACTTCATCTATGTTCTCGGCGTCGTCCACCTGAATGCTGAGGGTGTCGCCGATGGTGGCCGTTTCCGGTGCTGACAGAATCTCGGGACGGTCATTCCGCATGGCATAGGGCGGCGTATAGATCTCGAAACTCGGATCGCGGCCGGCATTGGGCCCCAGACCAAAGTCCTCGAGATTGATGTGTGAGAGGTAAGCGGTACTGATGGGGGCGTGGCCTGCTACCAGAACGCGACCGTCCGGGAGCAAGACCGCGGTATTGTGGTAGGTCCTCGGGCGGTTGGCCGTGGCCATTTCGGTCCAGGTGCCGGTGTCGGGGTCAAAGCGCTCGGTGGTCATGATTGGTCCTTCCAGCCCCGGTGACACCACACCGTCACGGGTACCGCCACTGAACACCATCACGCTGCCGTCGGGCAGCAGCACATTGGTGCCGTACCACCGGGGCTGGTTCAGAGGTCCGGTCAGCCGAGACTCGTAATCCAGTTGTTCGCCGTTAATGCTGATGGTGTCGATGCGGCTCTGTGCCACCGGCAGATAGCCGCCCGGGTTGGTCAGCAGAGCGTAGCTGGGCACACCGCCCGCCGTCAGCAGTTCCACTTCGTTGTACTGGCCGTTCTCATCCGGCCGCACCGGCAGCATGGTGCTGGATGTGGAGCCGCGCATGCCGCCGGCAATGGCGGTTTTCAGGGTTTCCTCGTCCAGGTTCAGGTCGGAGGCGGCAGTCAGCAGGTCGGTGGGGGATTCGAGCACGCCACCCAGCAGGCTGCCTGCCTGCTCCATGGAAAGGTTGGTGATGTTGAGGCTGCTGCTCAGCTGCTCAAGGCCCACTTCGTCCAGTCGCAGGGGCAGGCCGGCATAACCGATATCCGTCCAGCGCTGGGTGTCGGGATTGTAGCTGGCCACGATGTTCCAGAGCGCCTGATCATACCCCTGGCCGAAGGGATTGAAGGCCTGGCCGCCGGCATTGTAAAGCACATGACCATTGGGCAGCAGATGCATCCTGGGGTACAGCGGCAGTGATCGCTGCGCCGTGCTCGGATTCTCCGTCCAGGTACCGGAACAGGGGTCGTAGGTTTCCGTTTCCACCACGTTCCGGCCCGAGTTGAGCGGATCCTCCGGGTAGACCGGCTTGATCAGTTTGGTCACGCCACTGGCGACAAAGACGTCGCTGTTTCCGAGTGTCACCAGCGACGGGTACCAGCGGCCGTAAGTCATGTCTCCGCTCTGGGTCCAGGTGTTGGTGGTTCCGTCGAAAATCCGGGAGTTCTTGATGCCCTCCAGTTCGGCTACCCCGATCGGAAAGCCGTCAACACCGGGCTCTGAATAGTAGTCGGTGCCGCCGACCGCCATGATCCTTCCGTCGGCCAGGGCGATTATGTCGGAACAGAACAGCGCGCCGTCGTTCTTCGCCGTGTTGTCGGCGGTATCCAGGGCGCCATCGAGTTCGGTGCCATCAAGCAGGGTTTCAGAGTCGTTACCGTCGGGATTAGCGCCCGCCCGCAACGGATCCGGTTTGATCCACTGCGGTGTGTCCGCCTCGCCGAGTGCCAGAACCCGGCTCTGATCGTTGATGGAGACCTCGCCGAATTCCGCCACGATGGACAACTCGACGTTTTCCGTTCCTTCCAGGGCGTTCAGGTAGAGTACCCGGCCATCCTCAAGTACTGCCATGGTGCCCGCCGCCGGTTTGCACTCCAGCAGGCCCTCGCTGTTGGTCACACACCGCTCATCGGTTTCCACATCCTCACCATCGACGGTAATGACGGGCTCCGCGAAAGGGTCGGTGAAGAAACCCTTGACGGGGTCACCGGTGGGCGTCCCTGATTCGGCGGTTTGGGCCACCTGATCGCCGCCCACCGCCGTGTTCTGGCCGGAAGAGGTTTCGGCGCTGGAACCGTTGCTATTGGTGCCGGAATCACCACCACCGCCGCAGGCGGACAGTACCAGTGCGGAACTGATGGCCAGTAGCAGTTTGCTGGAGCCGTACGAAAGATCAATCGGTGTCATTTCGTTCTCCTGGTCTTGTTGTTGTGTCGAGGGGAGACTTCCCCATCGGGGGTAACGGACCAGGAACGGGAATAGTTGCAGGGGGTGAAGATTAAAAAATGGTCAGCTGCCGAGATCCCCGAGCAGGGCGCTCAGGGTGGCTTTGCCCTTTTTCTGATTGGCTTCCCGGTCGAGGTCTCCGAGGCCTTCCCATTTCAGGTCGTCCTCGGGCAGCTCATCCAGAAACCGGCTGGGAATGGTTTCGATCTTCTCGCCATACTGTTTGCGGGAGGCAGCATAGGTGAGGGTCAGGGTTTCCCGGGCACGGGTGATGCCGACGTACATCAGGCGCCGCTCCTCCTCGATGTTGCCTTCCTCGATGCTGGCGCGGTGGGGCAGGATTTCCTCCTCCAGGCCCATGATGAACACATGGGGAAACTCCAGGCCTTTGGAGGCGTGCAGGGTCAGCAGCTGAACCTTGTCGCTGTCGTCTTCCTCCTCCCGCTGCTCCATCATGTCCCGCAGGATCAGCTTGCTGATGGCGTCCTCGATGCCGATCTCGTCCGCCGTGCCCTTGCCGTCATCGAGCATGCGCTGGATCGATTCCACCAGGTACCAGATGTTCTCCATGCGCCGCTCGGCCTGCTTGGGCGTGCCGGAGTGCTGGTGCAGCCATTCCTCGTATTCGATGTCGGTGAACAGCTGCTTGATCACCGGGATCGGGTCCTCCGAATGCAGGCGTTCGCAGGTCCGGTCAACCCAATGGGCAAAGCGCCGTAACCGGTCCAGGCCTTTCTCGGTAACATGGGCTTCCGCGCCCATATTCCCCAGGGCCTGGAACAGGCTGACATTGCGTGAGCGGGCGTAGTGGCTCAGCTGCTCCAGGGTGCGCGGGCCGATTTCCCGCCGGGGGACGTTGACCACCCGCAGGAAAGCGGCGTCGTCATCCGGATTGACCAGCAGCCGCAGGTAGGACATGGCGTCCTTGATCTCGTTCTTGGAGAAGAACGACTGGCCGCCGGAGATCCGGTAGGGAATCTGGTAGGCCTGCAGCTTCATCTCCAGTAGCCGGGACTGGTGGTTACCCCGGTACAGCACGGCGAAGTCCTTGAAATCGAGACCCTGCTTGAGTTTGTTGTCGATGATCTCGGTCGCGACCCGATCCGCTTCGGCATCCTCGTTGCGACAGCGGATGATGCGGAGCTCTTCCCCGATGGTGTGGTCACTCCACAGGGCTTTCTCGAACGCATGGGGGTTGTTGGCAATCACCGTGTTGGCACTGCGCAGGATCCGCCCGGTCGAGCGATAGTTCTGCTCGAGCTTGACGATTTTCAGGCTCGGGAAGTCTTCCTTGAGCTGGGCCAGGTTCTCGGGCCGGGCCCCGCGCCAGGCGTAGATGGACTGGTCGTCATCGCCGACCACGGTGAAGGCGGCCCGATCGGCCACCAGCAGCTTGACCAGTTCGTACTGGCACACGTTGGTGTCCTGGTACTCGTCCACCAGCATGTAGCGGATCTTGCGCCGCCACTTGGCCAGCACATCCGGGTGGCTGCGGAACAGCTGCACCGGCAGCAGGATCAGGTCGTCAAAATCCACCGCGTTGTAGGCTTTCAGGTATTCGTTGTAGCGCTTGTAGATCAGGGCGATGCGCTGTTCCCGCTCATCGGCGGCCTTGCTGTAGGCTTCTTCCGGGCCACGCATGGCGTTCTTCCAGGAGGAGATGGTCATCTGCACATCGTTGAGCTCATCGCCGGCATCGGCGCTGGCTTCGCGCAGCATCAGGTCCTGCAACAGGGCCTTGGCGTCCTCGGCATCGAAAATGGAAAAGCCGGGGTGGTAGCCCAGGTGCGGATGCTCTTCCCTGATCATGTTCAGGCCGAGGTTGTGGAAGGTGGATACGATCAGCCCCCGGGACTTGCCCCGGTCCACAATCCGGCCTACCCGTTCCTTCATTTCCCGGGCGGCCTTGTTGGTAAAGGTCACCGCGGCAATATGACGCCCCGGAATGCCCAGTTCCTCGATCAGATAGGCGATCTTGCGCGTGATCACGCTGGTCTTGCCACTGCCGGCGCCGGCGAGCACCAGTAGCGGGCCATCGGCGTAACGGACGGCTTCACTTTGTCGGGGGTTGAGCTTGTTCACAGATTACGGACCAGAATGGAACGGGGGTCAGGAAATTCGCGTGTCATTATTCTACACCAGCAGGCGTTACTGTACCTCGATCATCTCTTGGCTATGATAAGGTTATCAGTCACAGCCTATGCAGAGACGGATCCTGTTTGATGACATTGCCCCTGGAGACTCCGAGGCCCGATCGGTTACGCGTACTGGTGCTGACACCACACCACGCGGACTTTCTCTGGCTGGACTCGCTGCTTTCAGGCGACTCCGAGATCGATCCGGATGTCACCTGGTGTCCGGATCTGATCGATTGTGACGATCTCATCCGCAACGCCAGTTTCGACGTCATCGTCTGGGATTGTGTGTTTCACGGCGGTAACGAAGCCGCCTTCCTGCAATACCTTTCGGTCTCCAGCGACGACAAGCCGGTGCTGGCGCTCAGTGCCGAGCTGCCCGGTGAACGGGCATCGCAGCTTGTTGCGGAAGGGGCGGCGGATTACCTGAGCCGGCAGGGCCTCGACCGCTGGAGTTTCCCCCGGGCGGTGAAATACCTCTGGTACCGGGAACAGCTGAGCACGTCCGCCCAGGGCCATCTTGGGCGCGATGTTGCCACCGGGGTCATTAACCGGGACCTTTTCTTCGACCGGCTGCAGCAGGGCTTGCTGCGGGCCGAACGGGGCGGTCAGAGGCTGGCCCTGCTGCACCTCAATATCGACGATTTCCGCAGTATCAACGAATCTTTCGGCTACCAGCGCAGCGACCAGCTGATGATGAAGCTGGCGGAGCGACTGCGTCACGCCTTGCGCCGCGTGGACTCGCTGATGCGCATCGGCGGGGACGAGCTGGCGATCATTATCGAGAAAGTCGAGGATTCGCTGGATATTACCCGGATCATCCGCAAGGTGGTCACACTGCTCGATGAGCCTGTGACCGTGGACGGCCAGCAGCTGGTGGTGAACGCCAGCCTCGGTGTCGCGACCTACCCGGAATCCGGTGACAGCGCCGAGAACCTGATGCGCCGGGCCAATCGTGCCATGTTCGAGGCCAAGCGGGATCCGGGCACCAGTTACCGTTTTTACGACCGGCAACTGCACATCTCTGCCGGCTACCAGCTGCGCCTGGAGGCGGACTTGCGCAATGCCCTGCGGGGCAGGGAGCTGGAGGTTTACTACCAGCCCAGGATCGACCTGGCGACCGAGGAAGTGCGCGGTGTGGAATGTCTGCTGCGCTGGAACCACCCGCAGCGCGGATTGGTGGGGCCGGATGAATTCATTCCGGTGGCCGAGCGCAGCGGCCTGATCGTTCCAATCGGCTACTGGGTGATCGAACAGGCCTGTCAGCGGCTCAAGGAATCCGCCGAGCTGGGCTTTCCCGGACTGGTGTTCGCCGTCAACCTGTCGTTCCGCCAGTTCCACGATCGCAAGATGACCGAGACCATCTTCCGGATCATCTTCAACGCCAACGTGGATACCAGCCTGCTGGAACTGGAGCTTACGGAAAGTGCCATGATGCACGATCCCGAATACGCCCAACGCTGCCTGCGGGAGCTGAACCAGCTGGGCATCAGCTTTGCCCTGGACGATTTCGGCACCGGTTTTTCATCGCTGAGCAATCTGCAGCACCTGCCGATTTCCCTGGTCAAGATCGACAAGTCCTTCGTGGAGGAGCTGGGGCAGTCTGCCGATGCCGAGCATATCATCCGTGCGATTATCAGCCTGTCCCACAGTCTGCAGATGAGCGTCGTCGCCGAGGGGGTGGAGAGCGAAGGGCAACTGGAGTTTCTCCGCCAGCAGCATTGTGACGAGGTCCAGGGCTACTATTACGCCCGCCCCATGCCCTGGAACGAGCTTGTGCAATTCCTGAACAGCCGCAGTCAGGCCGCTTGCTTGCAGAAGTAAGCCGCTGTACCTTTTCCCGTTAATTCGATTCCTATGTGATTTTACCGAGGTTGCATGAAGACGATTTCCAGCCGTATCGCGGAAGAGCTTGGTGTCCGCGAACAACAGGTTAATGCCACCGTTGCCCTGCTCGACGAGGGCGCGACCGTTCCGTTTATTGCCCGCTACCGGAAAGAAGTCACCGGCTCGCTGGACGACAGTCAGCTGCGGAACCTGGAAGAGCGGTTGCGTTACCTGCGTGAGCTGGAGGACCGCCGCGCTACCATCCTCAACAGCATTGAGGAGCAGGGCAAGCTGACCGATGAGCTCAAGGCTGCGATCAACGGGGCAGACACCAAGAACCGGCTGGAAGACCTGTATCTGCCCTACAAACCCAAGCGCCGCACCAAGGCCCAGATTGCCCGGGAAGCCGGTCTGGAGCCCCTGGCCGATGCCCTGTATGACGATCCGACCCTTGATCCCGAAGCCGCCGCCGGGGCCTACATCAACAAGGACGCCGGGGTGGAAGATACCAAGGCGGCCCTCGATGGTGCCCGCTACATCCTGATGGAGCGTTTCGCCGAGGATGCCGAACTGCTGGGTGACCTGCGGGACTTCATCTGGCAGGAAGGTCAGCTCAAGGTGTCCGTGGTGGAAGGCAAAGAGACCGAGGGCGCCAAGTTCCGGGACTACTTTGATCATGTCGAGCCCCTGAAAAAGGTGCCATCGCACCGGGCGCTGGCCATTCTCCGTGGCCGTAACGAGGGTATCCTGACCTACAGCATTGTGGTGGGTGACGCAGAAGATGATCGTCGCCAGCCGCACCCGGCCGAGCAGCGGATTGCCGCGCGCTGGCGCATCCGGGATGACGGTCGCCCGGCCGACAAATGGCTGTCTGAAGTGGTGCGCTGGACCTGGCGGGTCAAGCTGTCCACCCAGATCGAGACTGACCTGATGGCACAGGTGCGTGAAGCCGCGGAAACCGAGGCGATCAACGTGTTTGCCGCCAACCTGAAAGACTTGCTGTTGCTGGCGCCGGCGGGCCCGCGCCCGACCCTGGGTCTGGACCCGGGACTGCGCACCGGGGTCAAGGTGGCGGTGATCGACGGTACCGGTCAGGTGGTGGGCCATGGCGCGATTTTCCCCCATGCGCCCCAGAACAAGTGGGACCAGTCCATCGAGCAGTTGGCCACCTGGTGCCGGGAGTACGGGATTGAGCTGGTGGCGATCGGTAACGGCACTGCCTCACGGGAAACCGAGAAGCTGGTGGCCGATCTGTGCAAGCGTTATCCGGAACTGAAACTGGCCCGGATCGTGGTCAGCGAGTCCGGCGCGTCGGTCTATTCCGCGTCCGAGTTTGCCTCCAAAGAATTGCCC
>NZ_JAWLHI010000059.1:0-27197 GCF_041690455.1 Marinobacter sp.
GCCTGATCGTTGCCGGGCGGGTTTTTCGGTCCTCATTCCGCAGTAACACCCCGGCCATCAGTGCCTGTTCCGCTGCTTCGGTCAGCGGTTCTTCGAGACTGACCCGGTAGGTCTTGGGGCAGTCGGTCCGGGGCGAGGTGACGCGGTGGGACCACTGGCCGTCAGTGGTCAGCAGCAACAGGCCGGTGGTATCCAGGTCCAGCCGTCCGGCCATGTGCAGGTCCCGGGCAAGTTCGGCGGGCAGCAGGTCCAGGGCGGTCGGATGCTCGCTGTCGCTGGTAGCGCTGACCACGCCCATCGGCTTGTTCATCATCAGGTAGCGCTCCCCGGGCAGGGTCAGGACTTCACCATCCAGGGTGACGCGTGCATCATCGGGAATTTTCCGGTTGGCGGTTTTGCAGACGCCACCGTCGACGGTAACGGCGCCGGTGCCAATCGCCCGCTTGGCTTCCTTGCGGGACAGTTCGGTGCAAGTGGCGATGAACTGGTCCAGGCGCAGATTCATCAGCAACTCTGTCCCGGTGCCGGTGAGCTCAGGGTGGCAAGGCAAAGCACCTTGCTCTTGCCGGTCACCCGGGCCCACAGCTGGCTCAGCGCCTGGTCATTGACCGAGGGCCTGGGCAGGCGGCTGCTGGTGAGCGGCAGGAGCTGGCCACCGTTCTCGCGGGCGACCACGAAGGTGAAGGGGTGCGCACCGGGCAGACCCAGGCGGATGTCTGTGGCGGTAATCCGGTCACCGTCGGTGGCATAGTCCAGAAAGCCGCCGGTGAACCATTCCAGGCGACGTACTTCCGGCAGATTGGCCACGGCTTGTGCCAGTTGCGGGTCGCGGGGAAAGGTTTCCAGGGTCAGCGGCTGGTCACCGTCGAGGAAGCCGGTAACGATTTCCACCCGCTGCTCGTCGTTTATGGCGGTGGCCCGCCACAACACAGTATTGAACGGCATCGGCTGGACCATCAGCCGGGCGTTCTCCATTCCAGCCTGTGCCAGCGCGGGCGTGACCCGGTCGGTGATGATCTGTTGCGCGGCCAGGGTCCAGCCGAGATAAACAGTGGAGAGGGCCAGGCCAACGGCAATGGCACGCTGGGCCGGCGGTCGGATCAGGAACAGAATGCAGCCGGCCAGCAGTGGCAGGGTGTAGACCGGGTCGATGATGAAGATGCTGTTGATGGCAACCGGTCCGCCAAACGGCCAGAACAACTGGGTGCCATAGGTGGTAAAGGCGTCCAGTATCGGGTGGGTCAGCAGGATAAGGCCGGTCAGCAGCAGCCATCGTCGGAAGGCCAGCTCGGGCTTCCAGCGCCAGAGTAGCCACGCCAGCAACAGGGCCAGCGGCGCCAGGACCAAGAGCGAGTGGCTGAAACCACGATGCTGGGTGAAGTTGGCTACGGCGGAGCCATAGTCGATGACCACGTCCAGATCGGGCAGTGTGCCGAGCGCACCGCCGATCAGGAGTGCCGAGCGTCCCAGGGTTTTACCCGCAACCGCACCGGCGATGGAGGCTCCAAGGGCAACCTGGGTTATGGAATCCATGACGTTTGTCCGACCTCTGCCTTACGTATCGAATCAGTTACCGGTAGATACGTTCAGTCTGGCCAGAACGGCTTGCCCGGGATAGCCATCGGCAACCATGCCGGAGGCAGCCTGGAACTTGCGAATGGCCGATCGTGTGGCCGGACCGAGGATGCCGTCCGGTTTGCCGGTGTCAAAACCCCGGTCGGTCAGGGCTTCTTGCAGTTCCATGATGTTGTCCCGGGACAGGGCCGGTGCATCCTCCGGCGGCGGGTTCTGCAGCTTGCCGGCACCCGCCACCCGATCCGCCAGGTGGCCGACGGCGATGGCGTAGAATTCGGAACGGTTCCAGCCCATGATCACCCGGAAATTATCGTAGACCAGAAACGCCGGTCCCTGATGCCCCGCAGGCACCACGAGCTTGGCCTTGATGTCGGCGCGGGACAGGCCGTTGCCAAAGGCATCGGTGATGCCCATGTTGCGCCATTCGGTCAGCGCCAGGCGGCGGCCATCGGCCAGGTTGTAATTGAAGTTGTCGGGCAGCAATACCTCGCGCCCCCAGCGGTAGTCCCCGTCCCAGCCCATGGACTGCAGGAATTTTCCGGCAGACATCATGGCATCGGGCAGGCTATTCCAGAGATCCCGGCGACCATCGCCATCGGCGTCCACCGCATGCTGTAGAAAGACCGTGGGCATGAACTGGACGTGCCCCATGGCGCCGGCCCAGGAGCCCTCCATCTGGTCAGCGGGTATCGCGCCCTCATCGATGATGCGCAGGGCGGCGATCAGCTGCTGAGTGAAGAAGGTGCTCCGGCGGGCATCACAGGCGAGAGTGGTCAGGGCGCTGGGCACAGACATCTTGCCGAAGTAGCTGCCGAAATTGGTCTCCAGGCCCCAGAACGCCACCAGATAGGGTGCCGGAACACCGGTTTCATCCGTTACCCGCTCCAGCAGGTCCCGGTGCTCGGCAAGCATCTCCCGGCCCTTGCTGACCCGGGCCTCATTGACCCGACGATTCAGGTAATCGGCGAAGGTGGTGGTGAACTCCGGTTGCCGGCGATCCAGTTCGATCACCCGGTCCAGGTGTTCCACCTGTGCCATTACCTGGCTGGCGGTGGCCTGGCTGACTCCGCCCTCGATAGCCTGTTGCTCGAGCCTGGCCTTGCACTCGACAAACGCCCGCTGGCTGATTGGCTCGGCCTGGTCCTGGGCGAGGGCGGTACCCGTCACCGGAGCCAGGATGCTGGCAATGATCAGGGCCAAGGGCCCGCGGGATGATCTTGAGAGAGTGAAGCGCACTCGATACCTCGAACCGGATAGTCTTGGATGGAAGCTGTTATGGCCATGGTAGCGTGTTTTCAGGGTGTGAAAATACCGCAATGACCAGTAGGGCATGACAATTGTTTAAGCTTCCGGTTCCCCGGGGTGCCGGTTAATCGTTCGCGGTGGTTTCCGGTACCCGCTCGACCAGCCTTTCCCGCGGGAAGTGACAGATGAACTCGCTGCCCTCGCCAATCCGGCTGCGGATCTCCAGGTTACCATCGTGGTTAAGCAGGACGTGCTTGACGATCGCGAGGCCCAGGCCGGTACCGCCGGTATCCTTGTGGCGGCTCGGGTCGGCCCGGTAGAAGCGTTCGGTCAGCCGGGGGATGTGCACCGGGTCGATCCCCATGCCGGTGTCCTTGACCGAAAGGTGCGCGCCCTCTCGGTTGGTGGTCCAGGAAATGGTGAGATGGCCATGGGCCGGGGTGTATTTCACGGCGTTGAACACCAGGTTCGAGAAGGCGCTGCGTAACTGGTTCTCGTCACCCCGCAGTAACCGGTGGTCGGTGATATCGACGGTGAATTCGTGCTGCTTGTCGCCGCTGAGAGCCTTGGCATCGTGGCAGATCTGTTCGATCAGGGCATCGACGTCGGTCAGGGCATCGTCCACTGTCTGTTCGCCGGTCTCGATCCGGGACAGGAGGATCAGGTCGGTGATCAGGGCCTCCATTCGTGAGGACTGGGCGGCCATGGTGTTGATGGCCCGCCGCCACTTGGGGGGTAGTTCGTCGGCGTGGTCCACCAGGGTTTCCAGGTAGCCGCTGATCACCGTCAGCGGGGTGCGCATCTCGTGAGACACGTTGCCGACAAAGTCGCGCCGCATCTGCTCCAGCTGGTAGAGGCGGGTGACATCCTTGGCGACGATCAGCCGGTCGTCATCGCCGAACAGGCTGATCTGGATCTGCAGATGGATGTGGGGCTTGGCCGGAGAGTTGATCTCCAGCGGCTCCCGATAGTCCCGGGAATCAAAGTAGTTCTTGAACACCGGGTTGCGGATCAGGTTGTGGATGTACTGACCCTGGTCGGTATTGCGGCGGAAGCCCAGCAGGTGCTCGGCCGAGCCGTTCCACCACTCCATCGCGCCCCGCGAATCGGTCATGATGACCCCGTCGCGCATGGCGTTGGTGGACTCCTGTACCCGGTTGATCCGCGTCCGCAGCCGGTCCTGGGTGCGCAGGTGGTTCTGGTGCAGCTTGTTCAGGCCATCGAAAATGTCGCCCCACATGCCAATGCTCTGGGGTGCTTCATCAGTGCCACTGGGATTGGCCAGCCAATGATAGAGGCGGCGCGCCTGGACCAGGGTCCACCACAGGTAGACCACCAGCCCGAAGGTCAGGCCCCACAGCGGCCTGTCGAAAATGAAGCCCACCAGCGTGGTAATGGCGAGCCCGGCAATGATTATCCGCAGGTAGCGTGACCAGTTGTGGTGCATCGAAAGCTGCCTTGTGTCGGTTCCGGCCTGATGCAGAATGAGTGGCCGGCAGTGCTTATGCGGCTCTGGTGGAGAAGCGGTAACCGGTTCCCCGAACAGTCTGGATCAGATGGTCGTACCTGTCCCCCAGGGCCTTGCGTAACCGCCGGATGTGGACATCGACGGTGCGCTCCTCGACGTAGACGTTGCCGCCCCAGACCTGGTCCAGAAGCTGGGAGCGAGTATAGACCCGTTCCTGGTGCGTCATGAAGAACTGCAGTAAACGGTATTCGGTCGGACCCATGGTCAGGGCACCTTCCTCGGTGGTGACCCGGTGGCCGACCGGATCCAGGGTCAGCCCCTCCACCTCGATCGGGGTGTCGACTCCGGGCGGGGTGGCGCGGCGCAATACCGCCTTGAGGCGGGCAACCAGCTCGCGGGGGCTGAAGGGTTTGGTGATGTAGTCATCGGCTCCCACTTCCAGGCCCTGGATCTTGTTGTCTTCCTCGACCTTGGCCGTGAGCATGATGATCGGGATGTCGGCGGTGGCCTCGTCTTTCTTCAGTCGCCGGGCCAGCTCGACGCCGCTGGTGCCCGGTAGCATCCAGTCGAGCAGGACCAGATCCGGTTGTTTGTCGACAATCAGGGCATGGGCTTCCCGGGCATCCGCTGCCTCAATGTAGTCGTAATCTGCCATTTCGAGGGCCACGGCAATCATTTCCCGGATGGGGGCCTCGTCATCGACGATCAGGACAGTTTTTCCGTTCATGGTTTGTAACCTGTGTCAGACCTTGATTTGTTGCTGCCTCATTACAACGCCGAAGTATGACAAGTATATGACAGCCTCAGCGGAACAACAGGTCGATCACCAGCCCCGCAAAGACCGCAAAGCCGGCCCAGTTGTTGTTCAGGAAGGCCTTGAAGCAGCCCTCACGAGCCCGATCCCGGGCCAGGTACTGATGATAGGCAAACAGGCCGGCCATGACGGCGACGCCCAGATAGTAGAACACGCCCAACTCCGCCCGGTGGCCAACCATCACCAGGATCAGGATGACCAGGGCCTGGAGCATGCCGATGATGGCCTTGTCGGCATCCCCGAACAGGATGGCCGTGGACTTGATGCCGACCTTGAGGTCATCGTCCCGGTCGACCATGGCGTAGAGGGTGTCATAGGCCACAGTCCAGAGTACGTTGGCGGTGAACAGCAGCCAGGTCAGCTGGCTGAGTTCATTGGCCTCCGCCGCCCAGGCCATGGGAATGGCCCAGGAGAAGGCGGCGCCCAGAAAGAGCTGGGGCAGGTGGGTATAGCGTTTCATGAACGGATAGATGAACGCCAGGATGACCCCGCCAAAGGACAGGTACAGGGTCAGGGTATTGGTGAACAGAACCACCATCAGGAACGAGATCAGGCACAGGGCGGCAAACAGGGCGACTGCCTCCCAGGCCTGGATGCGCCCGGCGGTCAGTGGGCGGTCTTTGGTGCGCTTGACGTGTTTGTCCCAGTCCCGGTCGGCAAAATCATTGATGGCGCAGCCGGCGGCGCGCATGAAGAACACGCCCAGGGTAAAGACGATGATGTTGCCGATACCGGGGTTGCCGTCCCCGGCGAGCCAGAGTGCCCAGTAAGTGGGCCAGAGCAGAAGCAGTGAGCCGATGGGGCGATCGATTCGCAACAGCCTGGCGTAATCGGTCAGGCGGCTCTGGACGTGTTCGGGCATGGCGTTCGGGATCATGGTACGCATCCGGTTGCAGCAAATGGAAAACGGGCAGATCTGCGGATTATAGCCAGCCGGTTCCGACCGGTTAAAGGCCGGGTTCAGGAATACAGGATCGGCAACAGGTATTCGCCCACCAGCAGGGCATGATTCCCGTCATGGAAGATCGAGCGGCGGGCCAGGCGGGGTTGCTCGCTACCCTGCGGAGTACACAGGCCGGTTTCCAGGGGGCCGCGTTGCCAGCGTGGGCTACTGAACAGGTAGGCACCGAGGGGCTTGTTGCCCAGGTTACGCAGGATTCGGTTGCGCCCTTCCAGGCAGTCCAGGGGGATGATGGTACGGGCCAGCACCCAGGGGTGCCCGTCCCCGCAGAGATGGACCTCGCGGATCCACGCCTGCTCGCGCTCGGGTATGGCCAACCGCTGCGCCTCCTCGAGTGTGGGGCGACCGAAGCCTTCGCGCTGGATCTCGACGTGGAAGGATTCGCGGCATTCTTTCTGGAGGGCACGGGTGAACGAACCCTCCAGCTGGAGCCAGTAGCGGGCCGGGCCACGAACCTCCGGGTTACGAAGGCCGGCTGCGGCCAGGGAACGGTACCAGTGGGTCAGAGGAATGCCCGGTTGGTGCTCAGAGTCCCTTGACGGCATAGATCCCGGGGGCGTTGCGCCAATAGCCTTTGTAGTCCATGCCGTAACCGAACAGGAAGCGGTCTTCCACTTCCAGGCCGGTGAAGTCGGCCTTGAGACCTGGGCGGGCCTTGCGATCGTGCTGCTTGTCCACCAGCACCGCGGTCAGGACCTCGGATGCGCCATGGGCCAGGCAGTAGTCCGCAATCGCGCACAGGGTGGTGCCTTCGTCGAGAATGTCATCGACGATCAGCACGGTACGGCCATTCATGTCGGCCTCGGGCTGTAGCTTCCATTCCAGGATGCCGCCCGTGGTTTCCTGGCGGTATCGGGTAGCGTGAAGGTACTCGGCCTGGACCAAGAAGGTCAGCCGGGTCAGCAGTTGGCCGGTGAGGATCAGGCCCCCGTTCATTACACAGAACAGCAGCGGATTACTGTCCTTGAGACGGGCGGTGATGTCGTCAGCCAGATTGCCGATGGCAGCCTGTACCTGCTGTTCGTCAACCAGGCAGTCGGCCTCGGCCATGACCTGGTTCATTTCGGCGACGGTATCGGTCATAACGGTCGGATCCTGTCTAAAACGGGCGATTATACCGGAGTGGCTGGTCAGAAGGGAGGGGCGGTTGTGGGGGCCAATATCTGTATTTATGGCTATTGGCAGAAAACTCTCCGGGTGGCCGTCCGTAATGGCATTGGTGTCCGGGAAGTCGGCCGGTATGATGACCCGTAAAGCCATGGTGGCCTGCCATGACAACTGTTGGTGGCCGGGAACAGGCAAAACAACTTGCGCGTATGATTGTCGGACAATTACTATGCGCCCAGCGATTCATCCACAAGCGAATGTTCGGGGAGAGTATTGATGAAAAAGTGGCAGTGCGTGGTCTGTGGGCTGATCTATGACGAGGCCGAGGGCTGGCCGGAAGATGGTATCGAGCCGGGTACCAAGTGGGAAGATGTGCCCGAGGACTGGGTGTGTCCGGATTGCGGCGTGGGCAAGGAAGACTTCGAGATGATCGAGATCGGTTAACGGACGGGAGTACCGCTATGTCTGAACAGGCCCCCATCGTTATTGTCGGGACCGGTTTGTCCGGCTACTCCCTGGCCCGGGAGCTCCGGAAACAGGATAACGAAAGCCCGGTGATCATGGTTACCGCTGATGACGGCGTCAGCTATTCCAAGCCCATGTTGTCCACAGGATTCACCAAGGGCAAGGATGCCGATGGTCTTGCCCAGGCGTCCACCGAGGCCATGGCGGAGCAGCTCGATGTGCAGCTCCGGACCTTCACCACGGTGACCGGCATCGATCCCGAGGCCCACGAACTGATCCTCGGCGATGAACGGCTGAAGTACAGCAAGCTGGTGCTGGCCTGGGGCGCGGATGTGATTCGCCTGACCATTGCCGGTGATGGCCAGGAGCATGTGTTCTCCATCAATGACCTGATGGACTATCGGGCCTTCCGCGAGGCGCTGGCGGATGGCCAGCGGGTGGCGATCATGGGTGCCGGTCTGATCGGCTGCGAATTTGCCAACGATCTGCGCAATGGCGACTATGAGGTGGACGTTATCGCGCCATCGGAAGTGGTGATGCCGGGCCTGTTGCCGGAACCGGCTGCCAACGCGGTTCAGCAGGAGCTGGAGAACCTGGGCGTCCGGTTTCACCTGGGGACTGTGGTCGAGCGGATCGATCGTCAGAACGGTGGCGTCAGGCTGACCCTTGCCAATGGCGAGAGTCTCGATGCGGACGTTGTCCTTTCCGCCGTTGGTCTTCATCCCCGGACGGGCCTGGCCGAGAGCGCCGGCCTGGATGTCGGCAAGGGTATCCGGGTGAACCGCGCCCTGGAAACCTCGGCCCCGGATGTCTATGCCCTGGGGGATTGCGCCGAGGTGGATGGTCATGTGCTGCTGTATGTACTGCCACTGATGGCCTGTGCCCGGGCGCTGGCCAAAACCCTCACTGGCGAGCGCACGGAGGTGAGCTATGGCACCATGCCGGTGATGATCAAGACCCCCTGCTGCCCGACCGCCGTGTGCCCGCCCCCGTCCGGGGCCGGCGGCCAGTGGGAAGTGGAATCCGAGGGAACCAGTGTGCGTGCCCTGTTCCGCAATGATGCGGGAGAGGTGTTGGGGTTCGCAGTGACGGGTCGCTTCGCCGTGGAAAAACAGGCCCTGGCGAAGGAAGTGCCGCCCATTCACGACTGAGCCTTCCATGGCCTGTGGCAGTGATGTCGTCGCGGGCCATGCCTGCGTGTCATTGCGAAAAAACCGCACTTGGGGTAGAAAACCCCTTCGTGAGCTAATTAACAGGAGCAGGCATGCTAGAAGTCACACAGAAGCTGGTGGAGCTTCTGGATCTTTCCCCCATCGGCGACGATCACTTCCAGGGCGACAGTGAGGACCTGGGGTTTCCCAATGTGTTCGGTGGCCAGGTCCTCGGCCAGGCGCTGATGGCCGCCAGCCGCACCGTTGAGAATCGTCTGTGCCATTCTCTCCATGCCTATTTCCTGCGCCCGGGCAATCACAGCATGCCCATTGACTACGAGGTGCAGCGGGTCCGGGACGGCGGCAGCTTCTCCGTACGCCGGGTGATTGCCCGTCAGGATGGCAAGGAAATCCTGACCGGCTCCATGTCCTTCCAGGGTGAGGAGCCGGGCTTCGAGCACCAGTTCGATATGCCCGATGCGCCCGAGCCGGAAACCCTCAAGTCCGAGCAGGAACTGGGCCGGATCCTGGCTCCGCAAGTGCCCGAGCGCTTCCGGGAGACCCTGACCCGGGATCGACCCATCGAGATCCGCCCGGTGGATCCGGTCAATCCGTTGCAGCCGGAGAAGCGACCGCCCTACAGGCAGAGCTGGTTGCGGGCCCAGGGGCCGCTGCCCGAGGACCCGGTGCTGCACCGGTGCCTGTTGACCTATGCCTCCGATTTCCACTTCCTGGCCACGTCCATGCAGCCCCACGGACTGACCTTCACCAGCAAGAACATGCAGGTGGCCAGCCTGGACCACGCCATCTGGTTCCACCGGGATTTCCGCATGGACGAGTGGCTGCTCTATGACAAGGACAGCCCCAGCACTTCGGGCGGCCGGGGCTTCAACCGGGGTAACTTCTATAACCGGGACGGGGTGCTGGTGGCATCCACCACCCAGGAAGCGCTGATCCGCAAACGTTCCTAACCCAGCTTGCGTGAGGGCTGGCGGCCACTGGCATTGAGCCAGTCCAGGAACTCATTCACAGGCAAAGGCGGTGTGACCAGATAGCCCTGGATCATGTCGCAGCCCATGTCTCTCAACAGATCCGCGGTCGCCTGATCCTCCACACCTTCGGCGACCACCTGATAGCCCAGATTGTGGCACATGTCGATGGTGGTCTGGACAATCACCCGGTCCTCGGCCTGGCTGGGCAGGTCGGTGACCAGGGAGCGGTCGATCTTGATCTCGCTGGCGGGCAGCTGCTTGATGTACGACAGCGAGGAGTAGCCGGAGCCGAAGTCATCGATGGAGACCCGGATTCCGGCGGCGTTCAGGGCGTTGAGGGCTTCCAGCGAGTTGGCCGGGTCCAGCATCATCGAGGTTTCGGTGACCTCGAACGTGACCGCGCCCCGGTGGCCATCGTACCGATTCATCAGGCGCTGCACATAAAGGGAAAAATCCGCCTCCCGCAGGTTGTTGGGCGAGATGTTGGCGGACAGCTCAAGATCCCATCCCTGCTCCAGCAACTGGGTACGAAGGCGCAGTGATTCCTCCAGCACCCAACGGGTCAGCGGCTTGATCAGCCCGGTCTGCTCCGCCAGCCGGACGATTTCGTCCGGGCTTACCGTCTTCTGGCGCCCCGGCCACCGGATCAGCGTCTCCATTCCGACCACCTGACCTGTGACCAGGGATTGCTTGGGTTGCAGGTAGAGCGCCAGCTGGTGGCTGTCCAGGGCCTTGCGCAGTTCCGAAACCATGGTCAGCCGGTCCGCGCTGTAGGCATCCCGGGAAGGCTTGTAATAGGCCATGCCCCGGTCCCGGGCCCGCTCGGAGCCCTCGGCGATGATGGCGCGGCGGATCAGGGTGTTGGCGTCGCTACCGTGGTCGGGGAAGATGGCCACGCCCATGCGCGGGTCCAGCGGAACCTGCATGCCCAGGTAATCGATAGACTGCCGGAAGCTGTCCAGGCCGGTGACCACGGCCCGGGGGGAGGCCTCGGCCAGGGTGGCATCGACAATAAAGCCGAAAGACTGCTGATCCAGGGAAGCCAGGAAGTAGTTGCGCTCATCGGTCTGTTCGACCGGCATGGCCCCCGGTATGGTCTGGACTACCGAGTTGTAGTGCAGGGCCGCCAGTTCCAGGATCCGGTCGGTATTGCGGTGGCCAAGGGTCTTGGTGACTGAGGACAGGTTGTTCAGGTGGACCACGGCAATGCCATAACGTTTTTCGGGATGCCGCATGATCAGGTCATTGAGCATCATCTCGAAGCTGCTGCGGTTCGGCAGGCCGGTAAGGGGATGGTGCAGGGCCTGATCCATCAGCCTCAGTTCCACGCTGCGGCGGGCTTCAAGGGCTCGGAGCTCGGCTTCCCGGGCCAGCACCTTGTCCTGGCGTTCCTGGTAGATCCTGCTCGCCATGGCCAGGGCGAGCAGGACTGCCTGCAGGGCCGAGCCGATCTGCATGGCATAAACATTCAGGAAGCTGTTGGGTAGCAGGCCGTACTTGTTGGCCGCGGTCACGGCACTGCCCAGGGTCAGCGCGCCCCAGGCCAGGGTGTAGTAGATTGCCTGCCGGTTGCCACGAAGCCATTGCTGCGGCCCGAGCAGTGTCAGCAACAGGCAGCTGGGAATGGTCAGGGCCACCACCAGCCGGATGGCGGTGTTGTAGTCGGTCAGGAACGTGGCCAGCGCTGCGATGGTATTGAGGATGATCGCGAAGCTCACCACCCGGGCAGTGGCAGGGCTCTGGTTCTTCAGCTGGAGAAACGCTTGGGCAAACCAGAGCGTGAAGACCATGGCGAAGGGGATGCCCAGCACCATGGACCGGTTCTGTATCTCGGGATTGGCCGGCCACAGCAGCTGGTAAGTAATGCCATTCAGGCTGCCGATGATCACCAGATAGCCCAGGGTGGAGAGCACGTACAGCAGGTAGATTTTTTCCCGCAGCGCAATGAAGATGAACAGGTTGAAGCAGATGACGGTAATCAGGATGCCGTAATAGACGGCATGGATCAGATCCTCGAAAAACGCGTTCTCGAAGAAATCCTTGTCGTGCCACAGGTGCACCGGCACCTGCACGGCTCCGCTGGTGCGGACTTCGAGCAGGATCTGCTGGTTGGCTTCGCGGGCATGGTCAAACCGGAACAGGAAGTTGCGATAGTGCACCGGACGATCAAGGAAGGGGAGTTGGTCGCCGGCGGCGGCCTCGGTTACTACCTCGCCGTTCTCCAGCAGGAAGAAACGGATGTGGTCCAGATGAGCATAACCGATTTCCAGCAGATTGATATTACCCCGTTCGGGAACCGGGAAGCGCAGCCACACGGTTTTGCGCATATAACCGAAGTTCGGGCTCGGATCTTCCAGTGACTGCCAGCCGTCCATTGCCTGGACCTGCGCCGGGGTTGCCGGTGACTCCGGATCGGTCAGCAGGAAGTCCATGGCCGGACGCACGCTGTCGCCGGCAGCAAAGGACGGGGCTGCCAGGAGCGACAGGATCATCAGGGTGATCAAAAGCTGGAGCGGGCGGGTCAGGGTCACAGGTTGTCGCATTTCTTATCGTTGTCTCCCGAGTATGACCCGTCGTTACCGGCGGCTCAAGCGCCGGATCGGCCTTCCACGCGTTTGCAGAGTCCGCTCAGAGTTGTCTGATCCAGTCCCTGACCCAGGGCAGCGCTTCGCTCTCCGGTTCCATGGTTTCCATGGCATCGATGCGCAGGGTGTCTCCCACTTTCCGGGCGGCGGTTTCGTACAGGGCTTCCTCCATCAGCTCGCCGGCGCCACAAAAGGTGTCGCCGTAGGAGCTGTCCCCCAGCACGATGATGCCGAACGGGCGCCCGGGTTGCTGTGGCAACTGCTCTCTCAAGTCGACATAGAAGTGCAGCAGGTTCTCGGGGATCTCGCCCTGGCCCGTGGTGGAAGTGCAGATCAGCAAGGGCTCGTCGTTGGACGTGATATCCGCGAGTTTCGGATTCTCCAGCACGGTGACCTGGTGGCCGTCGGCCTCGAGTTCCTTCCGGATCTCCCGTGCGGTCATCAGGGCGCCGCCGTAAACGCTCCCGACCAGAATTCGGATCGCTGTCATTGTCAGTCCTGTGAAAGTTGCCGTATTCGGACCCTGTGCCCGAGTCGCGCCTGATCATAGCGATCGAGATGCCCGCTCTCAAGCCGGCGAACCCATGGGGTGGTCCTCACCGCGGCTGCGAACCCGTGGCGCGATCCGGTTGCGCCCTGCGTCCTTGGCGTTATAGAGGTTGAGATCGGCCTGTTTGAGCAGTTCATCGATGGAGGCCGCCTTGGCGATGGAGCAGACCCCGGCACTGATGGTGACCGGCAGGCAGTGGCTTTTGAACCGGAAGCGTGCCTGGGCGACCTCCGCCCGCAACCGCTCGGCCAGGGTGAGGGCCTGGAGCAGCGACGTGTCCGGAAGCAGCAGCAGGAATTCCTCGCCGCCCCAGCGGGCGGCCACGTCGGTCTGGCGGACGACGTCCCGCAGCAGGGCCGAAAACTGGCGCAGGACTGCGTCGCCGGCGTCATGGCCGTATTCGTCATTGATGCTTTTGAACAGGTCCAGGTCAATGAGCACGATGGAGAAATGGTGCCCGGCCCGCTGGTACCGTGAAAACTCGCTGGCCAGTCGGTGTTGTATGTCCCGACGGTTGGACAGGCCGGTCAGTTCGTCGGTCCTGGCGGCGTGCTCGTGGGTCACCACCAGTTCCAGCAGTTCATTGCGGGCCCGGAGTCGTCCGGCCTCCAGTACGAAACAGAAGATGGATTCGAAAGTGAGGGTGGCAAAAAAGCGGATCTTGAAGTCACTGGAATACTCCGCAGTGACAAACGGCAGGTCGGGGAACTGGAACACCACCGCGGCCACCAGGTAACAGATGAGCAGAACCACCGTGCCGGCTTTCAGGCTGGTGAGGAAAAACAGTAGCGGTGGAAAGACATAGAACCACAGTGGACCGGTATTGCTCTCGCCGCCCGAGGCGATCAGGTACGCGAACAGCAGGCCCACCACCACAATCAGGCCGCCTTTCTGGCGCACCCCGTTACCGCTCAGGGCAAAGTACACCATGTTCAGTCCCACCAGGACGGAACAGGACCAGAGCACCCAGCTATGCAGCGTGTGGCCGGAATACCATGCCTTGAGCCCGATACCCAGCAGGAAAAGGATGGCCGCGAACGACAGCCACGTCAGCAACCTCGATACCTGCGCATCCTCGCGCGCACCGGCGGCCTGGTGGCTGATGGACTGGGACTGATTCATAGGAGATTCAGGGTTTTATTGTATTTTTTGGCGTCATATCTGGTCATTATGCGCCAATTGGTGGCGCGTTCGCGGTCCTGGATCACAGTTGCGGATGCTGCGTATCCATATGACGGTCAGGTTTCAATTTCGTGACAAAAAAATTATAGTTGCCGCGCGGCCCACCGGCCTGTTTACATTCTGACCAAATGAGACCTGATCTGTTATGGCCCGTTCAACCGGATTCCTGGATACCATCCTCACCAGCCCTTCCACGGAAAGATACAGGGTCGGAATCAGCCTGCTGTTTCTTCTCGGCGTCTGGCTGACTGTAGGTTCTTTCAGCGACGGAATGCCTGGCAGCATGCTGTTGATGGCTGCGGCCGTCATCGGTGGTTACATGGCGATCAACATCGGTGCCAACGACGTGGCCAACAACATGGGCCCGGCGGTGGGCTCCGGAGCGCTGTCCCTGGGGGCGGCGGTCCTGATAGCGGCAGTCTTCGAGGCTGGCGGGGCACTGATTGCCGGGGGTAATGTGGTCTCCACCATCAAGGGCGGCATCATCGATCCGTCCACCCTGGATGATGGCCGGGCCTTTGTCTGGCTGATGACCGCGGCACTGCTGGCGGGTGCCCTGTGGCTGAACCTGGCCACCTGGATGGGCGCGCCGGTATCCACCACCCATTCCATCGTGGGTGGTGTACTGGGTGCCGGTATTGCCGCCGGTGGCTGGGGCATCGCCGACTGGGCAGTGATGGGCAAGATTGCCGCCAGCTGGGTCATTTCGCCGGTACTCGGTGGTGCGCTTGCGGCCCTGTTCCTGTTTGCCATCAAGAAAACCGTGCTCTATCGCCAGGACGTGGTGCCAGCGGCCCGCACCTTTGTTCCCTGGTTGGTGGCCATCATGGCCTGGGCCTTCGGCACCTACCTGATGGTCAAGGGCGTCAAGAAAGTCATCAAGGTGGACTTCCTCGAGGCTTCCCTGGTGGGCCTGGTCGCGGCCGCCGTGGTGTTCGTGATGGTTCGTACCCTCGTCGGCCGCAAGGCCTCCACCATGGAGAACAGCTCCGCCGGCGTAAACACCCTCTTCACCTGGCCGCTGATCTTCGCCGCCGCCCTGCTCAGCTTCGCCCACGGTGCCAACGACGTGGCCAACGCCATCGGTCCGCTGGCGGCCATCAATGATGCCCTGGCAGGCGGGGCCGTCGTTACCTCTGCGGCCATTCCGTTGTGGGTGATGATGGTCGGGGCCCTGGGTATTGCCGTCGGCCTGATGCTATTCGGCCCGCGCCTGATCAAGACCGTGGGCAGCGAGATTACCGAACTGGACAAGACCCGGGCCTTCTGCATCGCCCTGTCTGCAGCACTGACCGTGATCCTGGCTTCCCAGCTGGGCCTGCCGGTCTCCTCCACCCACATTGCCATCGGTGGCGTCTTTGGTGTCGGTTTCCTGCGCGAGTACCTGAAGCGCAACTACGCAACCCAGCTGCACAAGATCATCGAACACCACGACCCGGATGAGCAGGAACGCCTCAAACCCTTCCTGGACGATTTCCGCAATGCCTCTGTGGAAGAGATGGAGAGTCTCCTCAAGCAGGCGAAGAAAGATAAGCAGCAGGTGCCACTGTCCAAAGCCGAGCGCAAGCGTCTAAAAAAGATCTACAGGGAAGAAATGGTCAAGCGCTCACACCTGGTGAAGATTGCCGCAGCCTGGATCATTACCGTGCCGGCCTCTGCCATCATGGCCGCGATCCTGTTCTTTACCCTCCGGGGCTTGTTGATCTGACCGGGCTGGTTGTATAAAGCCAGTTTGGTCATACTATCCGAAAAGGGGGTGTTTCACCCCCGAGCCTATCTGTCCGGGGAGTGAAGTATGAGTTCATCTGTTGAAAGCCGTCAGGCCAAGATGATTGACGAGCTCAGGACCTTCATCAAGAAGGTCCTGAGCGATCCGACCATTGCGGTGAAATCGATGGAGATTGCCCGCAAGCACCGTGGCCAGCCCAACGCCAACGAGCTGATTGCCCAGGAAATCAGTGCCAGCACCAATATCCGGATTCCGGAGAACTGGAGCGAGGCGGACAAGATGTTTCTGGATATCATCCACGATGTGCTGGATGACGAAGAGGCGCTTTACTGAGATTGTCCTAAACTCGGGGTCTCAAGCCTCGGGGAGGAGCCAGCAGGGTGGACGTTTCGAAAACACGCTCCTTGCGGCACGTCCCTGTGACGCTTGGGCTCCGCCATCCCTGGCTCCGCACAGTTTTCGAAACGTCCACCCTACTGTCTCACCAGATTTTTGGAATAGCCTTCAGGCCTGCCTGGCGTTTGGAGTGGTCTGTCTTAATACAGCATCTGCCATCTGATGGAGAATGCTGATCTCATCCTCAATTCCCTCATCCCATGACAGTTCACGTTGTTCGGCCAGAATGTCGGCCAGAATTTCCTTGGTAGTCAGCGGGTTGGCCAGCACCACCCGGAAGACGATGCACGGGAAGTGGTAGTAACGGGCCGGCTCCAGCCGGGTCCGGGAGACGAACGCCTTGCCCCGCTCACGCTGGGTTTTCTGGATGAACTTGGTGATCCGGTTCAGGCAGGTGTTCAGCTTTTCCGCCTGTAGCTCGTCCGCCACCGCCAGTGCCTGCTGCACGTCCTCGGGGCAGTAGCGGTAGGTGAGGATGTTCAGCTCCGGCTTGGTCACCAGTTCGAAATCCGGCTCCGCGTTGATCATGTCGGCAAAGGTGTGGGCTTTGTCGATGCCCTGATCAATCAGGATCTCGTAGCCCTCGCGGCCGAGGATCTTCAGGCCGGAGTGGATCAGCATGGACATGCCCGGCCGGGAGCCTTCCAGAGTGGTGCTGCCCAGGTCCCGTGAGCCCTTGCGGATGATGTACTGGGCATGGTGCTCTACCGCGGTTGGCAAGGTAGGGTCCTTGAACACCACCAGGCCGGCACCCATGGGCACGTACAGCTGTTTGTGGGCGTCGAAGGTGACGGAGTCCGCTTTCTCGATGCCGCGCATGAGGGGCTTGTAGGTGCGGGAAAACAGGGTCGGCCCGCCCCAGGCGGCATCTACGTGGAAGTGGGCGCCGAATTCCCGGGCAATGTCGGCCACCGCATCCAGCGGGTCCACATTGCCGGTTTCGGTGGTGCCGGCCACGCCGCAAATGGCCATGACCTTGATCTTCTGCTTCTGTAATTCCAGGCACTTGTCCCGCAGGGCATCCGGCTGGATACGGTTCTCGTCATCGGTACCCACCGGCACAAGGGCATCGCGGCCGAGGCCGAGTACGTCGGCGGCCTTTCGCAGGGAGTAGTGGCCCCGACGGGACACCAGGATGGCAGCACCTTCATAACCATAGTATTTCAGGGCCCGGAACAGACCTTCCCGGTGCAGACCACGGAAGCTACCCTCCGCCGGGAAGGCGCGGTTGCGTGCGACCCACAGGGCGGTCAGGTTGGCAATGGTGCCGCCGGAGCACATGACGCCCAGGGTGTGGCGGGGATCGTGCATCCACTTGCGGTAGAAGGAGCCATCTTCCTGGTACACCAGCCGGTGAATCATGCCCAGTACCTGGCGTTCCATGGGCGTAAAGGCCTTGGAGGTTTCGGTCTTCACCAGGTTCTGGTTCAGGGCGATCATGATCTTGGACAGCGGCAGCATGAAGTACGGCAGCGCCGAGGTCATGTGTCCTATGAAGGCCGGGGATGCCGTGTGTACGGAGTTGGCCACGAGCTTGTCCAGCAGGAACTGGGCCTGCTCGGACACGAACACGGGTTTCTCCGGGATGTTGTACTCGGCGAAGTCTTTCTCGACTTCCGAGAGGTCCCGCTCGACCGCAACGATATGCTCCTGCAGGAACCCTGCAAGGTTGCGGGAGATGTCCTGGTCGATTCGGCTGAGAGTGGATTCCGGTGCCTCGGGCACGGTGAATACACGGTACATCGCCTCGACCGAGGCCTGGGCGGATTTTTTCTTTCCGGTCATAGGCACCACACAGAATCAGTGGTCGTCCGCGGGGCTGGTTCCGGATGCCCCCCGGATTCGTCCGGCATCATGTCCGGCATTGGCAAAACTGTAAACCTGCATCTGGCAGGTGCGCTGACGTCCCTGAGGGGCGGTAGTATACGGCCTCGCAGGCGGCTGCGCCACACGCCACTGCTCCGGACCCCGTGCAGTCAGAGAATTTCCCGCTGCACTTCCAGTATGGCAGCATCGATGCGGTCCTGAATGGCTTTTTCAACCAGGTCCAGGCGTTGGCTGATCTGCTGGGAGGAGGTGCCCAGGGCGGCGATGGTCCAGGTGGCGCAGTCGAGGGCCTCAAGGTCAGCGGTCTCGGCCACCGCCAGGTCGGGTTCCTTGCCCCAGACGGCCCGCAGTGCGGTGAACACCTTGCGTTTGGCTTTCAGGTCTTCGCAGCCGTAGAGCTGGAAGTGCAGGGTCATCACACCCACATGGGGGGTGATGACGGGCTGCTGGCGGTTGCTTTCGTTGAGCAATTTTCGGAGTGCTTCTGACATAGGTGTTCCGGCTAAGGTGCAGGATCCGGCGAGGAATGGCTTTCCAAAACCCGCTCCTTCGGCACGTCCATGTGACGCTTGAGCTCCGCCATCCATGGCTCCGCACAGTTTTGGAAAGCCATTCCCCACCGGATCCCCAACAAATCAGGTGGAGTCCCCCGGGCAGTTTGTAATCACGCCCCGGGCAACATCCGATTAGCCTACTACAGGGGTGGCACGTTTGATAATGGCCGCGGCGTCGGTGCCCGAGGGCAGGTTGCCGTAGTTCATGCCGCCGTTACTTGCCAGCCGCGAGGCGCAGAAGGCATCAGCCACGGCGCTGGGGGCGTTGCGGATCAGCAGTGAGGCTTGCAGGGCCAGGGCCATGCGATCCACCAGGTTGCGGGCGCGGTACTGGAAATCGCTGATGTCGGCGAAGTCGTTCTGCAGCTGGGCCAGGAAGTGGTCGAAGCGGGCGTCGGTGCCTTTGGCCTCGGCGGCCTCGCGGAAGAAGGCGTCGAGGGTGTCGGGTTCTTTCTGCATGGCCCGGAGGGTGTCCAGGCACTGGACGTTGCCGCTGCCTTCCCAGATGGCGTTGACCGGGGATTCCCGGAACAGGCGGGGCATGATGCAGTCTTCCATCACGCCGCTACCGCCGATGCATTCCATGGCCTCGTAGGCATGGTTGGGGGTGCGTTTGCAGATCCAGTATTTGCCGACCGGGGTGGCCAGGCGGGCCAGCAGGCGTTCGTGTTCCTGGTCCTGGTTGTCCAGGGCGCGGGCGATGCGCATGGTGTAGGCCAGCGCCGCTTCGCTTTCCAGGGCGAGGTCGGCCAGGACGTTCTGCATCAGCGGCTGGTCAATCAAGCGGTTACCGAAGGCACTGCGGTGGCGGCAGTGGTGGGTGGCCTGGGCTACGGCCTGGCGCATGCCGGCGGAGCTGCCGATCATGCAGTCGAAGCGGGTCATGGCGACCATCTCGATGATGGTGGGTACGCCTCGGCCTTCCTCGCCGACCATCCAGGCCAGGGCGCCGCGCAGTTCCGCTTCGCTGGAGGCGTTGGCGATATTGCCCATCTTGTTCTTCAGACGCTGCACCTGCCAGGGGTTCTTGGTCCCGTCCGGGCGCCAGCGGGGCATCAGGAAGCAGGACAGTCCGCCCGGTGCCTGGGCCAGGACCAGGAAGGCGTCGCACATGGGGGCGGAGACGAACCACTTGTGGCCCACCAGTTCGTAGGCCTGGCCGGGACCTTCGGTGCCGACCGGGTAGGCAAGGGTGCTGTTGGCCCGGACATCGCTGCCGCCCTGTTTCTCGGTCATGGCCATGCCGATGGTGACGGAGGCCTTCTCAGTGTGCGGCACGTTGCGGGGATCGTAGCTGTTGGCCAGGATTTTCTGTTCCCATTCCCGGGCCAGTTCCGGTTGTTTGCGGATCGAGGGGATGGCGGCAAAGGTCATGGTGACCGGGCAGCAGTGGGCCGCCTCGACCTGGGAGTGCATGTAATACCGGGCGGCGCGGGTAACATGGGCGCCGGTGCCGGGGTTGGTCCAGGGGCTGCTGTGCAGGCCGTTTTCCAGGGCGATGCGCATCAGTTCGTGGTAGGACGGATGGAAGTCCACCTCGTCGATGCGATGGCCGAACCGGTCGTGGGTATTGAACACCGGTTTGTTGGTGTTGGCTCGAAAACCGAGATCGATGGTGGCAGCCTTGCCCGCCAGATCGCCAAAGGCGCGCAGGGTCTCCACGGCGTGGCCGGCGCCTTCCCGTTCCGCGGCCTCCCGGAGGGCCTTGTCGTGGTCGAACAGGTTGTAGTTCTCAAGTGCCGGCGGCTGGTTGGTGACTTCATGGGTCACCGCAAGGTAGCGGTCCCCGGTGTAGGGTGCGCTCACTTCGGGCTTGGACTGACGGGCGGTCATGGCTACCTCCTGGTGCCGGTCAACCCCTGCATGCAAAAGCGGATGATGGAGTCGACCAGTTTGTCTTTGTCGATATCGGCAATGGTTATCTGGCCGGCCAGTGTCGGTGACAGCGGGCCCACCAGGCTTTCGGCAATGGCGCCGACCAGACAGGTACTGCTCTGGCGGGCGTCCTGATCCGGAATGCAGCCTTCTTCGATGCCGTCCCGGATCGCCTTTTCAAACAGTTCGGCGTAGGCCCTGCGGTAGACCAGCCGTTCTTCTTCCAGTTTCGGGTCCACCGGTTCGGCGATCAGCGCCCAGGCCATCATCGGCCCGCGCATGGCCCGTTCCGCAAACTGGCGGAGCGCGGCTTCGAGCCTGACGGCGGCATCACCGTCGGTGTCCAGGGCTTCCGCGACCTTGTCCACCTCACGCTGGGTGGCGGTCCGGAATATTTCCGCAAACAGGTCCTCTCTGGATTCGAAATGCCGGTAAATAGTTCCCGTGGCAACGCCGGCCAGGCCCGCAATTCGGGTGATACGGGCACTCCGGAACCCTCCATTGGCGACGCATTCGTAGGTGCAATCGATGATGCGTTGGCGTGCCTGCGCCTTGCGCTGGCGCATTTTCTCCGTTTCGCGATAGGCCATGCCGGCTCCTTATAAGTAGTGAATCATCATTCATTTCTTGTGTCAACGAATGGGGGTGCGCGTCCCCTTTCATTTTGCCATGTAAAATCATGGTCTTACTTTCGGTTACAAAAATTTACAAAAAAGACATTGCCAGGAAATGGCGCGGTAAACAAAACGAGATTATAAAGACGCCAAGACGAGGCCGCAGGCGGTATTTTCGTCGAGACAGAGTGTGTTCACCCGCCGGGTCGGACATCACTTTCGGATCTGTTTTCGTTGATGGAGAGAAGACCATGAGTGAATTCGACGAAAGCAACCTGGAGCAGTCAGGAAACTGGAGCAGTGACAGCGACGACACCCATTCCGTTGCCGGTCGCGCCCGGGTACGTGCGCAGCTGGAGGCTGATATTACAGCCTTCCTGCAGCAGGGCGGCCAAATCCAGCAAGTGGATACCGCCTTCCGTTCCGACTCGCCTCGCAAGGTGGAAGTGGGGTTCAATAATCGTTCCCTCTGATTTCGGCCGGGGGCGGCGCTGTTCCGCCCCCTGTCCCGTGATCGGCCGTTCCCCGATATTTTGCTGCTGATAATAGCAGCTGGTTTGGCATTTGGCCGATTCTGTCCGTTGCCCCACTCGGGGTTCTGTTGTCATTTAACTGTCACCGATTCCTGCCAGGATCTGCCCGGCAACTGCAACCACGGGCCCTTGCCGTGTATCATGGCGAGAGCAGGCGTTCCGGCGCCAGGCAACCAGTCCATTCCTACACTGTTGCTTTACCAGGAGGTTACCCGTGCCAAGTCCCACATCCCGTTCGTTCCCCGCGACCCGTTTGCGCCGCAACCGGGCCAGTGACTTTTCCCGCCGGCTGGTGCGGGAAAACCAGCTGACACCGGACAACCTGATTTACCCGGTCTTCGTTCTGGAAGGGGAAGGGCAGCGGGAGACGGTGCCGTCGATGCCCGGTGTCGAACGCCTGAGCATTGACCTGCTGGTTGAGCAGGCAGCGGAACTGGTGGACCTGGGTATCCCGGCGGTGGCCTTGTTCCCGGTAGTGCCGGCGGACAGGAAGAACCTGTCAGGTTCCGGTGCCTGGGATTCCGATGGCCTCGCCCAGCGGGCGGTGCGCGCCCTGAAAAAAGCCTTTCCGGAACTCGGGGTCATTACCGACGTGGCGCTGGATCCGTTCACCACCCATGGCCAGGACGGCATCATCGATAATGATGGCTATGTGCTGAATGATGTCACCGTGGAAGCCCTGGTGAACCAGACGCTGTCCCACGCCGATGCCGGCGCCGATGTGGTGGCACCCTCGGACATGATGGATGGCCGGGTTGCGGCTATCCGTGACGCCCTGGAAACGGCCGGCTATGTGAACACCCGGATCCTGGCCTATTCTGCCAAGTATGCATCAAGTTACTACGGCCCGTTCCGGGATGCGGTGGGTTCTGCGGCCAACCTGGGTAAAGGCAACAAGGCCACCTACCAGATGGATCCCGCCAACAGCGACGAAGCCCTGCACGAGGTGGCGATGGATCTGGCCGAGGGCGCCGACATGGTGATGATCAAGCCTGGTATGCCCTACCTGGACATCGTGCACCGGGTAAAGCAAGAACTTCAGGTGCCCACCTTCGTTTACCAGGTGAGCGGTGAATACGCCATGCATATGGCCGCGGCAGAGAACGGCTGGCTCGATGGTGACGCGGTGATGATGGAAAGCCTGATGGCCATGCGCCGGGCCGGGGCCGATGGCATCCTGACCTATTTTGCGGTTCGGGCCGCCCGCCTGATGCGGGAGCAGCGGCGCGGATCCTGACACACTGGAACGCCGCCCCGGCCGGTCGGGGCGCTAGCGCGGAATCGAGGAACGATGACAACTGAAACAGCGAAAACACAGGCGGTGGTGGACGGTGACCAGAGTATCCCGGCGCCGGTGGAAGTCCCTCCCACCGGTGAAGAGATCAACCTGGATGCCAGCGAAAATTACTTCAACCGTGAACTGAGCCTGCTGCAGTTCAATTACCGGGTGCTGAAGCAGGCCCTGGACACCACCCATCCGCTGATCAATCGCCTGATCTTCTGCTGTATTTTCAGCAGCAACATGGACGAGTTCTTCGAGATCCGGGTTGCCGGTCTGCGCCAACAGATGAAGTATGGCCGGGAAACCATCGGTGCCGACGGGATGATGCCGGAGCAGGCTCTCAGCGAGATCAGCCGGGTCGCCCACGAGTACATCCACGAACAGTACGATATTCTCAACAATGTCCTGATTCCGGAAATGGAGCGGGAAAACATCCATTTCGTCCGTCGACGGGAATGGACACCGGAACAGGCCGAGTGGGTACGCAACTACTTCGAGGAAGAGATTCTGCCGGTGGTCAGCCCCATTGGCCTGGATCCGTCTCACCCGTTCCCGCGCCTGGTCAACAAGAGCCTGAACTTCATTGTTGAACTCGATGGCAAGGACGCGTTCGGCCGGGAGACCGGCATGGCGATCGTTCCCGCACCCCGATCACTGCCGCGCCTTGTGCGCCTGCCGGACGAGGTCTGCGATGGCGGTGATAACCTGGTGTTCCTGTCGTCGATGATCCACGCCCATGCCGACGAGCTGTTCCCGGGCATGGAAGTGAAGGGGTGCTACCAGTTCCGCCTGACCCGTAACGCCGACCTCGAGCTGGAGGACGACCTGGAAGACCTGGCCTCGGCCCTGCGCGGTGAGTTGCTCAGCCGTCGTTTCGGTGATGGCGTGCGTCTGGAAGTGGCGGACAACTGCCCGCAGGAGCTGGTGCAGTTCCTGCTGACCGAGTTCGGTCTGACCGACCGTGACCTGTACCAGGTGCATGGGCCGGTGAACCTGACCCGGCTGATGGCGGTGGGCGGCCTGGTGGACCGGCCGGACCTGACCTATTCCGGGTTCTCGCCATCCATTCCCCGGCAGATCCGCAGCAAGGAGTCGATGTTCGACGCCATTCGCAAGCGGCCGATCCTGCTGCTGCATCCTTACCAGAACTTCAGTCCGGTCGTGGATCTTCTGCGCCAGGCCGCCAAGGACCCCCAGGTGCTGGCCATCCGCCAGACCCTGTACCGCACCGGCGCCGATTCCGAGATCGTCGAGGCCCTGGCGGATGCGGCCCGTCGGGGCAAGGAAGTGACTGCCGTCATCGAATTGCGGGCGCGGTTCAGTGAAGCGGAGAACCTCGAGCTGGCCAGCCGCCTGCAGGAAGCCGGGGTGATCGTGGTGTATGGCGTGGTGGGCTACAAGACCCACGCCAAGATGATCCTCATCGTGCGCCGTGAGGAGGGTCGCCTGCGTCGCTACGTGCACCTGGGTACCGGTAATTACCACGCGGCCAATGCCCGGTTGTACACCGACTACAGCTTCCTGACCTGTGACGAATCGATCGGTGACGATGTCAACAAGCTGTTTCAGCAGCTCACCGGTATGGGCAAGGCCCTGAAGATCAAGAAACTGTTCCATTCGCCGTTCACTCTGCACAGCCGCCTGTTGAGTCTGATCGACCGGGAAGCGGGTTTCGGCGAGAAGGGCCGGATCATTCTCAAGTTCAACGGCCTGACCGAGATCCAGCTGATCAAGGCGCTGTACCGGGCCTCGCAGGCCGGGGCGAAGATCGATCTGATCATCCGGGGGATCTGTTGCCTGCGCCCGGAAGTGCCCGGGCTGTCCGACAACATCCGGGTACGTTCGATCATCGGCCGCTTCCTGGAACACACCCGGGTCTATTACTTCGGTAACAACGGTCGCCCGGAGGTGTACTGTTCAAGCGCCGACGGCATGGAGCGAAACCTGCTCAGCCGGGTGGAGACTGCCTTCCCCATCGAGGACCCGGCGCTGGTCGCGCGCCTCCGGGAAGACCTGGATACCTACCTGGCCGACAACTGCCAGTCCTGGATGCTGCAGCCGGATGGCAGCTACATCCAGAATCAGCCGGCGGAGGATGAGGAACGCTTTGCATCCCAGCTGGTCCTGCTCGAGCGACTGACGGGCAAAACCTGATAAACGGAGGCGCCAGTGAAGCGCGCATGGATTGTGGCCGGTGTGGTACTGCTGGCAGGTGGTGGCATCCTGCCCTGGGGGGTGGGGTACCTGACCGAGCATCAGTGGCAGCGGGCGGTCACCGAGGTGAACGACACCCAGCCGTTCATGCAGGTGGACACCCGTGATTACCAGCGCGGCATCCTGGGCGCCGAGGTGCATGGCACCCTGGTGCTGCAGGATCCCGAAGCCGGTGAGAATCGCCCTGTGGAGTTCATTGCCCACGTTACCCACGGCATTACCGGCAGCCTGATGACCTTCGAGCCGGCCGACGGCTGGTCCTCGGCGGACGCTGACTGGTTTCCGGGCGAGGATCCGACCCTGACTCTGGAAACCCGCCTTTGGGGTGAGGTGACGCTGAAACTGGATCTGCCTGAGTTGAATATCTCCGATCCGGATATGGAGGTCCGGGTTGTGGGCCTGCAACTGGACCAATCCCTGGCGCACCTGAGTGGCGACGTCTGGACCGGGCAGGGGGAGCTCCGGCTGGATTCTCTCGGTGTCTCTTCGGCCGGCAGCCCACCGGTCAGCCTGTCTGACGTAATTGTCACCAGTACCAGTGAACCCCGGGACGACGACACCCGCCTGGATTCCCGGGTCGAAGTCAGCCTGGGTCAGGTGGGCGTCGTGGATGGGGCCTATGGTCCGCACCGGCTGGTTTTTGCCCTGGACAACCTGGAGGTCGATAGCTGGAACCAGTTGGCGACCGGGATGACTGAACTTCAGGCCTCCACCCTGGAGAGCGGCCAGAGCACCGCGTTCGAGCGTCAGATGCAGGCCATGCAGCGGGTCAACGAGGCGTTTCGCCGCCTGGCCGCGGCGGGTTTTTCCCTGGCCATACCAGAGCTCAGTGTCGCCACCCCGGAGGGTGATATCCGGGGCCACATGGAAATCCGCCATCCTGAGCTGGACGCGGAGCAAGCGTCGTCAATGCTGCTGGTGATGCAGGGGCTGACCGGCGACCTGAACCTGACCCTGCCCCTGGCGCTGGCCGAGCAGCATCCGTCGGTGATGTTGCAGTTGGCGCCGCTGATCAAACAGGGATTGTTGGTCCAGGAAGGAGACCGTCTGGTGATGAAAGGGCAGATGGAAGATCTGCTGCTGACGGTGAACGGCATCGAGATTCCGTTGCCGCCTCTGCTCTGATTTTTACAGCCCCGGATACAGAAAAGCCCCGGAATCCGGGGCTTTTCTGTATCCGGGCACTCAGTTACCGGTCAGGCGATGGTATTTCTCCATCAGCTGTTCGCGGTTTTCCGCGCGCTCCGGATCCAGTGGAATGCAGTCCACCGGGCATACCTGCTGGCACTGGGGTTCGTCGTAGTGGCCGACGCACTCGGTGCATTTCTTCGGATCAATCACGTAGATTTCATCACCCGGGGCAATTGCCTCGTTCGGGCATTCCGGTTCACAGACGTCGCAGTTGATGCATTCGTCGTTAATCATCAGGGCCATCTTGTGGTTACCTCAGGCTCAGTTGAACTTCTTTTTCAAAGCTTCCTCAACGGCGGGATCGACGAATTCTGATACATCTCCGCCCAGGGAGGCGATTTCCCGGATCAGGGTGGAGGAGATGTAGGACAGGTGGTTCGAGGGCGTCAGGAAGACGCTTTCCACTTCCGGGGCCAGGCGGCGGTTCATGTCCGCCAGCTGGAATTCGTACTCGAAGTCGGAGACGGCACGCAGGCCCCGCAGGATGACGGTGGCGCCCTGTTCCCGGACGAAGTCGGCCAGCAGGTTGCTGAAGCCGGTGACGGTCACATTGGGGAGGTGGGCCGTTGCTGCTCTGACCAGTTCGCAGCGTTCTTCGAGGTCGAAGAGGGGCTGTTTCTTGGGGTTGTAGGCGACGGCGACGACGATTTCGTCGAACATGCGGCCGGCGCGTTCGATGAGGTCGGTGTGGCCGTTGGTGATTGGGTCGAAGGTGCCCGGATAGATGACTTTGGACATGCACAGCTCCTTTCTTCGCTGGGTGCAATCATATCAGCATTCCTGGTTGTTCTGTAGTTGCCGGGGGTGGGATTTCGGGGCTTTGGAGTGGGTATTTAAGTGATGGTGGCGTGGCCGATTGGGAGGGTCTGTCCGGGAAACGCTCAAGC
>NZ_JAWLHI010000060.1:0-26700 GCF_041690455.1 Marinobacter sp.
GAGCACTGTGCATGAAGCCTCCAATACATCGTGAACACCAATAATCAGAGCAGCGACTCAGAACAACAATGGAGTAGCCTTCCAATGACAAGAAAAACTCATCAATGGCAGCGTTGGACCAAACTACCGCTGGCCGTGGCGATTGCCGCCGGTGCCGCCGGCCAGGCTTCCGCCTATTCGTTTTACATGGGAGATGTGGAAGCCCAGTTCAATACGACGCTGTCAGCTGGTGCCGGATGGCGGGTTGAGGATCGGGACAAGCGGCTGATCGCCCAGGGTAACCTGGGTCCCGAGTATGCCCCCGGCGGAGAGTTGGAGAATATCGGTGCCTCAACCAACAACTACGATGACGGCAACCTGAACTTCGAGAGCGGCGACACCTACTCCAAGATCGTCAAAGGCAACAGTGAGCTGTTCCTGGATTACGCGGTGGACAGCGATACCCTGACCCGCGTCGGTGGCTTCGTCCGTGGCCGTTACTGGTACGACTTCGAACTGAAAGACGAAAGTCGCGCCGTGGATTACGTCGGCCAGCAGCGTGAACTCAACCCGGATGCCAAGGATAACGCCTCAGGCGGTGAATTCCTTGACGCCTACGTCTTTTCCGACTGGTATTTCGGCAATGTGCCGGTCAGCTTGCGCTACGGCAAACAGGTTTTGAGCTGGGGTGAGAGCACCTTCATCCAGGGTGGTATCAACACCATCAACCCGGTCGACGTACCGGCCTTCCGGGCACCGGGGTCCGAGCTGAAAGACGCACTGCTGCCGGTGGAAATGTTCTATGCCTCCGCCGGTGTCACCCAGAACATCACCCTGGAAACCTTTGTCCAGACTGACTGGGAACCGGTCCGTCCGGACGACTGTGGTACTTTCTTCTCGACCAACGACTTTGCTGCCGACGGCTGTGGTCCGGTACTGCTGGCTGGACAGCTGCCGGATTCCCAGGCTTATGCTCAGGGCTTTATAGCACCCCGTCTTGGCGACAAGGAGGCGGATGAGAAAGACCAGTTCGGCGTGGCCATGCGGTGGTATGTGCCGGCCTTGAATGATTCCGAGCTTGGTTTTTACTACATCAAATACAACAGCCGTCTGCCGTATGTCAGCGGTACGGTCAAGGATGTAGGCGAGAGCTTCCCCTCTTACTATATTGAGTACCCGGAAAACATCAATCTGTACGGTATCAGCATCAACACCACGACCCCTGGTGGCTGGTCACTGGGTGCGGAATACTCTTACCGCGACAAGATGCCCCTCCAGTGGAACGCGTTCGAGCTGATCTATGGTGGCCTCCAGTTGGATAACCCGATTGACGGGACTGACGTGAGCCTTCTTGAGATAGCGCGTAAGGAAGAGTTCGGGGGTGAGATTCCACCGGGATCTGAAGTAAAAGGTTACGATGAGTACGGTGTGTCGCAAGCCCAGTTTACTCTGATCAAGTTCTTTGACCAGGTTATGGGCGCAAGCCGTCTCTCGCTGATTACCGAATTTGGCGCCACCTATGTGCACGACCTCCCGGATTACGACGAGGCTCGTTACGGACGTTCCGGTACGTTTGGTGTGGGCCCGATTCCGAGTGCCGGTGGCCTGGATGCCTGTGCTCTGGGCGTGAACATCAATACCAACTACTGTGAGAACGAGGGCTTTACCACCGACTTCTCCTGGGGCTACCGTGCCCGTTTCGTGTGGGACTACCCGAACGCGATCGCCGGTATCAACCTGTCGCCGCAGCTGGCCTGGAGCCACGACGTGGAAGGTTACAGCCCGCAGCCGGGTGGCGCCTTCAACGAGGGTAGCAAGGCGATCGGCCTGTCACTGCAGGCGGTGTACCAGAACAGGATTACCGGTAATATCGGTTATACAAACTTTTTCGGCGGGAAGCCGTATAACGAGTTGACTGACCGAGATTTTGTGAGCGCGAGCGTTTCGTACTCCTTCTGATCCGGAAACAATTCGTCTGACGAGGAAACCTAAATGAGACTGAACAAGAAACTACTGACCACAGGTATCCTGGCTGCCAGTCTGTCTGCCGGCCAGGCCTGGGGTGCGGTTTCTGCGGCCGAGGCGGCCAAGCTGGGCGACTCCCTGACGCCTATAGGGGCCGAGAAGGCAGGTAATGGCGGAGCCATCCCTGCCTGGGACGGCGGCCTGAAGACCCCGCCGGCGGGCTACAAGGGTGACGGTATCTATGTGAACCCGTTCCCGAACGAGAAGCCCAAGTTTGTCATTGACCAGAGCAATGTGGACCAGTACGCCGACAACCTGTCGCCTGGCCAGGTCGCGATGATCAAGAAGTACGATGACTACTTCATGCCGGTGTACGAGACCCATCGCACCGCGACATATCCTGACGATGTGATGCAAGAAACAGTCGAGAATGCCACCAAGACCGAGCTGATCAAGGATGGTAACGGACTGGGCAACTACCAGAGCGCGACGCCTTTCCCGATCCCACAGAACGGCCTGGAAGTGATCTGGAACCACATCACCCGCTATCGGGGTGGTTCGGTCCAGCGTAACGTCGGTCAGGTAACACCGACCGCCGGTGGTGATTTCTCCGTAGTCCGGTTCCAGGACGAGCTGACCTGGCGGACCTACCTCGAGGACTATAGCCCGGGCGAGGATGCGAACGTACTGTTCTACTTCCGCCAGGCCATCACCGCGCCGGCACGCCTGGCCGGTAACGTGCTGCTGGTTCACGAAACCCTGGACCAGGTCGCCGAGCCCCGTCGGGCGTGGATCTACAACGCCGGCCAGCGCCGCGTGCGCCGTGCACCGCAGGTTGCCTACGATGGTCCGGGTACTGCGTCCGATGGTATGCGTACGTCAGACAACTTCGATATGTTCAACGGCGCTCCGGACAAGTACAACTGGGAGCTGGTGGGCAAGAAGGAAATGTACATTCCGTACAACTCCTACAAGCTGATGGATCCGGACCTGACCTATGACCAGATCATCAAGGCCGGCCATATCAACCAGGACTTCACCCGCTATGAGCTTCATCGCGTATGGCACGTGCGCGCAACCCTCAAGGAAGGCGAGCGCCACATCTATGCCCAGCGTGACTTCTTCATCGACGAAGACAGCTGGCAGGCCTCTGTCATCGACCACTTCGACGGTCGAGGCGAGCTCTGGCGTGTAGCCGAAGCCCACGCCGCCCAGTTCTATGACCAGACCGTACCCTGGTACGCCATCGAAACCCTGTACGACCTCCTCTCCGGTCGCTACCTGGCCCTGGGCCTGACCAACGAGGAAGAGAACCCGTACACCTTCGGCATCGACCGCCGCTCCCGCGACTACACCCCCGCCGCCTTGCGCCGCGCGGGAACCCGTTAAGGGAGTATTGGCACAGGGGTCTTGCACAGGGGTCTGATGAACTCGTTCATCTGACCCCATCTTTAACTCTATCTCGGGGTCAGAAGAGCGAGCTCTTCAGACCCCAGTGCCAGCCGCCAACCCCATCCCACACCCCAAACCTTTGCAGCCCAACCCCCTCTTGGTTTAACCTTCCACTCATACTAAAGGCGTACCCAAAGCAGGTCGTCACTCAAAAGTCATTGGATTCTTCCAATTGCGGCACAGGACGTTTGCCGTCCGGCCGGTTGTCAGCGGGGCAGTGTGTGAAACCATTCAGTGACGGCAAGGCCGCCAACGACGAATTTCAGTCTGCCAATAACGGCCTCCAGCGTGGGGAGCTGGTGCGCGATCTTCTTCGCCAGCGCGTCCGGGTACCATCGATACCGAGCGATATGCTCGCCCGACCAGTCGTCGATGAGTGGATCAGCCAGGCCATATCACCCAGCCATGCGGTTCTTGTCGAAGCCCCCAGCGGGTACGGAAAATCCCATTCCGTCCTCAGTGCCCTGGGCAACCGCTATGCCAGTGACAACGAACTCCGCTGGGTCTCATTGACGCCCCAAGATAACGCACCCACCCGATTCCTGACCCTGCTGTCCATGGCCTTTGAAATGCCAGAAGCGCTGGAAAGCGCGTTGCAGGGCGGCGCCGGTTTTTCCGATGCGCTTGCCATGATGCTTGTAGCCCATGCCCGGCAGTCGGATGGCGCAATGCAGGTGCTGGTACTGGATAACCTGCACAGCCTGAGCAATCCCGCCGTAACCCCTCTACTGCAACAGCTGGCCAAAGACCTGCCTGCCAACCTGTGTGTCGTGCTGATTTCCCGCCGTGGTCTGCCGTTTGAAACCCACGCCCTTGAGCTTGAAAACCGGTTCACGCGCCTCGGTCCTTCGGTTTTCGAATTTTCCCGCCCGGAAACCTTCGACTTCTTCAACCAGGAGCTGGCGGCTAACAAACTGACCAGTGTCGCAGTCGATAACCTGTACGATCTCACCGAAGGCTGGGCCACGCCGCTGGCCCTGTACCGTCGTGAGGTGCAGCGCGAGCTGGAGCGCAAACCCATCCAGGAAAGTCCGAGTGTGGAGCGTTTCCTGAAGGACTCGGTACTGGGCGGACTGACGCCGGGGCAGGTCCGCTCGGTTCGGGCCATCGCCGAACTCGAACTCTGCTCGGACGAACTGCTCCTGGCGCTCCAGTCGGCGCTTCCGGAGGTCGCCTTGTTGCCCTCCCAGGTGTTTGAACAGGGCTTGCCGATCCGGCCCATGCCGGGCCGTGGCCGCTGGTACCGCCTGAACCCCCTGATGCAGGAATGGCTACGCACGTCCCCGATGACCGGATACGAAGCCCGGATGACCATTGCCAGCCGCTGGTTCGGCGAGCGTCAGCAGTTCCCGGAAGCCTTGCGTTATGCCCTGTTGGCAGGAAATGGCGACGAGGTCATCCGGATTGCTTCGGAGGGCTCCGAGGCCTTGCTGCTGGGCCAGGACACCGCCTCGCTGCTGCGATTACGCAAAAGCCTGCCGGTGACCTTGCTCGAACGCAGCGCCCGCCTTCGGATCGTATACAGCTGGGTTCATGCCATCGGGGGACAGTTCAAGCAGGCGAGGGCGCTGCTGGACGATCTCTCCGAGGACGACCGGGAAGAACACAAAGCCCGCATCGCCGCCCTACAGGCTTTTATCCTCCGTGGTGAGGGCAAGGTGCAGCCGGCCCTGGAAATGGCGGATAGGGCCTTGAATGATGGCGATCTGTCGCCCCAGGGCCAGCTGGTGACCCAGATCGTGCGCTCCAGCGCCTTGTGTGCCGCCGGGCAGTTTACCGAAGCCCGGGAAGCCAACCGGGCTGCCGCGCGCCTGGCCAGAGAAGCGGGGGATTCCGGTTCCGAGGCGCTGGCGGTGTATTCCCATGCCCGCATTGAGCTCGGGAAGGGGGCACTTCGGCATGCCAAACAACTGCTACGGACCGGCCTGGATACCGCCATGCAGGAACTGGCAAGGCCAGCCCGCATAGGCGAAACCCGCCTCCAACTGAACCTGGTGTTGGTACTCTGGCACCAGGGCCGTATCGCCGAGGCCGATCGCCTGTTGGTGCTCTGTGGCCGACACGCCGAACAGACCCGGGACCTGGGCCTGCTGTTGGCCATGGCGATCCGGGTACTGATCTGCCGGGGCGAGAATCGACTGGAGGATGCCTTCGTCTGGATTGGCCGCGCCGAGCGCACCATGCACGCCTGGCAGGTGGATGAATCCCTGTTCGTACCGGTTCTGGAAGCCCTGAAAGCCACCTGCTGGCTGGCCCAGAACCAGATCGAGAGCGCCGTCCAGGCTCTCCAGAAACTCCAGCCCTACCGGGACAGCGGCTGCGTGCCGGAGCTTTTCCCCATGATGCCCGGCCTGCTCGACTGCCTGCAGGTGCGCGTGGACCTGACGAGAGGCGACGGCATCCGGGCCCGGGAAACCCTCCACGGCATCCGCGAGCGCTACGGCAAGGCCATTCCCTGGGGCGTCGAGCTGCACATCCGCCTGCTGGAAGCTGTTCTGCTGAACGAAGAGAAAGGCCTGAACCCGGCCCGCAAGGTCCTGACAGCCGTAGTCGAAGAAGCCGCCACCGAACACTTCATCAGCCCCTTCACCGAACTGCGGGCGGAGCTCCAGGAACTGATGGAGAAAAGCTACGGCCAGCTGGAAGACAGCAAGTTCAAGGATGCCCTGGGCAACCTGTTCGGCATCAAAGCCACCACAGCAGGCGCCGAAACCCTCGCCGAACCCATCAGCGACCGTGAGCAGGCGGTGCTGGAACTCATCGCGAAAGGCCTCTCTAACCAGGAAATTGGCGACAAGCTCCATATCTCCCTGCACACCGTGAAAACCCACGCCAGGCGCATCAATGCCAAGCTGGAGGTGAAGTCCAGGACTCAGGCCATAGTAAGGGCCCGCGAGCTGGGGCTGCTTTGAGAGAAGGTGGGCCAGGTTGGCCAGCCCCAGGGGTCTGAAGAAGTCCCTTCTTCTGACCCCGAGTTCGATGTCCAAGGTGGGGTCAGATGAACAAGTTCATCAGACCCCTGAGTCAAAGATGGGGTCAGAAGAAAGAATTTCTTCAGACCCCTGGGGTATCCCCAGACCCCAATTTCAATCACTCCGCCTTCAACTCCCCAATCCGCACATCCTTCTCCCCCCAAATCTCACCAACCCACCGCTGAAACGCCACCCGCGTCTCCCGGTCGTTCTCATAGTCCATGCCCAGAAACTGCTCCGGCACTTCCCGCATCCTTACATCAATCACAATGCGCCGAATCCGCCCGCACAAGTAATCCCAGAACCCGTTGCGCCCGTCGGGATACACAATGGTCACGTCCAGCATGGTATGAATCATCTCCCCCATGGCCCCGAACACAAAAGCCGTCCCGCCGGCGCGGGGCTTGAGCAGGTGTTTATAGGGCGAGTTCTGGCTCTTGTGCTTCTCCGGAGTAAACCGCGTGCCTTCCATGAAGTTGAAAATGGTCACCGGGGTATAGCGAAACTTCTCACAGGCGGCCTGGGTGGCGGCGATGTCCTTGCCTTTTAACTCGGGGCGTTTGGCGATCTGTTCCTTGGTGTGGCGGTGCATGAACGGGAAGTCCAGCGCCCACCAGGCGATGCCGAGCAGAGGGACCCAGATCAGCTGCTTTTTCAGGAAGAACTTGAGCAGGGGAATGCGGCTGTTGAGCACGTACTGGATGGCGGGAATATCCGCCCAGCTCTGGTGGTTGCAGGTCACGAAATACCAGTGCTCACGGCTGAGGTTCTCCACCCCGCGCACGTCCCACTTCACCTTGTGCAGGATGTCCATCAGCAGGTTGTTGAACCCGATCCACACCCAGGCAATGTTGTTGAGCACCACGGTGCAGGCCTTGCGTGCCGCCGTCAGCGGGATAACCAGCTTGATCAGCGCAAACAGCAGCAGGAAGGGGAACAGGATCAGGGTATTCAACAAAATGGACAGGGCCGCCAAAGTCCCCTTCAGCGGCGCAGGCAGAAAATCAAGCATTCCGTGTGTTCTCTGGTTTGTTGCGGGTTAGCGGTGTCTGTCAGCCTTCGGTGGCGTTTCCGGTTGCAGAGGCACGGCCCGGGAGTAAACGGCTCTCGGAGTCGGTGGAGGCCAGTTGCTGCAGATCGGCCGGGGCCCGATCACTCACCGAATCCCGGAAGTCTTCGTCATAGAAGCCCAGGTTGTTGTAATGGATCAACGCCCGGATCTCTTTTACGTAGTCTTCGCCGCGCTCGGAATAGCCAAGCAGGCCTTCCGCCATTTCCAGGCCGGACAGGGGATTCTCGGAGCGACGATCCTGCATCCGGACGTCCCGCAGGGTCTGGTAGGTTTCATGCCGGTTCAGGTTCTGGATATAGGCCCGCATCGAGCGATAGGGCGACGCGAATTTGGCCACTTCATGACTGGCTCCTTCCACCCGGCTCTGAGGCACCAGGCCGCAGCCCTTGGAGAAGCACCACTGACCAAACAGGTTGTTACCCTCGCGGGCAAAGCGGGACGTACCCCAGGCGGATTCGTTGGCGGCCTGGGCCAGCACCAGCGAGGGTGGAATCACATCCAGGCGCTTTTTCAGGAGCTTGAACTGCTCGGGGCTACCGGTGGCAGCCTCAATCCTGAGGCGCTCGGCCTGGTCACTGAGCCACCGTTTTTCGGTCGAAGTCAGCTCGGTTTTCTGCTCCAGCCGCAGCAGGTAACTCCGCTCCAGCAGGATCCGGGAGTTCGCCAGCACGATGCGCGGGTACAGGAACGAGAAGAACGCCGCCTTTTTCTCAGTGGTGTCCCGGTAGGTGGAGAAGTCCGGCAGCGGGTCGTCGGCCCAGTCGGGGAGGGCAGGTAGTTCACCAAGGGCCACTTCAGAGCCGTCATAGTTTCTGTCACCAAAGCTTCCGGGCGGAATATAGAAACCACCGCCAATTGCAAAGGCAATCATCGGAATAAAGAACAGCAGCGCCCGGCGACCAGCAGTCATAGAACCTCTCGTCAAAATGGATATGGCAACGATTATAACAGTTAATACGCGCGGGGCTCTCGCCGGGATTTCCGAGCCCCGCTGTGGCCTCAGGGAATACGGGTCGCCAGCAGCAGCCCGACGGCCTGGGAGTCCGTACCCGAGCGGTTCAGCCGGAGGTACAGCTGGGAGTGATCGTCCGTGTAGAAGCCGTCCAGCACCAGGTTGCCACTGGTGAGGGAGACGGTGCCGGGACCGGTCTGGGTATAGGCAAGCGTGGTATCCACGATCATTTCTGCTGGCGTGGTCACCTCATTGCCGTTCACGGTATTGACCACCGAGATCGCCTCGCCACCCAAGGTGGCGGTGGCACCGTTGATCACCAGCTCGGCGTTGTCAAAGTGGCGCAGTTCGTTGCTGCCGCCGGAGATTGCCATGGCAACGCCCTGAACCCGGTACCGGCCACTTGCCGGTGCCGCAGAGCCAGCCTGCGCGGCGGCCACCAGCAACCCATCCCCGAACGGACTGTCGTCCAGATTGAACGCCAGGAAGGCGCCCGCAGGCGTGCTGGCACCCACGCCGACGTCAGGTTTCTCCTCATTGCCGGACGGGATCGAAATATCCAGATTCAACCGGCCGATGTCCCGGTCACCATTGCTGAGTATCGAGGTGCGGGGCGTGATCAACCAGTCGGTATTGACCGTCGCGGCCGGCGCCCGGGTGACGGTCCCGGTGTTGTCGCGACGCACGGTTTCCACCTCCAGTGCCTGGGTTACATTGCCCTCACCATCGATCGTCCAGGTGCCCAGGCCGCCTTCCAGTTCCAGCGGCGTGGTGTCGGCGGCAAACCGTGCCGCCAGATACACCACGTTATAACTCCGGTTATCCAGCACATCCGCATCAAACTCCGTCTCCGCCGCGGACCGCAGCAGGTTCAGCTCCAGCGCCGAGAGGTAATGGTTCTCCAGCACCGGTCCCCGCTTGAGCGTCTCGCCCTCGCTCTCCAGCTCAATGGCCTTGCCGGCACTGAAGTAGCTTCCCACCACCCGATCCGGTCCTACAGACGTATCGGCAGGGGAACTGGTGAACGCATCCAGGTAATACGGATTGCGGGTCCAGCCAATAATCCGGGCGCTGTCCCGGCCGGTAATGCTCTGGTACAACGCGCGCCCGGCCAGCAGGCGGGTATCGCCTAACAACGTCGCCGCACCGGGGGAGGAGGAATGCGTGTTCTGTTCCCAGAACTCCGAACCGCGCAGGAAAAACTCATTGCCTTCGGAATGCAGCAGCACCTCCCGCTCATAGGGAATGTCCGTGGCCAGGGAGGTCACCTTGATATTGAAGGCATCGAAGCTGGTCAGCGTCAGGGCCGGGTACACGTAGCCCACGCCGTTGCCGTCCTCCAGGCGTTCCTCATAAGCGGTTCGCATACCCCAGAGCCCCGTGCCACTGATACTGGGCTCGGCAAAGCTCTGGCCGAGCTCCACCCCCAGGAACACCGAGTTGTAATCGGCGGAGCTGGCGCTGATCTTGCCGGACGAATTCTCATCCAGTAGCGCATAGTCGGCCATGGCGGCCACATAACGGGCAAAATCCGCCCGGCCTTCCAGCAGGGACAGCGCGCCCGGCACATTCAGGTTGCCGGGGATATCGATCTCGAAATCGTGCACCTGGTCTGCCAGGGTGGACCAGACATACTTGTTCAGGCACAGCTCACCACCGGCATCGTTCACGCAGTCCCTGATGGTTTCCAGCTCCCCCGGGGTGTAACTCGCCAGGGTATTGCGCACCAGGTATTCCGAGAAAGGATTGATCTTCACATCCCGGTCCGAGTCTGCCGCGAACGCCCGCATCCGGGCATTGCCGTAGGTGGCCTCGATCACCACATCGGGCGCCAGCGGCTGGCCGTCCGGAAAGGCGATAATGGTAAAGCCCTCGGCATCTTCCCGGGTGGTCACGTCCACACTGCCCAGATTCTGCAGGGAGGTGTTGGTGGTATACACGCTGAGGGTTTCCGGCTGCACGATCCGCAGATTGCGCCGGGTCACCTCCGCATCCGGGGCCACTGCACCGGGCACCTCCAGGGTGATCCGCACCTCGTTGTCCGCCAGATCGCCGGCATTGCTGGAATCGCCGGTGCTGCCGGAACTGAAATCATCCAGGGGATTTTTCGAGGTGGCAAAGTCGTTGGTCTGGGAACGGGCGCCGTCGATGGCATCCTCGCCACTGCCGCAGCCGACCAGTAACAGGGCAGACAGGGAAATCCAGAGTCCGTGCTTGAAATGCATGTCTGACAATCCGTGCAGAAGATTCAGGTTGTCAGTCTAGCAGCGGTAAGGAAGGGAAATCGTGAGGAAAGGCACGAAACAGGCGCCCGGAGGATCGGGCGCCTGTGAGGGTAGAGGCGATCAGTAGTAGATCTTGATACCCGCCATCACACCTTCATCCAGGTTCACGTCGCCACGGAACGGCGCATCCAGATCGGTGTTCAGGTAACGGTAACCGGCAAACACCTCGGCGTTGCGGATCACCCGGTAGCTGCCGCGCAGCTCGACGCTGGTCATGTCCTCGGAGTCGCCGAAGGCCAGAATGTCCGGGGCGTAGTGCAGGCCGCCGGTGAAGGACAGGCCCGGAACCCGGGGCACGTTCACGGTAGCAAAGCCGCCGATGCCGATGGCGCCGCCGTCCAGGCTGTCGTCATCCCAGCCGATACCCCGTACACCGATGCCAGCAGTGGTCGGCAGGTTGCCAAGGGCAGTGCGGCCCTGGGCGTGGAAGTCCACGTTCATGATGTGGCGGCTGCCCTCATGGTAGGTGTAGCCGGCACCCAGCTGGGTATCGCTGTTGTTGCCCAGGAAGTTGACCTGCCCCTTCACGGAATCGTTGGTCAGGCTCAGGTCCACATCGCCTGCGAAAGCCGGTGCAGCGGCCAGGGTCAGTGCCATCAGGGAAACTCTTGAGATTCTCATTCTTCTACCTTCTTGCTGTCGGTTAATTGGTACGCGTCCGATAAAGAATCTTCATCTTCAGCCGGCACCCGGTATTCCTCGTTGGCCCAGGCGCCCAGGTCAATCAGTTTGCAGCGCTCCGAGCAGAATGGCCGGTACCGGTTATCTTCGGACCATTCTACGGATTGCTTGCAGGTAGGGCATTGCACAAACATGGCGATTTTTTCAGATTGGTGACGAAAAGGCCGGCGGCCATTCCTCAGGTGGCCGCCGATGCGGTGCAGTATTGTTCCAGTACTGCCCGCAGCATTTCAATATTGACAGGCTTGGCGACAAAAGAATCCATGCCGGCCCGGCGGCAGCGTTCCTCGTCTTCCTCCATAGCGCTGGCGGTCAGGGCAACTACCGGCACCGGCGTCCGGTTGTGGGCTTTTTCCCATTCCCGCAGGCGGCGGGTGGCCTCGAAGCCATCCACCCGGGGCATCACGCAATCCATGAACACCAGATCGAACGGATGCCACTGCCACAGGCTGGCGGCGGCCTCACCATCGTTCGCCGTCATCACATCGCAACCGAGTTTTTCCAGCAATCGGCGGGTGAGGGTGCGGTTGACCGGGTTGTCCTCCACCAGCAATACCTTCATCCGGCCACAGGGCAGTTCCCGGCGCTTGGAAGTGTCCGTGACCGTCTGCAGAGAGAACCGGGTGAGAAACCGGCGTTCGTCCTTCTCTGCATCCATGAACAACTGGTTCAGGATGGGCATCAGGCAGGATTCCCGGAGGGACTTGCTCAGGAAGGCATCGGCGCCGGCCTGGCGGAAATGCTCGGCATCGCCCCGTTGCGGGTTGGACGACAGGATCAGCAGGCGCATGTCGGCCCAGGTGGGGTTGCTGCGGATCTGCCGGCACAGCAGGTCACTGTCCATATCCGGCACAAAGCCATCGAGGATGATGGCATCGAACGGCTGCTGGCTGTCCGAGGCCTGGCGCAGGGATGTCAGCGCCTCGCCAGCGGATTTCACTGCCTCGATCTGCACCTCGTAACGGGACAGCATCTCCAGGGTGATCTTGCGGGACAGCTCGTAGGAATCCACCACCAGGATATGCTTGCCCTTCACCTTGCGGGTGTCCGGCCGCACCCGGGTGGCACTTTCCGGCGCCACCGGCAGGGTCAGTTCCACCCAGAAGGTGGAGCCCTCACCGGGCCGGCTTTCCAGGTCCAGAGAGCCGTCCATCAGGTTTACCAGCTGGCGGCAGATGGTCAGTCCCAGACCGGCGCCGGGCAGCTGGCGCTGGAACTGCTGGCCGAGCTGCACATAGGGCTCGTACACCAGCGGAATGTCCTCCGGGTTGATGCCCACGCCGGTATCCTCCACCGCCAGGCGCAGCCGCGCCTTGTCATCCCGGCGGCCCAGCACCTCGATGCTGATCAGCACGTGGCCGGAATCGGTGAACTTGATGGCGTTGGAGACCAGATTGAGCAGGATCTGCCGGATGCGCACCGGATCGCCTTTCAGCGCCCAGGGCAGGTTCTCGTCAATGCGCAGCTCCAGTGCCAGGCCTTTCTCACGGGCCCGACTGCCGAGCATGTGCACCAGATCGTTCAGGGTTTCCCGCAGATCGAACGGAATCTCCTCCAGCACCAGCTTGCCGGCCTCCATGCTGGAGATATCCAGCAGGTCATTGATAATGGCGGACAGGCTCTGGGAGGCATTGAGCAGGGTGTTCACGTATTCCCGCTGCTCCTGGTCCAGGGGCGTGTCCGTCAGCAGGTTGGCGTAACCCAGAACGGACTGGAGCGGAATGCGCAGCTCGTGGCTGACGTTGGCGAGGAACTGGTTCTTGGCGTGGTTGGCGCGAACGGCTTCGTCCCGCTCCCCCTGGGACTGGATCGTGGTCTGCCGGAGCGAGCGGGTGTCCTCGAGGATCTGCAGCCGCATCTTGTTCAGGGCCTGCTCCAGCTCCGATAGCTCATCAGGCGATTTCGGCGGCTTCCGGCGCAACTGCAGCGGGTCCACCAGGGCGTCCAGGTTCAGCTGGGCGGCATAATCGGCCATGGCCTCCAGGTGTCGGGACAGGGTCGCCCGCACAATCAGCAGCAATCCGAAGGTGCCAAGCATCACCACCACGGTCACAAACAGCAGTGTCAGCAGGCCGGTCTTCCAGAGTTCATCGTGGATCTGCTGAACCGAAGACACCACGGTGAGGCTACCGACTTCCCGGGGAGGCTGGAAGCTGGAACGGTCAAAAATCAGGGGGATGGTCTGGGAAATCACCTTGCCGTCCGGGTGGGTGCCGGTGGTGAACTCCTCGCCCGTGGTGGTGGTTACCCGGGCAAACTGGATCGCCGGCACTGCCTTCATGTCATCCAGGCTGTTGGCCACCTCGCTGAAATTCATCAGCCAGATGTTATTGCTCATGCTCCCGGAAACCAGCTCGGCGGCTTTTTGCTGGGTACCGATCAGATCATTCTTGCGGCGCTCGAACTCGCCGATCATCTGTACGCCGGTGGCGGCCAGGGAAAGCACCAGGCTGAACAGCAGCACATACACCAGCAGACGCGCTGCCAGCGGCCGAACGCCAAATCGCTTGAAAAACCGGTATGGGTGCAAGATTGCGACTTCCCTGTGTCGACTACAAATCAATCACCGAAGTTTAACAGACGGTTAGAACTTCGACACGCTTCTCGCCGCCCTCTGTTACAAACCGGAACCTTACGTTCAGATCGTACAGGTGCGCCCCGTAAATCCGCTCCTCATCCCGCCCCCGCCGGAACGACGGCCGGGGGTCATAGCTCACCACATCCTCGATCAACGCCCGGAAATCCGGATAGTCTTCAGCGGGCAGGGCAGCCAACTGCTGCTCCGCCTCCGGCAAAAACACCACCTCGAGCCTCTCCGTCGGCGGCGAATCCGCCCACCCAAGACCCGCCTCCGGCACCGAATCCGCAAACGGCAGGTAAGGCTTGATATCCAGAATCGGCGTGCCCTCGATCAGATCATGATTACTGATCCGCAGCACCAACCGCCCATCCCGACGTGCCAGCCCCTCATTCCGAACCACCGACAACCCCAGACTGTTAGGCCGAAACGGCGAGCGACTGGCAAACACCCCCATCTTTTTGTTCCCCCCCAGCCGAGGCGGCCGAACCACCGGCTTCCACTCCGCCCGAACCGCCTCATGAAACTGGAAAATCAGCCAAAGATGCGAAGCCGTCTCCAGCCCCCGAAAAGCATCCTCGCGATCGTAGGGGGGCTGAATCACGAGTTCGGCATGAGCATGGCGGGTTAAGCCCGGCTGCCGAGGCACCCCGAACTTGTCCTTGAAGCAGGACCGGGTGATAGCAATAGGGGTCACGCTAAGATCGGCGCCCGGGGTCGCGGCAAGGCCGGGGTCTGAAGAACTAGTTCTTCTGACCCCACTTTCAACCTCCGGGGTCTGATGAACTCGTTCATCTGACCCCTTTTTAGAATCTACTCCCAAGTTCAGCCCCCACCCCAGGGGTCTGAAGAAATCTTTTCTTCTTCTGACCCCGAGTTAAATTTCCAACCCCCAGGGGTCTGAAGAAAACCTTCTTCTGACCCCGAGTTAGCGGTCCAAGATGGGGTCAGATGAAAGCCTTCATCAGACCCCTGAGTTACCTACCGCCGATCAATAGTCCCAGCAAAAAACATCTCAACCCTCAACACCACCGAAGCCCGATCCTTAAAACTCTCCTCCCGCGGAAACGTCAACGCCGGAATCACCTCCCCAAACAACCAGTCACTATGCAACCGGTACCGCCAGGTCAGATCCACAAAAGCCGATGTCGTTCGCCACCCAGGTTCACTCTCACCCAACACCCCAATCCGGGGAACCAACGTCGAGCGGTTATCCAGCGCCTTCCGAACACTGAAAATCTGCGCCGCCAGAAACTTCTCGTCCGAGTGCACATACTCCAGCTCCGAGGAAGACTGGAACCGCCAGTCATCCCCCACATACCGACTGGCCCCGAACCATGTCCGGGAACCCCAGCCTTCCTGATGGAAATAATAAATGCGCTGCTGCAAGCTCCCGGCCCAGTCCTCATCCAGCTGCCAGCCCTTGCCAGCCGTCACACGCCAGAACGCATCCGGCGGAAACCGCAACCGCCCGCCGATATCGGCAGAAAGGTTAATCGCATCGCCAATCCGGGTCAGATACCGCAGTGCACCGGTGGTCTCAGTCTCCGTCCGCTCAGGCTCTGTCAATTGCCGGTCCCGCTGCCGCTCCTCAAGCGGAATCAGCTCCTCACTCTCACTCTCGATAACAATCCGCAGCTTGCGCTTGGCGGTGGGAATATCCAGCCGGAACCGGGCCTCCGGCTCAAACTGCGCTAAATCGCTGTACTCGGATTCCGTGGCAAACCCCAAGCGCAGGTAACTTTCATTGTTAGGCAGTGCCAGAGCAGACCCCGAAAGCGTCCGATCCGCCCAGGCCCCCAGAGACTGCACCCGCGGCCCCTGAATACGCTCCTGGCGCAACACCCAGTTGGAAAACGTCAACCAGTAGGATTCCTCCGGCTCCGCCCAATACGCCTCCGGAGAGAACGTATAAAACGAAGGCCCCAGCTGCTCAGGGGCCAGAATCTCGGAAACCGAACGCTGATGGACCTCAAACACCGGCTCCGCAGCGTGTCCGGGAAGGGAAGCAAAAACCAGAAATGACAGAAACCCGGCCGGGCAACAACGGCGCAAACAGTCAGTCAAAATCCACCAGGAACTTCTCGTGCAACTCACGAACCTGACGCTCCACATCATCCATGGGCCGATTATTATCAATAATAGCGTCAGCTTTCTCCAAGCGCTTCTCCCGAGGCATCTGAGCCGCAATAATCCGCTCCACCTGATCCCGCTCATTGGCATCCCGAGCCATCGTCCGCTCAACCTGCGTCTCCACCGGGACATCCACAACAACGACTTTACTGACCAGATTATGCTGATCCGTCTCCAGCAACAACGGAGACACCAAAAGCACATAGGGCAGGGCATACTCTTGAGGTTTGAGCTGACGGATCAGCTCTTCCCGAATCATCGGATGAAGCAAACCCTCCAGCCAGGTCCGCTCCTCAGGATTGGCAAACACAATCTGCCGCAGCTGCGCGCGATCCAGAGTACCTTCATCGGTAAGGATGTCTTGACCAAAGTGCTCAGCAATCTGCGCGAGGCCAGGGGTACCAGGTTCAACAACCTCCCGAGCCACATCATCAGCATCCACCCAGTGAACCCCAAGATCCCCAAACAACCGGACCACAGTAGATTTCCCAGAGCCAATCCCCCCCGTAAGCCCGATAATAGCCGGAGTCTGCCCTAACTCAGGGGTCTGATGAAAAGCCTCCGGCTTTCCATCTGACCCCATGTTGATTTTCCCACTCATGCTTAGATCCTAAAACGGGGTCAGAAGAAAGCTTTCTTCAGACCCCAGCCTCAACTCAAACCCCAAGATAAGCAAACCAGGCCGCCACAATAACATCCCCAAACCACAAACAAAGCACCCCAGCCGCCGCCAAATAAGGCCCAAACGGAATCGGCACCTCCCGCCCATGCTTCCGGAACACCATCAAACTAATCCCGACAACCGCCCCAACCACGGAAGACAATAAAATCACCGCCGGCAACAACGGCCACCCAAGCCACGCCCCAAGCGCCGCAAGCAGCTTGAAATCCCCATGCCCCATGCCTTCCTTACCAGTCACAATCTTGAACAACCAGTAAACCGACCAGAGCGACAGATAACCAACCACAGCCCCCCAGAAAGAACTGGTGAAGTCAGTCAGCACCCCAAAGAAGTTCAACACCAACCCAAGCCAGAGCAACGGCAACGTGATGTTATCCGGCAACAACTGCGTATCAAAATCAATAACCGTCAACGCGACCAGCGCCCAGAGCAGCAATAACGCCCAAAGCGCCGCCTCTGTTGGCCCCAACAGGTAAATCGTCAACACCGAAAATAGCGCCGTCACCGCCTCGATGATCGGATACCTCGGCGAAATCCGCGTCTTGCACGAAGCACACTTACCACCCAGCACCAGATAACTGATCACCGGAATATTCTCCCAGGCCCGGATCTTGTGGCCACAGGACGGGCAGGTGGACGCCGGCGTGGACAGCGTAACCGGTTCTTCCTGCTTCCTCTGCTTCTCGGGAACCTCCAGAAACTCCTCACACTGGCAACGCCAGTCCTGATGCATCATCTTGGGCAAGCGCAGGATGACCACGTTCAGAAAGCTGCCGATGCAGAGGGAAACGAAAGTGACTGTGAGGTAGAGGAGCCAGGGGGTGTTGAGGTAAACGTCGAGGAACTGCATTGAGAGCCTTGATTGAGCTTAGGAGGAGAGGGAGGGGTTAAGTCGGGGTCAGATGAAAGATTTCATCTGACCCCATTTTTATTTTGTTGTGAGGTTAAACCACCTGACCCATCTGGAAGATCGGCAGGTACATGGCAACAATCAAGCCGCCAACAAGCACGCCCAGAACCGCCATGATCATCGGCTCCATAAGGGCAGTCAGGTTGTCGACCATGTCGTCAACCACGCCCTCATAGTGCTCAGCAACTTTTCTCAACATATCGTCCAGGTTACCAGACTCCTCACCGATGGCCGTTAGCTGAACCGCCATAACCGGGAAAACATCCTGTTGTCGCATCGAGGCCTGTAACTGGGTACCACTCGATACGTCATTCTTGATACGAAGAACAGCATCTCGGTACACGGCGTTCCCCGTCGCCCCGGCTACGGAATCGAGTGCATCCACGAGAGGTACGCCCGCAGCAAAGGTCGTAGAGAGAACCCGACCAAACTTCGCAACCGCGGATTTATCAAGAATTTCGCCAACGATGGGAAGTTTCAGCATGTATTTGTCGATGAAGTCCGAAAACTTTTGGGATCGTCTTTTCGACTCACGGAACAAAAATATCGCCGCCACAATCCCCAGCAGCACGATGAACCACCATTGTTGCATCCATTCCGATATTCCAATGACAAACTGTGTGAAAACAGGCAGATCAGCACCAAATCCCTGGAACAGGCTTTCGAACTGGGGCACCACTTTGACAAGAAGAATGGCTGTAACCACGATCGCGACCACAACAACTGCGATCGGGTAGGTCATGGCTTTCTTGACCTTCTTCTTCAGCGTTTCAGTCTTCTCCATGTAAGTCGCGATTCGGTCAAGCATCTGCTCAAGCGCACCAGCTTTCTCGCCAGAATCAACCAGGTTGCAATAAAGATCATCGAAATGTTTGGGATGCTTTCGAAGCGCGGCCGCGAAGCTTGTGCCAGAGGAAATATCGTTTCGAATTGAAATAACCAGCTCTTGAAGCCCTTTGTTCTCAAGGCCATCAGCCACAATATCGAAGCTTTGTACCAGGGGAACACCTGCCTTCATCATCGTCGCAAGCTGTCGGGTAAGCATCGCGATATCGAAGGGTGTGATCTTCTTGCTGCCACCGAAGAGAGGCTTGGGTTTCTTCTTGACCTTATCCGGGATGATCCCCTGCTTCCGGAGCTGGGCTTTTACCAGAGCCAGGCTTGGGCCTGTAACTTCGCCCTTGGATTTCTGGCCCTTTCGGTCCTTACCTTCCCAAACATACGATTCCAGCTTCTGCGCTTTTTCTGCCATGCTTAATCCTTCGTCACGCGGTTGGCTTCTTCAAGGCTGGTCACGCCCTGTATCACCTTCAGGAGTGCCGAGTCTCGGAGATTTCTGAAACCTTCCGCTTGAGCCTGTTTTGCAATTTGGATGGAGCTGGCTTCTTCCATAATCATATTCGCCAGCTCGTCAGTAACTTTGACCACCTCATAAATACCGACGCGGCCCTTGTATCCTCCATTGCATTTATCACAGCCCTTGGGGCGGTACAACGTGAAGCCTGTATCAATTTGTTCCTGTGTGAACCCTTCCTTCAAAAGCACATCTTTCGGGATGTCTGCGGGTTGCTTGCAGCTATTGCACAAACGGCGTCCCAGTCGCTGGGCAATAATCAGGCTTACGGAGGTGGCGATGTTAAAGGCAGGCACACCCATGTTCATCATGCGGGTGAGGGTTTCAGCCGCACTGTTGGTATGCAAGGTGGAGAGTACCAAGTGACCGGTTTGCGCAGCCTTAATGGCGATTTCTGCGGTTTCCAGATCTCGAATCTCGCCCACCATGATGACGTCGGGATCCTGCCGGAGAAATGCGCGTAGCGCCTCCGCGAAGCCGAGCCCAACTTTATTGTTGACGTTGACCTGGTTAATACCCTCGAGGTTAATTTCAGCAGGATCTTCTGCTGTGGAAATGTTCCTTTCCGCAGTGTTGAGGATGTTTAGACCGGTATAAAGAGAAACCGTTTTACCGGAACCTGTCGGTCCTGTTACGAGAATCATGCCTTGAGGCTGCTCAAGTGCCTCTAGGTACATCTGTTTCTGATCCTCTTCGTAACCCAGTACATCGATACCGAGTTTGGCTTGGCTTGGGTCCAGAATCCGCAAAACGATCTTCTCGCCCCAAAGAGTGGGCAGAGTGTTAACGCGAAAATCGATGGCCTTGGTCTTGGACAGCTTCATTTTGATACGACCGTCTTGTGGCACGCGTCGTTCCGAAATATCCAGCTGAGCCATAATCTTTACCCGCGCTGAAATTTTCGGCGCAAGCTTGATCGACGGGCGTGAGACTTCCTTAAGAATGCCATCAGTGCGGTAGCGAACACGGTAAACTTTTTCGTAGGGCTCAAAATGAATATCTGAAGCGCCTCCGCGAATAGCGTCCAGCAACATCTTGTTCACGTACTTGACGATTGGCGCATCATCGACGTCTGTTGCGGAAACCGCATCCTTGTCCTCGTCCTGGTCGCCCCCTTCTGTTTCCACGCCTTCAAGGTCAGCATCTTCGAGATCTCCCATGGTCGTGTCCTGGGATTCAAGATACTTGTCTATTGCGGCCCGCAACTTGGCGTCATCTACCAGAATTGCGTCAGTGCTCAGCCCAGTGTTGAACTTGATCTCATCCAATGCCTGAATGTTGGTCGGGTCAGAAACTGCGATAAAAAGTCGATTTCCTCGCTTATAGAGCGGCAAGGCGTTGTGCTTTCGGATTAGCTTCTCGTCTACGGCTTTCTCGGGCAACATCTCCGGCAAAAACGCATCGAGATCCAGTACTGACATCCCGAATTCCATCGCTGCCGAGAATGCCAGCTTCGCGCTATTGGCCAGTTCATTCTGAGTCAGATAGGTAATAAGAGGAATTCGGTTCTGCGAAGCCTGAAGGAAAGCATCTTTCGCTGTCGCCTCATCTAGAAGCCCGTCTTCTACAAACCGGCGGGCCAGGCCCGTAAGCGTTACGTTTCGGTTGCTACTCGCCATAAGTGCTCTGAGAAGATTGTTATAAGTCGCTGAATCGTAAATTTATGAAAAAAGAGTTTAGATGTATGGGAGCTCTTTGGAAAGCATCACGGTTCTCAGTCTGGCACGAGAACTTCCGGAAAACTGGCAGTGGAGTCCAGCAAAGGGGTCTGATGAAAACCTTCATCTGACCCCAATTTCAAATCCAACCTTAGCTCAAGACCTGACAAAAAATGTCACCTACTGACGTCAAAAGGCACAAAAGCTACGGCAATTTCCAGCGTGACGCGCTTCACATAACGTTATAATCGACTGAAACTGCGCCCCTTTTAACATTATCTTGCAATTGGCACGATGCCTGCTTGATATCGGTCACGCTCAATGCGGTAAAGGGGGCAAAGCTCCACCGCCCCGGAGCTTAAAACGAAAAATCGACAACCCTAGAGGTAGTTAACATGCAAAAGATGAAGAACGGTCAGGCTGGTTTTACTCTTATCGAACTGATGATCGTAGTTGCGATCATTGGCATTCTGGCGGCTGTGGCTATTCCTGCGTACCAGGATTACACTATCCGCGCAAAAGTGACAGAAGTTATCACCATGGCGGCATCGGCGAAAACTTCCATCTCTGAATACTACACCACCATGGGGGAAATGCCGGCGAATGCTAATGATGCTGGGGTGAACACCAACGCAGATCAAAGCACCTATGTTAGTGGCATTGCCTACCCGGCAGCCGGCACCGCCATCACGACTACTGTAGCTACTGTCGAGTATACGTTGACCAATCTCGGTGATCCGGATACCTCCACGATCGTTTTTGAAGGTACTGGTTCTGTGACAGGCGTGCAGTGGGCTTGCGATGGCGGCACTGTTGCTGCAAAGTATCTGCCAGCTAACTGCCGTTAAGTTCCGGGATAGGACAATTCCAAGTTTTTAGAAAAGGGTGGCAATAGCCACCCTTCTTTCGTGGATTCAATGAAAGCGATTAGACCCTTCCTACTTGTGCTTCCTTTCCTTATAACTCTGGCTGTCTACTGGCCAGGCTTGGGAGGCAGCTTCCTTCTTGACGATTACCCAAACCTCGAGCCCCTCGGGTATTCCGGCGGTGTCCACGATCTTGAGTCAGCCCAGCGGTTTATCTTTGGTAATGGGGCCGGGCCCTCGGGACGGCCAATTTCCATGGCAAGTTTCCTGCTTAATGATGCCGCCTGGCCATCTGTGCCTTGGAGTTTCAAAAAGACGAACCTTCTGCTTCACTTATTGGTTGGTCTCCTTGTTTACCTCGTTGCATACCATGTTGCCAGACACGAGCTCAATTATAGTGAGCGCCGAGCTTTTTATATTTCTCTTTTCTCGGCATCTCTATGGCTTCTCCATCCGATGAATGTGTCAACGGTTCTTTATGTCGTTCAGCGAATGGCCATTTTGTCTGCGATTTTTATTCTTATCGGATTTTATTTTTATCTGATAGCAAGGCGGAGACGGCTGGCTGGAGAGAGTAATTTAATTTGGTTTTTGATATCCCTTCTTTCGTTATTTCTTGGAATTTTCTCCAAGGAAAATGCTTTATTATTAATTATATTTATATTCGCGTTGGAGTTGTTTTGGTTTCGACCTCCAACCTTTCAGGGCTTGGGGTCTCTAAAGCCGGCGCATCTTTTAATGGCTTTAGTGGTCGTAAGCTTAGGTCTCACCCTTTCTTATGGAGTTTGGGGAGCAGGTTATTCAGCCCGTGATTTTGGGGTTATGGAAAGACTATTTTACCAAGCTGCCGCGCTTGGTGATTATATCCTGAAATTGATCATCCCTCAGGTTGATGCATTTAATCTCTTTAATGGCCAGTTTGAAAATGCCAAAAGTTTTAATTTTTCTTCATATTTTATTATAAGAATATTTGTCTTTTTAGTTGCAATATCTCTTCTTTTCTATCTTTTGAAAAAAAGGAAATTTGATTTTTCTTTTGGGCTCCTGTGGTTTTTCGTATTCCATCTAATGGAATCAAGTATCCTCCCCTTGGAGCTCTACTTTGAACATCGAAATTATTTGCCAGGGATTGGGCTATTATTTTTAGCTGCTGTTGTAGTTTCTAGCCTTTATCGAAAATTCAGGAGCATTGATTCGGTTTTTTCTGTAGGCTCAGTTGCAGTTTTGTTTTACTTGGGCTTTTGTGTTTTTGTTTTATCAATTACATGGGCTAACCCCGGCCAACTCTTTGTAAAGTGGGAAATGGATTCGCCAGAATCCGTGCGAGCAAAAGTCGTATATTCGTCTTACCTAGAGAATTTAGGATTCCCTCAGAATTCCATTGAGCATGTTGATAGGGCTCTAGACCTCAACCCTGATTCCATTGGCTTGCATTTAAGGAAGATCAGAGTTACGTGTGGTGAGGATGTCAATGGGGACGTTCTCAAAGCAATCTCGGATTTTAAGAGATCAACAAAGTTCAGGCACGGAGTTGTGGATGGAATAAAAAAACTTATCGGGTTATCAGATCATGATGGCTATTTGGTCTGCTCAAATGGAAAAATTGATTTCACATTGGATGAAGTGTTTTCCTTGATAGAAAAGAACTCAAAGGCTACATCTTGGCCTCATACAAGATCAGCGCAGTATTTTTCGCTCAAGTCGGATTATTTTGCACGGCAAAGAAATCTTCCTCAGGCAATCAGAGCTCTAGAGCAAGCGATAACCTACCAACCAAGCGTTGATCTAAACCTGAAGGCAGCAGTGATGCTCGCTTCAGCACAGCTATATAGCGAAGCGCTGGATAAGTTAAATGCTGCAACTCGGGCTAATGAGAAACGCAACGTTTTCGTACCAAGCCGCTCTACTGAACTGCTCTCCCTTGAGAGGACAATTAAAAAACTGATGAATCGGGAGACGAAAAGTGAGTAATGTTGAAGATCATCGGCAAAATATAAGTATTGTTATTCCTGCTAAAAATGAAGCGAAATCTTTGGTAACTCTTTTACCTCAGCTTAAAAAGGGATTTCCCAATTCTGAAATAATTGTTGTCAATGACGGGTCTATTGATAACACTAAAGAGGAATTGTTGAAGTATGAGGTGAAGGTTATAACCCATCATACAAGCCGTGGTAACGGTGCTGCGGTGAAATCAGGTGCTAGAGTTGCGTCAAGTGAGATCATTGTATTTATGGATGGCGATGGCCAACATGATCCTGAAGATATCCCAAAGCTAATCGACGAAATTAATAATGGAGCTGATCTGGCGGTTGGTTCAAGAAACAAAAAAGGTCAAGCTAATATTGCTCGGGGAGTAGCGAATGCTTTCTACAACTGGTTTGCATCTAAGGTCACAGGTTTCCCTGTTGAAGATTTAACCTCTGGGTTCAGGGCGGTCAAAGCGGACAAGTTCCGAGAATTTATTTATCTCTTGCCGAATGGATTTTCTTATCCAACAACTAGCACAATGGCATTCCTTCGAAGCGGCTTCAACGTTTCATTTGTACCAATAGCTGTGAGCAAGAGGAGAGGGAAGAGTCATCTAAGGCCGATCAGAGATGGGGTTCGGTTTCTTATTATCATTTTCAAAATTGCTACGCTTTATTCCCCACTGAAAGTATTTTTGCCGATTGCCGCTCTGAGCTTTTTTCTCGGATTGGCGAGGTATCTATACACTTACCTGACAATGGGTGTGTTTACTAATATGTCCGCTCTGTTATTCGTTACAAGTGTTCAGATTTTTTTGATCGGCCTTGTGTCCGAGCAAATCACAGCCCTTATCTATAAAGATACAAAGTGAGAATTGCTGGGAGCCCTAATTTAGATGGTCGCCAATAAAACTCTTAAGTACGAAAAGTTCAGGCTTAAACGCATGGCCTTCATGGCCAAAGCAGTGGGGGGAGTTGTTGGAGATGTTGGCTTCCACCAATGTCCGAACCCGTTTTTAACGGGAGAAGAGGTTGTTGGGATCGATCCGAAGTCAGATGACCTTGAACTTGTCAGTGGCTACACAAAGGTTTATTCAGGTACTCTATCCGGCTATATACAAGAATATGGAGGTTGTTCGTTCGACGTAATCATGGCTGGCGAGTTGATTGAGCACCTTGAGGATCCAATTTCGTTCTTAGATGAATGTTTCAAGGCGTTAAAGCCAGGTGGACGTCTGATTCTTTCGACCCCAAACCCAAATTCTTTTATCGAAAGATTGTTAACTCTGATGCTTTCGCGGCGGTTTTTTTATACCTCGGAGCATGTAATGCTCATCCCCCAGCGGTGGTTAATTCGCATTATGGAAATGAAAGGGTTTGTGAATGTCAGGCTGGTGAGTGGTGGCTTTCCCGTTCCATTCTTTGGCTTGGTTCCTTTTCCCAGGCCCTGGTGTTATCAGACCATTGCAGTAGGTGAAAAACCCTTTGAAAGTTCTAATTGATATTGGTCATGCGGCGCACGTTCATCTTTTTCGAAATCTTATCCCTATGCTCCGAGCAAGAGGGCATAAGGTAGTGGTTGTGTCGCGCGATAAGCCTTACGTACTAGACCTGCTCTCCTGCTATGGAATTCAGAACGTTTGTATTTCGAGGCCACGAAATGGGTTTGTTGGTTTGTTTTGCGAATGGGTTAGAAGAACAGCTTCGGTTATAAAGTTGCATAGAGTTCATGGTTTCGACGTTGCAATTGGCACTTCCGTATCTATACCTTATTTATCATTACTGTTTGGAGTGAAGTCGATTAACGTTCAAGAAGATGATGATGCTGTTATCCCTCTCCATGCGATTCTAGCTTATCCTTGGTCGTCTATTATAGTTAATCCAAAATGTCTAAAATATCGTTTTTTTAGAAGTAGGCGCTATCTTCATGATTCGTTACATGAAATGGCGTATTTATCCGCGGAGACCTTCAAACGAGATCCCTCGGTAGTCAAAAAGTACGGTTTTGAACCTTATGAATATGTAATCATTCGCAAAGTTGCTCTTACTGCTCATCATGACTTTGGCGAGTCAGGTCTATCAATTGAGCACATTAGAAGGCTTCAACATTACTTTCCTTCGACTCCTCAGATTACGTCAGATGAGCTCAAAGAAAGTGAAGTGGCTATTGAAGATATGCATCAGATTCTAGCCCATGCGCAGTTGGTGTTAACCGATTCGCAAACTATGACTGCAGAGGCTGGCTGTCTTGGCGTTCCCGCAGTGCGTGTTAGTTCATTCTTTCAAAAGCTCAGCTATTTGAGTGAATTGGAAAGTTTGGGGCTCACCTATGGCTGTCATCCAAGTGATTTTGAAAAATTTGAATCGATCCTCGAAAGTCTGTCCCAACAATCAATTCAAGCATCTCGGATATTAGAAAACCGTAATTTGGTGATTCAGAAGTATGGTGATTTTAACTCTGTTCTGCTAAAGGCAATTGAGAATACGACATGATCTCTTTAGCAGTCCGGGCCGGTCAGATTTTAATTGCCTTTTCTGTATTGGTTTTTCTTTATATCTATTTTGATAAGGATCTATTTTCTACCCCTAACGGTGCATTAGCAATAGCCTTGTATTTCCTTCTGTCAATTATTACAGGGCTTCGATACTCTAATCTGGTCTATCAATTCTCCGGAAAGTTATTTAGTAAGAAAGACGTAATATGCGTCCCGGCTGCTATGAACTTGGCCGGATACATTATACCGATAAAAGGTGGCGGTGTTTGGTTGTTTTTCTACTTGAAGAAAAACTACGGTTTTTCTGCCAGATTGTCGCTATTTCTTGTGTTTTTTAATTTGATCTTTGTTGGTTTTGCCTCCGTTTTAGTCGGAGTCGCAATTTTTTTTGGCGTTCAATTGGACGAGCGTTCAATTGTTGTCGTGATAGTTTCCTACTTTATAATATTGGTTTTTTTGAAATATCTTTTCGGTTTCTTCAAAAATGAATTGAGCTGGCAATTTGTAGTTACCGACTCAATTTTAGTCTTGTCTCATTTCCTGATGATGAGTTGGTTGTGCTTTGTTTTGGTAGGCCCAATAAGTATTGTTTTGTCTATGGCGTTGGCGTTATTTCTTCTGTTGTCCTCATTTATAAAAGTAACACCAGGAAATATTGGTGTTCTTGAAGGTGCCGCGTTAATTGCTATGCAGGCGCCG
>NZ_JAWLHI010000061.1:0-25496 GCF_041690455.1 Marinobacter sp.
GATGCCGAAGCCGATAATGAATGCCCAGATCAGGGGCAGATCGAAGAGTTCCATAATCAGTGACCTCCCTGCTTGGCCGGGTTGCTGTGTTTGTCGTCGCCATATTCGAACGGTACATGAGCCGCGGAGAGCGGCCGTGCCGGACGTTCGGCTTCGTGCTCTTCCTCATCATGCCGGTCTTCCAGACCCACGTACAGCACCCGCATCAGGTAGTAGACGCCGGCCGAGAACACCGCCGCGTAGACCACGATGTAGCCGATCAGGGTGAACAGCGCCATGCCACCGGTGAGTGACGGGGTCACTGCCGCAGCCTGGTCCATGATGCCGTACACCAGCCACGGGGCCCGGCCCACTTCGGTGACAAACCAGCCGGTCAACACGGCAATGAACGGGGCAATGCTCATCACCCGCAGCACCTGCAGGAACCAGGTGGACTGGAAGTAACGGCCACCGCGACGCAGCGCCAGGCCAACCAGGCCTACCACGATCATCAGGGTGCCGATACCCACCATGATCCGGAACGACCAGAACACGATGGCCACCGGCGGTTGCTCCGCCCGGGGCACGTCCTTCAGGCCCGGAACCACCCCGTCCCATTCGTGGGTCAGGATCAGGCTGGCCAGGCTCGGAATGCCGATCTCGAAATGGTTGGTCTGGGCTTCCTGGTCTGGAATGGCGAACAGCAGCAGCGGTACGTTGGAGGAGGTCTCCCAGTTGCCTTCCATCGCCGCCACCTTGGTGGGCTGGTGCTCCAGGGTGCTCAGACCGTGGAAGTCACCCACCACCAGCTGGGCCGGGGCGATGAACAGGATCAGCCACAGGCACATGGACAGCGCCTTGCGGTTGGCCTCCACTTCCCGCCCCCGGAGGATGTACCAGGCACTGACGCCGGCCACCACGAAGCTGCCGGTCAGGAACGAGGCCAGGCCCATGTGCATGAAGCGGTACTGGAAGGAGGGGTTGAAGATCGCCTCACTCCAGGAGGTGACATGGAACACGCCGTCAATCAGTTCGAAGCCGGCCGGGGTCTGCATCCAGCTGTTGGCGGAGAGAATCCAGAACGACGAGATGAAGGTGCCGGAGGCCACCATGATCGCGGCGAACAGGTGCACGCCGGGCGGCACCTTGTTGCGGCCGAACAGCAGCACACCCAGGAACGCGGCTTCCAGGAAGAACGCGGTGATCACCTCATAGCTGAGTACCGGCCCGAGGAAGTTGGCGGTGGCCTGGGAGAAGTTGCTCCAGTTGGTACCGAACTGGAACGACATCACGATGCCGGAGACCACGCCCATGCCGAACACCACGGCAAAGACCTTGGTCCAGAAGCCCGAGAGCTTCAGCCACACCGGATTGCCGGTCTTGAAGCCCAGGGCTTCCAGCACCGCAATATAGGAGGCCAAACCGATGGTAAACACCGGAAAGATAGCGTGAAATGACACCACGAACGCGAACTGGATTCGCGATAGTAAGAGGGGATCTAGTTCCATGGGAACCTCCGGTAAACCCACACATCACAATTAGAGCGAGCACTACGGGCACCCGCCCAGCCGCTGCCTTAGCTCATCTTGTTATGTTGTAATTACCGGCAGATGACTACCATGCTACCCAATAGCACGGCAGAACCGATAGGGCAGATTGTCGCACCGTTTGATTTATAACAATTATGGTGACACCAATGAGCTTTTACGAAGACCGGATACTCCCACACATCATAGACAAGGCCTGCTCCATGGGCCAGGTGATGAAGCTGCGGAGCCAGGTGGTGCCACACGCCCGGGGAACCGTGCTGGAAGTGGGCATGGGATCGGCCATCAACCTCGAATTCTACGACACCGACAAAGTCGACCTGGTTTACGGCCTGGAACCCTCGGAAGGCATGCGGCGCAAAGCCCAACCAAACCTGCGGCGCTCGAACATCATAGTCGAGTGGCTGGACCTGCCCGGTGAAAGGATTCCCCTGGATGACAACACTATCGACACCGTCCTGCTCACCTTCACCCTGTGCACCATCCCCGACTGGCACGCCGCCCTGCAACAGATGAAGCGCGTCCTCAAACCGGGCGGCGAACTGATCTTCCTGGAACACGGGGAATCCGACCATCACGGCGTGAAAAAATGGCAGCACCGCATCACCCCAGCCTGGAAAAAAGTCGCCGGCGGCTGCCACCTCAACCGACACATCGCCGACCTCATCCGCGAAGCCGGCTTCGAGATCCGGGAACTGGAAAACCTCTACATCCCGAGCGCTCCGAAGATCGCCGGTTACATCTACAAGGGCAGGGCAGTTAAGCCAGCAGAAACCTGACGACACCCCGATTCAGAATTGCGTTACGGCACATGCCCTTATACAATTCTGCCCCTCAAAACCTCCCTCCGAATGCCCGGATGGTGAAATTGGTAGACACAAGAGACTTAAAATCTCTCGGCCGCAAGGCCGTGCCGGTTCGATTCCGGCTCCGGGCACCATAATTCTGTGGCTCATGCCACCCGCGCTTTGCGATACCGTCTAACTTCGATCCAGCCATGGGCAGCCAGCGCTGAGAAAACAATCACCCCACCAATCAGACTAAGCTTCGGCGGCACTTCCCCCAGAAACAGCCAAACTAGAAAAGATCCCAACACAGTTTCCAGCAACAGCATTAAACTGACCTCCGCCGCCGGAATGTAGCGTGGCCCGATCTGGATCAGAATGCAGGCCATGGGCAGGAAGACCAGGCACAGCAAGCCGATGAAAAAAGCATCTCTGGCAGAGAGAAGTTCGGCGCCGCCCATAAATGCCGCAACAATGGCCAGGGCCAGGGCACCAAACATCAGCATCACGCTCATGTCGCAGTCGGGTCGGGAGCGGGCGACGTTGAGGTTGGAGGCGAGGGCGGTGGCGGCGATGCCGGCCATGATAAGGCCGAGAGGGTCGCCTTTGCCCAGTTCGCCGATGGCCATGAAGGTTGCGCCTGTGACGCAAACAAGGATAACGATCCAGGTTCTCCAGGGCAGGGTTTCTTTCCAGATCAGCCAGGCAATCAGCGCGGCGATGACGGGTGCGGTGTTGAGAATGACCAGTACGTTGCCGGCGGCTGTGTTTTTCATGCCCACCACAAAACCCAAGGTGCTGACGGCGAAGGCGCCTGCGCAGAAGATGCCTTTCCAGCCGCAGCGCCTGATCTCTGTTGTCAGGCGGTCGCGGTATCTCAGCCAGCTGATCAGCCAGAAGCTGAAGGTTAGCAACAGGCCTCGCCAGAACAGGAAAACCACCGGCGGTACCGAGGTGATTTTTACCAGCAGGGCGTCCGGGACAATAAACAGGACGCCCAGGGCGGCTATGGTCAGGCCTTTGATCCGTGTGGTCTGCAAGAGGCTATTCCTTACTGCTCTTCGATATGGTCTTTCACCATTATCAGGGCTTCAGTTTTCAAGTGCCCGCGCACACTTCTCAAACAGCTCCGCGTCAAAGAACTCCAACTCGGACCGGTGCTCCGCCACAAACAGCTGGCCACCGGACTCGACGATTCCGCACTCGATCATCAGGTTGTCTGCCAGGCCAAAATCCTCGATGGCGTGGCCGAGATCATCGTGGGTGCGGTTTCCGGCCCGGTGGCGGTAGGTGAGGGGGTTGAGGCTATAGCCAATCGCCTGTTTACCCTGGCCGATCATGTAACCCACTTCGAATACGGTGCCTGGATCGGCGCTGATGCCGCGAAAGGGGGTGAGATTGGCAATAACGGCATCGCAGCTGTCCATCAGTTCGCGGTTGGCGCGGTATATCCTGAAGCCGCGCTGTTGGGGAGGGTCGGCGTCGCCGAATTCCAGTTCGGTATCCAGAGGATCCACGCCTTCCCAGCCCAACTCCCGGAGAATACATTTTTTCTCGGCCACGACGGTATGATGCTCGGTTGCCGGGAAGAATACTTCCGGGCCAGCCAGGTAGACGCGTTTGGGTTGGGTCATGGGTTGTCCTGTTCTGGCAGTGGCTGAATGCTGTTGATATCACCTGTCGGTGGCCGTGGATCGTCTTTGATAATGACGAAGATACCGCCCCCAATGATGGCGATGGCCACGATGATTTTGAGAATCAGTGACTTGGACATCGGGTCCCCCTCCGGTTTCGGCAGCAGGTTTACCTATAGACTTGTGGACGGATGGTGTAATTGCAACAGTGGCAGTTGATCTGCCGGTTGGTTCGATAGATCCGACCAAAGTCCCTTCGACAGACTCGTACTCGTGACTGATACTGAATCAAAAGAATGACAACACGTTCAGGAGATTAATACCATGACGGATAATAGCGATGCGCTGGTAACGCACTACGCGGAAAACGGTATCACTACACTCACTCTGAATCAGCCGGAGCGCCGCAACAGCCTTTCCATGGCCATGCTGGAGGCCTTGTCGGTGGAGCTTGAGCGGGTAGCGGATGACCCGGAGACAAGGGTCGTGGTTCTGGCCGCGCGCGGTAATGTGTTCTGCGCCGGGCACGATCTGAAGGAGATCCGGGATCAGTTCGACAGTCATGACTTCCAGCTGGGTCTGTTCAATCTGTGCAGCAAGGTGATGCAGCAGATCGTGAACCTGCCCAAGCCGGTGATTGCCCGGGTGGCGGGGGTTGCCACAGCAGCGGGGTGTCAGCTGGTAGCGTCCTGTGATCTGGCGGTTGCCGCGGATACCGCGCGTTTTGCGACGCCAGGCGTGAATATCGGGTTGTTCTGTTCCACCCCGATGGTGGCGCTGTCCCGGAATGTCTCCCGCAAGCACGCCATGGAAATGCTGCTGACCGGGGAGCTGGTCAGTGCGCCGAAGGCGGAGCAGATGGGGCTGGTCAACCGCGTGGTGGATGAGCAGGTTCTGGATGAAATCGTCTATCAGATGGCGCGCACTATTGCAGAGAAATCCGGCCATACCCTGAAGATCGGCAAGAGTGCGTTCTACCGCCAGTTGGAAATGCCACTGGAGGAGGCCTACGAGTACACGTCAACGGTCATGGCGGAGAATATGCAGGCCAACGACGCCCAGGAAGGCATCTGCGCTTTTCTGGAAAAGCGCAAGCCGGAGTGGAAGGACAGCTAGTCCGCTGCCAGACAATCCTCTCCACCCAGGACCAGCCGGTCTCCTACCTCGATGCCGTTGGCCAGGTAGTAGCCGGCATTCATCTCCACGGCGGACCAGTAATGGACGCCTGCCGGGTAGATGGGGCAGCTCGTCCCCTGTGAGGCGGAGCAGGGCACCATGGCGCGGATGTTGCGAATGGTGCCTTCCCGGTCCAGAAAGGCGATATCCAGGGGAATCAGGGTGCGGTACATCCAGAAGCCGTTCTTCGGTTCCCTTGCTTCCTCATACTGGAACAGCATGCCGTGGCTTGCCGGCAACTCTGTCCTCCCCATGAGTCCTACCTGTCTCTGTTCCGACGTGCTGGCCACTTCCAGGACCACGGGAACAGAGTCTGAATCTGTTATGAAGCACGCATTGATTACGGGCAAATCAGTCTGGGCCGGGGTGGCGCTAACCCCGCACCCGGCGACAAGGGCAGATGCTAGCGCAAGGCTGGCCCATCGAAAAGCGGCCATCAGGAGCGCAGCCGGTAGCCGGTCTTGAAGATCCACCAGACGGCGGTCATGCACAGGGCCAGGAACACCATGGTCATGCCCACGCTGATACCCACGTGCACATCAGACACCCCGTAGAACGCCCAGCGGAAGCCGCTGATCAGGTACACCACCGGGTTGAACAGGCTGATGGTCTGCCAGATCTCCGGCAGCATATCGATGGAGTAGAAGGTGCCGCCGAGGAAGACGAGCGGTGTGACGATCATCATCGGCACGATCTGCAGCTTCTCGAAGCCGTCCGCCCAGATGCCGATGATGAAACCGAACAGGCTGAAGGTTATTGATGTGAGCACCAGGAACGACAGCATCCAGAATGGATGCAGCACGGTGTAGTCCACGAACAGTTTGGCGGTGGCTAGGATGATCAGGCCAAGGATCACCGACTTGGTTGCTGCCGCACCGACATAGCCGATGACGACCTCCACATAGGAGACCGGTGCCGAGAGCACCTCGTAGATGGTGCCGGAGAACTTGGGCATGTAGATGCCGAAGGAAGCGTTGGAAATGCTCTGCATCAATAAGGACAGCATCACTAGGCCGGGAATGATATAGGCACCGTAACTGATGTTGTCGATATCGCCCATGCGCGAGCCGATGGCCGAACCGAACACCACGAAGTACAGGCAGGTGGAAATCACCGGTGAGAGCACACTCTGCATCACGGTGCGTTTCATCCGGGCCATTTCGAATTTGTAGATTGCGCGGATACCGTAGAGGTTCATTCAATTCTCCGTCAGGTCGGGCTACTCGTGAACGAGGCCGACAAAAATCTCTTCCAGGGAGCTTTCCCGGGTCTGCAGATCCCGGTATTCGATCCCGAGATCGCCCAGGGTGCGCAACAGCCGAGCCACGCCGGCCTGCTCCTGCTGGGAATCGAAGGTAAAGATCAGCTCCCAGCCATCGTTGGCCAGTTCCACCGGTTCCAGGGTCAGCTCACCGGGCACTTCGTCGAGTTTGTGCTGGAGTTGGAGGCGGAGCTCCTTTTTGCCGAGCTTGGTCATCAGCTGGGCTTTGTCTTCCACCAGGATGATTTCCCCCTGCCGGATCACCCCGATGCGGTCCGCCATTTCCTCGGCTTCTTCGATGTAGTGGGTGGTCAGGATGATGGTGACGCCGTTCTCACGCAGCTTGCGCACCATCTCCCACATATCCCGCCGGAGTTCCACGTCCACGCCCGCGGTCGGCTCATCCAGGAACAGGATTTGCGGTTCGTGGGACAGCGCCTTGGCGATCATTACGCGCCGCTTCATGCCGCCCGACAGGGACATGATCCGGTTGTTGCGCTTGTCCCAGAGCGACAGTGCCTTGAGGGTTTTCTCGATGTGGTCCGGGTTCGGTGCCTTGCCGAACAGCCCGCGGCTGAAAGAAACCGCATCCCAGACGGTCTCAAAGGAATCAGTGTTCAGTTCCTGGGGAACGAGGCCGATGGTTTCCCGGGCTTTCCGGTAATCCTTGACGATGTCATAGCCGGCGGCCTTTACCTCACCGCTGGTCAGGTTGACGATGCCGCAGATGATGCTGATCAGGGTGGTCTTGCCGGCGCCGTTCGGACCGAGCAGGGCGAAGATCTCGCCGCGTTCGATCTCCAGGTTGATATCTTTCAACGCCTGGAAGCCGTCACCATAGGTTTTGTTCAGGTGCCTGACGGAAATATCCGGTTGCACGGGCGTGTCCTGTGTCAGAAGGTGGAACCATAAGTTAGGAGGCGCAGTATTTTCTCACGACTGGCGCCTGTTTAGAAACCTTTGCCTTGGCAGGGGAAATCCCCATAATGCGCCTTTGGCAAAAAGAGGTGGGTAATGATACGGGCGATTGCGGTTACAGGTTTGATTATCGGGCTGGTGGCGTTACTGGTGTTTGGCCCCCGTTTCCTGAGTTCTCCCGAATCAGACGAGTCGTCAGGGGTGGATGAGCCCCGCTGCGATCTGCTGGAACGGGATTGCCAGTGGCAAGGGGAAGAGGGCAGCTGGCTGGTCGCGCTGGAGCCGCTCGGCGAAGGGGACCAGGGCACGGAGTTCCAGCTCACGGTAAATGCGCCTGAAGCTCCCGACCGTTTTCTCGCGGTATTGCGGGGCGAATCCATGTATATGGGCGAGTACCCGATTCCCCTGCAGCACCAGGAGGGTGACATCTGGACCGCCCGGTTCACCGCGCCGTTCTGCACCACCGGCTCCGAGATGGAATGGCGGATCGACCTGCAGAGTGCCGAAGAGCCCGTCGGTGGTAACCCGATGAAACTTACCTTCTGGGCTCGTTAATTTCACTAGATGAACGTGTGACCGGCAATCAGTTCACAAAGACCGGATTGGCCGGGAACATGGTTGTGCTCCCGCCAGTGTCTGGCCCCGTCCAGACCGCCGCGAAAGCAGGCAAGATGGACACCGCTGGCCGTCAGTTCGTCAATGACCGAAAGCGCCTCTACCCGGTCGATGCCGGTTTTCCGGCTGACAATGTGAGCAACCAGGCCGGCGAGGGTTTTAGAGTGGCGATCCGACTCGTCGCACAGGGCGCAACCGGCACCGTAGAGCCAGGCCGCGGCACAGGAACCGACGATCGTAGTCATCTCAGGACGGTCCAATCCTTTGCTCCGGCACTCCCGTTCCTGCAGCGCGGCCAGGATATGAAGCTGGGTAAAAAGTTCGGTGCGGTATCGGCTGTTTGACGCCTTCGCCGCCTGGTTTTCGTTGCGACCCGGAGCGTGGGTTTGCTCGTCACCAGTTGCGTGGACCAGCACTCCCTCCCTTGATAGCCGGAACATCTGAACCCCGAGTAAGAGCAAAAGTGCAAACAAGCCCGCCTGTGTGAACGGCACCAGCCAATACCACATATCCTCGACCACCTTGATTATCTTCCTGAACGAAGCGATTGTAACAATCTGTAACGACAGAAAACTGCCAACGGTTCAGCAATTTATCGCGGGTCGGGCAAAGGTTTGCCAACTTGTGACGCCGGTCTCAGGCGGCGTCAGCAGGTGGGCATGGTCTGCAGGGCGAGCTTGCGGCGGATATAGCGGCCCAGGGCATCAACGCCAATGTTGAGCAGCGCCGTAATCAGGATGAGTACCATGGCCCGGTCAAAGCGGATGTTCTGGATGGCGCTATCCACGTAGAAGCCGAGGGTGTAGATACCCAAAATGCCGAGAATGGCGGTTTCCCGCATGATGATTTCCCAGCGGTAGAACAGGAATGCCAGGAATGACCGGTAGACCCGGGGAGCCAGTTCCCAGGTGTACCGGTTGAAACCGGTGGGTGCGTCGGGGCGCAGCCGCAGGGTGTTGGTCTGACGGCCGATCAGGTGTCCGATAATACCGCCGTTATGGAGGGACAGGGCAACCACGGCGGGTAGCATCGAGGGCCCCCAGAGTTGGAGCAGGATGTAGGCCAGGATGTATTCCGGGGTTGATCGGGCGATGACCAGGAATACGTGGCCACTGGTCCGGCGTACCGGCCCACCGAAATGATTGGAGATCAGGGGGAACGCGAGCAGCGCCAGGATACCCGTGGCAACCAGGGCAATCTGGGTCAGCAGGACGGTATTCCAGATCCCGGGCAGCGCTTCACTCACCATCAGGTCACTGAGCCAGGGCACCATCCCAGCCATGCCCTCACCACTGCGGAGGGGCGCGGGAATGATGTCCTCGGTGAAGAAACGTTCCACATTACCCCAGACAATGGGCAGGCCTTCGCCCAGGAAGAACGGTGCCGCCAGGATGTAGAGTGGCAGCAGTTTCGGGCGCACCCAAAGGGGAATGGTGGCGATGAGCACGTAAAACAGGATCAGCATGGCCCCGGCATCGGAGTAGAGACCCTGGGAGAATGAAGACTCAAGGTAGAAGCCAAGCGTGGGCAGGCCCACGAAACCGAGGATGGCACTGGAACGCAGACCGCATTCCAGACGATAGGCGGTGTAGGTCCGCATCTGGTCCCAGACATCCGGGATGCGGGCATACAGGAACGCCGCAATCATGCCGGTACCCGGCGGCAACAGGCGCCGCGGTTCAGGGTCCGCTTCTTCCAGGATCTCAGAGTAAACCTTGGCAAAGATCCCCGCATAGGGAATGGCAATGGCCAATACCCCGGTCAGCGGGTGAAAACCAAAGAACTGGAGAAAGATCAGTGCCCAGAACAGCTCATGGATCGCCCTGATAAAGGCGCAGAAGATCCGCACCGGGAGGAGGCGATACACCAGTGCCAGCAGGAAGCCGAAGAAACTGCCCAGCGCCACGCCCACGAAGGCAAAGGCCACGGTACGCAACAGGGCGGTCAGCAGTCCCTCGGAGCTGAAGAAGTTGGGGGTAACCACGCCCAGGAAAAAGTTGCCCAGGTCCCGCCAGGGATTGGAGGCGGTGATGGCGATATCCGCAAACAGCAGCCCTACGATCGCGACGGCGACAAAAATCAGGCTGGCTCTGACCGTGGGATAGGAAAGCATGGATCCGCCGATAACCTCAGTACAGGGACATGATGTCGGAGGGCGACAGGCGGTCGCTGGGTTCGTCCAGTTCCACCAGGCCGTCCTGAATGCCGACAATCCGGTTGCAGTACTGCAGTGCCAGTTCTACATCGTGCAGGGCAATGACGCTGGTGGCAAATCGGTCCCTCAGAAGGGCCATCACCTGATGGGCTCTGGGGCCGTCCAGCGCCGAGACCGGTTCATCCGCCAGCAGCAGGCTTGCATTCCGGTAGATTGCCCGGGCAATGGCAACCCGTTGGCGCTGTCCGCCGGACAGGGACGCCGTGGGAATCCAAACTTTCTCGGCCATGCCCAGATCGTTCAGCAGGTCTTTCACCGCAGCGCGGTCGGCGGCAAAGGGCCGGATCAGGGTCAGGGTGTTGTACCAGGTGGAATGCTTGTCCAGCTGACCCATGAACACGTTATGGAAAACGGGCAGGGCGTTGACCAGGCCCAATTCCTGGGGAACCAGCGAGGAGTTGCGGCCCACTTGCTCGTGGATCAGGCGGATCAGCGTGGATTTGCCCGCGCCGCTCTTCCCGACAAGGGCAACCTTCTCACCTTCCCGAACACGAAGGGAGAGCGGCCCGAGGACGCGCTCTCCCCCGAATGAAGCCTTTAGGCCCGAGAGATCAAATCCGGACATCAATCAAGGATTCCAATCTCTTCAGCGGTCTGGCGGATGGGCTCATAGTCCTCGTTGGAAGCGGGGATAAAGCCGGAACGGGGGAAGCTCTCCAGGAGTTCCTGATCATCCAGAGCCAGCAGGGCTTCCTTCACGCGGGCCTTGAAGCCATCGCCAAAGCGTTCATCCACGTCGCCACGGATGGTCCACTGGTAGTCCGGGTAAGCCGGTGTTTCCCAGATCACCTGGACGGCGTTGGTATCGATGTTGCCGTTCTCCAGTTCCTTTTCCCAGACCTGGAAGTTGAGGGCGCCGACTTCATAGGTGCCGGCCTCGACCAGGCGCAGGGTACGCGTGTGGTTGCCGCTGAAGCCGACCCGGCCGAAGACATCTTCCGGCGCCTCATTGAAGGTCTCGCGGATATGGAACTCCGGCATCAGGCGGCCCGAGGTGGAGCCTTTGGAGCCAAAGGTGAAGGTCTTGCCCCGGAGCTGGTCTTCCAGCTCGGCCAACTCCTCAGCCGGGTCAATCCCGGTGCTGGTGTTGGCAATGAAGTAGGTCTGGAAGGCTTCGTCTTCCACGCCCTGGGCAATGGCCTCGGAGCCGGGGACCAGACGGCGGGCCTGAACGCCGGACAAACCACCGAACCAGGCCAGCTGAACCTGATTGTTACGGAAGGCGGAGACCGCCGCTGCGTAGGATTTTACCGGGATGTATCGGACATCTACGTCCAGCTGCTCGGAGAGGTAGTCAGCAACGCCACGAAAGCGCTCTACCAACTTGGTCTCGTCCTCATCGGGGATTGCAGTGAACACAAACGTCTCCCCGCTTGCGGAGGCGGCAGTCATGAAAAGAAGGCTGGAGGCCACGAATTTCCGTATAAATTTCAAAGCCATTTGAAATCCCTGTTTCGGTTGGTTCAAGAGGAGAGTCAGGATACCTTGATTTACCTGAACTCTGAACAGCTATACGATTGGCACGTTCTATTGGCTCAGCCAAAAACTTCTTTCTTTCAGGTGATTACCGGCATTGCACTCGATGAAAATAATAATGATTACTCCTGCCGCTCCGGGCTCTCGGGCCGGCAACCGGGCCACGGCGGAACGCTGGCAAAGATTACTTGAAAATGCTGGCCACCGGGTGGACGTTGTCTCGGATTATCAGGGTGAAGCCTGTGATCTTTTCATTGCGTTGCATGCCTGGCGCAGCCGCGATGCAGTAAGCCGTTTCAGGGAGCTCTGGCCCAATATACCGCTGATCGTGGTGCTGACCGGCACCGATATCTACCGTCACCAGATCGAATTTCCCGAACCTACCCTTGCCACCATGGACGCCGCTGATGTCCTGATTGGCCTGCATGATCGGGTAGCGGAGGATATCCCCGCCCGTTTTCGGGACAAACTCATCACCCTCTATCAGTCTGCCATTGCACCACCTCCCGCGCCGAAACAGCCGACCGAGGGTTTTCGGGTGTGCGTTATCGGCCATCTGCGGGAGGAAAAGGATTCCCTGCGGGCGGCCTGGGCCGCAAGGCTGCTACCTGACGAATCCCGAATCCGGGTGATTACAGCGGGCAAGGCTTATAACGATAAATGGCGGCGAATGGCCGAACTGGAAGCCGCCGATAATCCGAGATTCCAGTGGCTCGGGCAACTGGACGAGCAGGGTACCCGGGAGCTGCTCACCGGCAGTCGGGTGATGGTGATCAGTTCGGTGATGGAGGGCGGCGCCAATGTGGTTTCCGAAGCCTGCAGGGCCGGCATTCCGGTTCTCGCCAGTGATATCCCCGGCAGCCGGGGCCTGCTGGGAGACGACTATCCGGGCTATTTTCCGGTCCGGGACGAACGGGCGCTGGCCGAACTGCTGCGCAAAGCCGAGGCCGAACCGGAGTTTCTTCAGGACCTGGCATCCCGGGCGGCCCGGCTTGCCGCACGATTTACCCCGGTACGGGAGCAGGCAAGCCTGGAACAGGCGCTGGCGCTTGCCTGCCAACGCTGTTCTGAGCGAGTTCGTGCTGGCTCTGGCTAATCCTTCAGGCTGATCGGCTCGATGGGGCCTGACTCATCCTGGGGCAGAACCCGGCCGATAATCGCGGTGTGCGGATAGCCAAGCTCCTTCAGCTCCCGAACACAGGCTTCGGCCTGGCCAGCAGCAACACTGGCGAGCAGACCGCCGGCGGTCTGGGGATCGAAGATCAGCGGGTAGCGGGGGTGATTCACCCATTTCTCCTGATCGCGAATGCCACGCCGCAAACGGATGTTGGCCGGTTGCAACGAACTCAGGATGCCTGCGGCAGCGGTTTCTTCCGCCCCCGGTAATACCGGAATGGCGGAAAGATTCAGCTCCGCATCCACGCCGGACGGGCGGGTCATTTCCACCAGGTGGCCCAGCAATCCAAAACCGGTGACATCCGTGCACGCCCTGGAGCCATAGCGCCGTAAACACTCGGCCCCCAGCTTGTTGGACTGGATCATGGACGTAAGCGCGGAATCGATCCAGCGTCCCTTGGCAGCAAGCCGGGCATGAGCGGCGAACAGGGTGCCTGTGCCGATGGGCTTGGTCAGGATCAAGACGTCTCCGGCCCGCAGGCCACCCTTGCTCATCACTTCTTCAGGATCGATCAGGCCGTTCACCGCGAAGCCCAGCGCCAGTTCCTTGCCCTCGCCGGTGTGGCCGCCTACCAGGGCGCAGCCGGCTTCGTTGAGGACTTCCACGGCACCGGACATCATCTGGTAAACAACATCCTCCACCTTGGATTCGATACCGTAGGGCACCGTTGCCACCGCTGTCGCGCTCTGGGCTTCGGCACCCATCGCGAATACGTCGCCAAGGCTGTGATTGGCAGCAACCTTGCCGAACACGTAGGGGTCGTCGATAAAGGCCCGGAAGAAGTCGACGGTATGGACCACGGCCTTGCCGGGCGGTACCCGCAGAACGGCGGCATCGTCCGGAGCGTGCAGGCCGATGATGATATCGTCCCGCTCAATAGGCTTGAGCTCGTTCAGTGCACGGGAGAGAACGGTACTACCGACCTTGGCGCCGCAACCACCGCAACGCATGGCCACGGCGGAGATCGCCTGGGACGCTTCCTCGGCGCTATGGGCCGCTGCGGTATCCGGCAGCTTGGTGGACTCTTCCATGGCCGGAAGGTCACTGAATTTGCGCATGAACCGCCGATCAATCCAGTCCTTCCAGCGCCATACCAGGCGGCCGTGGAACTCCACATCACCGCGAGAGGCAACTGCGTACTTGTCGCCGGTACTGATCAGAGCCAGCCATTTCTTCTGGGGATAGAAGTTGCGGGTCTGTTTGCCGGTGGCCAGTCGTTTCAGGTTATCCGCCAGGGGCGGTCCCTGACGCACGGCGAACACGCCGGCTTTCTCCCGCGGATGATTGATCACGTTCGCAATATCGCCGGCAGCAAAAATGCTGTCGTCGTTTTCGCTCTGCAGGGTGTCGCGTACCCGGATGAAACGGCCCTCGTCCAGGGCCAGGCCGGTTTCCTCCAGCCACGTGGGACCGCCGGCCCGGGTAACCCAGAGCACTTCATCCACCTGCAGGGTCTCGCCTGAATCCGAGGTCAGCAGGCCAGATTCAACCCTGGAAACCGGCGAACCGAGATGCACCTTTACACCCCGTTCCGACAGTTTGCGCTCGAATACTACCCGCACTTTTGCGTTATGGGTGGGAAGGATCTGGTCCGCCGCGTCAAACAAATGAAAGTGCAGCTGATCGGGATCCTTGCCGCGCTGTGAGAGCTCGTTCCGGAGCCGGAACTGCATGGCGAGGGTCAGCTCGACGCCTCCTGCACCGGCACCAACCACCGCGACGGACATTGGGCCCTCGTGGTTCTCGATGCGTGACAGCAGCGACAGCCAGCGCTGGTTGAAGCCGTTGATGGGCTTCACCGGTACAGCATGCTCCTCCGCACCCTCGACTTCACTCACCCTTGGCGAGGAGCCGATATTGATGGAGAGAATGTCGTAGGGCACGTTCGGCCGGTTCCGACAGAGAATGCGCTTGTTGGTCCGGTCGATACCGATGGCCTCGTCCCGGTAGAAACGCGCTCCGGCATATTCCGCAAGCCGGCTCAGGTCGATATGGACGTCGTCATAGCTGTAATGGCCGGCCACATAGCCAGGCAGCATTCCGGAGTAGGGGGTGTGGGTGTCGCGGCAGATGAGGGTCAGGCGCACACCGGGGACCGGGTTCATGGCGAACCGCTTGAGGACCCCGACGTGGCTGTGCCCGCCGCCAATCAGGACAATGTCCCGTAAAACAGGCTGGTCAGGCGTTTGCATCAGATAACTTTCTTGGCTTCGGCGGTCAGTTGGTCAAATCCCTTGATGCTTTTGAAGGCTTTCAGTTTCTCGCTGTCAGCCGCAGATGGGTTGGCAATCTGGTCGATGGAGTTAATGCCTGCGTCCTTCATCTTCTTCGCGGTTGCCGGGCCAATACCCTTCACCAGGGTCAGGTCGCTCTTATCCACCGGCTTGGCTGCCTTTTTGGCGGAAGACCTGGCCGGGGATTTCTTCGCAGCGGTCGTGGACTTCGCCTTGGTAGTGCTCTTCTTCGTCGCCGTCTTCTTGGGCGCGGCCTTCCTGGCGGCGGCCTGTGCTTCCTTGCTGGCTTCGTCCGTCAGCTGTTTGACGTCAGAGCCAGCTTCCTTGGCAGCGATACCAAGCTTTTCCAGAATACTGCTCTGGAGTTCGTGGAATTCATTCAGGCGACGCTCGAATTCCTCGTTGAAACGTTTCATTTCCCGTTCCCGGAGCTCGTTCACTTCCGTGAGCAGTTTACGTACCGGTTCTTCGATCTGGGTCTGCAGGCTGTCGAACTGCTTCAGGGCGTCGTTGACGAGCCCTTCAATCTGGGACGAGGTTTTCTCGAATTCCTTGTTGACCTTCTTTACGATCTTGTCGACGCTCGGTTTGGCTTTCTTCGCCATGAAATGTCTCCTTACGGATGGGTTGGAACGGACAGTAACGATCAGGCCATTTGCCGGAAGCCGGAGATGGACCCTGAGGATGTACGGCGGGACTTCAGAGACAGTTTTCTGGACAGCACTTCGCGAATCCGCTTGAGCTTGTCGCCATTCGGCGATCCAGGTTCAAACTCTGAAAAATCAATCGAGTAGAAGAAATTGCTGCAGTGCTTTCTACGCTCGGTCACCAGGCCGGAAACGCTTTCGGCACAGATTTCTTCAAAGGGCATATCCATGACCAAATCCAGGGTCAGGCTGTCGCCGGGCTCGAAGACCTTGTCGGTTTTCATCACGCAGCCGTAGCTGTCGAGTTCGAAGACGGAGGCCTCCACCAACTCCTTGCGGAACAGGCCCCGCTTGATCCTGAAACGGGCAATGAGATCCGGTAATGCTTCGTTCATGAATCCTGCTCTCTGCTAAGATCCCTATCCACTGCGACCTGTCCACAGATCGGACAGGCTGGATAATGATTAAACAATAGACACTGTTTAGGGTATTGGCAATTCCATCAGTGTCCTACGGTAACCCTCTCAGGCACTTCCTTAATAGTGAGAGGGCACTGTTTTTATTGATCCGGGGATTTCACCCGTATCTCGTACATATCTTCCCGGCGGTCCTTCAGGTTATTTACCGACCCTTCGTTACGAACCAGTGTCAGTTTTTCCAGGTCCATGTCGGAGAACATGATCATCTCCGTGTTGGGCGTGGTTTCAGCCATGACCGCATCGTGCGGGAAGGCAAAATCCGAGGGCGAGAACACTGAAGACTGGGCGTACTGTACGTCCAGGTTCTCCACCTTGGGCAGGTTGCCGACACTGCCGGTAATTACGACGTAACATTCGTTTTCGATCGCCCGGGCCTGGGCACAGTGGCGAACCCGCAGATAGCCGTTCTTGGTATCGGTCCAGAACGGTACAAAGATGATATCCACATCCTGGCTGGCTGCGATTCGTCCGAGCTCCGGGAACTCGATGTCGTAACAGATCAGGATAGCAACTCGTCCGGCATCGGTTTCGAACACTTCGAAGGTATCGCCACCCTCAATGACCCAGTCCCGACGCTCGTGCGGGGTGATATGAATCTTGCGCTGCTCATCCACCCGGCCGTCACGGTGGCACAGGTAGGATACGTTGAACAGGCGATCATTCTCCAGGAGGGGCATGGAGCCAGTGATTATGTTGATGTTGTAACTGACCGCCATTTCCGACATTTCATCCCGGAACTGTTCTGTGAAGCCGGCGAGGAAGCGGATCGCACGGGTCTGGTCCATCTGGTCCGTCAGGCCCATTAGAGGCGCGTTGAAGAACTCGGGGAACAGGGCGAAGTCGCTCTTGTAGTCGGAGAGGGCGTCCACGAAGTACTCCACCTGCTTTAGCACCTCATCCACCGAGGTGAATTCCCGCATCTGCCATTGCACGGCACCGAGGCGAACCTGGGTTTTCCGGACGTTCAGCACCGGAGACGGCGGTGTATAGAGGATGTTCCGCCATTCCAGCAGGGTGGCATAGCCCAGGGATTTTTCGTCTTCCGGCAGGTACTTGTGCATCAGCCGGGTGACCTGGAAATCGTTGGAAAGCTGGAAGCTCAGGATCGGATCGTAGATTTCCTTGCGGTCCACACGCTGGATGTACTCGGCCGGGGTGTACTGGTCCTTGTACTTGTAATAGTTCGGGATCCGGCCACCGGCCAGGATGGCCCGCAGGTTCATGGACCGGCACAGTTCCTTGCGGGCCTCGTACAGACGCCGGCCCAGACGATAGCCCCGGTATTCCGGGTGGATGAACACATCCAGACCATACAGGGAGTCGCCGTTAGCGTTGTGCCAGATTTTCTCGTTGCGCAGAATCAGGTCGTCGTAGGTGTGCGGGTTGCTGAACCGCTCGTATTTCACGCAAACCGTCAGCGCCACCGCAATCAGTTGGCCGTTGTCCTCAATACAGATCTGCCCGTCGGGAAACTGCTCGACCAATGCCTTGATCGTCTCTTTGGGCCAGGCACCACCGATGTCGTCATAAACCAGGTCCATCAGAGCCTGAAGCTGTTCGTAGTCGTCCAGCGTCAGGTTGCGGAGATTGAGATGCAGCTCATCGTGGGGCATTCAGAGAGGCTCCCGTCATCAGAAAAGAGTGAGTTTTGGGTCAGGCCAGTTGGCATCTTCGAGAAGTTTAACAGAAGGTGTGACAGACGTCGCAGATCGCCGCCCGGTAGCTGAAAAACTTCGCCCGGGCTTGCGGTCCGGTCAGGTGATTGCAATGATCCCGACAACCGAATCACAGGATACCGTTATGGCATTGATAGACAACCTTATCGGAGCAACAGGCCAATGGGTGGCCTCAACGGACCCCAAAGCTACGCTCGCACGCCCAATGGAATGGCTCAAGAAAACCGGAGGCTATGCGGCGGTCAACCGGATCATCGGCCTGTCCATCCCCTTTGCACCCCGTAATGGCTTTCGCGTGGAGGAGGTCCGGCCGGGCTATGTCCGCGCCAGGATCCGCCTGAAGGGCAACAAGAACCACTTTGGCAGCCTGTACGCTGGCGCCTATTTCCTGGTGGCCGAAATTCCTGGTGGTGTTCTGACGTTGTTCGACCTGGGCCCGTCCTTCACGCCGATTCTCAAGGAAATGACCCTGCAGTTCCTGCAGCCTGCGAACTCGGATGTCACGGTGGAGTTTTCCCTGAGCCCGGACCAGGTAGCGGCTATCCGCGCCGATGCCGACGCCACCGGCAGGGCAAAGTTTACTCTGGAGGGAACGCTCACCGATCAGGAAGGCAACCACGTGGCGACTTCGATCGCCCATTACCGGGTTCGGAAGAAGGGCTTCCAGGGCGAAGAGGCGGCCTAGACAGACTCCAGTTCGGCGATGGCCTTGAGGAAGGTCTCGCCGTACTTCTCCAGCTTGGCGGCACCGACACCGCTGATCTCGCCAAGTTCCTCAATGGTACTGGGCCGGCGTTCCATCATTTCGAACAGGGTGGTGTCATGGAAGATCACGTAGGGCGGCACACCCTGCTTGTCGGCCAGGCCCTTGCGGCAGGCGCGAAGATGATCCCAGGCAGCCTGGTCCACGATCTGGTCGGCGGCGAAGCTTTTGCGCCCTGAGCCGCTGCGCCCTGAAGAGGTCTTTTTCTGCACGGGGTCCTTGCGCAGCCAGACCGTTTCCTCGCCCTTAAGCAGTGGGCGGCAGCGTTCGGTCAGCTGCAAGGCGCCGTAGCCCTCGGGATCAGCCCTGAGGTAACCGTTGGCCACCAATTGCCGGAACACCGATTTCCACTCGTTGGCGCTCAGCTCGGTGCCAATACCGTAGGTGGACACCCGGTCGTGGCCGGCCTGCAGAATGCGCTCGTTCTCCGAGCCCCGCAGGACATCGATCAGATAGGTTACGCCGAAACGCTGGCCGGTGCGGTAAACACAGGAAAGCGCTTTCTGGACTGCCACGGTGCCATCCCAGGTTTCCGGCGAATTCAGGCAGGTGTCGCAGTTGCCGCAGGGCTCATCCAGATCATCGCCGAAATAACGCAGCAGCACCTGGCGGCGGCAGCTGGTAACCTCGCACAGGCCCAGCATGGCATCGAGCTTCTGGCGTTCGACGCGCTTGAACTGGTCATTACCCAGGGAGCCCTCGAGCATCTGGCGCAGTTTGATGACATCCTGCAGACCGTACACCATCCAGGCTGTGGAAGGCTTGCCGTCCCGACCGGCCCGGCCGGTTTCCTGGTAGTAGGCTTCCAGGCTCTTGGGCAGATCCAGGTGGGCGACAAAGCGGACGTCGGGTTTGTCGATACCCATGCCGAAGGCAATGGTGGCAACAATAATGACACCGTCTTCCCGCAGGAAACGTTCCTGGTGCCTGGCCCGCTGCTCGGCGTTCAGACCGGCGTGATAGGGCAGTGCGGTGAAGCCCTTGTCCGCGAGCATGCGTGCGGTGGAGTCCACCTTGTTACGGGACAGGCAGTAGACAATGCCGCACTCGCCATCGTGTTCAGCCCGGATAAAATCCAGCAGCTGCTTGTTGGCATTGGTCTTGGGGGCGATGCGGTACTGGATGTTCGGGCGGTCGAAACCGCTGACAAAATGCCGGGCTTCGGTCAGTGACAGCCGCTCGGCAATTTCCTTGCGGGTGCGCTCGTCGGCAGTGGCTGTTAGCGCGATGCGCGGAATACCGGGAAATTCCCCGGCCAGCATGCTCAGTTGCAGGTAATCCGAGCGGAAATCGTGTCCCCACTGGGAGACGCAGTGGGCCTCGTCGATGGCGAACAGTGAAATCGAGGCGTTGTGCAGCAGTTCGATGGTCCGGGGCTGTATCAGCCGCTCAGGCGCGCAGTAGAGCAGGTCCAGCTCGCCGGTGGTCAGGGCATACTCGGTGGCGCGGGCCTGCTCCAGATCCATGGTGGAATTCAGGAATGCCGCTTTGACGCCCAGCTCCCTTAATGCGGCGACCTGGTCCTGCATCAGGGCAATCAGCGGCGATATGACAATCGCCGTACCCGGCCGCACCAGCGCTGGCACCTGGTAGCACAATGATTTACCGCCACCGGTGGGCATCAGGACCAGGGCATCTCCGCCATTGACTACTTCGCGAACAATGTCACCCTGCAATGGCCGGAATGATTCGTAACCGAAAACCTCGTGCAGTACCTGCTCGGGGTCTCTCCGGGTCGCGGTGGGCCTTTCTGTGGCGAGTTGTTCGAAATCCTGGTCAAGTTGCATAGCTGAGCCGTGTGTGTCGTCCATGAGGGGAAAGAAAATGACAGGGAGATGCCGCCATGTCCGTGGCGCGGATGGGATGATACCAGAATAATCCGGCGGGTTGGTCAAGGCGCCTTTCGGGTGAGGCAAAGCTGCCTCAGAAACGCTACAATATCGCGGTTTTTGAATCAGACATTTCCCGGCGTAATCCGTTAGATACGATAACAACAGGGTTTCAATGCAAGAATTTGATGCCATCCGTCCGTATTCGGACGAAGAAACTGGTCCGGCCATCCAGCGCCTGGTCAATGACCGGGAGTTTCTCGACATGGTCGGGCGTTTCAAGTCGCCCACCCTGGAGCGCTGGGCGCCCGCGGTACTGCGGTTTTTCCTCCGCCGCTGGCTGATCAGCCATTTCGGTCATTTCACCCGCGTGGATGACTTGCAGGCCAGGCTGTCCACCTACGTGGGTGAGCTGGTTGAGGGCACCACCACCCGGGTCACGACCAGTGGTCTGGAAAACCTGGACAAACACAGTGCTCACCTGTTCATCTCCAACCACCGGGACATTGTGTTCGATCCCATGGTGGTGAACTACCTGCTGTTCCAGAACGGCTTCTACACCACGCGTATCGCCATTGGTGACAACCTGCTCCAGAACCGGGTATTTGCCGAGATGATGCGGCTCAACAAAAGCTTTGTGGTGCGCAGGAACATGACCAGCCCGCGGGAGATGCGGGACGCGTACATGACGCTCTCTGCATTCATCAGTCACAGCATCGACACCAATCACAGCATCTGGATTGCCCAGCGGGAAGGTCGCGCCAAGGATGGTCTGGATTACACCGATCCGGCCATCATCAAGATGTTCTACATGAGCCGCAAGAAGAGTGGCCTGAGCTTCGGCGAGGCCATGAACCGCCTGCATATCGTGCCGGTTTCCATTTCCTACGAATACGATCCCTGCGACGTCGACAAGGCCAAAGAGCTGGAGACACGGGCACGGACCGGCAGCTACACCAAGACCGAGGGAGAGGACAGCGAGCAGATCGTCAAGGGCCTGACCGGTTTCAAGGGCCACGTGCATGTGCACTTCGGCGCGCCTATTGCGGACTCCCCGGAAAATCCCAAGGAACTGGCGAGCCGGATCGATCACGAAATGCACGCCAATTACCACCTGCATGCCTCGAACCTGGTCGCCTACCAGCAGCGAGGTTTCCATCCGGACTCACACGCAACGCCGGAAACGGTGACCGAGTCGGTCGTGACTGCGGAAACCTGGTCACCGGCAGATATGGCAGCCGCAGAGGCAGAGATGGAACGGCGGCTGGAGGCCTGTGAGCCGGCGATCCGGCCCTATCTGCTTGATATGTACGCCAATCCGGTGGTCACAGCACTGCAGGCGAATTCCCGCTAAACCCAGAGCATTGCCCCCATCTCAAGCAAGTGGGAGAGAGCGGGGTGATAGGGATACATACGCAACCGGAGCGTCTGCAGGCCGGGATAGGGCGGTGGGACCTCTGTCGCAAACACCGTTATACCGTCCTGTTCGCTTTCCATGGTGAGCAGGAATCGGTCCGTGCCGGGCGCTTCGTGGCTACCGGTGCATTCCGGCGTGACCAGGCACTCTACCCGAACATCCTCCGCTGTCAGACCATTGAGCACCGCCTCTACCCGTAACTCTACCGTTTCGTCATAGGCGCAGCGACACTCCACGCAGCCAACAACGGACAGAGACACACCCGGCCAGGCTTCGCGCACCCGGGCCTTCCACTCTGCCAGTTCGCGGGCTGCCCGGGCACCATCGGCGAGTAATCTCTGGCCCTGGGCGGAGGCCGGCTCGTAGTAGCGTTCCACATAGTCCATCACCATACGCTGGCTGTTGAACCGGGGCGTGATGGTCTTCATGGAGGCTTTCGAGCGGGCTACCCAGCCCTTTGAGTAGCCCTGAGAGGCGCGGTCGTAGTAAAGCGGTACAATCTCGAACTCCAGCAGGTCCAGGAGATCCCGGGCTTCCTCTTCATTGCGGAATTCCGGGTCAAGGCCGGTATCCCTGGGGGTGATGGCCCAGCCGTTGGTGCCGTCGTAACCCTCGCCCCACCAACCATCCAGGACGCTGAGATTAAGGGCACCGTTCAGCGCTGCTTTTTCACCGGAGGTGCCGCTGGCTTCCTTCGGATACTCCGGGTTGTTAAGCCAGACGTCGACACCGGCGAGCAGATAACGGGCCATGGCCTGGTCATAATCCTCCAGGAGAATTATGTGGCCCATGAGCGAGGGCCGCATCGAGAGATCGTGTATGACCTTGATCAGTTGCTGCCCCGGCCTGTCTTTCGGGTGTGCCTTACCGGCGAAGATCAACACCACGGGATGATCGGGATTGGTGAGGAGGCGCTCGAGGCGTTCCAGGTCCGAGAATATCAGGGTGGCGCGCTTGTAGGTGGCAAACCGCCGCGCAAATCCGATGACCAGAGTGTCCTTTTCGGGAGACACCAATTGTCGTGTCATCCGTTCCGTTACCGAGTGACCGGTGCCGTTGCGCTCGTGTTGGCGTGCCAGTTGTTCCACCACAAATTCGCCCATTTGCTGCTTCAGAGCCTTGTGGACGCTCCAGTAGTGATAATCGGGAATGTGGTCAACGAATTGCCAGAAATCGGGATTCCGCAGTTCGCTTTTCCAGGTGGGTGCCTGAATATCGAACAGGCTTGCCCATTCCGGGGCCAGAAACGTCGGCACGTGGACGCCGTTGGTGATATAGCCGAGCGGATTCTCGGAAGAGGGAACCTGCGGCCAGACATACCCCTCCATTTGCGATGCCACGCCACCGTGGATGCGGCTGACGCCGTTGTGAAAACGGGATCCGCGCAGCCCGAGGCTGGTCATGTTGAAGCTGTGCCCGCCATCCCGGGTGCCCAGGCCAAAGACTTTCTCGAAATCCAGCCCGGATTCTTCCAGGTAACTGCCGAGAGCATGTTGCACCAGTTCTCGCGAGAAGATGTCATGGCCGGCCGGGACAGGCGTGTGGGTGGTGAACAGGGTTGATGCGGCAACCGCTTCCAGCGCAGCCTCAAACGCGATGCCTTGCTGGATCAACTGCCGGCAACGCTCAAGAATCTGGAACGCGGCATGTCCTTCATTGATATGCCACGCGGTGGGTTTCAGGCCCAGAGCCTCCAGCACCCGGGTACCCCCGATTCCGAGCAGCATTTCCTGACTGATCCGGGTGGACTCGTCGCCGCCATAGAGCTGGAGCGTGAGGTTCTGATCTTCGGTGCTGTTTTCCGCGGTGTTGCTGTCCAGGAGGTAGAGACGGATATGTCCGACCCGGGCTTCCCATACTTTTGCGGTTACGGTCCGACCGGGGAAGGGCACGGTGATCTTCAGTGGTGCCCCGTCTACCTCCACGGGGGAGATAGGAAGTTCGTCGCTGGAATGTGTTTTGTAACGGGCAATCTGGTGGCCCTGGGGGTCGATGCTCTGAATGAAGTAGCCCTGTTGATATAAGAGGCCGACGGCTACGAAGGGCAGGCCCAGGTCACTGGCCGCCTTGCAATGGTCGCCCGCGAGGATGCCGAGGCCGCCGGAGTATATTGGAAAGCTCTCATGGAAACCGAACTCCGCGCAGAAATAGGCCACCAGATCCCGCGCCGGGTCCAGTATTTCGGTGACTTCCGGACCTGGCTCGGACTCCACATAGACATCGTAACTGCTCAGAACCTGGCGGTACTCTGCAAGGAACGCACGGTCCTGTGCGGCCTCGTCCAGGCGCTCCTGCGCCACCCGACGCAGAAACAGCTTCGGATTATGTTCCACCCTTTGCCAGAGTACCTGGTCAATACGGGCAAACAGATTCCTCACACCGTGATCCCAGCTGTAGAACAGGTCGTTAGCCAGTACTTCCAGTCGTTCAAGACCTTCCGGAACCCTGGGGCTTGCTTCAAGCCGGAACTCAGTGACCTTGCTCATGATCGTCCTCCTGAAAAGGGATCTGCTGCCTTGTCGTCAGTTATGCCTGCACCGTTCGGACAGAATCGACTGGTAGAGTGTCAGGTATTCGCGGGCCCGGTACTTCCAGGAATAATCACCGGCCATCCCATTACGTTGCAGGTGCATCCATTGCTTTCGGTTGCGGTAATACGCCAGGGCCCGATCGATAGCATTCAGAAAGGCATCTGCATTGGGCCTGTCGAAACTGAAGCCTGTGGTACGACTAGCTGCAGCCTGACCTGGATCCACTACCGTGTCCTTCAGACCGCCGACAGCATGAACAACCGGGATGGTCCCGTAGCGGAGGCTGAACATCTGGTTGAGACCGCAGGGTTCGAAGCGGGACGGCATCAGGAACATATCGGCTCCGGCTGTGATCCTGTGAGCGAGGGGCTCGTCATAACCGACGGTCAGGGAAATCTGTTGCGGGTGGTTGCGTGCCAGCGTCCGCAGCGGATCCGTGTACCGGGGCTCCCCGGAACCGAGAATGGCAAACTGGCAGCCTTTTTCAAGCAACGGCGGAATGACAGCCAGAAGCCAATCGATACCCTTTTGTTCCACCAGCCGTCCAATCGACCCGAGCAGAGGCGCGCCGTTGACTTCAAGTCCCAGTTGGTGCTGAAGCCTGGCCTTGCACTGGCTCTTGTTGCTTAGGCTCTCCGGCCCGTATTGAAAATCGAGATATCGGTCATCCGAGGGGTTCCAGATCCGGGTATCGATACCGTTCAGGATTCCGGAGAGTCGATCAGAGCGGTATCTCAGCAGGCCATCCAGGCCGTAGCCGAACTCCGGGGTCTGGATTTCCCGTGCGTAAGTGGGACTGACCGTAGTGATCCTGTCCGTATAGACCAATCCGCCCTTGATGAAGGACAGCTGATCGTGGAATTCCAGTCGTTCAAAACGCCAGAGTGAATCCGGCAACCCCAATGCCCGGAAGGTCTGCTGGGAAAACAGGCCCTGGTAAGCCAGGTTATGAATGGTGAAGACCGTGCCCGGCCGGCTGGGCAGATGATCCAGGAAAACCGGAACCAGGGCGGACTGCCAGTCATTGCAGTGCACGATGTCCGGCGTCCAGCCAAGCCCCAGCTGACCGCTTGCCATCATGGCGGCAACCCGACAGAACAGCTGGTAGCGATGGGCGTTGTCCCACCAGTCCTGGCC
>NZ_JAWLHI010000062.1:0-25377 GCF_041690455.1 Marinobacter sp.
CTTGATGTGGAACCACCACACCTGCGGACAGTCGCCTTGGCCAGAAGCCTCAGCGTCACGCAGTAGGTTAACGAATTAGCCAGACGGGACACTAGTAGCGTCGGTTACAGCAATTCCATCACGAATAAGGAAATCATCGCCCAGGATGACTCCGACATATTCCAGCTCCAGTCCCTGGCAGGTGTGAATACAGCCAATCTCGCTGATGGAATCTTCAGCAATTAACCACTTGCTACCATGTTTATCGAGATTCCATCTCGCCTTGAAACCATGCTCTGGAAAAGCAATGTCATAGGCCTCAGGATCTTTTTTGCTGTTCCAATCCCAGCAGTACCCGGCAACCAGCCTTGCCTTGTTGGCCCGCCGGTTTTTCTTCCCAATTACTTCTCTCAACTCATTGGGATCGTCAAATACCCTGAAGTCGTAATCAATGCGCTCCAACGTTGTGTTTGCCGTTTCGCGGATTTGCAAAACATTATCAACCCATGCGAGGTAGCCGTCAGAGCCATTGCAACGAAACTGTGAAGCAAGCTCCATCACTGTCACTTCTGAACCCAGCTTGCGCGCGAAGTCCCGAATCTCGCCGATGGTTCCAATATCAGAAAGAGTTACTCGCTGATCCTCGTCAATAAAGAAGACCGACACCTTCGAACTGTTTATCAGCTCCTTGATCTGATTCTCGCCCAGATTACCGTACAGCCCCGATTTCTCGTTTAGCCGGTGGGCCTCATCCACAACCAACAGGTCAAATCGATTGTTATCAGTCTCTGTGTATCCGCCGGAGCCACGGAATAAATTATCGATGTGGGTTTTGCGCATGGTTCCGGTCAGACGGGTTTTAAAAACCTCTCGTGGTGCAGCATTCTTACTAACGAACTGTGCCAACATCGCTCTGTTGGTTGCCTCAACAAGCAAATTTACTGCGACCACTGATTTTCCAGTACCCGGCCCACCTTTAACAATCAGGGTTTGTTTAGGTTTTTTCCGCCCTTTCTCGGCGAGCTCCAAGGCTGTTTCATAAACCAGCTTCTGCTCATCGAGCAGGATAAACTCTCTATTACCCTGGAGCATGGATGCAAGGCTATCGGCAAGGGTCTTGGATGGTTTGATGACACCATGTTCGATCCTGTACATGATGTCATCGCTATCACCGTACTTGATATACCGCTTGAGAAAATCCGAAAGCTTCTTGGCGTCACTGTTGATGAAAACAGGGGCCTTGTCAGTGTGCTCGGAATATCGAGGGTCATTGACGGCGGCCCCACAATCCATATTGTGTAGATAGGCACAAGGTCTCAATCCAATGTGCTCATCCCGCACCGTCTCGTTATAGTCCTCGATCAGGGCAGAATATGACCAGGCCTGATAGGAAGGGTGGTTGGTCTCACGCACGCCGCCGTTCAGAAAAGTCTTCACGATGGCGTCTTTCTCAGTCACCTGAGCGGTACTCCACTGCTTCAGCTCAACAATAATTGCCGTGTCATTTCTTGAGCCGTCTTTACCCGTGAGTATGAAATCCACTCGTCTGCTTGTCAGAGGAATGTTGTACTCTACCGCGACACCAGCCGATGCAGGGATGCTCTCATCAGTCAGAATGTTGAACATGTATTGAAGGGAGTTCTTCCAGGACTGGACTTCAGATTTCCCCGTACGCCTTCTAAGCTTCTTATAAAGGGCTTCTTCGATCAGTTTTTCGATCGAGTTAAATTTGACGTGCTCAACAAACTCAGCTTTGGAAGCAGAATAAACAATCACAGATTCAGACCCTTAAAGCTCGTTGTATTTGTCTGATCGTCCTTTTGCTTTCTCTACCGGATACTTCTCGGCATTCAATGCAATTTTCTGATTCGACACTTCAACGATATCCACACCAAGAGAGTCGGCGAGTAGAATCAGGTACAACTGAATATCAGCGATTTCTCCTTTAACCGCGGCAAGCTTCTTCTCATTCAGGTTCCTTGAGTCATCCTCACTCAACCACTGAAACTGTTCTGCCAGCTCCCCGATCTCGCCACAGAGAGCCATAGCGAGATTCTTGGGAGAATGAAATTGACGCCAGTCCCGATCTTCAGCGAACAGCTTGAGTTTATTCCTCAAATCTTCGAGTGAATCCATAGTCCTGATTATCTCCCTCCACGCCAAGGCAGAACTCCGCACAAATGCAAAGCGGCTATCGCAAATTACAAAATAATAGCTGCTTTTTTTCAGGCGGTTTTTTGCCTCAGCAGCACCTCAGTAGGCCACCATAACTGTTTCAAAAGGCTATAGCATCAATCAATAAGCCCATAACCAACTGATTTTGATATTGTCATGCTTGACCACCTGAAACCAACCTCAATCCGAAAACCTCAGGAACAACCATGTGGGACGAGAGATTCAATAAGGACGCCTATGTCTACGGCGAGGAACCCAACACCTTTCTGGCCCAGCTGTGGCATGAGCTGGGATTAGCCGACCAGTCCGGACCGGTTCTGTGCCTGGCCGAGGGTGAGGGTCGCAATGCGGTTCACCTAGCCGGGCTGGGGCACGAGGTGACCTGCGTGGATCTGTCGCGGGTTGGCCTGGACAAGGCTCAGCAACTGGCGGGGCGGCGTGGTGTAAGCATTCAGACAGTCCATGCGGATCTGGCGACTTATACCCCGGAACCCGATGCTTTCTCGGCGGTAGTGATGATCTTTGCCCATACCCCGCCCCACGTCCGTCAACAGTCGCTGAAAATGGCAAGGCAGGCGCTGAAGCCCGGGGGCTGTCTAATTCTTGAAGGTTACACCGAGGATCAGATCGGCCGCGGCACGGGTGGTCCCGGTAATCCGGAGATGATGTTCAGCCAGGCCGAGCTTGAGCGGATGTTTGCCGATCATGAGATTGTGTTGGCCCGGGAGATCGAGCGGGAGATTAATGAGGGGCTGTTCCACACTGGCGTTGGGGCGGTGGTGCAGTTTGTGGCGAGGAAGGCGCATTTTTCACTGGACCAAACATCATGAACCTTTCAAGAACCCTCTGCAGCATCACCACTTTGGCCCTCTGCAGCACGCCGTCTTTCGGCGATGTTCGGATTGGTGGCCAATGGCAATACTTCGACTACGAGGAAACTTCTCCCCAGAACGTAACGTTGAACCGTGAAAATGGCGATTTGCCCGGTGTTTTTCTGCGCGCCCAAACACAACTTGGCTTTGCCTGGCTCGAAGCGGGTACCAGTTATGCCAAGGGCGATGTGGATTACGAAGGCTTTACCCAGGGCGGTCGGTCGCTGAGCACTCGAACCACAGAGCGCCTGATTAATTACCGGTTAAGGGCTGGCGTGCCGGTTGAATGGCGGCAATCGACGCTGACGCCCTATCTGGTTGGCGGTTACCAACGCTGGGATCGAGGCATCCAGCCGACTGCCTCAACCCTGGGCCTGAATGAATTCTATCGGTGGTGGGAGGCAGGCGCCGGTGCACGGTGGTGTGGCGGTTTTGGTTATGGCGAGGTCTGCGCGCTGGGTGAGGTATTCGGGACGGTAGAGGGTACTGTAGAGGTGGGTCTGGAGCCCGTTGGCCTGGGCAGACCAGAACTGGATCTTGGCGAGGGTACCGGGATTCGTATGGAATTCGACTGGTCACCCGCATTGGCCCCCCATCTATCACTCGGGTGGTTTTATGAGCGATGGGATCACGGAGAAAGCAACACCGTGTTCGTCCAGCGAAGCGGAACTGTGTTTGGGGTATCCGAGCCAGACAGCGAAACTGTCCGGCAAGGACTGAGGCTGGCGATCAGGTTCTAGGCGATCCCAGCCCCGGCTTCAGGCATGAGATCAGTTCTGGGTTACCAGGACCGATGATCCTTTGTAAGTAACCGTATACTCTCCGCAAGTGCTGAATGTGGCCGTTATCACCTCACCGTCAGAATCGGAGAAGGTAATGGTTCCGCTACTGAACCCACCGCCACTGCAGGGGATCAGGCCGCTTCCCTGAAACTCCACGTAGCCACGGTCACCGTCGTACACTCGTGCGGAAATGTTGTAGCCGGAGTACTGGTCACCCGTCACGGAGACGCCTGATATGCGATACGCCCGTCCATTGGTGCCATTGAATGTGCTGGAGTAGGTGCAGTTCTCGAGAAACTCGCCGGTGCAGCTCACGTTACCTTTGCTTCGGTAGGTCTCACCCGCGTATGTGCCGGCGTAATCAAAGTCTGCGGAAAAGCCGGTAACCTGATCCCCACTCAAGGTATAAGTGACGTCATACACACCGTTCAGGACATAGTTGGACGTAGCATCCACTGGCATACAGTAATTGTCATAGACAATTTTCATGCGGGACTGATTGTCCGATGTCACCGAGGCCGAACCGCCGCACTCACCGTCATAGACATAGGTGGCACCTGAAGGCAAATTCGCAACCTCTAGAATCTCCAGAGACAGGTCTTTGGTGACTTCATTCGGGTTGAACGAGTTAATCTGGGCAGCAACAGGGGCAAAGTTTGCCGCCTCGTCCTCGATCACTGCCTGAGTTGCCGCTTGTGTGGTCGCCTCGGCCGCCGTCTTGGCATCCGCCTCACTGGCGATCGTCGCAGCACTCTCATTAAATGTGGTCGTACTGGAGCTGGATCCTCCACCTCCTCCACCACCGCCACAGGCCGTCAGCCCCAGAACGGTGCAAAGCGCTAAACCCCGAATCCATGTTCGTCCCATGTAACGATTGTTATTTGATTCCATTATTCTCTCTCTTAATATCCTGATTAAAAGAGTTCCTGTTATTACAATGAACGTGCTCCCAAATCCGAACTGGACCCAAGCCGCACCGTGCCAGTTATATGATATTCAGGGAATATTTATTTTGATCTCGATTAAATATATACAAAATGAAACAAGAAATATGTGTGGCTATCGTAAGGACGGGAAACCGGGCAATGAGGGAGTGGCGAAGAAGAACAGGATTCTGAAAAGCAAAAAGGCCAGCAAAAGCTGGCCTTTTCGGTATTGGTAAAAGCAACAAAGCCCGCAAAAAGCGGGCTTTGTTTCAATAGTGGTAGCGGGGGCTGGATTCGAACCAACGACCTTCGGGTTATGAGCCCGACGAGCTACCAGACTGCTCCACCCCGCATCAAAACTGGTTGTCTTTCGGGGCTGGCCCCGATCAACGTGGCGCGTATATTAAGGACCACGAGCCAGCCTGTCAATTGTTAATTTTCAAACAAGTCCGAGGGGAAGTGAAGTTCCTCGGCGGACGCTTCACCTGGGGGTTTGAAGAAGCCAACCGTATCGATCACTTCCTGTACTGGTCGGAAGGAACGACGGTGTTCGGCAGTGGCGCCCAGGCGCTTCAGGGCCTCGAGATGTATCGGTGTGGGGTAGCCTTTGTGCTTGGCCAGTTCGTAGCCCGGGTAACGCTCTTCCAGTGCTTCCATCTCCCGGTCGCGGGTAACCTTGGCGAGAATGGAGGCGGCGCTGATTTCGGCGACTCGGCTGTCTCCCTTGATCACAGGCTCGGATGGCCAGTGCCATTTGGGGCAGCGGTTGCCGTCCACCAGCACGTATTCCGGCGGGATGGCCAGGCCGGCGACGGCGCGTTCCATGGCGAGCATGGTGGCCTGGTAGATGTTGAGCCGGTCGATCTCGCTTGCCTCGCAGCGGCCCAGGCTCCAGGCGGCGGCTTTTTCAATGATTTCGTCGTACAGGGCGAGGCGTTTTTTCTCGGTGAGTTTTTTCGAATCGGCGAGGCCGGCGATGGGTTTATCCGGATCGAGGATGACGGCGGCGGTGACAACCGCGCCGATCAGGGGTCCGCGGCCGACTTCATCGACGCCGGCCAGCAACCGGCCCTGGTAACGACATTCGAACGGGGGTAGCACTTCCTTTGCCATCAGGCTCTCTCCTCCAGCAGCCCGGAGATTGCTTCAGCGGCTTTTTCATCCGCGTTCTGGCGCAAGGTCAGGTGCAACTCGGTAAACGCCTGCTGCAGCCGCTCCCTCTCTTCCAGATTCTCCATTCGCTCAAGCACCGCGGCACCCAGGGCCTCTGCAGTGGCGTCGTCCTGGAGCAGTTCGGGCACCAGCGCTTCTTTTGCCAGGAGGTTGGGCAGGGCCACATGGGGCACTTTCACCAGCCGGGAGAGAAGCGCATAGCTCATGTTGCTCAGGCGGTAGCCCACCACCATGGGTTTCTTGAGCAACATGGCTTCGAGGGTTGCGGTGCCGGAAGCGAGCAGGACCACATCGGAGGCGGCCATCACCTCGCGGGATTGGCCGCGCACGATGGTGACCGGCAGTTTTACCTCGAGGGACTCCACCAGCGCCTGAACCTGTTTCTCGCGATCCCGGTTCACGCAGGGGATCACCAGCTGAATATCCGGGCGGCGCTCCTGCAGCCAGCGGGCGGCTTCGAGGAACAAGTTACCCAGGCGTTCGACCTCCCCTGCCCGGCTGCCCGGCAGTACCGCCAGCAAGGGAGCGTTCTGATCCAGCCCGAGCTGCTCCCGGGCTTTGCCAGTGTCCGGCTCCAGAGGAATTCGGTCGGCGAGTGGATGACCCACAAAGGCCACGGGCACGTTGTGCTCTTCGTAGAAGCGGGCCTCAAATGGGAACAGGGTGAGCATCAGGTCGACGGATTTCGCGATCTTGAAGATGCGTTTCTGGCGCCAGGCCCAGACCGAGGGGCTGACGTAATGCACCGACGGAATGCCCGCCTCGCGGCAGCGCCGTTCGATGGCCAGGGTAAAATCCGGGGAATCGATGCCGATAACCACATCCGGGCGGTTGGTGAAGAAGTAGTCCATCAGGCGGGCACGAATGCTGAACAGCTCCCGTATCCTTCCCAGCACTTCCACCAGGCCCATCACGGATAGTCGTTCCATGGGCACCAGGGAATGAAAACCCTCGGCGATCATTTCCTCACCGCCGATGCCCACAAACCGGGCTTTCGGATAACGGCGCTTCAGGGAACGGATCAGGCCGGCACCGAGGATGTCCCCCGATGCCTCGCCGGCGATCATGGCGATGGTGAGCTTGCGCTCGCTGACGATGGAAGGTGTGGTGGTTTCCGTCACCGGAAGGCTCCGGCTGATCAGCGAATGATGCCGCGGTGTGCTCCGCGCAAGGATTCAATGAGCGGGCGCACTTCCGGCACGTCGCTGTAGTTGTTCTCCAGCTCCTTGAGTGCCTGCTCGGTGGTCAGGCCCTGGCGGTAGATGGCCTTGTAGGCACGGCGGAGTGTGAGCAACGCGTCTTTGCTGAAGCCCCGGCGCCTGAGGCCTTCCACGTTCAGGCCGTGGGGCTCGGCCGACTGCCCGCTGGCCATTACATAGGCCGGGATATCCTTGAGCACGATGCTGCCACCGGCGGCCATGCTGTGGGGGCCGATGTTGCAGAACTGATGCACCATGGTGCCGCCGCCAAGAATGGCGAAATCACCCACCGAGACGTGGCCGGCCAGGGTCGCACAGTTGGCCAGGATGGTGTTGTCACCCACAATGCAGTCGTGAGCCACGTGCACGTAGGCCATCAGCAGGTTGCCGTTGCCGATGCGGGTCTCGCCGCGATCCTGGACAGTGCCCCGGTGAACGGTGCAGTTCTCGCGGATGACGTTGTTGTCTCCGATCACCAGGGTGGTGGGCTCACCGGCGTATTTCTTGTCCTGGCACTCTTCACCGACACTGGAGAACTGGAAAATCCGGTTATTGCGGCCGATAACGGTCGGCCCCTTGATTACCACGTGGGACAGGATTTCAGTGCCTTCACCGATTTCCACGCCAGGGCCGATGTAACTCCACGGGCCAACGGTCACGTTGTCCGCCAGCTTGGCTGATGGGTCTACAATCGCTTGAGGATGGACACCCGACCAGTCATTTGTCGCCATCAAACTTCTCTCTCAGCGGTCAAGATTTCTGCCGTGCAGACGACTTCCCCGTCGACCAGCGCTCGGCATTCGAATTTGTAGATGCCGCGCTTGCCGGAGATGAACTCCGCTTCCATATCGAGGCGGTCTCCCGGCAGCACAGGGCGCTTGAACCGGGCCTTGCTGGACCCGGCGAGGTATTGTACCACGCCGTCAGATGGTTTCCGGCCCACGGTCACAAAACCGAGAATGCCTGACAGTTGTGCCATAGCTTCGATGATGAGCACGCCGGGCATGATCGGGTTGTCGGGGAAATGGCCCTGAAAGAAAGACTCATTAAAGGAAATGTTCTTGTACCCCTTGATTGAGATTCCCTTCTCAATCTCGGTCACCCGGTCCACCAGCAAGAACGGGTACCGATGTGGCAGGTATTCAAGAATTTCGTTGATTTTCATCATGTTGGTCGGCCTCAGCCCTCTAATTTCTTTTCCAGTTCTTTGACCCGCCGTGCAAGCACATCGAGCTGGCGGAAGCGCACGGCGTTCTTGCGCCATTGCCGGTTGGTATCCGCGCTGGTGCCCGAGGAGTAGACCCCCGGTTCACGGATGTCGCCGGTAACCAGGGTCATGCCGGTGAGATGCACCTGGTCGGCAATTTCGAGATGGCCCGCCACGCCGGAAGCGCCACCGAAGACACAATGACGGCCGATCCGGGTACTGCCGGCAATGCCGACCATGGCCGCCATGGCACTGTGTTCACCTATATGGACGTTGTGGGCAATCTGGATGAGGTTATCGAGTTTCACGCCATCGCCGATGATGGTGTCATCCAGAGCACCGCGGTCGATGGTGGTGTTGGCGCCCACTTCCACGTCGTCTCCGAGTACGACACGGCCGAGCTGGGCAATGCGGTGCCAGACGCCTTTTTCATTGGCAAAGCCGAAGCCGTCAGAGCCGATCACCGCACCACTGAGGATATGGCAACGCTGCCCAACCACCACATCGTGGGCCAGGGTTGCCCGAGGTCTGATCACCGTGTCCTGTCCGATCCGGCAGCGGGCACCGATGACGCTTCCGGCGCCAATGACGACATTCTCGGCAATCTCGGCTTCCGCTTCGATCACAGCGTTGGGGCCAATGCTGGCGCTTTCGGCAATCCGGGCAGAAGCATCCACAACGGCACTGGCATGCACCCCGGGTGCCGGTACCGGCGCGGGATCAAACCAGTGACTGAGGCGAGCATAGCCCAGATAGGGATTGTCCAGTAGCAGGACATTGGTCGGAGAATCCTGGGCGGCCGCCGGTGAGAGGATCACCGCGGAGGCCCGGGTTTCCGCCAGGTATTTGCCGTAGGCCGGGTTGGCGAGAAAACTGATCTGGCCCGGGGCAGCGGCCGAGAGGGTCGCCAGCCCGGTGATCTGCACCTCGGGGTCTCCCTTCAGCTCTGCCCCCAATGCCTTGGCGATATCACCAAGCCGGTAGGACTTTTCTGTCATGACATACTCCAGAGCATCAACGGGGGCCGAGATGCCCCAAAGGGTTAACGGTTCAGCTTTTCCAGCAGCTGGGACGTGAGGTTCATTTCCGGCTTCACGTAGACCACCGCCTCGCTCGGCAGGATCAGATCCAGATCGTTCTCTTCCAGCAGTTCCTTGACCGCTGCGTCCACTTCCGGACGGGCGCTCTCGAGAAACTGCTGTTTGCGCTGGGCCACGGTGTTATCGAGGCGCTGCTTGAGCATGTTGAATTCCTGCACCTTCTGCTGGAACTGGCCGGTCAGCTCGTTGCGCTCGGTCTCATTCATCATGGCGCCGTCTTTCTGCAGGCGCTCCTGAAGTTTGCGCGCGGCTTCCTGGGCCTCCCTGACCCTGGCTTCATCACCGGCGAAGTCCTTCTGCAGGGTTTCGCTGAAGGCCTTGGCTTCGTCCGAGGAAAACAGGGCCTGGCGAAGATCGACCACGCCAATGCGGGTCTCGGCAAACGCAGGCAGGCTGACGGCCATCAGGGCCGCTGCAAGCAGGGTAATCATACGGGACATGGTGTTTCTCCTGTGTTTCATCCTTTACTGTTGTTATCGGTGGCCATCAGAAGGTCTGGCCGAGGGAGAACTGGAACACCTGGGTGTCGTCCCCCTCCTTGTCATTCAGCGGCTGGGCAAGGCTGAAGGCCAGCGGGCCAACTGCCGTGATCCACTGGAAGCCGACACCGGCTGCCAGGCGTACTTCGTTCAACTCCGGATCGAAGCCACGCTCGGTATCGAATACCTGACCGGCATCCAGGAACACCGAAGTACGCATGGAACGGCTGTCGCCCGCAAACGGGGTCGGCGTGATCAGTTCCAGACCACCTTCGGTAAGCAGGTTGCCGCCGAACGGATCAGGTTCGGACAGGTCAAACTCGCTGTTGGTTGCCCGCAGGCCGAGGGAGTTCGACTCGTAGCCCCGGACCGAGCCGTAGCCGCCGGAATAGAAATGCTCGTAGAACGGCATCTGGGTGCGGTCGCCGTAACCGTCACCATACCCGATCTCGGAACGAGCGCGGAATACCCAGCGGTTGTCGTCATCGATCGGGAAGTAGAAGTCGGTCTTGTGGGTGGCCTTGTAGAAGGTCAGATCACTGCCCGGCACCGCCACATCAATAGAAAGCGAGTGGCTGTAACCATCGGTGGGCAGCACGCCCCGGTTCAATGTGCTCCGGCGCCAGCTGCCGAACAGGAAGAAGTTGTCGAAGGAATCCCCTTCCTCGACGATGAAGTCCCGGACTTCCTGGGAGGTGAACAGCCCTTCCTTGATGTTGGAGCGGGTATAGCCCAGGCCAAAGTTCAGGCGGCTAATCTGGTCGGTCGGATAGCCGAAGGTGACCCGACCGCCGTACTCGTCCAGCAGGTAGGAGGAGATATCCTCTTCCTCATAGTCGGTCTCCCGGGCGAACACACTGAAGCCACGGCTCACGCCGTCCACGGTGTAATACGGGTCCAGGTAGGAGATGTTGGCACTCTTGACCGAATCACTGACGTTGACGCCGAAGGAGACCCGCTTGCCCGAACCGAAGAAGTTGTTCTCGGACACATTGGCCCCGAGGATGACACCGGAATCCTGGGAGAAGCCGATGGAGGCGGACAGGCTGCCGGTGGGCTGCTCTTCCACGGAGTAGTTCACATCCACCAGGTCATCGGTGCCCGGTACGGGAACCGTCTCGACATTGACGGTGCTGAAGAAGCCCAGGCGCTCGAGTTTGGTCTTGGAGAACTCGATCCGGTCAGAGGAGGCAACGCCCCCTTCCATCTGGGTCATTTCCTGGCGCAGCACGTCGTCCCGGGTGGACACATTGCCGTCAAAGTTGATGCGGCGCACATAGGCGCGCTTGCCGGGCTCGACATAGAAGGTCACGGAGGCGGTATTGTCCTCCGACGGCTCAGGCACGGCATTCACATTGGCGAAGGCGTAACCTTCCCGGCCCAGCCGGAAGGACAGTGCCTCGGAAATGGCCGTCATGCGGGCCCGGGAGAAGACATCGCCCTCTTTTACCGGGATCAACTTACGCAGTTCCTCTTCGCCGACGATCAGATCGCCCCTCAGGTTGATTTCGGAGATGGTGTATTGGGGGCCTTCGTTGATGGCGATGGCGATGAAGACTTTCTGTTTGTCCGGAGAGATGGATACCTGGCTGGATTCGACGGTGAAGTCGAGATAGCCACGGTCCAGATAGAAGGATCGGAGGCTTTCCAGATCGCCGCTAAGGCGTTCACGGGCGTACTTGTCCGAGTTGGTGATGGAGTTCCACCAGCTGGTGGTTTCCAGCTCGAACAGGCCCAGCAGCTCTTCTTCGCTGAAATCGTTGTTGCCCACAATGTTGATGTGGTGGATGGCCGCAACCGTGCCTTCGTTGATGTCGAGGCTGATAGCCACCCGGTTCCGGGGCAGTTCCTCGGCAGTCGCTTTCACCCGGGCGTTGTAGCGGCCTTGAGCAATGTAGGAACGCAGAATCTCGAGTTCCAGGCGTTCGAGGGTGGCACGGCGAAATACCTGACCTTCCTGGAGGCCTGCGCCCGCCAGGGCATCCATCAGCATGTCGGTTTCGATGTTCTTGTTGCCCTCGATCTCGATGGAGCTGATGGAGGGGCGCTCACGCACCGTAATAATGAGGACGCCAGCATCGCGGCTGGCCTCGATATCGGTGAACAGTCCGGTACCGAACAGGGACTTGATGGCACCGGCGAGTTCCGCCTCATCCACCTGCTCGCCAATATTCACCGGAAAGGCGGCAAAAACGGTACCCGCGGAGACCCGCTGGAGCCCTTCGACTTCAATATCCGCTACCGTAAATTCATCCGCCAGCGCTGGCTTCATGCCCATAGAGGCCACAGCGAGGCCAACGGCTACACCTAGAAGAGAACGTCTCATTCAAATATTTCGCCTGGTTAATGCGCGTAAGGAGCCCGCAATTCTCACAACCGCATCAGGTCGTTGTAAAGAGCAAACACCATTAAAGTGAGGATCAATGCCATACCAATCCGTAATCCGATGGCCTGGGCATGCTCCGACACGGGCTTACGACGGATCGCCTCGATGGTGTAATACACGATATGGCCACCATCCAGAACCGGGATCGGCAAGAGGTTCAGCACACCGAGACTGACACTCAGATAGGCCAGGAACCGGACAAAATCCTCGAAACCGGAGCTCACACTCGCCTCGGCAACCCGCGCTATGGTGATGGGGCCACTGAGATTGGTGGGCGACAGCAGCCCGGTTACCATTTTCTTGATGGCGACCAGGGTCAGCCGTGTATCCGCCCAGGTTTCGCCAATGGCCTGGGGAATCGCCGCCAGAGGACCATAGCTGATATCCCGGAGCACTTCGTCCGGCCAGGATACCGGCTGCACACCCACACCGACAAAACCGATCACCTCTCCGGTCTCGATGGTACGCTCGCCCGGGGTAACCTCGAAGGTCCGCTCGGCGCCGTCGCGCAACACGGTGACTTTCAGGGTTTGCTCCGGCGCGTTGCGCACGAGCTCTACGAGCGCTTGCCAGTCGGATACCGGCTCACCATCGACGCTCAGTACCTTGTCTCCAGCCTGAAGGCCCGCGAGATCTCCGCGGCCGCCTTCGGCAATCTCGCCCAGCACGGCGGGGATCTCGGGGCGCCAGGGGGTTATGCCGAATTCACCGAGCGGATCCGGCGCTTCATCGCTGAGTTTCCAGCCGCCAAGCTCGCCACTCACGGTACCCCGGGCACCGTCCTCTGAAACCTCAAGGCTTACGGTACCCTGCTCACCGGTTCGTTCAAGCAGGCGCATATTGATATCGCGCCAGGACGTCACCCGGTGGCCGTCCACCGCGTGGATTTCCATACCTGACTGCAGGCCTGCCCGTTCGGCGATGCTGTCCTGGGCCACGTCTCCGACAATGGGCGCAACGGCGGTCACGCCCACCACACTGATTACCCAATAGGCAAAAATCGCAAAGAGGAAGTTGGCAATGGGGCCGGCGGAGGCAATGGCGATTCGCTGCGCCGGGGACTTCGACATGAACTCCTGGTCCTTGAGCTCCTCGGGAACCGGGCCCTCGCGCTGGTCGAGCATTTTCACGTAACCGCCCAGGGGAATGGCGGCGACGGCAAACTCGGTGCCGTGGCGGTCATACCAGGAGAATATGGGCTTGCCGAAGCCTACGGAGAAGCGCAGAACCTTCACCCCACAGCGCCTGGCAACCCAGAAATGGCCGTACTCATGCAGGGTGACAAGGATGCCCAGGGTCAGCGCCAGGGCCAGAATGGTCTCAATGATCTGCATAGCGTTCCCGGTTAGTGACTGAAGCCAGGCAGCAAAACCGCCGACGATTTCAGACAGTCAGCAGGCCGATCTGTTCCCTGGCGTGCCGACGGGCTTCGGCGTCCTTGGCGAAGATGGTCTCAAAGCTGTCTGCCGGCACCACCTCGGTGGCCGCCAGTGTCCGCTCTATAATAACGGGGATATCGGCAAAACACAGTGTTCCTTCCAGAAATGCCGCCACGGCAATCTCATTGGCGGCATTCAGGGCGGCCGGGGCCGTGCCACCTGCCACGAAAGCTTCGGCGGCCAGACGCAGGCAGGGAAAGCGCACCAGGTCCGGTCGCTCGAAATGGAAGCGGCCGATCGCAAACAGGTCCAGGGGCGCGACACCGGCATCGATCCGCTCCGGCCAGGCCAGACCGTTGGCGATAGGGGTGCGCATGTCCGGGCTGCCAAGCTGGGCCAGCACCGAGCCGTCCGCATACTCCACCATGGAGTGGATGATGCTCTCCGGGTGCACGTGCACCTCGATGTTCGTCGGCGTGGTGTTGAACAGCCAGCAGGCCTCGATCAGCTCCAGGCCTTTGTTCATCAGGGTGGCTGAATCCACCGAAATCTTCTGGCCCATGGACCAGTTGGGATGGGCACAGGCCTCGGCCGGGGAGACACAACGCAACTGCTCCACGGAATGGGTACGGAACGGGCCGCCGGAGGCGGTCAGCAGAATCCGGGTAATACCGGCGCCCCGGGGATCCCGGACCTTGTCCGCGGGCATACACTGAAAAATGGCGTTGTGCTCGGAGTCGATGGGCAGCAGTTCCGCGCCGGATTCGGCCACCGCGTCCATGAACAACTGGCCGGACATCACCAGGGCTTCCTTGTTGGCCAGCAGCACACGCTTGCCGGCACGGACTGCGGCAAGGGTCGGGGGCAGGCCGGCCGCGCCAACGATGGCCGCCATGACGGTGTCCGCCTCGGCTGCCGAAGCCACCTCACACAGCCCTTCCTCGCCCGCCAGTACACGGATTTCCGGCAGGTCGCCAAGCAAGTCTTTCAGCGCTTCCGCCGCCTCGGCACTGGCCATGACCGCCACTGCCGGCCGGAACTCCCGGCACAGAACCGCCAGTTCTTCGGCCCGAGTGCTGGCTGTCAGCGCAAACACGGAGAACCGCTCCGGGTGGCGCCGGATGACATCCAGGGTGCTCAGTCCGATGGAGCCGGTGGCCCCAAGAAGGGTGACGGTACGTTGTGCCATGGTTACCAGTGCCCGGTGGTCAGCCAGCCAAGCTGGGTGATGATCAGTGCGAAGACGGGAATGGCGGCGGTCAGACTATCGATCCGATCCATGATACCACCGTGACCCGGGAGCAGCTGGCTGCTGTCCTTGATGCCACGAAAGCGCTTGAGCATGCTTTCGAGCAGGTCGCCGAGCACGGACACCAGGCCGGTGAACAGGCTGGCAATCACCAGCAACAGGGTTTCCGTAACGCTGGCTGAGGCCAGGCTGCTGACGATCACGGCAAAGACACCGACCGCGGTCAGGCCACCCCAGACTCCTGCCCAGGACTTGCCCGGACTGACCCGAGGCGCCAGCTTGGCCTTGCCGAAGGCACGGCCCGCAAAGTACGCCCCGATGTCGGCCACCCAGACCACACAGAATACATACAGGATGACCCAGAGGTTGTTGGCCACGTCCCCGAACTGGAAACCGCCGGTACGCAGGTGATTCAGGCCCACCCAGGCCGGTACCAGCACGAACAGGCCCATCAGCGCACGCATGGGAAGGCTACCCCAGCGGTCGGAACCCCGGGGGTAGCTGCGAACCAGCAGGAAGCAGATGAACCACCAGGCCAGGGCCAGCCACAGCACGACCACGGCCGGTACGTTCAGCAGGCCGTAGAGAATGGCAGCTGTTGCCCCAGCATAGGCCACGCGGCCGCCCTGCCCTTCAATACCGGACATATTGGCCCATTCCCAGGCGCCGATGGTAATCACGGCGCCGGTGAACAGTGCGAATCCCAGGGGAGGAAGAAAGAAGATACCGCCAATGGCGATGGGAGCCAGGATCAGGGCTGTAATAATTCGGGTCTTGAGCACGGTCGGAATCGCTTATGCATCATTATTGTTGTGCGGCCTTGGCCGCGATCTGGTCGTCGGTCTGACCAAATCGGCGCTGCCGTCCGGCATAGGCCTCAAGTGCCTTACCCATCTCTTCGTGTTTGAAGTCGGGCCAGAATACCGGGGAGAAATAGAATTCGGTGTAGGCGAGGTGCCAGAGCAGGAAATTGCTGATCCGCTGTTCACCGGCGGTGCGAATCATCAGGTCAGGCATGGGCAAATCACCGATGCTGAGATGCTGCTGGATCATGTCATCGGTGATGTCCGAGGGTGCCAGTTCACCGGTACGGACCTTCTCGGCCACCTTCCGGGTCGCCTGGGTGATGTCCCAGTGCCCGCCGTAATTGGCGGCAATAACCAGGGTCATCTGCGTGTTGTTGCGGGTCAGTTCCTCCGCCTTGTCCATGTGCTCCCGGAGCACCGGGCTGAAGGCAGAGCGATCGCCGATGATGCGCAGCCGGATGTTGTTCCGGTGCAACTTGCGAACCTCACGCTCCAGGGCGATCAGGAACAACCGCATCAACGCAGAGACCTCGTCTTTTGGCCGGCGCCAGTTCTCGCTGGAGAAGGCGAACAGCGTGAGCACCTCGACGCCCTCGCGGGCACAGGTCTCAACCACAGCCTTGACTGCATTCACGCCGGCCTTGTGGCCCGCCACTCCTGTCAGCCGATGGGCTTTCGCCCACCGGTTGTTACCGTCCATGATAATGGCCACATGCCGGGGCCGGCTGTCTGCCGACACCGGAATTTCCGCGGTTACATTTCCCGTCATGAAATCCCCTGCGCGGCCCGGAACACCTCTCCGGACCGTCTGTGCTACTTTTGAGAACCGCGACGGATCAGACCGCCATCAGGTCCTCTTCTTTGCTCTTGAGCATCTTCTCGATTTCGGCGATGTACTTGTCCGTCAGCTTCTGGATCTCATCCTCGGCACGGCGCTCGTCGTCCTCGGTGATTTCCTTCTCCTTCAGCAGTTCCTTGATCATGCTGTTGGCGTCGCGACGGGCATTACGGATGGAGACCCGCCCGTGCTCGGCATCCGCCTTGGCCTGCTTGACCATCTCCCGGCGGGTTTCCTCGGTGAGCATGGGCATGGGCACGCGGATCAAGTCGCCGCTGGTCGCCGGGTTGAGGCCCAGATCAGAGGTCATGATGGCCTTCTCGATGGTCGGCACCAGGTTCTTCTCCCAGGGGGAGACGGTCAGGGTGCGGTTGTCCTCCACATTGACGCTGGCCACCTGCTTGAGCGGCGTTTCCTGGCCATAGTAGTTAACCATCACGCTGTCCAGGATTGCCGGGTGGGCGCGGCCAGTCCGGATCTTGTTGAACGCCGAGTGCAGAGCCTCGAGGCTCTTCTTCATTTTCTTCTCGGCTTCTGCTTTGATGTCGTTAATCACTTCAGCATCCTCAATTCGTCAGGTCATTCCGTGAGCCGACCCTTTCTGGCGGGCCGGCTTACCGTATTATTCGATCAGTGTACCTTCTTTTTCGCCGGTCACGATGCGTGTCAGCACACCCGGGCGGTTCATGTTGAACACCCGCAGCGGTATACCGTGATCCCGCGCCAGGACGATAGCCGTCAGGTCCATCACGCCCAGCTTCTTGTCCAACACCTCATCATAGGTGAGGTGGTCGTATTTTACGGCGGTCGGATCCAGGTTCGGGTCCGCCGAGTAAACACCATCCACCTTGGTTGCCTTCAGGACCGCATCCGCCTCGATCTCGATTCCACGCAGGCAGGCAGCCGAATCGGTGGTAAAGAACGGGTTACCGGTGCCGGCGCTGAAGATCACCACATCGCCTTCTTTGAGATCACGTACCGCACGGCGGCGATCATAATGCTCCACGATACCACTCATGGGGATGGCCGACATGACGCGGGTGCGGATGTTGGAACGCTCCAGGGCGTCCCGCATGGCCAGGCCGTTCATCACGGTGGCGAGCATGCCCATGTGATCGCCGGTGACCCGGTCCAGGCCGGCCGCGTTCAGGGCGGCGCCACGGAACAGGTTACCACCACCGATCACCAGGCCAACCTGGACACCGATGCCGATGAGGGCGCCGATTTCCAGGGCCATGCGATCAAGGACTTTGGGATCAATACCGAAATCGTGATCTCCCATCAGGGCTTCGCCACTGAGCTTGAGCAGAACACGCTTGTATCTGGGCTGGTTTTTCGAAGATGTCGGCATGGTGATCCCCTTTTCGTCTGATGGCTATCCGCGTAAACGGTTTTCAGGCTTGTATCTGACATACTCCTCGCAAAAAAGGGGTATCTCAGATACAAGCCCGCCACGAGAGCCGGGTTTCCCCAGCTAACGTGGCAGACTCAGGTTGGTGCCGGAGACCAGCCCCGGCACCGTCAGGAAGGATCAGGCCTTGCCAGTACCGGCTGCAGCAGCAACCTCGGCAGCAAAGTCGACTTCTTCCTTCTCGATGCCCTCACCTACTTCCAGGCGAACAAAGCCAACCAGCTCGGCGCCGGCAGACTTGATCAGCTCGCCCACAGTCTGGTCCGGGTTCTTGACGAACGGCTGCTCAACCAGGCTGTTCTCGGCCAGGAACTTCTTGATACGGCCGCCCATCATCTTCTCGACGATTTCAGCAGGCTTGCCTTCCATATCCGGCTGGGCCTTGATGATATCCTTTTCTTTTTCCAGCTCTTCTTCCGGCATGTCTTCCGGCTTGCCTACACGCGGGTTAACAGCGGCAACGTGCATGGCAATGTCGCGGGCCACTTCCGGATCACCGGCAGTCAGGGCCACAACGGAAGCGATCTTGTTGTTGCTGTGAACGTAGCCACCTACAACCGGGCCTTCTACCTTCACGATGCGACGAACGGTGATGTTCTCACCGATCTTCTGAACCAGCGCTTCACGCTTGGCTTCCAGATCGCCTTCCATCAGCTTGGCCACGTCGGTCTCGCCTTTTTCGAAGGCAACGTCCAGAACGTCGTTGGCGAACGCCATGAAGTTGTCGTCACGAGCAACGAAGTCGGTCTCGGAGTTCACTTCCAGGATGTAGGCAACGGTGTTGTCGTCGGAAATCCTGACCAGGGAAACACCTTCAGCAGCGGTACGACCAGCCTTCTTGGCGGCCTTCAGACCGGAAGACTTGCGCAGCTCTTCGATTGCAGCTTCAACACTGCCTTCAGCCTCAACCAGTGCCTTCTTGCATTCCATCATGCCAAGACCGGTGCGCTCGCGCAGCTCTTTGACCATTGCAGCGGTAATTGCAGCCATGTTCAATCCTCTTAAATAGTCCGAATTCGGTGGGGAGGTATGCCCGGATAAACAGGCGGGCATACCTTACATCTCAAACGTGAAACTTACGCGTCACTCGGCGGCCGGTGCGGCGCCCGCGTCTTCGCTGACTTCTACGAACTCGTCAGCGCCTGCGCCGGCAGACTGGGCTGCTTCGAGGCAGGTATCAGCAACAGCTTTCACGTAGATCTGGATGGCGCGGATGGCGTCATCGTTACCCGGGATCACGTAATCAACGCCGTCCGGATCGCTGTTGGTATCAACCACACCGATAACGGGGATGCCCAGCTTGTTGGCTTCCTTGATGGCGATACGCTCGTGGTCCACGTCGATCACGAACATGGCGTCCGGCAGGCCGCCCATGTCCTTGATACCACCGATGGAACGCTCCAGGCGGTCCATTTCACGGGTACGATCCAGGGCTTCTTTCTTGGTCAGCTTGTCGAAAGTACCGTCCTGGCTCTGGGTTTCCAGATCACGGTAGCGACGGATGGACTGACGGATGGTCTTGTAGTTGGTCAGCATACCACCCAACCAGCGGTGGTTTACGTACGGCTGACCAGCACGCTGAGCTTCTTCCTTGATGATCTTGGCGGCGGAACGCTTGGTACCGACGAACAGGATCTTGTTCTTGTTCTCTGCCAGCTGCTGAACGACTTTCAGCGCGTCTTCCATGGCAGGAACAGTCTGCTCGAGGTTGATGATATGAATCTTGTTGCGGGCACCGAAGATGTACTTGGACATTTTCGGGTTCCAGTAACGGGTCTGGTGACCGAAGTGAGCACCTGCCTTGAGCAGGTCACGCATATTTACCTGAGCCATGATATTTACCTTTTAGCTTCGGGTTAGGCCTCCACGCGTCCGATTGACCCAACCTACTCCTGCAAAAAACAGAAGAAGGCACCCTGGGACAACGTGCCGACACGTGTGTGAATTTGCCGGATTCGTTTCCGGCGGGCGCGTTTATACCATAAATCGGCCTGACAACGCCATTAATTTTGCCAAGAAGCTTCCTTGTACGCAGCTTCCCGCGCCCTTAAAATGCGGGTTTGGTTCAAATCAACAGGAAGCCCGATGCAGGTATCGATAAAGACCCCGGAAGAAATCGAGAAAATGCGCGTAGCCGGCCGTCTGGCGGCCGAAGTTCTGGAAATGATCGACGAGCATATCAAGCCCGGCGTTTCCACCGAGGAACTCGATCGCATTTGCCACGACTATATCGTAAACGTTCAGAAGGCCATTCCCGCGCCTCTCAATTATAAGGGGTTTCCGAAGTCCATCTGCACATCGGTCAACCATGTGATCTGTCACGGCATTCCGTCCGAAAAGAAAATCCTGAAGGACGGCGACATCCTCAACATCGATGTCACCGTGATCAAGGACGAATACCATGGCGACACCAGCAAGATGTGGATCGTGGGCAAGCCCAAGCCGGGCACCGAGCGCCTGATCCGGATCACCCAGGAGTGTCTATATAAAGGTATCGAACTGGTGAAGCCCGGGACGCGCCTGGGCGATATCGGCAACGTGATCCAGAAGCATGCCGAGAAGCATCACTATTCGGTGGTACGGGACTACTGCGGCCACGGTATCGGCAAGGTTTTCCACGAAGAGCCCCAGGTGATGCATTACGGCAAGCCGGGCACCGGCCTGGAGCTGCAAGAAGGCATGACGTTCACCATCGAGCCGATGATCAACCAGGGCAAGTACCAGACCAAGCTGCTGCCGGACGGCTGGACCGTGGTCACCAAGGACCACAAGCTCTCCGCCCAGTGGGAACACACCATCCTCGTGACCGCCGATGGCCACGAGGTTCTGACCAAACGATCGGAAGAGTCCTTCTAAGTGGACCGAAACGACCTGGAACACCGCATCAGCAATGACCCCTCCCCGGTTTCCGCGGCAAGGGAACTGTTAAAGGAAAGGTATACCGCTGATGCCAAGGCGTTTCGCCAGGGCGCGGATGTCCGGGCCCTCGTCCATTCCAGGGCGGATACGATCGATACGGTTCTCAGGCTGATCTGGAACCGTTACCCCTTTGCCAGCTCCGAGGACATCGCGCTCATTGCCGTCGGCGGCTACGGGCGCGGCGAGCTGCACCCCCATTCCGACATCGACCTGCTGATCCTCACCCGGGAAGGCATCCGGGAAGAATGGCAGGACGACCTCGGCGCCTTCGTGACCCTGCTGTGGGACCTGAAGCTGGACATCGGCCACAGCGTCCGCAGCATCGAAGAGAGCATGGCCGCCGCCCGGGAGGATGTCACCATCCTCACCAATCTGCTGGAAACCCGGACCATCGCCGGACCGGACATCCTGCGCCAGTACCTCAGTGAGCAGGTCTACTCGGATGATGTCAGCACCGATCGCGACTACTTCATTGCCAAACGCGAGGAACAGCAGGAACGCCACAAGAAGTACGGCGATACCGAATACAACCTGGAGCCCAACCTCAAGGGCTCACCCGGTGCCCTGCGCGACATCCAGACCATCGGCTGGATCACCAAGCGCCACTTCGGCCTGCAGAACATTGCCGACCTGACCCGCTTCAGCATCCTGACCGAAGAAGAACACCAGATCCTGTACCAGGGCGAGACCTTGCTCTGGAAGCTCCGCTATGGCCTGCAGCTGCAGGCAGACCGGAATGAGAACCGGTTGCTGTTCGATCACCAGCGCTCCCTGGCCGAGATGCTCGGTTACCGGGACGAAGGCAAGCGCCTGGGTGTGGAACTGATGATGCAGTCCTACTATCGCACCGTGCTGGCCCTGGCCGAGCTTGCCGATGTGATCCTCCAGTATTATGACGAGGCCATTCTTGGCGCCGGCGATGATGACGACATCCAGCCCCTGAACAAGCGCTTCCAGATCCGCAACCGCTATATAGAAGCGGTGAACAACCAGGTATTCGCCTACGCGCCCTATGCCATCATGGAGATCTTCGTGCTGATGGCCCAGCACCCGGAGATCAAGGGCATCCGGGCGACCACCATCCGGTCCCTGCGGGCGCACCGGCACCTGATCGACGACGCCTTCCGCACGGACCTGGCGGTGACCACCCTGTTCATGGAACTGCTGCGCACCCCCCACGATCTGGACCAGACCCTGGGTGCCATGAAGAAGTACAACGTGCTGGGGCGTTACCTGCCGGAATTCGGCCAGATCATCGGCCAGATGCAGCACGACCTGTTCCACATCTACACGGTGGATGCCCATACCATGCGGGTCATCCGCAACATGGTGCGCCTGAACCGGGCCGAGACCCGGTCGGATTACCCCCTGGCCTCCCGGCTGATTCATCACCTGCCGAAGCTCGAGACGCTCTATATCGCCGGCCTTTACCATGACATCGCCAAGGGCCGCGGCGGCGACCATTCCGAACTGGGCGCGGTGGATGCGGCGGAATTCTGCCAGCGGCACCATCTGAGTGAACGGGATACCCAGCTGGTATCCTGGCTGGTGGAGAACCACCTGCTGATGTCCATGACCGCCCAGCGTAAGGACATCTCCGACCCGCAGATCATCCACGCCTTCGCCAAGGCCGTGCCCAGCCAGGCGCACCTGGACTACCTGTACATCATGACGGTGTGCGACATCAGCGCCACCAACCCGAAACTGTGGAACACCTGGCGGGCTTCCCTGCTGAGGCAGCTGTACATCGAAGCCAAGCGGGCCCTGCGCCGGGGCACGGAAACCCCGGTGGACCGGCACGAATGGGTACGGGCCACCCAGTCCGAAGCCCGGGAGATCCTGCACGCCCAGAACATGTCTGACGAGCAGATCGACCGCGTCTGGGATACCGTGGATGAAGACTACTTCCTCCAGGATTCCACGGTGGATATTGCCTGGCAGACCGCGGCGATCATTCGCCACGGCGACAACCCGGACCCGCTGATCCTGATCCGCGACACTCGGGGCGGGCCCACCGAGGGCTACTCCCAGATCATTATCTATATGAAAGACCGGGTGGCTCTGTTCGCCGCCACGACGGCGGTGCTGGAGCAACTGAACCTCAACATCGTGGACGCCCGCATCAGCTCCGGCGAGGGGCCATTCTCGATCAGCTCCTACGTGGTGCTGGACGAACAGGGTAAACCCCTGGGCGTGGACCCGGCGCGGAAGGAGCGAGTGCGCAAACGCCTGATCGAGGAGCTGGACGATCCCGAGGACTATCCGGACATCATCCATCGGCGCACGCCGCGGCAGCTCAAGCACTTCGCCTTCCCCACCGAGGTGACTTTCTCCAATGACACGGTCAACCAGCGAACAGTGATGGAAGTGATCACTCCGGACCGCCCGGGCCTGCTGGCCCGCATTGGTCAGGTTTTGCTGGAGCACCGTGTCCGCCTCAGTAACGCCAAGATCGCGACCCTGGGCGAACGGGTAGAGGACGTGTTCTTTGTCACCGATGAGCACGGCGACCCGCTGAGCGATCCCACGAAATGCCAGGCCCTTCAGGACGCCCTCTGTAAAATGCTGGACGATATTCAATGAACCAGAATCTTGACCGATTACACCCCTATCCCTTTGAAAAACTGGCCAAGCTGAAGGCCGGCCTCAGCGTGCCGGAGCACTTGGCGCCGATTTCCCTGGGGATTGGTGAGCCAAAGCACCCTTCCCCGGAATTCGTCAAACAGGTGATCGCCGATAACCTGGATAAGCTGGCGAACTACCCCACCACCAGGGGGACGGATGAACTGAGGCAGGCCATCGCCGACTGGGCCACCCGGCGATTCAAGCTTTCCGCGGGCTCTCTGGACCCGGCCGCCAACGTGGTGCCGGTCAATGGTACCCGTGAGGCGATCTTTGCCCTGGTGCAGGCGGTGATCGACACCCGCAAGCCGGCCAAGGTGGTGAGCCCGAACCCGTTCTACCAGATTTATGAAGGCGCGGCCTTCCTCGCCGGCGCGGATCCGGTTTATCTGGCCTGTGATGCGAGCAACGGCTTTATCCCGGATTTTGACGCGGTACCGGAGAGCGTCTGGGAAGACTGCCAACTGCTGTTCCTGTGCTCCCCCGGCAACCCCAGCGGCGCAGTGATTCCCCGGGAGACCCTGGCCAAGGTGATCGAACTGGCCGACCGGCATGATTTCCTCATCGCCTCAGACGAGTGTTACTCGGAACTCTACCCGGACGAGGGCAACCCGCCCGAGGGCCTGCTGCAGACCTGCGCGGCACTGGGCCGGGATGACTTCAAACGCTGCATCGTGTTCCACAGTCTGTCCAAGCGCAGCAACCTTCCGGGCCTGCGTTCCGGATTCGTGGCCGGCGATGCGGACGTGCTGAAGGGCTACCTGAAATACCGCACCTACCACGGCTGCGCCATGCCCATCCACAACCAGCTGGCCAGCATCGCCGCCTGGAACGACGAAGACCACGTGCGCGAGAACCGCGCCGCCTACCGGGCCAAGTTCGAGGCTGTGGTGCCCATCCTGCGAGAAGTGATGAACGTCGACTTCCCCGACGCCGGCTTCTACCTCTGGCCGGAAACCCCGATGGACGACGAAACCTTCGCCCGGGACCTCTCCGCCCAGCAGAACGTCCACGTCCTCCCCGGTCGCTACCTCTCCCGCACCGTGGATGGCCACAATCCCGGCGAAAACCGCGTGCGCATGGCGCTGGTGGCGCCGCTGGAGGATTGCGTGGAGGCAGCCCAGCGGATTGTGGAGTTTGTGAAGGCGAATCGTTGAGGCTTTGGGGGCAAGGTTAAGATGGGGTCAGATGAAGGCTTTAAGAAAGCCTTCTTCTGACCCCATTTTCAAGTTCAAGGCACTGACATGAAACTCTACGGCATAAAAAACTGCGACACCGTCAAAAAAGCCCGAAAATGGCTCGACGACCAGGGCATCTCCTACGAGTTCCACGACTTCAAAAAAGACGGCCTGAGCAGCGAGAAACTCAGCGAATGGGAACAGGCCATCGGCTGGGAAACCCTGCTCAACCGCCGCGGCACCACCTGGCGCAAACTTCCCGACGAGGTTCGTGATACCATTAGCGCCCAATCTGCCCACAACATCATGCTCGAAAACCCGTCCATCATTAAGCGGCCGGTGGTGGAGTATGACGGCGAGGTTTTCGTTGGTTTCAAGGCCGACGAGTGGACTGAAAAAGGGATTGGCTAGTTTTGATGAAGGTGGGGTCAGATGAACAAGTTCATCAGACCCCGTTTTCGAGGCAGACTCGGGAGTTTTGGTGAAGGTTAAGTTGGGGTCAGAAGAAAGCCTTCTTCTGACCCCGTTTTCAAGTCCGCCCCCGAGTCAAGAATTTAAGAGAGGGGTCTGATGAACGCTTTCATCTGACCCCATGTTCAGGATTCAAATTTAAAAACAGGAGCAACCACCAGATGAGTTTTGCATTCGGTATCGGCATCGGCACCCAGAACAACCAGGGCGAGTGGCTGGAGGTCTA
>NZ_JAWLHI010000063.1:0-24787 GCF_041690455.1 Marinobacter sp.
ACTGCTGGCGTTGCCGGCACTCTATGCCATCCTTGAAGATCTGGGGTGGGCCAAAAACGTAAAGCCCTGAACGAGAGAAGCCGGGATTGATTACCCGGCTTCCGACTCACGCACCAACCAGATCCATCCCCGGCTTGCCATACCAGTACCCGTTGCAGGGTGGTGCCTCCACCAGCTGCAGCGGGTCGGTGGCGGGCACTTCACCCCGGCGCACCTGATCAAAGCGCTGGACCACCTCCTCCATGCCCTGATGTTCCGGGCTCAGGCGTACCGTGCTCACGCCCATCCGCTCCATTTCCGGCAGTTCACGCATGAGGTCGTATCGGGAGCCCGAGAGAGTGGAAATACCGTTCAGGCGGAACAGTTCCTGGGATTCCCGGGAACGCAGCTCCATGCCGTCCGGATGCTGCAGACAACGGAACTCGCAGTTGTCCTTGGGCAGGTTGTAGTGGCGGGCGGTGAAACAGCGGGACGACCAGGCCAGGGGCAGAAAACCCCAGGAGAACACCTCCGCCGGCAAGTCCAGACCTTCCTGCTTCAGGCCGGTGATCAGCTGTTGCAGGGTTTCCTTGCCCAGCTCCACCGGCAGGTTCCAGCCTTTCAGTCCCTGCTTCGCCAGGACCTTGAGGGTGGCGACGTTGTAGATGTTCATGGAGGGGCCGGTGATAAACGGAATGTGGTGACGGCTGGCCACCTGCACCGCGCTCTGGTCATTGGCTTCCACCAGGAACTCATTCTGATCGCAGATCCGGCGCAGACGACGCAGGTCGGCCTCCGACTCGATCAGGGTCTGGGTGGAAATCACCACCTCCTTGCCGCAGGCCTTGAGGTCCCTGGCCAGATCAAACCAGTCGTCCGGTTTGAGTTCGCGGCGACGGGAGCAGACCGCCTCACCCAGGTAGATGGTATCCACCGGCCATTCGGCGGCCTTGGCGTAGAAATCGAACACGGTCTGCTTGGACCAGAACCACAGGATGGGTCCGAGAGAGAGTTTCATCATGATTGGCAGAACCTTATTTCCACTTGCGGTGATAGGCGCCCAGGGTGGTCAGGCCACCCTCGGAGAGCCCGGACAGGGTGTTGCGCCAGTCACTCTCCACGGTGAACATGCCCGGCGCTCTCTCCAGGTTGTCCAGGGCCTGGCGCCAGGTACGGGCCACATCAGCAATGTAGGCCGGGCTGCGTTGGCGGCCCTCGATCTTGACGGCGCTGATGCCCAGTTCCTGTAACTCCGGCAGCAGGTCCAGCGTGTTCAGGCTGACGGGCTCCTCGATGGCGTGATACACGCTGCCTTCCACCTCGAAGCGGCCTTTACACAGGGTGGGATAACCGGCGGATTCGCCCTGGCCGTAGCGGTCGATCAGCACGTCGTTCAACCGCGACTCCAGGCCCTGGGGTGTTTCCTGCCAGCGCACGGCCTTCGCGGGTGAACAGGCACCGCGGGTATTCGGGGATTCGTCGGTGAGGTAGGACGACAGGTAGCAGCGCCCCTCGGCCATGATGCACAGGCTGCCGAAGGCGAACACTTCCAGCTCCACCGGACTGTGTTTGGCCACGCCACGTACCTGATCCAGGGACAGCACCCGGGGCAGGACCGCCCGGCGGATATCGAAGTTGTCCTTGTAGAAGGACAGGGCTTCATAACTGGTGGCCGAGCCCTGCACCGACAGGTGCCGGGGGATATCCGGATAGCGGCTGGCGGCGTAATCGAGCAGCCCCATGTCGGCGAGGATGATCGCGTCCACGCCCAGGCTCGCAGCGCGGTCCACCGCGGCCTTCCACTGTTCCCAGCCATCCGGTTGCGAGTAGGTATTGATAGCGCAGAAGACGCGGCGGCCTCTCGAGTGGGCGTAGTCAATGCCCTCGGCGGCGCGTTTGTCGTTGAAATTCAGGCCAGCGAACTGACGGGCATTGGTACTGTCGCGGAAGCCGATATAGACCGCGTCGGCACCATTGTCCACGGCGGTTTTCAGGGCCGGCAGACTGCCGGCCGGGCAAACAAGTTCCATGACATTCTCCACTGCAAGGGTGCGGTTAACTTACCGCCAGCCCTCGGAAAATGCCTTGACCTTTATCAGCGCCCCGCAACGTCGTCGCTTCCAATTAGCGCCTGCCAACGGGCAACGCCCGGGTCAGAGACTTCGGCCCCGGATCACCCGCAGCAGAATCACCACAATAGCAACCACCAGTAGAATATGGATAAGGCCGCCCATGGTATACGAGGTAGCCAACCCCAGAATCCAAAGCACCACAAGAATGACAACAATAGCTTCCAGCATGGCAATGTTCCCTTTTCTGATCCCGACAACGAACCACGAACGTTTTAATCCGTGGCTCGAGTGGGGTGACCAACTCTATTTCTTACCGAAGAATTCCTTAACCTGCTTTTCAGCTTCCTCGCGGGTTATGGCGTACCGCTCCTGAACCAGGCCCGCAAGTTTATCCTCACGTCCCTCAGCCTCCAGCAGTTCATCTTCCGTAAGCTTGCCCCAGACCAGCTTCGCCTGGCCAACCTGTTGCTTCCACTTGCCTTTCATTTCATCCGCATTGAACAAACTCATGATCACCCCTCCTTTGATTATAGGCCCAAAGTCAGGATGGCGTGTTGCAGTGTTGCCGTCTGTTCGGTAGCACACAAAATCCGGGCATCACTGATGCCACAGGGCTACTCATATGATCCGTGAGAACCGCTGACTGGCCCCTTCTTTGCGATAGAGGTCGAAGATCTGGCAGATGGCCCGAATCAGCAACCGACCGGCTGGCTGGACCTGGAGTACCTGGCCTTCATCGGCCACCAGTTCGTCCTTGATCATCGGGCGCAGGCGACTGAGTTCGTCGGCGAAGTAACGGTCGAAATCCTCACCCCAGGCGTCGGCAAACTGCTGGCGATCCAGGCGGAACTGGCAGATCAGCTGGCCGATGACCCAGCGGCGGATGCGGTCATCCCGGCTCAGGCCCACACCACGGGTGATCGCCAGTTGGCCGGCGTCGATGGCCGCTTCCCAGGCAGGCAGATCATGGTTGTTCTGGAAGTAGGCATCGTCGGTCTGGCCGATGGCGGAGACACCCAGGGACACCAGGTCGCAATCCGAGTGGGTGGTGTAACCCTGGAAATTCCGGTGCAGGCGGCCTTCCCGCTGGGCCACGGCCAGGCTGTCGTCCGGCTTGGCAAAGTGGTCCATGCCGATGTACTCGTAACCGGCCTCCAGCAGGCGGTTGATGGTGTTGTGCAGAATGGTGAGCTTCTGCTGCGGGCTCGGCAGTGTCTCGGCCTGGATCCGGGTCTGGGGATAGAACCGGTCCGGCAGGTGCGCGTAGCTGAACACCGAGAGACGGTCAGGGGACATCTCGATCACCGCTTCCAGGGTCTCGGCGAAGCTCTCCGGGGTCTGGTACGGCAGGCCGTAGATCAGGTCCAGGTTGATGGATCGGAAACCGATCTTCCGAGCTTCATTCAGTACCGCCTCGGTCATGTCCCGGGGCTGAATGCGGTTGACCGCTTTCTGCACCTCGGGGTTCACGTCCTGAACGCCCAGGCTGATACGGTTGAAACCCAGCTCCCACAGGGTCGGCAGGGTGTCCTGGTCCACTTCCCGGGGATCGATCTCCACGCTGTAGTCCCGGTCGTCGCCGGTCTGCAGATTGAACAGTTCACCGTACCCTGCCATCAGGTGCTGCATTACATCCTTCGGCAGGAAGGTGGGCGTGCCACCACCCCAGTGCAACTGCTGGACCGGGCGGTCGGCGCCGAACAGTTTCGACTGGATCGCCGCTTCCTTGAGCACCCGCTCCACGTAGGGCATGGCCTTGTCACGCTTCTTGGTGATCACCTTGTTGCAGGCGCAGTAGTAGCAAAGGTGCGCGCAGAATGGCAGGTGAGTGTACAGCGAGATCGGACCACCCGTGGCCTTGCTGCGACCGGCCGCCTTGACCATGTCCTCTACCCGGTAGTTCGGGGTGAACTCCACCGCCGTCGGATAGGAGGTGTAGCGGGGTCCGCTGAGGTCATAACGCCGAATCAGGGCGTCATCCCAGATGAAGGCGGGGAGGTCGTTTTTGGTGGCGGTGTTGGAGGCCATAGGTAACTCTGGGTTGGTCGGTGAAAACGGGGTCAGATGAAGGCGTTCATCAGACCCCAGGTTCAAAATCGGGTTCGGAGTCGAAGTCCAGGTCGGGGTCAGATGAAAGCTTTCATCTGACCCCTTTTTCAACAGCATTATCGCTGACTCCGGCCCGGCAGGGTTTGATTCGGGTCAGCTGATCATGACATTCAGTCTAGCATCCCCCGCGCTGAACCACCCTTGCGCCCTTGGCGTATTCTGGCTACCTCTTTGGTGTAACCCGCAACTGCCGGAGTCCGTTCATGGCCAACCTCATTCTCATTCTGGGCGATCAGCTCTCCCCGAACCTCAGCGCCCTCGACGGAGCCGATCGCCACGAGGATCTCATTGTCATGGCGGAAGTCCACGATGAGGCCAGTTACACCAACCACCACAAGAAAAAGCTCGTACTGCTGTTCAGCGCCATGCGCCACTTTGCCGACCACCTGCGGGAGGACGGCTGGCAGGTGCATTACCAGCATTACCATCCAGGCAACCCGTACCAGAACCTGGAAGCGGTGGTGGCGGATCAGGTTCAGCAGCTGAACGCGACCCAGGTAATCACCACCGAGTGCGGCGAATGGCGCCTGCATGAGCAGATCAGCCAGTGGCATGAGCGCCTCGGCGTGCCGGTGGAGATCCGGGCGGATACCCGGTTCATCGCCAGCAAACAGGAATTCGCCGATTGGGCAAAAGACCGTAAACAGCTTCGAATGGAGTTCTTTTACCGGGAAATGCGCAAGAAAACCGGGTTATTGATGACACCCGAGGGAGAACCGGAAGGCGGTCAGTGGAACTTCGATGCCGACAATCGCAAGAAGTGGACCGGCAATCCGCCGGTACCCGCGCCCTTCCGGATTGAGCCCGACGGGGTCACCCGGCACGTCATCGCCCTGGTGGAGGAGCACTTCGCCGACCATTTCGGCACCACGGACGACTTCCATTTCGCCGTGACTTCAACGGATGCTCAGGCGGCCCTGGAACACTTCATCGACTTCGCCCTGCCCTGTTTCGGCGATTTCCAGGACGCCATCTCGGACACGGAGGACTGGCTGTTCCATTCCATCCTGTCGCCCTATATCAACTGCGGACTCCTGGACCCACTGGCCGTTTGCGAAGCCGCAGTTCAGGCCTGGTACAGCGGGCGGGCGCCGATTAATGCGGTGGAGGGGTTTGTCCGGCAGATTCTCGGCTGGCGGGAGTTTGTCCGGGGCATCTACTGGCTGAACATGCCGGCCTATGCACAGGAAAACCGCTTGGGCAACACCCGCGCCCTGCCCTGGTTCTACTGGACCGGTGACACAAAAATGCGCTGCATGCACAAGGCCATTGACGCCACCCGGCGCAATGCCTATGCCCATCACATCCAGCGGCTGATGGTCACCGGCAACTTTGCCCTGCTGGCCGGCATCAGACCGGAGGAGATCTGCGACTGGTACCTGGCGGTGTATGCGGATGCCTATGACTGGGTGGAACTGCCCAATGTGCTGGGCATGGTGATGCACGCCGACGGCGGATACCTGGGTTCAAAACCCTACGCCGCCAGCGGCAAGTACATCCAGCGCATGTCCGATCACTGCGCCAACTGCCATTACCAGGTGAACAAGGCCACGGAAGACGATGCCTGCCCTTTCAACGCCCTCTATTGGCATTTCCTCGACCGGCACCGGGACAGCTTCGCCAGCAATCCCCGAATGGGCATGATGTACCGCAACTGGGACAAACAGAAACCGGAAAGACGGGAAGCACTGATCCGGCGCGCCGGACATCTGCTGGCGAACCTGGAGCAGTTATAGCTACAAGTTTATGCCCGAAAGACGGTCATGGATGGCAAACCGTTCGGCGTCGTGGTCCTGGGGCTGGACGCGGAAAAAGCCCTCCGGGCACGGAGCCTCTGACACCCATCACGGTGGCCCCACCTCGCACGCCAGCACCAGCGCCCAGAACTCGGAAAAATCGTTGACCACCACGTCCGGCTTGTCCGGATGCTTATGGGTACCCGGAAAGATCTTGTTCAGCCAGGGCTGGTCCCACTGGGCGCCGTTGAAAAACACCGAGGTCATCCCTGCCCGCTTGGCGGCGATCACATCGGTGGTGCTGTCCCCGACATACCAGACACTCGGGTCTGGCGGGTAATCGAGCTTCTGGACTGCCAGCAGCAGCTGGTCCGGATGGGGCTTGCGCAGTGGCGTGTCGTCCCCGCATACGTCCACATCAAACATGTGCGACCAGCCCGTGCCTTCCACCGCGTCCAGTTCGTGCTCGAAGAACTCCCGGTCCCGGTTGGTGATCACCCCTACCTGGATGTTCAGTTTTCTCAGCCCCTCGAGCACATCCCGGACCCTCGGCTCAAAGGCCTTAACGGTGCCATAGTGGTTCCGGTAATGGTGGTTGAAGGCCTTGTGGGCAACCTGCTTGGCTTCCTGATCCTCACCGAACAGCACCTCGAAGATGTCCGTCCGGGAAATCTTCCGGTCTGCCTTGACCTTCGGGTGCAGTCTGGCGAATTCACGCACGTAGGACACGAGCCGGGCATCCTCAAGGGTCTTGCTGTCCTCCGGGGCGACCATCCGGTCCATGAGATCGAGCTTGTGGAAATCCGGCAGCATGTCATCCACCGCGTGGTACATGGCGTCCAGGGTGTCCACCAGGGTGGCGTGCCAGTCGAACAGGATCACCGCCGGGCGAATCAGCCGGACCACCGCCGGGTGCCAGTCCGGCTCGATTCTCGGTTCCGGGCGCTCCGGCGGCGGGAATGGTCTGGGCCGGACCTCGGCGGGCGCCTGGGTAAACGCATCCGGCTCCTGGCGCTCCAGCAAGGCCAGCAGGTTGAGCAGATCCTCGAAGCTGTCCAGGATCGCCGCCGGAGCATCCCGTTTGGTGAACCAGCTGTCAATCCGGCCCTGCTCCCAGCAAGCGCCGTTGTAGAACACCCCGGAGACGCCGGCCTTGTGGGCGGTGAGCATGTCCACGTAGCTGTCACCCACATACCAGGCCCGGCTGTCCGCCGGCAGCTCGAGCTTTTCCAGGGCCTTGAGGATCACCTGCGGATCCGGTTTGTAATCGGTGACATCGTCGGCACACACGGTGGCGTCAAACAGGTGCTGCCACCGGCCCTCGTCAACCGTTTTCAGCTCCTTGTCCAGGAACTCCCGGTTGCGGTTGGTGGACACCGCCAGCCGGATGCCCATGGCTTTCAACGCCGACAGGTATTCATAGGCACCCGGCTGGAAGGGCCTCACCTGGCCAAAGTATTTGCGATAGGCGTTATTGTAGGCCTTGTGGGCGATCAGCTTGGCTTCCTTGTCCTCGCCGAAGATCGCATTGAAGATGTCCGTGCGGGAAACCCGGCGCTCAGCCAAAATCCGGGGATGCAGACGCCGGAAAATCCGGATGTAGCGCACCAGGCGGGCATCGTCCGCCGTGCGGCATTGATCCTCCGGTAACAGCCGGTCCACCAGCCCCAACTCCTCCAGTTGCGGCAGCATCTCCTCCATGGCACTGAACATGGCATCGTGGGTATCCACGAGGGTGCCGTGCCAATCGAAAATAAGCACCGAAGGAGCCGGTATCGCCTCGTTGAATCGCGCCATCTGGAGACTCCGATCTGGAACTGTTTTTACCCTTGCAATCCGGACCACAGGGGTTAAAACTCATTGTTGAATAACAAAAAAGATAAACCCGGTTGGCGGCGATTGCACACAGAGTGGTTTCCATGCCCGATATTGGCTTCCTGGCCCCCTATGATTTTTCACCCCTGACCATACTCAGTTTTGCGCTGGTATTGGCAGGCTATGGCTATGCCCTGTTGCGAATGGCGCCCGAGCACCGCCCCGGTTCCGTACGTATTGTCGCTTTCGTGGTCGGGGTGTTGCTGTGCTACGGGGTCATGCAGACCCGCTTCGATTACTATTCCCAGTACATGTTCTTCGTACACCGGGGCCAACACCTGATCCTGCATCACCTGGGGCCGTTTCTGATTGCCCTGTCCAACCCGTTACCGATCTTCCGTTTCTGGCATGAGCAAATGGGCCCGAGCCTTCGCTCGTGGCTGCGGCCGGTGGGCTGGGCATACCGAATCCTGCAGCAACCGGTGATTGCCGCCGTCCTGTTTGTCGGCCTGATCTATTTCTGGCTGTGGCCGCCCATCCATTTTGACGCCATGCTCTCGCGCCAGCTGTACTGGACCATGAACTGGAGCATGCTGCTGGATGGCCTGCTGTTCTGGTGGCTGATGTTCGATCCCCGCTCGCCGGTCCTGACCAACGCGCTGGGCTATGGCAAACGCATCCTGATCCTGGCGGCAGTGGCCATTCCCCAGATGATCCTCGGTGCCTGGATCGTGTTCTCTCGGGGCATGGTGTATGACGTTTACGAGGTCTGTGGCCGGGCCTGGCCCATGGCACCGGAAACCGACCAGCTGCTGGGGGGCCTGCTCACCTGGATTCCGCCGGCGATGATGAGTGTCATCGGTATCCTGCTCATCCTGCGCCGGGCCATGCACGAGGACGGCAGATTTGTGAAGCCATCAAGACTGGCGGGAGAGAATTCATGACAAAACGGCTGTTGGCCCTGATCCTGAGCGTTTCGGTTCTGGCGCTGACCGGCTGCTTCGGAGACGAGGAGCAGTGGCATGGCAAGGACATCTCCGGCCTGATGCCGGAACTCGAATTCGAACTCGTCGGCACCGGCGGCCAGACGGTCACACCGCAGGATTCCGACGGCAACATCCGACTGCTCTACTTCGGATTCACCTCCTGCCCGGATGTCTGTCCCACCACGCTCACCGATCTGCGCAAGGCGGTGAACCAGTTACCACCCGACGACCGCGACGACGTCACAACGCTGTTCGTCAGTGTTGATCCTCAGCGGGACACGCCGGAACGCCTTGGCAGCTATGCCAGTTTCTTCGGCGATCACGTGGTCGGCCTGACCGCCAACGAGCCAGAGCTGCGGGAACTCACCAAACGCTACCGGACCACGTTCGGTTATGACGAGCCGGATGCCAACGGCAATTACAATGTTTCCCACAGCAGTGCGGTCTACGTCTTCGACCGCACCGGCAAGGCCCGGCTGCTGCTGCGCCCGGGACTCTCTACCGACCAGATCAGTGAGGATCTTGCCAAACTGGCCCGGGACGCCTGACTCTGCCCCTTGACCCTGTAGTAACCACAGGGTTTTAAATTGGGGCTGAAACAGATCAACGAGGAAACCTCCTGAATGCACGATCACCACAATCACGGGCAGGATCACGCACACCATTTCGATACCCATAACCGCGCCTTTGCCCTGGCGGTGGTGCTGAACCTGACCTTCGTCGCCATCGAGGCCATCTACGGCGTCATCTCAGGCTCACTGGCACTGCTGGCAGACGCGGGCCACAACCTGAGCGATGTGCTGGGCCTGGTGATGGCCTGGGCGGCAAGCTGGCTGGCCACCCGCAAGGCCACCAACCGAAACACCTACGGCCTGAAAAAATCCACCATCCTCGCCGCTCTGTTCAACGCCCTGTTTTTGATTGCGGCCGTCGGCGGGATTGCCTGGGAAGCCATCCGTCGCTTCAGTGAGCCGGCGGAAGTGGCGGGCATGACGGTCATTGTTGTCGCCGGGATCGGTGTGCTGATCAACGGTATTACCATGATGCTGTTCATGAAAGGCCAGGAGAGCGACCTCAACATCCGGGGCGCCTTCCTGCACATGGCCGCCGACACCGCCGTTTCCGTCGGCGTGGTACTGGCCGGTCTGGTCATCATGTACACCGGGGCAAACTGGATTGATCCGGTCGTCAGCCTGGTGATTGCCGGCGTCATCTTCATCGGCACCTGGCAATTGCTCAAGGATTCGCTGAACCTGGCGGTGGATGCGGTACCCCGCAACATCAATCCCGAGGACGTTTTCAGCAGCCTCAACCAGCTTCCGGGCATCGAATCGGTGCACCATCTCCATATCTGGGGGCTGAGTACCACGGAAAATGCGCTCACCGTGCATCTGGTCAAACCCGACCCCCGGGATGATGACAAGGTCCTGGAGCAGGCTACCGAGATGCTGGCCCATGAGTTCAATATCCAGCATGTCACCATCCAGTGGGAAAGGGTCGCCAGTCATTGTCCGAACATGGCCTATTGCTGAGGGCAGGCTGAACCCCGTTCACCTTGCGCAGGAAATGAGCCCTGGACAAACCTCACCGGATCAGTTGTCGCTGTTTGATGGATCAGTCGCTTTCCTCGTCCTTCGACTCCGGTTCGGCTTTCTCCATAGACGGCAGCACCAGTACCGGGCACGGCGCGTTCACCGACACATACTCCACGGTGGCCCGGCGCAGGGGCCAATGGCCGCTACCGCCACGGGATACGAGAATCATAAGATCAGCGCACAACTGGCCAGCCAGGGCCACCAGCTTGTCACCGGCGGTTCCCGCCACCACGTGAAAACTGGCATTACGGTTAAGGGGCAGATATTTGCGGGCGAGCAGATCCAGCATTTCGCGAACCTCCGCCTCCTTCTGTTCCGGCGCTTCTTCCGTCACGTGGGGGAAGAATCCGCCACCGCCGGGGCTATAGACACTGGCCAGGTGCAGCTCACCGTCCTCGGCCAGCAGATCCACAGCGGCCTCCAGGGCGCGCTTGCCCTCGCCGTCGTCTTCCGGATCAATGGCGATCAACAGCTTCCGATACATACTCGTTCTCCTGTTTGGTTTCGGCGGTGGCCTCCACTTCCGGGAAGGCTCTTCCCTGGACCAGGGCTTCCACACTGTAACCACGGTAATCCGCTCTCAGGGCCCGGAACAGTGAGACAGCCATGAAGATCAGCAAAATGCAGAAAGGCAGGCCCAGTGAGGTAATGACATTCTGCAGGGCGTCCAGCCCGCCGGCCAGCAGGAGCGTAGCGGCGATCACACCCTGGGCTGCCGCCCAGAAGATCCGCTGGCGCACCAGGGAAGGCTGATCGTCCCGGCGGGTAAGCAAGTCGATGACCAGGGAGGCGGAATCCGAGGAGGTGGTAAAGAAGATCACGATGATCACCACACTCAGCCCCGACGCCACTTCTGCCAGCGGGAAGGCTTCCAGAAAGGCGAAAATGGCCACGGAAGGATCCTGTTGCACCTGCTCCGCCAGCGCCACCACGCCGTTCATCTCGACCTGGATGGCAGACAGGCCAAAGATCCCGAACCACACCAGCGTGAAGGCGGTGGGAGCAAACAGGACACCGGCGACAAATTCACGAATGGTCCGGCCCCGGGAGATCCGGGCGATGAAGATGCCGACATAGGGCGCCCAGGAGATGGTCCAGGCCCAGTAGAACAGGGTCCACTGGCGCTGCCAGTCGGTCTCCTTGAAGGTTTCAGTCCAGAATGCCAGCCAGGGCAAGGCATCGAAGTAGTCGCCCACGCTCTGGACCATGCCTTCTGCGATAAACACGGTTGGCCCCATAGCAAGCACAAACGCAAGCAGGACCATTGCCAGCAGGATGTTGAGCTGGGACAGCCGGCGCACCCCCTTGTCCAGACCCAGGGCGACGGATGTGGCAGCAATACTGGCAATCACGGCAATCAGGATGACCTGCACCAGGCCGGTGGCTGGCACCCCGAACAGATAGTTCAGGCCGCTGTTGAGCTGGAGGGTTCCTAGCCCTAAGGAGGTGGCCACGCCAAACAGGGTGCCGAGCACGGCAATCACATCCACCGCCCAGCCCCAGGGCCCAAACGCCTTCTCGCCAAGGATTGGATAGAACAGGCTACTGATGCGCATGGGCAGATTGTGGCGGTAGGCAAAGTAACCGATCGCCAGACCCGGCATGGCAAAGATGGTCCAGGTATGCAGCCCGAAGTGGTACAGCGCCAAGGTCATGGCATCACTGGCAGCCCGTTCGGAGCCGGGCTGTACCCCATCGAACGGCGGGTTGGCGAAATGGGAAACCGGTTCCGCCACACCCCAGAACATCAGGATGGTGCCGATCCCGGCAGCGAACAACATGGTGAACCAGGTGAGGTTGGAATAATCCGGCCGGCTGTCGTCGCCACCGAGGCGGATGGTGCCGTAGCGGCTCACCGCCAGGCCCAGCAGAAACACCAGCAGCGAGGTGACCGCGAGAATGTAGAACCAGCCCAGATTGCGGGCCACCCAACCGGTGAGCAGGCCGAAATATTCGGCTACGGCCTGATCAAAGGGCACCGCCAGGGCAACAAACAGCGCTGCCACCCCGGCAGAAGTGAAAAATACTCCCGGTATTGTCTGCAGCCCCAATCGACGTTGCAGCCGTTCCAGCACGCAAGCCTCCGCATCCGAAAATCGAAAAAGATGCCTTTCAAACTAGCACAGCTGTCAGGCCGATTGGGGGACCGGGATCAATTTGCCTCAATTACTGTTTCTGTTCAGTTGCCGTTGATGCTGCAACATCTGCTCCATCATCAGCTGCATCTGGTCCATGCGCTCCTGCATGAACTGCATACGCTGATCGGGTGACATGCCAGCGGCATTGCCCTGACGATTACCCTGGCCAGGCTGATTGTTCATCATTCCCTGGCCCTGATTACCGCCCATCATACCGCCGGAGCCTCCCATCATACCCGGGCCCATCATGCCCTGGTGCATCAACTCCATCTGGTCTTCCATGGCCTCCCAGTGGTTTTCGAGGAAGTGCTGACGCTCCTCGGGTGAACCGGCCCCGGGCATCTGCTGCATGAACTCGTTCATGCGTGACCAGTTCTGCTGCATTTGTTGCATCTGGTCCTGGTCCATCATCATTCCGGGACCATGGCCCTGCCAGGCCCCGTCGTCACCGTGGGCAAATGCCCAGGAGCTAGAGACGGCCAGCGCGGTACATACCACAAGCTTTCTGAAGGAAGTCATATTCATACTCCTTGCTATAGGAATTCAATCGACTCGCCTCCATTGAACACCCCTGACCTGAACTGGAGCTGAATAGGTCGGGCTGGACACATCCGGGATTGATTCAGGTCAATTCGCATCCATTCCCGCATCAGATCGCCTGAACAACCTCGGAAAGCAAATCCCTGACTTTCCCGGCAATCTGTTTGAGCTCATCATTATCAATGGCGGTCATGGAAACCACGGGGTCTATCGCGCTGACCTCAACGCCCTCTGAAACCTCACGAAGAATGACATTGCAAGGCAGCATGGCGCCCACACGGGGTTCCACGCCGATGGCTTCCCAGGCCATACCGGGATTACAGGCCCCCAGAATCCGGTAGGCAGACATGTCCTTGTCGAGCTTTTTCTTCATGGTGGCTTTGACGTCGATCTCGGTCAGCACGCCGAAGCCGTGGTCCCCCAGGGCCTGCCGCGCTCTCTGGTCCACATCCTCAAAATCGACATTCTTGATGAGACGGTTGATCGTGTATGACATGGTTATCTCCTGTGAGAGAAAAGTTCAGTGGTCCGGTCCCAGCCTGACCACTCGCAGACGCAGTGCGTTAACAATCACGCTGACTGAAGACAACGACATCGCCGCCGCTGCGAAAATCGGGGACAGCAGGATGCCGAAAAACGGGTAGAGTACGCCCGCTGCAATCGGAACGCCTGCAGAGTTGTACACGAAGGCAAAGAACAGGTTCTGCCGGATGTTGCGCATGGTCGCCAGAGACAGCCGGCGGGCTTCCACAATGCCCATCAGGTCTCCCCGAAGCAGTGTAATACCGGCGCTTTCGATGGCGACATCCGTACCTGTGCCCATGGCCACACCCACATCCGCCGTTGCCAATGCGGGTGCATCGTTTACGCCATCGCCGGCCATGACCACAATGCGGCCTTCGTCTTTCAGGCGCTGAACGATCTTGCCCTTGTCCTCCGGAAGCACTTCCGCTTCCACTTCATCGATATGCAATATGCGGGCAACTGCTTCGGCCGACGTGCGGTTATCCCCGGTCAGCATTACCACCCGGATGCCGTCTTTTTGCAGGGCGGAAATGGCGGCTTCAGTGGTTTTCTTGACCGGGTCGGCGATGGCAAGCAAACCGGCCACCTTGCCGTCCACCGCAGCAAAAATTACGGTGGCCCCGTCTTTGCGGAGCTGGTCGGCCTCGGTTTCAAACTCCGAGGTAACTATGTTTTCGGATTCCATCAGCAGCCGGTTACCGATCAGCACCTGCTGCCCATCGATCTTCCCGGTCACGCCTTTGCCGTTAGGGGAATCGAAACCCTCAGCGTCGGGCAGCGTCAGGTCCATAGCCTTGGCTTTGTCGAGAATGGCATGAGCCAGCGGGTGTTCACTGCCCTTCTCCAGGCCGCCGGCAAACCGCATGAGTTCTTCCTCGCTGAACCCGTCTGCGACAACCAGTCGGGTTACCTGTGGCTTGCCTTCGGTCAGCGTGCCGGTTTTGTCCACCACAACCGTATCAACCTTTTCCATGCGCTCCAGAGCTTCCGCATCGCGTATCAGCACGCCACTTTGGGCACCCCGGCCGACGCCGACCATGATCGACATGGGAGTGGCCAGCCCCAGGGCACAGGGGCAGGCGATGATCAATACGCTCACAGCGGCAATCAGCCCGAATGCCATGGGCGGCGTCGGCCCGAAAAATGACCAGGCGATAAAGGCGATGATGGCGATTACGATCACCGCGGGCACAAAATAACCCGCGACCTTGTCGGCCAGGCCCTGAATGGGCGCGCGGCTACGCTGGGCGCTCGCCACCATCTGCACAATCTGTGACAGCATGGTGTCCCGACCAACCTTGTCAGCCCGCATGATAAAGCTGCCCTGCTGGTTGATACTGCCGCCGATCACCTGATCACCAGCCTTCTTGCTCACCGCCAGGGGCTCACCGGTTACCATGGATTCATCCACGTTTGAACTGCCTTCAAGCACTTCACCGTCCAGCGGGACCTTGTCCCCCGGGCGCACCCGCAAACGGTCACCCACCTTGACCTGATCCAGTGACACGTCGGACTCACCGCCGTTATCGTCCAGTTTCCTCGCCGTTGCGGGCGCCAGATCCAACAAGGCCTTGATGGCGCCGGAGGTTTTTTCGCGAGCCCGTAGCTCCAACACCTGCCCCAACAACACCAGTACTACGATGACAGCGGACGCTTCGAAATAGACGGCCACTGAGCCGTCCTCCTGCCTGAACGCATCCGGGAATATCTGGGGCGCCAGAGTCGCTACCAGGCTGTAGATCAGGGCTACACCGGTACCAATGGCAATCAGCGTGAACATATTCAGGTTGCGGCTGACCACGGACTTCCAACCGCGGACAAAGAAGGGCCAGCCACACCAGAGGACAACTGGTGTGGCCAGCACCAGCTGGATCCAGTTGGACATTTGGGGTGCGACAATGTGGTCCAGCCCTATCAGGTGCCCACCCATTTCAAGCACCAGCACCGGCAGAGTCAGTACCAAGCCGATCCAGAATCGGCGGGTCATGTCCGTAAGCTCTGCGGAGGGGCCCTCGTCCAGGCTCACCTGCTCGGGCTCCAGAGCCATACCACAGATGGGGCAGTCTCCCGGTCCCTGCTGGCGAATTTCGGGATGCATCGGGCAGGTGTAGATGGTGCCCGGCGGCACGGCCTCGTCCTGTTGCGGTTGCCCGCCGAGGTATTGTTCGGGACCCTCGTCGAACTTCGACTGGCAGCGCGACGAGCAAAAGTACCAGGTTTTTCCACCGTGCTGGCTTCGATGCTCAGCCGTGTGCGGATCTACCGACATTCCGCAAACCGGGTCCCTGGCGAGGTGTTCTCCACTTTCCCCTTCACCGTGGTGAGCATGGTGAGCGTGCTGGTGCTCAGGCATCCGGCCCCCCTTGCTTATTCGCGGGCCATTCAGAAAACGCGATAAAGTAAAGCAGGAAAAGATTGATCACGGGAATGAGTATCAGAATGCCCATCCAGCCCGGATACCCGGTGCGCTGGCATATGCGCCAGGCAGGTATGACAACGACAATGCCGATCACCAGCATCCACAGCCAGTGCCCTGTCCATGCGGTGTTGCCAAACATGGTATGACCAAACGTTCCATTTCCCATCATGGTACTGCCCTCCAGGTCGATAACCTATTAATGGTGATGATGCACGTGAGTTCCCTCATGCCCGGATTCCCGGGTGCGTGCGAACCTTGTCAGGAAGACCTGTTCGGCAATGGCGATCACCACCATCGTTGCCACGGCCACACCGATAACAAAGGGGTCTGAATTAATTTTCACCCAGACAAAGCCACCAAGTGCCAGCATATCCAGCATAATCGCGGTCGCCGGCACCCAGGCGTTTGCCTTTACATCTGCCCGCAAATAGCGAAGCACGCCCCAGTGGATGGCAATGTCCATGACCAGGTAGAACACGATCCCCAAGGCTGCAATGCGGGAAAGATCAAAAAAGGCCGTGAGGACCAGCCCCAGGACTACAGTGTAGACTAGCGTGTGCTTCTGGATGGTTCCCGGCATGCCGAAATGGCTGTGGGGCACCAGCTTCATCTCGGTCAACATGGCCAACATGCGCGAGACAGCGAAGATACTGGCCAGAATGCCACCCGCCGTGGCCATCATGGCGATGGCAACCGTGAACCAGACACCATACTCCCCCAGTGCCGGGCGTGCGGCTGCGGCGAGGGAGTAGTCTCGGGTCTCAATGATTTCAGCCAGTGAAAGATTGCTTGCAACGGCAAAGCCAACCAGGGTGTAGATCACCACGCAGGCTGCAATGGAAATAACGATCGCGCGCCCCACGTTCCGGTGAGGATCTTTTACCTCGGAGCCACTGTTGGTGATGGTAGTGAAGCCCTTGAAGGCCAGTATCCCGAGCGCGGTAGCACCCAGGAAATTACCAACCGTTCCCGCTTCTCCCGGTGTCGAGAAATCGACCGAAATGCTGTCTGCAATCCAGACACCCACCAGCCCGAAAATCAGTATCCCCCCGATCTTCAGAATGCCGATGAAAGAAGCTACGCCCTGGATCATCCGGTTTCCCAGCAGATTGATCAGAAAAGCCACCAGGATCAGTGATACGCCGAGAATGGGTACCATGCGTCCGCTTTCGTCGCCGCCGAACAACTGCATGGTGTAGGAACCGAACGTTCGGGCCAGAAAACTCTGGGCGATCACCATCGAGAAATACATCAGCAGGGCGTTGAATGCCGTCGGCAAGCGGTTCCCGTAGGCCTTGTGCAGATACATACCGATGCCTCCGGCAGATGGCCAGGCATTGGAGATCTTGATGTAGGAGTAGGCACTGAAGGCCACGATGACGGCTGCGGCCAGAAAGGCGAGCGGGAAGAGCACACCTGTCATCTGGGCCATCTGGCCGGTCAGTGCGAAGATACCCGCGCCAATCATCACGCCGGTCCCCAGCATCACGGTCCCGGGAAGAGTGAGGCTTCCCTCCTGATACTGCGTAGTTCTGTCCTGCTCACTGCGCATTCAGCCTCCTGTTACTTGCATGTCTATTTGCGTTTCATAGGAGGGATCTTTGAACAACAGAAGGGCTCATGGTTGGCATTGGCCCGCACATTGTCATCGGTAAACCGGTACCAGGCCAGTTTCCTCCGCGTCCACCAACCGCTTGCAAGCTGCCCCCCGTAGCCAACAATCAGATCCAGCAATTCATCCGTAGACCAGTGGGTCCCATCATAGGTGACCATCAGTCGGTTACCTGGCTTGCGCTCAGCAAAGTCCACGCAGGGGTGGTGATTAAGTTCGTGAATGAAATCCTCCCACTGGCTCTCACTCATACCCTCAACGGTCAGCTTCCTGTGAAGAAGGAAGGCCTCTTGGCTGGTTGCTTTTTGAGCTTTGGTCATGGCTGTTACCTCCCGACCTGTTTGCTTCTAACTCCCATCACAACATCCGAAGCTGAATTGCGGCTGAAAATCACAGGGCTCAACCGCCCTCGGTTGACTCACATCAACCTCCGGGGCAACAAAAAACGGGCCGAGGGGGGAAACCCTCGGCCCGTGAATGGGAGCATCAGATACGGTCTCAGAACGAGACCCTGGCTCCGATGACCGCGAACCAGTCCTCGGTGCCTCCGCCCTCCGCTCTCGCAAGGTCGGCGGTGTCGCCATACTTGCGCTCGTGGACCACGCCCAGGTAGGGCGAGAAGGAGCGGTCAATCAGGTCATAGCTCAATCGGAGCCCGGTTTCCGTGGAAACCAACCCCTTGCCCACGCCAATCTCCCGGTCTTCACTGAAGGCAACGGTGGCATCCAGCGCAGCGGACAGGACCAGGTGATTGGTGAACAGCAGCTCGTACTCGGCATCGAACTCCGCCGAAGTATCGCCTTCGTCACTGACATACAGGCTGGCATCCACCTCGAACCAGTGCGGGGCCAGGCCGGTCAGCCCCAGCACCCCATAGGTACGATCCGGGCCTTCGGGGGTGTCGAAGCGGACGCCAGCCTTGGCGTCAAAGAAGTCGGAAATCGGCGTTTGCAGGAGCAACTGGTTTTCCAGCTTCTCGTAGGCTTCTTCTTCGATGGCGTACTCGCCCTTGGTCAGCCAGCGGAACTTGAGTTCGTCGGTGCCATAGAATACATCGCCGTTCCAGACTCCCAATTCCTCGTCATCGTCGCTGTAACGATATTCCAGTTCCTCGAACTGGACACCCCAGAGGGCCAACGCATCCTTGCGGCCGGAGTCATCCTGCGGCATGTCGCTCCCTGATGCAGGCAGCGATGGCAAGGTCAGCGCCAGGGCAAATGCAGACAAGGTCAGATTTCTCATGCGTCACCTCCGTCCTTTACAGCTTCAATCTCGGCGGTGTTGCCCTGATCCGGACCACCCTCAACCACGACCTTGCGGAACATGCCTGCGGCGGCGTGGTAGGAAAGGTGGCAATGGAACGCCCATTGCCCCGGTGCATCCACCTCGGTCTCCATGTAGACGGTCGTGCCGGGCTGGACACTGATGACATGCTTGACCGGGTTCCACTCCCCGGCCCCGACATCCAGGATCGACCACATGCCGTGCAGATGCATGGGGTGGGTCATCATGGTTTCGTTAACGAATTTGAACCGGACCCGCTCCCCGTACTGGAGCTTCAGCGGCTCTGCATCCTCATATTTGACGCCATTGATGCTCCAACTGTAGCGCTCCATATTGCCGGTCAGGCGCAGTTCGATTTCACGGGTGGGCTCCCGCTCCTCATACAGTGGCTTCTGGGCCCGCAAATCGGAGTACGAGAGGAACTTGCCGCCATTCGCCGCCACCGGGACCAGGCCACTGCCCTCGGCATAGAAAGGATCGCTGGCACCTCCCTCGGACATGATCATGGCGCCGTGATCCATTCCAGCCATTGAGTCGCTGGCATCAGCGGCCATACGGGAATCCTGGTTCATACCATCCGAGTCCATTTCTCCCTGGCTCATGTCGCTGTGGTCCATTCCAGCGGAGGCGTCAGCGCCGGTCATATCACCATGGTCCATACCGTGCATGCCGCTCATATCCGCCATGGTCAGCAAGGGCGCCTTCCGCAACCCGGGAACCGGGCCTTCCATGCCTTCTTCAGGTGCCAGTGTGGCTCGGGCATAACCAGACCGCCCCATGGATTCGGCGAAGATGGTGTAGGCCTCGGCGGTCTTCGGCCGGACAATCACATCGTAGGTTTCCGCCACACCGATGCGGAACTCGTCCACGTTGACCGGCTGCACATTATTGCCATCGGCCTGCACCACGGTCATCTCCAGGCCCGGAATCCGGATATCGAAGTACGCCATGGCGGACGAATTGATGAATCGGAGGCGGATGCGCTCGCCCGGTTCGAACAGACCGGTCCAGTTCTGTTCAGGCCCCTTGCCATTGATCAGGCCGGTAAAGCCCTGAACGTCCTCCACGTCAGCCTTCATCATGCGCATATCGCCCCAGGCCAGGCGGTCCTGCAGGGTGGTCATGAAACCGTGCTTCGAGATATCGGTAAAGAAATCGCCGACGGTCTGCTGCTGACGGTTGTAATAGTCCGGCATCATTTTCAGGTTGCGCATGATCCGGTTGGCATCGTGCGGGTGTTTGTCGGTGAGCTGGACCACATACTCCCGGTCATACCGGAACGGCTCGCGCCCCTCGGGTTCGATGACGATCGCACCGTAGGCGCCGTTGGGCTCCTGAAAGCCGGAATGGCTGTGGAACCAATAGGTGCCGTTTTGCACGATGGGGAACTCGTAGGTGAACGTCTCACCGGGCTGGATACCGTCAAAGCTGATGCCCGGAACACCGTCCTGTTCGAACGGCAGGATCAGTCCGTGCCAGTGAATGGAGGTGGGCTCATCGAGATTATTGGTGACATTGATCGTCACGCTCTCCCCTTCCTTGAACCTGAGCACCGGTCCGGGAGAGGCTCCGTTGTAGCCGATGCCCTCTTTCACAAAGTCACCGGTGTCGATCATCACGCGGTCCACGGTGAGGCTGTACTCACCGGCAGCCGCCATCACAGGCATAAGGAGCCCGAGGGCCCCTGCTATAAGGGCGTTCTTCATGTGTTGGTTACTCCTGGAATACTGCAATCGGAGCACCGGAAAAGTGGTGCTCCTTTCTTATCTTCCTCGGGCGGGATCAGTCTGCGCTGGCCTGCATGTCGGACCGGGAATCGAAGTTCACGTCACCGTACATCCCGGACTGGTAATGGCCAGGGATATTGCAGGCGAATTCCATGTTGGTCTTGCTACTGAAGGTCCAGATGATTTCCTTCTTCTGGCCCGGCTCGAGCAGTACGCTGTTGGGATCATCATGCTTCATGGTGTGGCCGTTACCCATATCCATATTCATCATGTCCTCATTGAGCTTGCCACCCTGAATCACGCCGTGCTCGACCATCATCTTCATTTCGTCCCGATGGGCCTCGTGCATATCCGGAGTACCGATATTGAATTCATGCACCAGTCTGCCCTTGTTCTCGATCATGAAACGCACGGTCTCGCCTCGAGTAACCTCGATGGCTTCGGGTTCGTAATAGTTGTCGTGCATTTCCACCTGGATGGTGCGGGAAACATCGCCTGCATTTCCGGGCTCACCAATGCTGCTTCCATGACCACCACCGTGACTGCCTGCGGCAAATGTAGTTGCGGTCATCGACATGGCTGCAGCCGCAACAAAAAGCTTTGATGCATTCATCCCATCTTCTCCTGTGAAATAATGTGCGTTAGTACGCCAGTCGGCTTGCCCTGAAACTTGAGCAATGCCAAGAAACGATTGATACCATCTCGCACAAACCTGAATCCTTTCTGAAAATGACCAACAATTTAGAGTTCAGGCTGAATTCAGGTAAGTCAGTGACACTGACGCGGCCGACAAGACGCCGATAAGGAAAAGAAACATGCGCCTACTGCTTGTTGAGGATGACCGCTTGCTGGCCGATGGCCTGGCCCGCCAGCTTGAAAAAGCGGGCTTCAGTGTGGATATCACCTCCATGGTCCGGGAGGCTGTCGTGCTGGGAGAGCAGGAGGATTACCGGGCAGTGGTGCTGGACCTTGGCTTACCGGACGGAAGCGGCCTGGAGGTATTGAAGAAATGGCGGGCGAACCAGATCAACCTGCCGGTCCTGATTCTGACAGCCAGGGGCGACTGGCAGGACAAGGTAAATGGCCTGAAGGCCGGCGCGGATGATTACCTGGCCAAACCCTTCCAGACCGAAGAGCTGATCGCCCGCCTCAACGCCATTGTCCGCCGCAGTGAAGGCAGGGTTCACTCGGTGGTGAAAGCGGGCCGGTTCGAGCTGGATGAGAATCGCCAGAGCCTGAAACTGGCCGATGGCACCGAGCACACTCTGACCGGCACCGAGTTCCGACTGCTCCGCTGCCTGATGAGCCGCCCCCGGCATGTGTTTTCCAAGGAACAGTTGATGGAGCAGCTTTACAACCTCAACGACAGCCCCAGCGAGAATGTGATCGAGGCTTACATCCGGCGCCTGAGGAAACTGGTGGGCCCGGACACCATCGCAACACGACGGGGCCAGGGTTATCTGTTCAATGACACTGTTTAAGAAGCCGGTGTCCGTGAAGGGCACCTTGCTCGTCCTGCTGTTACCCGCCGGCATCGGCCTGATGGTTCTGGCCTGGCTGGTACACGGGCTATTACTGGACCGGATGGCAAGGGAATTCGTTGAAAGCCGACTGAAGGACGAGGTCGCGTTCCTTGAACACCAGATCCGGGAATCCGGCGGTCGCATCGACACACTCCAGACCGGCGACTATTTCCAGGAAGTCTTTCACCATTCCTTTGCCATCCAGTCTCCCTTCCGCACCCTCATTTCCCCGGAATCCTGGACGCCTCTGCTGATGCCCTTGCTCGAGTCCGGGCCGGACGGTGCCACTCAGGTCGATCGCAGAGGGAGTGCGGACAGCCCCTCCAGTATCCTGGCCTACAGGGCGTCGTTCCGGATTGGCGACACACCCATTGTCGTGATTGTCTCCGAAGATCTGGGCGCCCTGAAACGCAGCCAGGCCGAGCTGCATGCGTGGACCGCCATTGTCTCCATTCTTCTGATCGTGCTGCTCGTTGCGGTGATCTGGCTGGGCATCACCCTGTCCATGCGGCCCGTCGTGACCCTCAAGGCTGCTCTGAAAAGGCTTCAGGATGGCGAAATCTCTCGTATTGCCGTTCAGGCCCCGGAGGAGTTCCAGCCCCTGGTGCAACAGCTCAACCAATTGCTCGATTCCCTCGACCAGCGACTGGAACGCTCCCGGGATGCGCTGGCGAATCTGTCGCACAGCGTCAAAACCCCCATCGCGGCAACCCGGCAGATACTGGAGGATACCAGCCGCCCGCTGGACGCCCCCCTCAGGCACGAAATGGCGGCCCGACTCGGGGATATCGACAAACAGCTTGAAGCGGAAATGCGCCGGAGCCGGTTTGCCGGCCCCCAGGTGGGGAAAAGCGCCTACCCGGTCAAGCAGGCACGGGATCTTCTCTGGATGCTGGGCAGGCTCTATCCGGAAAAGTCCTTCGAATTGTCCTCCGAATTGATGGAGGAACGGCGTTGGCCGCTCGAGGAACACGATCTGAACGAGGTGCTCGGCAATCTGCTAGATAATGCGGGCAAGTGGTCGGAAAAGACCGTCGAGCTCTCACTATTGGAGGAAGACGGCCGAATGATCATGCGGGTCGAGGATGACGGCCCCGGAGTTCACTCCGAATCCGTGCCTTCTCTCGGTGTCCGCGGGCTTCGGCTGGATGAACAGACTCCGGGCCACGGACTTGGCCTGGCCATCGTCAGAGAAATCACCGAACGTTACGGTGGTACACTTACGTTTGACACCGGGGCTCGGGGCGGCCTTCGCGCCCTGATCGATATTCCCTGGACGTGAACCTGAAAAAGTGGGTGGGGCAATTCGTTTTATGAGTGAACCCGGAAGTGGCGAATGCGGTTGTAAGTCAGTCAATACCGGGAGCCCAACACCGGCGGCGCCCGTAACATCCGGCGAATGGGTCAGCCTGTACCGTATTCCGAAAATGGACTGCCCATCGGAAGAACGGATGATTCGCATGGCGCTGGACAGCTGTGCGCAGATCGGCGGACTGTCATTCGATCTGGAAAATCGCCAGCTCCGGGTGCTTCATGACGGCGAAGCCCAACCTGTGACTGACAGGCTCCTCCCCCTGGGACTGGGGGCAACCCTGCAGGAGACACGCGCGGCGGATCCGGACGCCATCGAAGCTGCCACATTAGCGGCGACTCGTGCCGGTGAAGAATCCGGCACCCTGAAGATCCTCCTGGCCATCAATGCGGTGATGTTCGTGCTGGAACTGACCAGCGGCGTGATCGCCCAGTCCACCGCCCTGATTGCAGATTCCCTCGACATGTTCGCCGATGCGGCCGTATATGGTCTGTCACTGTATGCCGTTGCCCATAGCCTCCGGATGCAGGTGCGCGCAGCCCATTTTGCCGGCGTTCTGCAATTGATCCTGGCCCTCGGGGTACTGCTGGAAGTGGGCCGGCGTTTCCTGCTGGGCAGCGAGCCGGAATCGGCGCTGATGATGGTGATGGCTCTGATTGCCCTGGTGGCCAACAGCACCTGTCTGATCCTGATCTCGAGGCACCGGCATAGTGGCGCCCACATGAAAGCCAGCTGGATTTTCTCCGCCAACGACGTGATCATTAATCTCGGGGTTATCGTAGCAGGCGTCCTTGTGGCCTGGACCGGTTCCAACTATCCCGACCTCGTGGTCGGCACCATAGTGGGTCTGATCGTACTTGACGGTGCCCGGCGCATTCTGGCGCTCAAATCCTGAAGGAGGGGAGCCTTGAGAATCGGAGCCATTGCCAGACAGGCGAGCATTCCCGTAGAGACCATCCGATATTACGAGAAGATCGGTCTTCTGCCCGAACCGGTCCGTGATTCCAGCGGCTATCGCAGCTACCGCCAGGCCCATCTGGACCGGCTGCTGTTCATCAAACGCTGTCGTAACCTCGATATGGCCCAGGACGAGATCCGCGAACTGATCCGTCTGGCGGAACAACCTGAGGCGGACTGCAGTGATGTGGATGCTCTGCTGGCGCGTCACCTGGATCATGTGCGGGAGCGCCTGAAGGAGCTGGCAAGCCTGGAGCAGACCCTGGAAAAGCTGCAGGCCGCCTGCAGTGACGGGGGCACGGTCAGCGAATGCGGCATACTCGGAGGGCTGACCTCCGAGCTCGACAAACTGGACATGGCCAGTGACCACAACCACGTACCTGGCACCCACGGCCAGGGCCACAGCTGACGATTTCCAGGGACCCGACTCCGGGGATTGACCCTGTAGCTGCTACAGG
>NZ_JAWLHI010000064.1:0-23570 GCF_041690455.1 Marinobacter sp.
GCACTTTTTGATCTGGACAACACCCTGCTGGCTGGCGACAGCGACCACGCCTGGGGCGAATTTCTGGTGGAAGAAGGCCTGGTCGATGCCGAGGAATACCGTAAGGCCAACGACCGGTTCTACCAGGAATATCTGAACGGCGAGCTGGACATTTTCCATTACCTCCGCTTCGCACTGCAGCCGTTGGCCCGGCATGAAATGGACGAACTGCTGGCGTGGCGCGATGCCTTCCTCGAGAAAAAAGTACGCCCGATGATGCAGAGCAAGGCCCGGGAACTGCTGGACCAGCATCGCCAGCAGGGCCACACGCTAATGATCATCACCGCCACCAACCGGTTTGTCACCGAGCCGATTGCGGACCTGCTGGGCGTTGAGCACCTGATCGCCACCGAGCCGGAACTGGTCAATGGCCGGTATACCGGGGAGGTTGCCGGTGTCCCCAGCTTCCAGGACGGCAAGGTGACCAGGCTGAACGACTGGCTTGACCACCACACGCGCACCCTGGAGGGCGCCTGGTTCTACAGCGACTCCCATAACGACGTGCCGCTTTTGAAGCAGGTGGAAAACCCGGTGGCAGTGGATCCGGATCCGAGGCTGGAAGTGCTGGCGAAGGAGTCCGGGTGGCCGGTGATTTCGTTGCGGGGGTGAATTCAGGGTGAAAGAGGGGTCAGATGAAAGCGTTCATCAGACCCCGTGTGAGAGGGAAAGTGTCAAGCCTGGGTCAAAAGCAGGGGTCAGATGAAGGCTTTCATCAGACCCCGGAGCAGGCATTGAACTTGGGGTCTGAAGAAAGCCTTCTTCTGACCCCGTTTTCAGGCCTTTCACATAAACCCGGTCAGCGAGCGCACGAAGCACGACTTGATGTAATCCGTCTCCGGAATCCCCGGAATCACCGGATGATCCGGCGCCTGGTGCCCCTGCTCCAGCAGCTGTACGAACCTATCAATTTTCCGGCCGCTGCTGCGGATGATGTCGATCAGCTTTTCCTGGGACAGATGCATGGAACAGGACGCTGAAACCAGCAACCCGTCCCGCTCAAGCAGCCGAAGTCCCAACTGATTCAGGCGGGCATAGGCCTGTTCGCCGGCTTTCTGGTCCCGGCGACGGGGAATCAGGGCCGGCGGATCCAGTACCACGATGTCATACTTCTCTTTCTCGTCGGCCAGGGCCTTGAGTGCTTCAAAGGCATCGCCCTCAATGGTCTCGATATTATCCAGCCCGTTGATCTTCGCGTTGTGGTGCACCGCATCGATTGCCGTTGCCGAGGCGTCGACACAGGTAACCTGGGTAGCACCGGCACAGGCAGCCTGCAGCCCCCAGCCACCGACATAACTGAACACATCCAGCACCCGCTTACCCGGCGCATAGGCCTGCAAACGCTGGCGATTCATCCGATGATCATAGAACCACCCGGTTTTCTGCCCACCGGCCAGCGGCACTTCAAAGCGAACGCCATTCTCCTCGACCTGCAGAAGATCCGCCTCCGGCCCATGCGCCTGCTCGACATAGGTATCCAGACCCTCAACCTTCCGCATCTTGCCGTCGTTTTTCAGGATGATCGCATTGGCATGCACCAGACGCTGAACGGCGCGAACAATCGCCTCCTTCATCAGCTCCATGCCCGCCGTGGAAATCTGCACCACCACGGCATCCCCGAAACGGTCAACCACCAGCCCGGACAGCCCGTCGCTGTCACCAAAAACCCAGCGGTAGAACGGTTTGTCGAACAGCCGCTCCCGCATCGCCAGCGCAAGCTCCATCCGTTCCGTCAACCGCTGCGGCGTCATCCCCTGGGACGGATTCCGGCTGATCAACCGGCCACAGATCAACGCATGGGGATTAACAAACACCGTGCCGAGCGGCTTGTCATTGGACGCCCGAAGCTCGGCCTGATCACCGGGCTGGAACTCCGTCAACGGCGTACGGCGGGTATCAACCTCATTGCTGTAAACCCACAAATGGCCGGCACGGAGGCGGCGCTCGGCGCCTTTTCGAAGATACAAAATCGGGAAATTCATCAGATACACCAGCCAAACAAGGAATCAAAAGATGCGAGATTATAGCCAATTGGCCACTGCACCCAGACATGGGAGCAGTCGGGCAGGGCTTTCGAAAACTGTGCGGAGCCATGGATGGCGGAGCTCAAGCATCACAGGGACGTGCCGCAAGGAGCGTGTTTTCGAAAGCCCTGCCCGACTGCTCCTGCACGGAGTATGGCGCCGGAGCTCCTACTCCTCGGCAGCCACATGCTCTGCGTAAGCGGCGGCATCCATCAGCCCATCCAGCTCACCGGCATCCTCCAGCTTCACCTTGAACATCCAGCCATCGCCATAAGGATCCTCATTGACCAACTCCGGCTCATCCTCAAGGTTCTCATTCACGGCAATCACCTCTCCGGTCACCGGGCTGAACACATCCGAGGCCGACTTCACTGATTCAGCAACACCGGCTTCCTCACCACCGTTAACCGTCACGCCAACATCCGGCACACCGATGTAAACCACATCGCCGAGCTGCTCCTGGGCAAAATCGGTAATACCAACGGTTGCCGTGCCGTCATCGGCCACCCGCACCCATTGGTGGGTTTCAATGTATTTCAGGTCTGCGGGGATATCACTCATGGTTGTGCTTCCTGTTGAATTTTTCGCGCAGTTTAACGCAAGAGCCTAGCCCCAGCGAACCTCCCGGGCCAGGTTCATGAACGAATTCAGGTAATCCACCTCACAATCCCGCTCACGAAGGCCCAGAAAGATCTGCTTCGGCAGCCCTTCCTCTCCCAGACGAACCGGAACCACCGGGAGAGTTTCAGCATACTCCGCCACCAGCCATTTCGGCAGCGCAGACACACCCCGCCCAGCGGCGACCATCTGCAGCATGATGTCCGTCGTCTCGATGGTCTTGTGCCGGGCGGGGCTCGCGTGAGCGGGCAAAAAGAAGCGGGTATAGATATCGAGCCGCTCCACTTCCACCGGATAGGTGATCAGGGTTTCCCGCTCCAGATCGCCGGGCACAACAAACTCCCTGCTCGCCAACGGATGTTCCGTGGAAACCACCAGGACCTGCTCATAATCGAACACCGGCTCAAACACCAATCCGGGCCGATGCAGCGGGTCCGGGGTCACCAGCATATCGATGTCATGACCGAACAGCGCGCCGATCCCACCAAACTGGAATTTCTGTTTCACATCCACATCCACATCCGGCCAGCGCTCAAGATAGGGCCCAACCACCTTCAGCAACCACTGGTAACAGGGATGGCATTCCATCCCGATGCGGAGTGTGCCCCTCTGCCCCCTGGCAAACTGGCCAATCACCTGCTCGGCATGCTCAAGCTGGGGCAACAGCCGGTTGGACAGTGACAGCAGATACTCTCCAGCCTGGGTCAGCCGCAGCTGACGACCGTCCCGGAGCCACAGAGATGTGCCCAGGTAACGCTCCAGCTTGCGAATGGCATGGCTGAGTGCCGACTGCGTCAGATGCAGGGACTCTGCCGCCGCCGTCAGGGAGCCGTCGCGATCAACGGCACGGAGAATCTCGAGATGGTGTCGATCAATCATGGGCCAACCCGCCAGTTCGTGAATTTATTTCATGGAATATTGAAATAATACCATTTTTATTCATATCTAAGCCCGCCTAACCTGACCGACTCTTATCCGAAGCAAAAATCAGACGTCAGGAGTACACGATGGTTACCACTCACTCACTGGGCTACCCCCGTATCGGCGCCCAACGGGAACTGAAATTCGCTCTGGAAGCCTACTGGCAAGGCCGGCTGACCGAGGAGGAGCTGGAGATTACCGCCAGTGACCTGCGACGTCGCCACTGGCAGGACCAACAGGCACTGGATCTCGTGCCGGCAGGAGACTTTTCCCTGTACGACCAGGTGCTGGACATGAGCGAAACTCTCGGACACCTGCCTGAACGTGCGGGCAAGCCGGGCGGGCACCGACTCGACCGGTATTTCCGGGCCGCACGGGGCCGCGGCGCCAATGACGATAGCTGCTGCGGCACCCAGGCCGGCGAAATGACCAAGTGGTTCGACACCAACTATCACTACATTGTCCCGGAGTTTCACCGGGACACGGAATTCCAGCTCGACAGCAGCCGGATACTGGCCCAGCTCGATGAGGCCCGGCAACAAGGCTACCGTGCCAAACCGGTCATCATCGGCCCGGTCACCTATCTCTGGCTGGGCAAAGCCAAGGACGGCAGCGATCCCCTGGCACTGCTCGAGCGACTCCTGCCCGTTTACGGCGACCTGCTCGACCAACTCGCCGAGGCCGGTGCGGAGTGGGTCCAGGTGGATGAGCCTGCCCTGATCACCGAACTGGACGATCGCTGGCGCCACGCCTTCAGCCTTTCCTACCACCACCTCAAGGCGGCTCGTCCGAAACTTCTGCTGACCACCTATTTCGGCCAGCTGCGTGAAAACCTCCAGCTCGCCTGTGAATTGCCGGTGGCCGGCGTGCATCTGGATGCTGTGACGGCCCGACCTGAAGCCGACCGGCTGGCAGACTGGCTGGCACCTCACAAAGTACTGTCCCTGGGTGTCGTCAACGGCCGGAATGTCTGGAAAACCGATCTCAATACCACCCTGGACTGGCTGGAACCGTTGCATTCACGACTCGAAGAGCGGCTGTGGTTGGCACCGTCCTGTTCGCTGCTGCATGTTCCCGTCGATCTGGAACCAGAGGACAAACTCGACCCGGACATTCGTCAGTGGCTTTCCTTCGCCCGCCAGAAACTCCGGGAGCTGGCCACTCTTGCCACGGCCCTGAACCACGGGCGGAGCAGTGTTGCCCGGGAACTCGAGGACAACCGCATTGCCGTTGACACTCGCCGGCAGTCGCCACGGACCCGCAATCCGGTGCTCCGGGAGGCCATGTCCCGGGTTACCCCTCAGCTTGGCCAGAGAAACAGCAGTTTCGAAACGCGCCAAAAGCTCCAGAGCAAGGCCCTGCCCCTCCCCCTGTTTCCGACCACGACCATCGGCTCCTTCCCCCAAACCGGAGATATCCGGCAGGTGCGGCAACAGTTCCGTTCGGGAAAACTGGGTAAAGGAGAGTACCTGAACCGGATCAAGCAGGAGATTGCCCACTGCATTCGCGAGCAGGAATCACTCGGCCTGGATATTCTGGTCCATGGCGAAGCCGAGCGGAATGACATGGTGGAGTATTTCGGGGAGCAGCTGGATGGCTATGCCTTCAGCCGATTTGGCTGGGTCCAGTCCTACGGCTCACGGTGCGTCAAACCGCCCATCCTGTTTGGCGACATCACCCGGCCAAAAGCCATGACCGTGGACTGGATCCGGTACGCCCAGTCGCTGACCGATAAGCCGGTGAAGGGCATGCTGACCGGACCGGTGACCATGCTCAACTGGTCCTTTGTCCGGGATGACCAGCCCCGAACGGAGACCTGCTGGCAGCTTGCCCTGGCCATCCGCGAAGAGGTGCAGGAACTGGAGAGCGCGGGCACCCGGATCATCCAGATTGACGAAGCTGCGCTGCGGGAGGGCCTGCCTCTGCGGAAATCCGACTGGCAGGACTACCTGGACTGGGCCATCGACGCCTTCCGGATTGCCGCCAACGGGGTCGATGAGGCAACCCAGATCCACACCCACATGTGCTATTCGGAGTTCAATGACATCATTCAGGCGATTGCCCGGATGGACGCCGATGTCATTACCATCGAGACGTCCCGCTCCGATATGGAGCTCCTCGATGCTTTCCGGAACTTCGAGTACCCCAACGACATTGGCCCCGGAGTCTACGACATCCACTCACCCAACGTGCCGGAGCCGGCCGGGATCATTGCCCTGATGGAGAAGGCCGCAGAGAGGATTCCAGCCAAGAGGCTGTGGGTAAATCCGGACTGTGGCCTGAAAACCCGGCAGTGGGAGGAGGTGCGACCGGCACTCAGGGCGATGGTCGCGGCGGCCAGGGAGCTCCGACAGGGGCTGGAGCAACCGGTCGCGGAAAGCGAACTGGCAACTCAGTAGCCGGAGCTCTTCTGGTCCAGCTCGAACTCGAAGGCTCTGGCGCGATGGACTTCGGTCCGGAAATGGCCATCGGGCTCGAGCTCGAACCAGCGGTAACCCGGTGCCAGTGGCTCCACGGAAAAGTCCCTGGCGCCGGAGGTGAACTGGATACAGGTGGAGGGTGTGGCAAGCAACTGCACCCCGTTCCGGATTTCTGCGTGCTCCTGATGGACATGACCCCAGAGCACGATCCGCACCTGGGGATGGCGGTCTATGACGGCCCAGAAGGCGTCACGATTACGGAGCCCGATTTTCTCCATCCAGTCCGCCCCGATATCCACCGGGTGATGGTGCAGCGTGACCAGGGTCGGCCTATCGGGATACTCGGAAAGCGCGCGTTCGAGAAACGCCAGCTCACTGTCCGCCAGCTCACCGTAAACCTTGCCATGGACGGATGAATCCAGCAGCACGAAATGCCAGCCGCCCTGCAGAATCTGCCGACGATCGGCCTGGTGCTCCGCGGCAACACGGTCAAGTGTTCCAGAGTCATCATGATTGCCGGCCAGCCAGGCAGAGCCGCATTGGAAGGAGGAGAGGCTGTCACCGAAAACCCGGTACGCCTGTTCGGAGGCGTCCTGGGCCAGATCGCCGGTAGCCAGGATCAGGTCCGGCTGACCATGGGCCTGCAACACCTCATCGACCACGGCCGCGAGGCTGTCCCTGGTATTTACGCCCAGCAGGGCGCCGTCCTCGCGGGCCATCAGGTGGGGGTCTGTTATCTGGAGTACCCGCAAGGGGCGGGCCTCGTCCGGTCTGGTCATGGCGAACCTGTTAAGCCTGATGCAACCACTTGAAACAGGGACAAGTGTACGACGAACGCTTCAGAAAGGGTCAGCGGCAATTGCAACCGGAGTCACATTCCCACCAGGCGCCGTCAACATATTGCTATTTTTGACAACTATGACACATCCGATACAGGACGTCAGTCCACACCCTCGCCGGCCGGCCAGGCGGCGTACTCCATGGGCAGATGGCCAAAACGCAAACAGTAATCCAGCCAGTCGGCCAGAAAGCCGTTCACCTGAACCTTCTCGTCCGGGTGATGCATGAAGCGGTTGGGATAATCATTGACCGGCGCGATCTGGCGGTCCCGGTAACAGCTGATCACCTCGGCCATGGCCGCGTCGTGATAGACGCGTACGGTCATCTGGGGATTGTTCAGCCAGCGACCGGAATTGTGGATCTGTTCCAGCAGCAGGGTTTCGGTAAATCGAGCGGTCTGCAGAACCTTGATCCGGACCCGGCCCAGGTACTGGTTCTCCTGATGCAACTCGAACTCGCATACCGGTTTGCCATCAGCTTCCAGCTGACGCAACTTGTTCAGGCGCTGGTAATTGCCGTCGCACAGGGCGCCGAGCTGCCGGAGATCCGGCACGTAGCGCTTGGGTTTCATGGTCCACTCGGTCATCACTGCTTTCCTTCACGGAGTCTTGAACGGTTCAGTTCAAGCCATTGAAGCGCGATGATAGCGGCCGCGTTGTTGATCCGGCCATCGTGGATCATGGCTATGGCTTCGTCCGCAGAAACCACGTGGGCGCGGATATCCTCGTGCTCGTGCTCCATACCGTAGAGGCCGCCAGCATCCCTGGTACTGATGTGGCCACAGTACAGGTGGATCATTTCGGTACTGCCGCCCGGGGATACCAGGTAATCGCAGATCTTGTCGAGCCGGCTGAAGGTGAGCCCGGCCTCTTCCTGGCCTTCCCGCTGTGCCACTTCTTCGGGGGTTTCGCCGTCTTCGTTCATGCCGGCCACGAGTTCGAGCAGCCATGGAGACTGGCTGCGGCCGAGGGCGCCGAGGCGGAACTGTTCGAGCAGGACGACTTCGTCCCGGTCGCAGTCGTAGGGCAGCACGCAGGTGGCGTCGCCCCTTATGAAGAGTTCCCGGGTAAAGACCGGCATGTCTCGGCCGTCAAAACGCGGGTGGGTCAGCCAGAGCTTGTCCATGCGGAAGAAGCCCTGGAAGACGGTTTCGCGTTTTTCGACTTTGACGTCGCTGGCTTTGAACTGGAACGGTTCGGTCATCGTTCACCCCGGTTGGTAATCGACTTTGAACGATAGCCGTTGGTCGTCGTTTATTGCAAGCCTCTTGATTCCAGCTTTTGTGCGAGACCGGTGTTGGGGCATGCTTCCCAAAACTGTGCGGAGCCATGGATGGCGGAGCCCGAGACGCACAGGGACGTCTCGAGTCGTTTTCTGAACAGGGCCGCCTCCCCGGCTCACCCACCAAAACTAGCAGGCTGGGAGACGAATCCCCCTAAGCTCAGACCTTGTCGTAAAGCTTCCCGCCAGATTCCACAAACTCACGGGACTTCTCCTGCATCCCGGCGTCGATCGCGGAAACCTCGTCCAACCCGTTTTCTGCCGCGTAATCCCGGACTTCCTGGGAGATTTTCATGGAACAGAACTTTGGACCGCACATGGAACAGAAGTGGGCCACCTTGGCGGAGTCCTTGGGCAGGGTTTCGTCGTGGTAGGCCCGGGCGGTGTCCGGGTCCAGGCCGAGGTTGAACTGGTCTTCCCAGCGGAACTCGAAACGGGCCTTGGACAGGGCGTTGTCGCGGATCTGGGCGCCCGGGTGGCCTTTGGCCAGATCGGCGGCATGGGCGGCGATCTTGTAGGTGATGATGCCGGTTTTCACGTCGTCTTTGTTCGGCAGCCCCAGGTGCTCTTTCGGGGTTACGTAGCAGAGCATGGCGCATCCGTACCAGCCGATCATGGCGGCGCCGATGCCGGAGGTGATGTGGTCGTAGCCCGGGGCAATGTCGGTGATCAGGGGGCCGAGGGTATAGAACGGGGCTTCGTCGCAGCATTCCAGCTGCTTGTCCATGTTCTCTTTCACCAGGTGCATGGGTACATGGCCGGGGCCTTCGATCATGCACTGGACGTCGTGCTTCCAGGCGATTTTGGTGAGTTCGCCCAGGGTTTCCAGTTCGCCGAATTGGGCGGCGTCGTTGGCGTCGGCTATTGATCCGGGGCGCAGGCCGTCGCCGAGGCTGAAGGAGACGTCGTAGGCTTTCATGATTTCGCAGATGTCTTCGAAGTGCTCGTACAGGAAGCTCTCCTTGTGGTGGGCCAGGCACCACTTGGCCATAATGGAGCCACCACGGGAGACGATGCCGGTAACCCGGTTAGCAGTAAGCGGGACGTGATGCAGGCGCACACCGGCATGGATGGTGAAGTAGTCCACGCCCTGCTCGGCCTGTTCGATCAGGGTATCCCGGAAGATTTCCCAGGTCAGGTCTTCGGCAACGCCGCCGACTTTCTCCAGGGCCTGGTAGATGGGCACGGTGCCGATGGGGACCGGGGAGTTGCGGATGATCCATTCCCGGGTTTCGTGGATGTTCTTGCCGGTGGACAAATCCATGATGGTGTCGGCGCCCCAGCGGATACCCCAGGTCAGCTTTTCCACTTCTTCCTCGATGGAGGAAGTGACCGCCGAGTTGCCGATATTGCCGTTGATTTTCACCAGGAAGTTGCGGCCGATGATCATGGGCTCGATTTCCGGGTGGTTGATGTTGGCGGGGATGATGGCGCGGCCGCGGGCTACTTCATCGCGGACGAATTCCGGGGTAATTTCTTTCGGAAGGTTGGCTCCGAAGGACTGGCCGGGGTGTTGCTGGTCCAGCAGGCCCTGCGCCCGGGCTTCCTGGAGCTTCATGTTCTCGCGGATGGCGATGTATTCCATCTCCGGGGTGATGATGCCCTGGCGGGCGTAGTGCATCTGGGACACGTTTCTGCCCGGCTTGGCCCGCAGGGGTTTGCGCTCGTCCATGAAGCGGAGCGGGTCCAGTTGCGGGTCTTTCATGCGCCGGCGGGTGAATTCCGAGGTGTAGCCTTCCAGCTGTTCGACATCACCCCGTTCGGCGATCCAACCGGCGCGGATGGGCTCCAGGCCTTTGCGCAGGTCGATGTTCGCTTCGGGATCGGTGTAGGGGCCGGAGGTGTCGTAAACGACCACCGGCGGGTTCTTTTCGCCGCCCATTTCGGTGGGTGTGTCTTCCACGGTAATTTCCCGCATGGGCACCCGGAGATCGGATCGGCTACCCTGCACGTAGATTTTTCGTGAGCTTGGTAACGGTTTGATTGCGGCGGAATCAACTCTGGCGGAATCACTAAGGTAGGATGGCAGGTCGGTCATCATTCGCTCCCGGTAGATTGACTGGGGTTTCGGGTCGCGTATGACGGAGCCTGCACAGGCAGTTCGGGCCACTCGGGCGGGACTGCTTCTGGGTCATCTGGTCTTAATCCCTACGCCGGTATTATCCGGATCAGGTCGCGGGTTCTGCGATGCAATCTCAGCCGGCTACCCAGGAATCAGGTCAGCCAGCACCCCGTCAAGACGCGAGTGAAATTCGGTTCGGCACACAATTTGTGTGACGTTTGCAAGTGTAGAGGCCGGGGGAAATATTGTCCATAATGGCCAACCATAAGCCCGCCGGATGCGCAACCTGGTGCTTGAGAGCACTGTGCGGCCGGTTACCGGGCGTCCCGGACTGACGCCCATGTGCACAGGTATTCAGGAGAACGAATGAAAAAACGACTGCTTTCCGGACTGATTGGCGTGATGGCTGCTCACCCCGCCCTCGCCCTGGACCTGATCGAGACCTACGAAAAAGCCCTCTCCTATGACTCCGGTATCGCTGCCGCCCAGGCCAGTTTTGAGGCGCAGCAGGCAGCCAGCGATGTCAGCAAGAGTGCACTTCTTCCGCAGGTGGGCGCTTTCGGCGAGGCCAACCACACCGACCTGGACGGAGAAATCCAGGATGAAAGCTACAAATCCACCAGCTACGGCGTCCAGTTGACGCAACCGCTGTTCCGGGCCGACTCCTGGTTCCAGTATGACGCCAGCCAGTTCCAGACCGAATCCGCCCGGGCCCAGTACAACCTGGCCCAGCAGCAGCTGATCCTGGACGTGGCCACTGCCTATTTCAATGTGCTCCGGGCCCAGGACACCGTCACTACGGCCCTGGCCACCGAAGCCGCGATCCAGCGCCAGTACGAGCAGGCCCAGGAGCGCTTTGATGTCGGCCTGATTGCGATTACCGAGGTGTATGAGGCCCGTGCCAGCTATGACGACGCCAAGAGCCAGCGCATTGCCGCGGAAAACCAGCTCAACGTCGCCAAGGAGCAGCTGGCACGGCTGACCGGGGAGTACCCGGAGGATCTGGAGAACCTGCGCCGGAATTTCCCACTCGGTCGCCCCGAACCGATGGATCCCTCGGCGTGGGAAAACACGGCCCTGGAGCAGAACTGGTCCATTCAATCCGCGCTCTACGACCTCAACGCCAGCGAGGCCAACCTGAAGGTTGCCAAATCCGGCCATTACCCGACCCTGGATCTGACAGCCTCCTACGGCGATAACCAGATTGACGGCGGCAGCCCCAACCAGTTCGAAGGGACCCAGGGCGTCATTGGTCTGGAACTGAACGTACCCCTATATACCGGTGGCGGGACCCAGGCCGGTGTTCGTCAGCAGCGCTCACTGGTGACGGTCTCAGAACAGCAACTCAACACCGTTCGCCGGGATGTCCGGGTGAACACCCGCAGCCTGTTCCTGACCGTAAACAACAACGTAGAGACCGCTTCGGCGCTGTCACAAACCATTATTTCCCGCCGCAGCGCATTGGATGCTACCCGTGCCGGCTATGAAGTGGGTACCCGGAATATCGTGGAAGTGCTGGATGCGGAACGAGCCTATTACGTGGCGCTGCGTGACTATGCCAATGCCCGGTATGACTACGTAATCAATACGCTTCAACTGAAACAGGCCGCTGGCACCCTGAGCCCACAGGATCTGGTGGACCTGAACAACTGGCTGAGCGAGACGGCGCCGGGTATCGAAGCCTTGGCCAACGAGGAGCAGACCCTGGACGATCCAACCCAGTAAGGGTCTTCCAGTTTTGGCGGGCAGCCACGCTGCCCGCCGCTCTCCTCAGACCCGCTCGATAATCCCCTCGACCACTTTTTCCAGCGCCCCCCGGTTCTTGTTCACCACCGACAATGCGCGCCGGCCGATCGCCGCCCGCTCCGCGGGATGACTGAACAGGGAGATCAGGAAGGTCGCCAGTTCCTCGGCATTAGCCACGATCTTGACGCCAGTATCGTCCAGCAGTCGCTGATAGATGGTTTCGAAATTGAATACATGAGGGCCGGAAAACACCGGGATTCCCCAGCCTGCGGGCTCCAGGGGGTTGTGGCCACCGCGCTCAATTAGCGAACCACCCACAAAGGCAATGTCACTGGCACCATAGAGCATCATCAGCTCACCCATGGTATCACCGAGGTAAACCTGGGCATCAGCCGGATCCTCGCCATGGGAACGCCTGGCAACCGTCAGCCCCCTGGACATGGCCTTGTTGGCCACCGAATCGAATCTTTCGGGGTGCCTTGGCACCAGGATCAGGAGTGCATCCGGGTGGGCAACCAGCAACTCCTGATGGGCGGTCAGTAGCTGGACATCCTCGCCACCATGGGTACTGCCGGCAATCCAGACCGGTCGCCCCGCCAGCCGCGCACGAAGATCCCGAGCGGCCTGCCGGACATCCGGCGGTATATCCACGTCAAACTTGACGCTGCCGGTGACTTCCACCTTGTCCGGAATAACCCCGATACGCCGGAAGCGCTCGGCATCTTTCTCGGCCTGAGCCGCCACCCAGCTGATACTCTGCATGATCGGCAGCACAACAGCGCGGACCCGCTCATAGCCACGTGCGGAACGTTCCGATAACCGGGCATTGATCAGGAAAACCGGCACACCGCGGGCCCGGCTCTGGCGTATCATGTTGGGCCAGATCTCGGTTTCCATGATGACCAGTATCCGGGGACGGGTGCGATTGAGAAACCGGCGAATGGAGCCGGGGCTATCGTAAGGTGCGTAGGCATAGCGTACCCGGTTACCGAACATCTTTCGGGCCTGGGCCAGGCCGGTGTCGGTCATGGCCGTCATCAGTATGGTGATCTGCGGGTCCCGCGCCAGCAGGCGCCGCACCATGGGTGCCGCTGCGATGGTTTCGCCGACCGACACCGCATGGACCCAGACAACCGGTCCCGGAAGCCGGGGAACCAGCCCTATGCGATGGCCAAGGTCCTGGCGCAGAGCAGGAGCCTTTCGGCCCTGCCACCACAGCCTTAGCAGGATAAACGGCAGGATCAGACGGATGAGCTGGGAATAGAGAAATTGGAACACGCAGGACTCCCGGCAAAACAGTGCGTTATCATAGCGCAAAAATCGTCAAGGGGCCGCATGGTGCCCCCGGATTCACCCATTGTCGATGCAAGGTTCCCTGTTTTGAAGAAGAAGTACCGCAAACTGCCACGCAACACGGACTATTCCGCCTACCGGCACCCACGCTGGTGGCCAACCTGGCTTGGTATCGGCTTCATGTGGCTGGTGGCCCAACTGCCCATCCGTCTGCAGTGGTGGCTGGGCAAGCTGGCCGGATTGCTGGCGTGGAAATTTGCGCGCAGCCGCCGTCACATTACCGAAGTGAATATCCGGCTATGTTTTCCTGAGCTGACCGAACAGCAACAGGCGGCGCTGGTCCGAAAAGCCTTCATCGCCAACGGCATCGGGCTGATGGAGCTGGGCATTGCCTGGTTCCGGGCCCCGTCAAAGCTCACCGGCATCACCCGCATCCACGGCATCGAGCATTTCGAAAAGGCCCTGGAAGCCGGTCAAGGTGTACTGTTGCTGGGCGGTCATTACAGCACCCTGGATCTGGGAGGCAGCCTGGTGACTGAATACATTGAAGCCGATGTCATGCAGCGGGATCACAACAATCCTCTGATGAATGCGGTCATGACCCGCGCCCGGGGGCGGCGTTACGGTAATGTGCTGGGGGCCAAGGACCTTCGCGGCCTGTTCCGCAGCCTGAAGAAAAACCGCGCGGTCTGGTACGCCACCGACCAGGATTACGGGCGCAAGGATATCGTGTTCGCGCCGTTTTTCGGTATTCCCGCCGGCACCATTACCGCCACCTCACGGATTGCCGAGCGCAGCCGGTGCAAAATCGTGCCATTCAGTCACTTCCGGCGGGATGACAAACCGGGCTACGACATCTACTTCCACCCGGCACTGGAGAACTTTCCCAGCGGGGACGACCTTGAGGATGCCACCCGCATCAACCGGATCATCGAACAGGAGATTCGCAAGGCACCGGACCAGTACCTCTGGATGCACCGGCGTTTCAAGACCCGGCCGGACCCTGACGACCCCGGTTTCTACCGGCGCAAGAAAAAGTAGGAGGTGTCATTGAGCATGGAGCCGGAGAAAGACGGACCCGTGGTCTGGTTGGTGACCGACGGCAAGCCCGGGCACCGGAATCAGCTGAGGGGCCTGGGCAACCGTCTGCGCGCTCACACCGGTGCACACCTGTATTGGCTGGATGCAACCGACTACCAGGTGCCATTGTGGCGCGCCCTGCTCGGAGCGGCACCGCCCCTGCCCGCCGACCTGCCCCGACCCGACCTGATCGTGGCCGCCGGAACAGGCACCCACCGGTTGCTGCTCGCGCTCCGACGCCTGGGCAAAACACGAACGCTGGTGATCATGAAACCGGCCTTTCCACTGTCCTGGGTGGACGGCGCGATCATTCCCGCCCATGACGGGGTGAAAGCATCAGCAAACGTGTTTGTCACCGAAGGCGTGATAAACACCATCACACCACTGGCAAAACTGACCGATAACCGCGAGGCCCTGATCCTGATCGGCGGGCCCTCACCACACTTTGACTGGGACGACGATGCCATACTGGCCCAGATCAATGATCTGGTTGCCCGTTACCCGGACTGGCGCTGGACCATCAGCGATTCCCGGCGCACGCCGCCGGCAATGCTAGAGCGTCTCGCGGGCCTTGCCGGCCCCCGGATTACCGTGATGAGCTGTGAAACCACCCACGAGAACTGGCTCAGGCATCAGCTGTCTGCTTCCAGGGCGGTATGGACAACGCCGGACAGCATGTCGATGGTGTGCGAGGCCGCCACTTCCGGTGTGCCCACAGGCCTCCTGGATCTGCCCGCCAGACCGGGCAGCCGGGTGGCAAATGGCGTGAACCGTCTGGCCGAGGCGGGAATCGTCGCCCACTGGAGCGATCACCGCAGTGTCATGGCCCGGCAAACGGTAGCTTCCAGGCAACTCTGGGAGGCCGACCGGGCAGCCAAATGGATTATAGAGCGGTTCCTCAAGAGCCAACGAACATCGAAACAAGGAAACACAGCGTGAGGATTCTTCAGGCACTGCCAGCCCTTTACAGCGGTGGCGTTGAACGGGGCACCGTAGATCTCGCTGCCGAACTGGTTCGGCGCGGTCACGAATCCTACGTGGTTTCCAACGGCGGGCCCATGGCGGAACAGGTGCGGGGACAAGGATCCACCCATATCCACATGCCGATTCATCGCAAATCCCTGGCTTCCTTCGGCCAGATCCTGCCCATGCGCAAGCTGATACAGGACCTGAAGCCGGACATCATCCACGTGCGTTCCCGCATGCCCGCCTGGATCATCCATCTGGCCCTGAAAAGCCTGCCCGAGTCGGATCGACCTGCAGTCGTCTCCACCTTCCACGGCATGTACTCCGTGAACCCCTATAGCGCCATCATGACCAGGGCTGATCACGTGATCGCCGTGTCGAACTGTGTGCGGGATTATGTACTGAAGAATTTCAATATTCCGAAAGAGAAGCTCACCGTCATCCAGCGCGGCGTCAATGTGGAGGCCTTCCACAACCGGGCCCTCAGCAAGCAGTGGCTGGATCACTTTTTATCCCGTTACCCCCAGCTGGCCGGCAAGAAAATCATCATGATGCCCGGTCGGATTTCCCGCTGGAAAGGCCAGCTGGACTTCCTCGCGATGATGAACCAGCTTATCCGTCTGCGCCCGGACTGCCATGGCCTAATCGCCGGCGGCGCCGAGCCGGGCAAGGAGCGTTTTCTGGAGGAGCTGGAACGGGAGCGCAGCCGCCTGAGCCTGACTGACAAGGTGACCTTCCTGGGCCAGCGCAACGACATGAATAGCCTGTATCTGTTCGCCGATGTGGTCTGCCACATGTCCACCAAGCCCGAACCCTTCGGCCGGACGGTAACCGAAGCCCTGGCGTCGGGCACCCCCGTCGTCGCCTATAATCGCGGAGGGGCGGCAGAGACCCTCCAGGCCTGTTTCCGGGAGGGTCTGGTGCCTCCGGATAATACCGCGGCCTTTGCTGCGACTGTTCAGAATATTCTTGAAGCGCCGGAGCACGAGATCCTGATTCCGGACCGGTTCCGGTTGGAGGCGCAGACGGAGGCGACTCTCGAGGTCTATCGCAACGTTCTGGAACAGCGCCATCGTCCATGATTATTGCCATGATACTGGGCACCCCGGGAACCGGCTGGGGTGGTATGGAAAAGCACACCGCCGATCTCGCTGGCGCCCTCGCGGCGCTTGACCACGAAGTGCACGTTCTCGCCCATCCGTCCTATCGGAAGCAATTTGGCGAACGGGTCTTGTTTCATCCCTGCCCCATGCAACTGGGTAGGCGGAACCCCTGGCTCAGTTACCGGGTGCGACGGATAATCAGCGCACTGCATCCGGATGTGGTCCATGCCCAGGGAAGCAAGGCGGCCACCATGGTAAGTCGTTTGCGACTGCCGCCTGGATGCCGGAAAATTGGAACAGTTCACGGCAGCAAGTCGACCGAGAGGCCTTTCCTGCAACTGGACAAAGTGATCGCGGTAAGCACACCGGTGTATGACAGCCTTACCCACCCCCGAAAGTTCCGGATTTTCAACGGTATCGATGTGCAACAAAGCGAGGAAACCGTATCGCGGGTAGAGGAATATCCCCTGCCCTCAGCCATTACTGTGATTGCCGCCGGCCGGCTCGAGCCGGTCAAGGGCTTCCGGCAGCTCATCTCGGCTTGGCCCGGAGTGCTGGCACGGTTTCCGTCGGCGCATCTGACCATCTTTGGTGATGGCAGCGAGAAGACCGGGCTTCTGGAGCAGGCGAAGCAACTGGGTTGCAGCGAATCCATCACCCTGGCTGGCTATCTGACCAACCTGATGCCGGTCCTGGGGCAGGCAGATCTCCTGGTGATCAGCTCCGAGCGGGAGGGATTCCCCTACATCCTTGTCGAAGCCCTGATGGCGCAATGCCTCGTTGTATCAACCCCTGTGGCCGGTTGTGTTGAAATCCTCCCCAACGAAGCCATCGCCCCGGACCACTCCGTCACCGCCTTGTCGACCCTGATCATCGCAGCCTTGTCTGCGCCTGGGGAACTCAGGCGTCAGGAGCAACTGGCTTTTGACTACGCCCGAGCCCACCTGACCCTGGAAGCCATGGCCAACGCAACACTGGAGGTCTATGTCGACCCGGACTCCGACGACTGACCATCGGATTGGCCCAGTGCATCCAGCTCCTCGAGCATCTGTATCTCCTTTGCCTTCGCCAGGCGCATGAAGTTGCGGTTGGCAGCGGTAATTGACACGCTAAGACCAAACCAGCCGTTGAGAATCTGGCGGTGGATCAGGTAGTACTTGAGGAATTTGAGGGGGAACTCCACGAACAATCGACCTGAGGAAATCTTTCGGCCCCTGGCGGCCATGTACCTGGCCTGCTCGGAAGACAACTGGCAGTACTTACGCTCCATCTGTTCCAGGGAAATGAGAGTGCGATGGAGGACATCCCCCTTCAAATCGAGCACTTTACCCGACAACACTCTCGGACGGTCGTCATTGCTATCCTTTTCTGCGTGTATGGCTGCTCTGGACCGATTGTAGAGGCGCAGTATTTTTTTGGTCTTGTCATGACGAAACGGGTGCCCCGGGTTGGGCTGGGACAGCACCCAGCGCATCCGATAACCTGCGACATCCTCAGGTAAGGGAGCAGAAAACAAAGCCTTGATATTGGCCACCAGTTGCTCGGAGAGCACCTCATCCGCATCAAGATCCAACACCCACTCATTTCGGCATAAACTGGCTGCGTAGGCCTTCTGGCTCGCAAAGCCCTCCCAGGGCCGGTGCACAACCCTCGCGCCAAACGACCGGGCAATAGCTACCGTGTTATCAGTGCTGCCCGAATCCACCACTATGACCTCATCGGCCCAGTCATGAACCCGCTCGAGGGACTCCGGTAGCCTTTCCTCCTCGTTTTGGGTGATGTAGTAAACGGATAACGGTAATTTCATAGTTCAAAACCGCAATAACATGAACAGTAGAATGATAGCTGGCCTGCCGAAACAAAGCGCTTGTGATAGAATCCGTGGCCACAAATTCTGAGTGATGCTGGACCAACCCAATCCCCGGAGCAAATCCATGATACACCCCGTCATTATGGCCGGCGGCACCGGCTCCCGTCTCTGGCCGCTTTCCAGACAGCTGAACCCGAAGCAGTTCCTGAAACTGACGGACGAGCGGCTGTCCATGCTGCAAATGACGGTAGACAGACTGGATGGAATGGCCGCAGCAGACCCCCTGTTGATCTGCAACGAAGAACATCGGTTCCTTGCCGCAGAACAGATGCGCCAGTCCGGTTTTGACGATGCCCGCATCATTCTTGAACCCTGCGGCCGAAACACCGCACCCGCCATTGCCCTGGCGGCTCTCCAGATGGTCAACGAGCTCGGTGACGATGACGAAGACCCTCTGATGCTGGTATTGGCCGCGGACCACCTGATTCAGGATGTGGCCGCCTTCCAGGCAGGCGTTTCCCGGGCCGTTCCCCTGGCGCAACAGGGCCGCCTGGTGACCTTCGGTATTGTACCGGGGCACCCGGAGACCGGATATGGCTACATCCACCGCGGTTCGGAACTGGCTCCGGGATGCTTCGCGGTCGACAGCTTCGTGGAAAAGCCTGACCTGGATACGGCCCGGACATATCTCGCTTCCGGAGACTACCTCTGGAACAGCGGAATGTTCCTCTTTGGTGCCCGCCGCTACCTCGAGGAGCTGGAAAAACACCGGCCGGACATTCTCGCGATTTGCCGGGCGGCCGTTGACGATGCGAGTCAGGACCTCCACTTCACCCGCATCAATGCCAGTGTCTTCGCCGATTGTCCCGAAGATTCCATTGACTATGCCGTGATGGAAAAGACCAGCGATGCGGCCGTGGTGTCCCTTGATGCGGGCTGGAGTGATATCGGTTCCTGGTCAGCCTTGTGGGAAGTCAGCGAGAAGGACGAGCGCGGCAACAGCTTCAGCGGTGATGTGATCGCCCATGAAACCAGCAATACCCTGGTGCGGGCAGACAGTCGCCTGGTCGCCACGGTTGGCGTGGAAGACCTGGTGATCATTGAAACCAAGGATGCGTTGCTGGTGGCCCACAAAGACAAGGTTCAGGACGTCAAGAAGGTTGTGGAGACCATCCGCAACGACGGTCGCCACGAACACATGAATCACCGGGAAGTATATCGCCCCTGGGGTGTTTACGATTCCATCGACAGCGGCAAGCGTTACCAGGTCAAGCGGATCACTGTAAAGCCCGGCGCCAAACTGTCGGTACAGATGCACCATCACCGTGCCGAGCACTGGATCGTGGTAAGCGGCACCGCTCAGGTGACCAACGGTGAAAAAACCTACCTGGTGACTGAAAATCAGTCCACCTACATCCCTGTGGGCCAGGTCCACTCGCTGGAGAACCCCGGGGTGATCGATCTTGAACTGATTGAGGTCCAGTCGGGCTCCTATCTGGGCGAGGACGATATTGTTCGATTCGAGGACCTGTACGGCAGAACATGAGCAAGCTGAAGTACTTTCTGATTGCGGGGCTGCTACACATTGTCGGCTCAATGCCTCTTGGTATGGCGCAGAAGCTGGGGAAGCTGGTGGGCTTGGTTGCCTGGGCGCTGCCGACGAAGTCCAGAAAGGTGACCGACACGAACATCGCTATTTGTCTGCCCGAGCTTTCTGCCGACGAACAGCACCGACTTTCGAAAGATTCCATGGCTCACACCGGTATGACACTGCTGGAAATCCCGCTGATGTGGGAATGGCCGGTTGAGAAGTGCCTGGGCCTGATCAAGGAAACCCGCGGACTCGAACTCGTGGACCAGGCCCTGGCTTCCGGGAAGGGCCTGATATTGCTCGCCCCCCACCTGGGTAACTGGGAACTGGCCGGGCTGTTCTTCTCCTCACGTTACAAGATGGCAGCTCTTTACAGCCCTCCTCACCTGCCGGAATTCGAGGATTACATGATCCGGGTACGCGGCAGACTGGGCTCTGAACTCGTGCGTGGTGATCGACGCGGCCTGACCCGCCTGATGGCCATCCTCAAACAGGGTGGCGTGGCCGGCATCCTCCCGGATCAATCGCCCAGAGGTAAAACCAACGCTTTTGCCCCGTTTTTCGGTATGGAAGTGAAAACCATGACCCTGGTGAGCAAACTGATCCATAAAACCGGCGCGCAGGCACTTGTGACCTACGCCGAACGTTTGCCGGACGGGCAGGGCTTCCGAATTCTGGTGACGGAAGCCGAGCCCGGCATGGGCGATGCCGACGCCGTTTTGGCAGCAACCGCACTGAATCAATCGGTTGAAAAAGTGGTGCGGATGTCTCCAGAGCAATACCAATGGGAATACAAACGACTGCGGCATCGCCCCCCCGGGGAAACGAATCCCTACAACCCGGACCGGGTTTGCTGAGCCACACTCCTGCAAGCTCACCAGATGTAACAAGGACTGATGGAAACCCAGATGACACGTCTACCCCAAATCCTCCTGCCCGCATTACTCATGACAGGTCTGGGCGGTGCCCTGGTTTCCTCCAGCATCCTGGCCGGCGCCACGGCACTGCTGGCCATCGCCGGGATCACTCTGACGATCCGGAAGTCCCTGTACCGGTCCGGCTGGGAGGTCCCAAAGGAACTGAGGCTGCTCCATTTCGCCTTCTGGTTCTTCGTGTTGGTGAGCTTCTGTTCGTGGACGCTGGAGGGCTTCAGCTACGAGGGCGGAAAAAACCTCGGAACCCATGCCCGCCTTATCCTTTTCTGGCCACTGGTCGTGGCACTCACCTTCGTCGGGATTAAGGCAAGGGGCACCTTTGTGGCGCTGTCCCTGGTGTCCATCTCGGTGATCGCCATGTTCCTCCTTGCCCTGGCGGACCGCAATGGCGCCATCGAAAAACTGTTGAGCATCCGTTTCGGCGCGGGCATCAATCCGATCAGCTTCGGCAATCTTGCATTGCTGGGCGGCATGCTTACCCTGACGGGTGGCTTCTTCTTCGCCCGCAGCAAGCGCCTTGTGCCGGCCACCCTGCTCTTTGTGCTGGGCCTGAGCGCCGTGGTCATCTCGATGCTCTCGGAAACCCGCAGCAACCTGGTCGCCCTGCCCTTCCTCTCGCTACTTCTGCTGCCGCTGTTCGGCAAAAAGTGGCGCATTGGCGGCGCTGTGATTATTGCGGTGCTGGTAGTCGCTACGGCGGTCAGCAGCGACAGGCTGTCCCGCTCATTTGATCAACTCATGGGTGGAGGAAAACTGGACAACTCTATGGAGATCCGGTTTGAAGTCTGGGGACTGGCCTGGGACATGTTCCTGGAAGAGCCCTTCACCGGCGCCGGCATGGGAGGCTACACGCGGGGCGTGGAAGCTGCCGTGGCAGCGGGCGAGGCGAGTCGCAGAGTCGGCGCATGCTGCACCGGCCACGCGCACAATGACTTGCTGAACAATGCCGCCATGAGCGGTGTACCGGGGATACTGAGCTGGGCATTCCTGATTTTCATCCCGCTGGTACTCTTTGCCCGCAACCTGTTCAGCAAACACGCCCCTACAGCGCACATTTCCGTTGCAGGTACCATGGTGTCGACCGGGTACCTGATGTTCGGGCTCACGGAAGCCACGTTTGACCGGAGCCTGTTCCTGACTTTTTACCTGCTGGCAACAGCCTGCCTGGCTTCAGCTCTGTTCACTGAACTTCGCGCTTCCTATCACCGTAAACGTCGCGTCAAGGTTTCTGCCACCGTCATCACCATGAACGAGGAAGACCATATTGCCGACTGCCTGCAGTCCGCCCGCCTGGTGGCTGATGAAATCATTGTACTGGACAGCGGCAGCTCAGACCGGACTGTAGAGATTGCCAGAAAGTACGCCGATATTGTCGAAGTCACCGATTGGCCCGGGTTCGGAATCCAGAAGCAGCGGGCGCTGGAGAAGGCAACCGGCGACTGGGTACTTTCCCTGGATGCTGACGAGCGGATCACACCCGAGCTTGCCCGGGAGATCAACCATCATCTTGCTGATCCCGATGCGGATGCCTACAAGCTGCCCTGGGCCGTAACCATCTATGGCAAACGCCTCGATTTCGGGCGCAGCGGGCGAGCACCTTTGCGCCTGTTTCGTCGCGAGGGAGTGCGCTTCTCCGATGCCCTCGTTCACGAACGAATCCTGATTCCTGAAGGGCGTAAAATCAAAACACTAAGAGGGCGGCTGACCCATTACACTCATCGGGACTTTGGCCATTCCCTGGAAAAAAGCGCCAAATATGCTTGGCTCGGTTCACTGGAAAAGCATCGAAGAGGAAAGAAGACCCGGACCATGATCTACCCCACCTTGCGCGGGTTGATGACCTTCATCCAGGTCTATTTCATCCGGTTCGGTTTTCTGGACGGGGCAGTCGGCTACCTGACAGCGGTGACCTATGCCCAGGTGACTTTCAACAAATACGCCGGCTTGTGGACACTCGGTCGTAAGGCGCAAGACAACGAGACCTGAGAGTAAGAGTAGCTCGGACCCAAATCCAACCCGGCATCAGAGCCGGGTTGTCTCCACCCCTATGCCCCGAAACATACTTTGAATCTCGCTGTAAAACGGGAGTTTTGCAGCGAGAACTGCATCATCGACCTGATAAACGGAAAGCTCCGGGAATATTTTCTTCAGGGTAAACAGAGCCGTCGAAGTGAAACTGTAGAACGCTATGTACGGCTCCCGGGAAAGCGACACCTCAACTTCGATGGGCCATCGTGGAGAAGACCGCAGCTCAACAGGAAGTTCAGCCAGAGCCTGTACCAGCTCCCGGCGCCGCTCTTTACGGTGCATGAAATAGACAATCCTCGCATCCGGGTGCCGCTCAACCACATGAATCACCTGGGATCGCATTTGCTTTAAACGATCCTCTCCCCCGAATGGCTGACCAATAAATCCCACCAGAGGGATTCCCTCCTTCCCCTCCATTCGCGGAGGGAAGATCTGACGAAATACCGGGAAATCGTGAGTCTCAACATCCACTTTGCTCGAGCTCTCCAGCGGAAAACAGGTGAAGAAACTTACCCTTTCAGGAACAATGCTCTGCAGATAAACTCCCAGCTTTGCCAACAGCCTCCGCTTGCCCTCCGTGACCCTGGAGGCGAGACCTTCGCTGTGAATTGCATGGTAGTACCTGACTGTTGCAAGGCCATCGTCAACGAAGATCAGCTGCTTCCAGGCCAACCCCAGGTAAAAAGCTTCGTGAATCCAGCTGGACTTATTCCCGATGAACAATCGATCGATCTGGTGGCCTAACAATCTCCGGAAAGCAGATCTCAGGCGCAGATAGAAAGTACTTTTCTTCAAATAGATTGTCGGGATATCGTT
>NZ_JAWLHI010000065.1:0-22309 GCF_041690455.1 Marinobacter sp.
TGCTAGTGCGTAGTTTTCGTCGTTTGCGACTATTGCGTTGCAGCTTTGGATTAACGAGATTGGCTGCCATCTCGACATGCACTCAAGGGTTCGCCACCGGCGTCGAAGCCATGTCGTCCCCTTAGTTATCTCAGTATATGTGTCCGGAATACCGGACTTCAAGGGTTAATTGCGCGATTTATACCTACCGCTGCTCAGCTGACGTGGCGCTTCACTGCCTCGGGCCGTCCTGCCAGAGCCGCATGGCTCAGGGCCTGGAAGCTCTCCCGGAAGTAATCCATTACGGCATCCGGATCGGCGTGAATCGCCTTATCCACGGTAATGCCGAATTGCACGCTGCCGGCATAGCTGAGGATGCTCATCCCGATGCCGATATTGCCACTCTGGGGCACCCAGAACATGGGCTGGGTTAGCTTGCTGCCTGCCAGGTACAGGGGCTCTTTCGGACCGGGCACGTTGGTCAGCACGGCGGAGGCCTTGTTACTGAGCAGATCCAGAGCCCTTCGTTCGATAACATCGGGGCCCCGACCGAAGATATCAAGCAGGCTGTAGGTAACCTGGGCCTGATAGGAGCGCTTGAGGCGGTTCATGTTCTCCTGTACCTGACGGAAGCACAGGAGAGGGTCCATTACTTCTACCGGCAGCGTAACCAGCACCAGGCCGAACTTGTTGCCGAGTGTTTCGATAGGTTGATCAAGAGGCCGCAGGTTGAACGGCACCGCCACGCGGATGCCGCACTCGGGGATTGTCTCCTTGTGAGCCGCAAAATGCCGCTGCAACGCCCCGGTGACGGTACAGAGCAGGGCGTCGTTGATGGTGCCGCCCAAAGCCTTGGCGCAGGCCTTCACTTCGGCAAGATCCAGGGGGTCCGCCCAGGCGACCTGTTTGCGTCCGGAGAGAGGTTCCTTCAGGCCGGTTCGGGGCTCTACCGGGGCCAGGCCAAGCTTGAGAAGGTCGAAAGCTACGCCGCTGGCGGTGGACGCCAGTTTGAGGGGGTAGTTGGGCTCCTCGCGAACGGATTGAATGAACAGTCTTGCCTGATTGGTCGCCGTTTGCGCGCTGTCTATGGCACGGTGCAGGAAGTTCTGGACGGCCGATCTCTGACGGGGTTTGGAGCGACGTTTGCGGGCCACTTTGCCAAGCCTGGGTTCCGGCGTTTTATCGGTGAGTGACAGCATCACCCGAACCAGCGAGATACCATCGGCAATACAATGATGAATGCGGATCAGCAGGGCGCCTCCGTCACCGTAATTGTCGATGTAATGCATTTGCCAGAGCGGTTGCCGGAAATCCAGTGAGGTGCTGTTCATGTCACTGACCAGCTTCTGTAACTCGGCTTTGTCCGCCTTGCCTGGCAGGGCGATGCGGTGCAGGTGATTGTCCAGGTCGAACAAGGGGTCGTCCTGCCAGTAAGCCCGGTCTCCGGTGTCTATGACCCGTTGCCGGAACCGGTCGAAGCACAGAAATCGCTCTTCAAGCGTGTGCCGAAGCCGGCTCATTGAAACCGGCCGCTCCAGTGCCCATACCCCGCAGATCATCATGGGGTTCTGGGGGGTATCCATGCGCAGCCACGCGCGGTCTACGGACGACATGGGGGTCTGTTTGGGTGACATAAGCGGCTCCCTTTGCCATGCACCGGAAATCCCGAGTATAGGCCTGTTGGATTTCTGAACAAAGAGAGTGAGTATGCAACATACCCGTCGGCGCCGGCCATGACCGGCGTCAGGTATTTGTTAATCCGCGGGGAACGGAATCAGACGTTGGCTTCGCGCAGGATGCGCTGCTTCTGGCGGTTCCAGTCACGCTCCTTCTCGGTCGCGCGCTTATCGAACAGCTTCTTGCCTTTCACCAGTGCAATCTCGCACTTCACCTTGTTGTTTTTCCAGTACAGAGCCAGCGGAATGCAGGTGTAACCGGCCTGGTTGACCTTGCCAACGATCTTGGCAATCTCCTTGGCGTGCAGCAGGAGCTTGCGGGTACGCGTCGGGTCTGCGATGACGTGGGTGGATGCCGCAATCAGCGGGGTAATGTGGGAGCCGAGCAACCAGGCCTCGCCGTCCTTGAGCAGCACATAGGCGTCCACCAGCTGTGCCTTGCCTGCCCGCAGGGACTTTACTTCCCAGCCCAGCAGGGCGAGACCCGCCTCAAAGCGTTCCTCGATGTGATATTCGTGCTTCGCCTTCTTGTTAAGCGCAATAGTATTACTCGGCGTTCCGGGTTTCTTCTTGCTCATGAATCAGTGATCCGGGTTCGGATAAATGAACGAACGGCCGGGCTTGCCCCGGCAAAACGCGCATTGTAGCCCAGGACTGCCAGACCGGTCACGAAATCGCCGTAATCGTGACCGATCAGGCGTGCGAGTTTGCCGGTATCGGCTACAATGGCGACGCAGATACTTTCAGGGAAGCGCATGTCGACGTCGTACCAGACAGCCAACGGGTCGTTCACCCGTAAATCCACATTCTTCTGGGCCTCCGTGGGCGCAACGGTGGGGCTGGCCAACTTATGGCAGTTTCCCTACCTGGCCAGCCTGCATGGCGGTGGCCTGTTCGTGCTGATTTATCTTGCCTGTCTGCTACTGGTCACGCTGCCGCTGATGGTGACCGAATCGGCCCTGGGGCGTTATTCCCGCCACGGCATTGTGCTGGCCATGGACGGGCTGATCCGCAGCACCCGGTGCTCTCGCGCCTGGATGATGGCTGGTCGGCTGAGTGTGCTGGCGGCGTTTGTGGTGCTCTCCTATACCGCGGTGTTCGGGTCGGTTGCCCTGGCGTACGTGTTCTTCGGGGCCATGGGGCGGTTGTCCTCCGGTGGTGAGGCCCAGGCCGCTTCGGTGCTCTCCGGGCTGGTGTCGGATCCCGGGCAGTACCGTAATTTCATGGCCTGGCATGCGTTCTTCCTGCTGCTGGTGGTCTGGGTTTCCGTTCAGGGTGTGGCCCGGGGGCTGGAGCGCACCATGCGGGTGGTGGTGCCGGGCGCCCTGGTACTGATGATGGTGCTGTTCGGGCTGGCGGCCTGGCAGGGCCGGATCGATGGAGCATTTGCCCATATCCTGGAAATGCGACCGGAAGACGTTTCCCTCGGCAGTATCAAGGCCGCGCTGTTCCACGCTTTCTTTACCCTGGGACTGGGCATGGGGGTGTGGACAGTTCTCGGCACCTATACAACACCGGATACTCGCTTCAAGCGGTCGATCCTCGCGGTCGTGCTGATGGATACCCTGGTTGCCATTCTGGCCGGCCTGCTGATCTTTGCGCTTGCCACCGGAAGCACAGACTTTGACGGTGAGCGGGGCTTCAGCCTGCTGTTCGTCTCCCTGCCGGTGTCACTGGCCCAGTTCCCCGGTAGCCAGCTGATCATTGCCTGTGCGTTTCTGCTGGTGGTGATGGTGGTCTGGACCACCTCGCTGGCGTTGCTGGAGCCGGTGGTCGGCTGGCTGAGGGAGTGGACCGGCGCGCCGAGAGGCATTTCCGTGGTGCTGGTGGGACTGCTGGTCTGGGCTGCGGGGCTGGTAACGCTGCTGTCTTTCAATATCTGGGCGGAGTACCGGCTGTACGGGGCGACGCTGTTCCGGTGGCTGGAGCTGTTTACCGGCGGCCTGCTGATCCCCATGGTGGCGATCCTCATTGCCCTGTTCACCGGTTGGTGTCTGACCCGCCGTCTGGCGCACCAGCTGATCGGCCGGACGCCGGGGTTGTTTGCCCGCGTCTGGTACTGGGATATGCGTACGGTGTTGCCGGTGGTGGTGGCCTATGTCGGCATCATGTACACCGCCTTCTCCCTCAACAACCTGTGTGATAATGGCAGTGCTGCGCTCTGGTGCGAGCGCCCGGCGCCGCTAGTGCTGGAGATTGCGCCGGATGGGGCGCAAGAAGCGAACTCCGGAGCGTCGGTTTCCGGCGGGCAGGGCAGTGAGTCCCGGTCGGAGGGGGCGGAACCCTCCGACGGAGATGAACAAGCCTCACCGGAACCGGTAGATCAGCCTGAAAATGCCCCCAAAGAGGACGAGATCCTTTATCATAGCGTCTGATTCAGGCTGTACTTTTGACTGAGGAGCCCATGGCCCATCAGATTGATAAAACCGCACTTGTCATGCACTCCGCCGAGCGCATGTTCCAGCTGGTCAATGATATTGCCCGCTATCCCGAGTTCCTGCCCTGGTGTGCCGGGGCCGAGGTCCACGACCGTGGCGAGGAACAGGTGACTGCCTCCCTGGAAATTGCCAAGGGTGGTATCCGCCACCGTCTGACCACTCGCAATCAGCTGCTGATGCCCGAAGCCATCGAGATGAACCTGGTGGACGGGCCGTTCCAGAATCTGACCGGCCGCTGGCACTTCAAGGCGCTGGATGACAATGCCTGCAAGGTCATCCTGACCTTGGAGTTCGAGTTTTCCGGATCCCTGTCCCGGATGACGTTCGGGCCAGTATTCTCCCAGGCCGCTAATACCATGGTGGACGCCTTCTGCCGCCGGGCCGACGAGCTGTATCGGGGAGGGAACTGATGATTCGGGTAGAAGTGGCCTATGCCCGTCCGGACAAGCAGGAAATCGTGCCGGTGACAGTGCCGGAAGGCACGACCGCACTGGAGGCGGTGAAACTCTCCGGGATTGCCGACATCTTTCCGGAAGTGGATCCGGATTCAAATGACATGGGCATCTTCGGAAAGGTGATCAAGGATCCGTCCGCCCATGAATTGCGTGAAGGCGACCGCGTGGAGCTGTACCGACCCCTGAAGATCGACCCGAAACAGGCGCGCCTGAATCGGGCAAAGAAGAAAGGCGCCTGAGCCGGGCTCAGTAGGCGGGGGTTTCCTCAAGCAGCTGCGCTTCGTAATGGGAAAAGCTATCGCCATCATAGTAGACGATAATGCGTTGCTCCTCGATGTCCCCGCCGGAGCGCTGGAATGTGTACACGTAGTACTCGCGGGAGGAGTCGACCGGGTTCAATGCCAGCGGTGTGCCAAGCAGCGCGTGTACCTGGCTCCGGGGCATGCCGGCGTTCAGTGAAGTCAGCTCTTCATCGGTCACAATGTTTCCCTGCTGGACGTTGATTTTGTACACACCAGGGAAGACACAACCGGTCATAAAGAGAGTGAGAATGAGAGCTGTGAGCTTTTGCATCGCCGGGGGAAATCCTCTATCTTGAAATCGCCTGCCAGAGGCAGGTGTGACACGGGTTGACCGTTAAATGGCGGCTTCATCATACCGGAAGCCGTGAGGCACACCAAAGAGCGAATAGTAACATGTCATCTGAAAACGCCGAATTACGAAAAGTCGGTCTGAAGGTCACCCTGCCACGGGTCAAGATCTTCAATATTCTGGAGAACGCCGAAGAGCACCACCTGAGTGCCGAAGACGTTTACAAGAAGCTGCTTGAGCAGGGAGATGACGTGGGGCTGGCGACCGTCTACCGGGTGCTGACCCAGTTCGAGGCGGCTGGCCTGGTTCTGCGGCACAATTTCGAGGGCGGCCATGCAGTCTTCGAGATGGCGGGCGATGACCATCACGATCACATGGTGTGCACCCAGACAGGTGAAGTCATCGAGTTTGTGGATGAGGTGATCGAGGAACGCCAGAAGAAGATTGCCGAGGAGCATGGCTATGAGATCGTGGATCACAGCCTGATTCTCTACGTGAAGCCGATCAAGGCCAAAGACGGCGAATAAGCAGACGAACAGAAAAAAAGGGGCAGGTATCAGCCTGCCCCCAAACAGCTCTCAGGATCGAGAGGGGTAGAGGTTCCGGTCCGCCGTCAGTGGTGGGTCGCCTGCCCCTTGGAAAACATCTCCCGGGCGTGGGCAATGGTCTGCTCGGTCATGTCCACACCACCCAGCATTCTCGCCACTTCACTGATTCTTCCCTTGTCATCGAGTGCCTCGATTTTCGAGAAGGTCGCGTCTTTTTCGGTAAATTTGCTGACAAACAGGTGTTGGTGGCATTGCGCCGCCACCTGCGGCAGGTGAGTTACGCACAACACCTGGCCGTTGCTGCCGAGGGTGCGGAGCAACTTGCCGACCACTTCCGCGGTACCGCCACCGATACCGACGTCCACCTCGTCAAACACCAGGGTGGGCGTGGTGGAGGTCTGGGCGACGACCACTTGGATCGCCAGGCTGATGCGGGACAGTTCGCCACCGGAGGCCACTTTCGCCAGGGACCGTGCCGGCTGGCCCGGGTTGGCGCTGACCAGGAACTCGATGTCCTCCATTCCGTGTGGAGCCGGCTGGTCATCGTTGTTGCGGTTCAGGTGGGTGACGAACTGCACTGACGGCATGCTCAGTTGGGCCAGCTCTTCGGCGATGCGCTGGTCCAGCTCCACGGCGGCCGTCTGCCGGGCTTCCGTGAGCTGGCCGGCCAGTTCGTCAAAGCTGGCGCGTTGTTTCTCCAGTTCCGCTTCCAGTTGCTCGAGGCTGCCTGCGCCGCCGTCGAGTTCGGCCAGCTCACCGCTCAGGCGGGCGTGCAGTTCCGGCAGTTCTTCCGGGGCGATCCGGTGCTTGCGAGCCATCTGGTAGATGGCGCTCAGGCGTTCCTCCACCTCGGCGAGGCGGGCCGGGTTTGCTTCGTAATCCTCCACGAACCGGCGCAGGTTATCGCCGGCCTCGGAAACCTGGATCTGGGCCTCGTTCAACATCTGGATGGTGTCCGCCAGGGCGGGCACTTCCACCGGTAGCTGCTCCAGTTGCTGCAGGGCCTGGCGGATCAGGTCCGAGGCGCTGGTTTCTTCCTCGGTACAGAGCCGGGCGGCCTGGTGGCTGTTGTGCAGTACTGAATCCGCCTGGCTCAGCTGGGCCTGCTCCTGTTCCAGGGCATCCTGTTCGCCGTCTTCGAGGGCCAGCCGGTCCAGCTCTTCCACCTGGTAGCGCAGCAGTTGCAGCCGGGCTTCGGCTTCATCGGCGTTCTGTTGCCGTTCGGTCAGGCGCTGACGGGTCTGGTGCCAGGCTTTCCAGGCCGCGCGGGTCTCGGCGGCCAGGGTTTCGATGCCGGCGAACTCGTCGAGCAGTTTGCGGTGGGTTTCCTTGCGCAGCAGGGACTGATGCTGGTGCTGGCTGTGGATATCCATCAGCAGGCCGCCCAGTTCCTTCAGGTGAGCCAGTGGGCAGGGCTGGCCGTTGATATAGGCCCGGGAGCGGCCGTCCTTGCTGATCACGCGGCGCAGGATGCAGTCGTTGTCATCGTCCAGCTCGTGCTGGTCGAGCCACTCCACGGCTTCGGGAATGTCGCTGACGTCGAAGGTGGCGGTGATATCGGCCCGCTTGGCACCATGACGGACGGCTCCGGCATCGGCGCGGCCGCCCATGGCCAGCCCGAGGGCATCCAGGACGATGGATTTGCCCGCACCGGTCTCCCCGGTCAGGGCGGTCATGCCCTTGTTGAACTGGAGTTCCACTCTTTCGGCAATGGCGTAATTGGAAACCGTAAGTTGTGTGAGCATGGATAACCTCCGCTCCCGATTCAGAATCCGTTGGTGTGTGCTCGGCAGTGCCTGTCTGAAATACTGGTTTTACATACAGTGACTGTGAATATATACAGGGTTTTTCCTGTTTGCAAACTGCCCGGCAGGAATTTCTTCACGAATACGGAGGAAAATGGTTGAAACCGGCCGAGTGGGCCCCATATCCGTTCGCAAATACAGTTTTCCGGCTCGCTTCGGCCGGGAGCACATTTCAATCGGCCCTGTTGTCAGGCCGCTGGAGATCTAGCAGGAGAAGTCATGAGCACTGACGAGAACCGCAACGAACAGGCAGAGGAACTGAAGGAAGCGACCGAGGCGGCCGCCGAGGAAGCGCAGGCAACCGGGGAGGCCAACCCGGAAGGCGAGGAAGTTTCCGAAGTGGAAGCGCTCAACGCTCAGGTCCAGGAGCTCAAGGACCAGATGCTGCGCACCCAGGCGGAAATGCAGAATGTGCGTCGCCGCTCCGAGATTGATGTGGAAAAGGCCCACAAGTTCGCTCTCGAGAAGTTCGTGAAGGAGTTGCTGCCGGTCGCTGACAGCCTGGAGAAAGCGGTGGAAAGCACCGAGGGGCAGGAAGGCTCCGGTGAGCTGGTGGCTTCCATCCGCGAGGGTGTCGAAATGACCCTCGAGCTGTTCATGAAGAGCCTGGCCAAGTTCAATGTCGAGCAGCTGAATCCGGTGGGTGAGCCGTTTGATCCGCAGCAGCACGAGGCCATGTCCATGGTGCCGGCGCCGGATGCCGAGCCCAACAGCGTGGTCAACGTTGTACAGAAGGGTTACCTGCTCAACGGCCGTGTGGTGCGCCCGGCGATGGTCATCGTTGCCAAGGCCGAGTAACGAAAAATTCGCCGGCAGGCTTGAAAAGCCGATTAAAGCGCCAATATAGCGAGTAAATAGCGAAAAGCCGGGGCGACATTCTCCGGGAAAGCATTCAGAAGATTTGGAGTGATTCAATGAGCAAGATTATTGGTATCGACCTGGGAACCACAAACTCCTGTGTGGCCATCATGGATGGCGACAAGGTAAAGGTAATCGAGAACGCCGAGGGTGATCGCACTACCCCGTCCATCATCGCCTATACCGATGATGGGGAAACCTTGGTTGGCCAGTCAGCCAAGCGTCAGGCGGTAACCAACCCGAACAACACCCTGTACGCCATCAAGCGTCTGATCGGTCGTCGCTTTGAAGACGACGTGGTTCAGAAAGACATCAAGATGGTGCCCTACAAGATCACCAAGGCCGACAATGGCGATGCCTGGGTCGAAGTGAAAGGCCAGAAGATGGCGCCGCCGCAGGTGTCTGCAGAAGTTCTGAAGAAGATGAAGAAGACTGCAGAAGACTACCTGGGCGAGAAAGTGACCGAGGCGGTTATCACCGTGCCGGCCTACTTCAACGACAGCCAGCGCCAGGCCACCAAGGACGCCGGCAAGATCGCCGGTCTGGAAGTGAAGCGGATCATCAACGAGCCGACTGCAGCTGCCCTGGCCTATGGCCTGGACAAGAAGAGCGGTGACCGCACTGTCGCAGTCTATGACCTGGGTGGTGGTACCTTTGACCTGTCCATCATCGAAATCGCCGACGTGGACGGTGAGCACCAGTTCGAAGTGCTGGCCACCAACGGTGACACCTTCCTGGGTGGTGAAGACTTCGACCTGAAAATCATCGAGTACCTGGCAGACCAGTTCAAGAAAGACAGCGGCATCGACCTTCGTGGCGATTCCCTGGCGATGCAGCGTCTGAAGGAAGCTGGCGAGAAAGCCAAGATCGAGCTGTCCAGCAGCCAGCAGACCGACGTGAACCTGCCGTACATCACCGCAGACGCGTCCGGTCCCAAGCACATGAACGTGAAGCTGACCCGCGCCAAGCTGGAATCCTTGGTCGAAGACCTGGTCCAGCGCAGCCTTGAGCCCTGTAAGGTGGCCCTGCAGGATGCCGGCATGAAGGCGTCTGAAATCGACGAGGTAATCCTGGTCGGTGGTCAGACCCGTATGCCGCTGGTGCAGGAGAAGGTGAAAGAATTCTTCGGCAAAGAAGCCCGCAAGGACGTTAACCCGGACGAAGCCGTGGCCATGGGTGCTGCCATCCAGGCGGCTGTACTCTCCGGTGACGTTAAAGACGTTCTGCTGCTGGACGTAACCCCGCTGACCCTGGGTATCGAAACCATGGGTGGCGTGGCGACTCCGCTGATCGAGAAGAACACCACGATCCCGACCAAGAAGTCGCAGACCTTCTCCACAGCGGAAGACAACCAGACTGCCGTGACCATCCACGTGGTTCAGGGTGAGCGCAAGCAGGCGTCCGGGAACAAGTCCCTGGGTCGTTTCGACCTGGCAGACATCCCGCCGGCGCCGCGCGGTGTGCCGCAGATCGAAGTAACCTTCGACATCGACGCCAACGGCATCCTGAACGTGTCCGCGAAGGACAAGGCCACCGGCAAAGAGCAGTCCATCGTGATCAAGGCCTCCTCCGGTCTGAACGATGACGAGATCGAGAAGATGGTGCGTGATGCCGAGGCCAACGCCGAGGAAGATCGCAAGTTCGAAGAGCTGGTCCAGGTCCGCAACCAGGGTGACGCCATGGTTCACGCCGTGCGCAAGACCCTGAGCGAAGCCGGCGACAAGGTCAGCGACAGCGAGAAAGAGTCCATCGAGGCTTCTATCAAGGAGCTGGAGGAAGCGTTGGAAGGTTCGAACAAGGAAGATATCGAGGCCAAGACCCAGAAGCTGACCGAAGTGTCTTCCGAGCTGGCCCAGAAGATGTACGCGGATCAGGCCGAGCAGGCACAGCAGGCTGGCGAGCAGGAAGGTGCCCAGTCCCAGTCAGCTGACGACGCCGTCGACGCCGAGTTCGAGGAAGTCAAAGACGACGACAAGAAGTAAATCTGACGTACATCAGGTAGTTGGAAAACGCGGGGGCTTCCCCGCGTTTTCCGCGTTATAAATACAGGGTTTTATAGCATGGCCAAGCGCGATTATTACGAAGTTCTCGGTGTATCCCGGGACGCGGACGAGAAGGACATCAAGCGGGCGTACCGAAAGCTCGCCATGAAATACCATCCGGACCGTAACCCGGACGACGAAGACGCCGAGAATAAATTCAAAGAGGCCAGCGAAGCCTACGACGTACTGGCGGATTCCAGTAAGCGTGCCGCCTATGACCAGTTCGGCCACGCCGGCGTTGACGGCCAGGCCGGAGGCGGCTTTGGCGGCGGTGGCGCGAGCTTCTCCGATATCTTCGGTGATGTATTCGGAGACATCTTCGGCGGCGGTGGTCGCGGCCGCAACACCCGCGGTGCCGACCTGCGCTACACCCTCGAGCTGGACCTCGAAGAGGCCGTCAGGGGCAAGAACGTCAATATCACCATTCCCGGCCACGAAGAATGCGAAGCCTGTGATGGCAGTGGCGCCGAGAAAGGTTCCGGAGTCGAAACCTGCGGTACCTGTAAAGGTATGGGTCAGGTGCGCATGCAGCAGGGCTTCTTTGCCGTGCAGCAGGCCTGCCCGACCTGCCGGGGCTCCGGCCAGATCATCAAGAACCCGTGCAGGGTCTGCCACGGCCAGGGCCGGGTACGGAAAGAGAAAACCCTTTCCGTCAAAGTGCCGCCCGGTGTCGATACCGGCGACCGCATCCGCCTCTCCGGCGAAGGCGAAATGGGCGTCGACGGTGGCCCGCCCGGCGACCTGTACGTGCAGATCGCGGTGCGTGAACACTCCATCTTCACCCGCGAGGGTCGTAACCTGTATTGCGAGGTACCCATCAGCATCGTGGACGCCACCCTCGGCGGCGAGCTGGAAGTGCCCACCCTCGATGGCCGCGTAAAACTCAAGATCCCGGCTGAAACCCAGACTGACAAACTGTTCCGCCTGCGCAACAAGGGCGTCAGCCCGGTCCGCGGTGGTCCTGCCGGCGACCTGCTGTGCCGTGTAGTGGTGGAAACCCCGATCAACCTCACCAAACGCCAGAAAGAGTTGCTGGAAGAGTTCCAGCAAACACTGGACGGCAGCAACGGCACCCATCATGCTCCGAAGAAAACCTCCTGGTTCGAGGGTGTGAAAAGCTTCTTCGACGAAATGAAATTCTGAGCGTGAGCCAAACAAGGGAAAAGCGAACATGAGGGTAGCAATCATCGGCGCCGCCGGGCGCATGGGCAAAGTCCTGATCGAAGCCGTTGACGGCACCGAAGGCCTGGAACTGGGCGCCGCCATCGTCGAGCCCGGCAGCAGTCTCGTTGGCGCCGACGCCGGCGAACTCAGCGGCATCGGCAAAACCGGCGTGAAAATGGTCGGCAGCCTGGCAGACGCGAAGGACGACTTCGATGTACTCATCGACTTCACCTTCCCGGACCTGACCCTGGAAAACGCCGAATTCTGCAAGGCCAACGGCAAAATGCTCATCATCGGCACCACCGGCATGTCCGACGCCGAAAAAGAGCAACTGGCCATGGCCGCAGAATCCATCCCGGTGGTGTTCGCGCCCAACATGAGCGTCGGCGTCAACGTCGTCCTCAACCTGCTGCGCACCGCCGCGGCAACCCTGGGCGACGACTACGACGTTGAAATCATCGAAGCCCACCACCGCCACAAAAAGGACGCGCCCTCCGGCACGGCTCTCCGCATGGGTGAGGTGGTTGCCGACGCCCTCGGTCGCGACCTGAAAGAATGCGCCGTCTACGGCCGCGAAGGCTTCACCGGCGAGCGCACCCGCAAGGAAATCGGCTTCGAAACCATCCGCGCCGGCGACGTGGTCGGCGACCACACCGTCCTGTTCGCCACCGAAGGCGAGCGCATCGAAGTGACCCACAAGGCCAGCAGTCGAATGACGTTTGCCAAGGGCGCAATGCGGGCGGCGTTGTGGCTGAAGGGTAAGCCGGCTGGTCTCTATGATATGCAGGATGTTCTCAGTCTTAAGGGGTAACGGCTTTTCGTGCTCCGAAGCTAGAGGGCTTACTCTGAGGCAGGGGATTGGAGCCATCCTTCCGGGAATGTTGAAGGCCAAGGATGGCCTGAAACAAGCGCACAGGGATGTGCTTGTAGCGGTTCCCGGAAGGATGGCTTCAAGCGCCTGCCGGATTACCGGCCAAGCTCCTGCCCGGTGCTCCGTCCAAACACGGAGGAGGGACATTTCTCGTGGACAGAAAGCGCCAAATTTCCTACAATAAGGCGATTTAACTGCACCAAGCGTAGCTTTGAGAAGCTAAAAGAGTTTTATGAAAAGCGGGACGGAGTCTCTACTCCCTCTCGCTTTTTTGCGACCTGAATTTGCGCTTGCGTTCCTGTTCGTGACGAACTTATCCGCCACTCGATGAGGATACAAGCCTTGAGCACACCAGCAATCCTTGCACTCGCAAACGGAAGCCTCTTCTACGGCACCGCCATGGGCGCTGACGGAGAAACCAGCGGCGAGGTGGTATTCAACACCGCCATGACCGGCTACCAGGAAATCCTGACCGATCCGTCCTACTCCCGCCAGATCGTCACCCTGACGTATCCGCACATCGGCAGCACCGGTGTCAACGAAGAGGATATCGAATCCGACCGCATCCAGGCCGCCGGCCTCATTATCCGGGACCTGCCCCTGCTGGCCAGCAACTGGCGCAGCCAGGGTAGCCTCCAGGACTACCTGCGAAGCAACAACATTGTTGGAATTGCCGACATCGACACCCGTCGCCTGACCCGAATCCTCCGGGACAAGGGCTCACAGAACGGCGCCATCGTCGCCGGCGAAAATGCCACCGCCGAGCGCGCCCTGGAGCTGGCCAAGGCGTTCCCGGGACTCAAGGGCATGGATCTCGCCAAGGAAGTCACCTGTGACAAAACCTGGCAATGGAGCCAGACCGAGTGGACCCTGGGCTCCGGCTATGGTGAGCGCACCGAGGCCAAATTCAAGGTGGTGGCCTGGGACTATGGCGTTAAGCTCAACATCCTGCGCATGCTGGCGGCCCGCGGGTGCGACATCACCGTGGTTCCGGCCCAGACCCCGGCTTCCGAAGTCCTGGCCATGAACCCGGATGGCATCTTCCTGTCTAACGGCCCCGGTGACCCCGAGCCCTGCGATTACGCCATCAAGGCGATCCAGGAAGTGCTGGAAACCGAAATTCCGGTCTTCGGCATCTGCCTCGGCCACCAGTTGCTGGCCCTGGCCAGCGGCGCCAAAACCATGAAGATGGGCCATGGCCACCACGGCGCCAACCATCCCGTCCAGGACATTGCCAAGGGCACCGTGATGATCACCAGCCAGAACCACGGCTTCGCCGTGGACGAGGCAACATTGCCCGCAAACGTTGAGGCGACTCACAAGTCCCTGTTTGACGGCACGCTGCAGGGCATCCGCCGGACCGACAAGCCGGCCTACAGCTTCCAGGGTCACCCGGAAGCGAGCCCCGGTCCCCACGACGTGGCGCCCCTGTTTGACGAGTTTATCCGCCTGATGGAAACGCGATCCGCCTGAGTGCGTATCGCCCCGGAAAGCTCACAGGCGCCGCGTTTTGCGCTGCAAGAATTCAAAAGTTGCTGACAGGTTTACCAAGACATGCCAAAACGTACAGACATCCAAAGCATCCTGATCCTGGGCGCCGGCCCCATCGTGATCGGGCAGGCGTGCGAATTCGACTACTCCGGAGCCCAGGCTTGTAAAGCCCTGCGTGAAGAGGGTTACCGGGTCATCCTGGTGAATTCCAACCCGGCCACCATCATGACCGACCCGGTCATGGCCGATGCCACCTACATCGAACCGATCACCTGGAAGACAGTCGAGAAAATCATCGAGAAAGAGCAGCCGGACGCGCTGCTGCCCACCATGGGTGGCCAGACCGCACTGAACTGCGCGCTGGATCTGGAAAAGCACGGTGTACTCGATAAGCACGGCGTCGAAATGATCGGTGCCAACGCCGACACCATTGATAAAGCCGAAGACCGCGACCGCTTCGACAAGGCCATGAGAAAGATCGGCCTCGAGTGCCCGCGCGCGACCATCGCCCACAGCATGGCAGAAGCCTGGGAAGTGGCGGACGACATCGGCTTTCCCTGCATTATCCGCCCGTCCTTCACGATGGGCGGCTCCGGCGGCGGTATTGCCTATAACCGGGACGAATTCGAAGAAATCTGTACCCGCGGCCTGGATCTGTCCCCGACCAACGAATTGCTGATCGACGAGTCCCTGATCGGCTGGAAAGAGTATGAGATGGAGGTTGTCCGCGACAAGAACGACAACTGCATCATCGTGTGCGCCATCGAGAACTTTGATGCCATGGGCGTACACACCGGTGATTCCATCACCGTAGCCCCGGCCCAGACGCTCACCGACAAGGAATACCAGATCATGCGCAATGCCTCCCTGGCGGTGCTGCGTGAAATTGGTGTTGAGACCGGTGGCTCCAACGTCCAGTTCGGCATCAATCCGGACACCGGCCGCATGGTGGTGATCGAGATGAACCCGCGGGTGTCCCGGTCGTCGGCGCTGGCCTCAAAGGCCACCGGTTTCCCGATTGCCAAGGTCGCTGCCAAGCTGGCGGTGGGCTACACCCTGGACGAGCTGCGCAACGAAATCACCGGCGGTGTCACCCCGGCCTCGTTCGAACCGTCCATTGACTATGTGGTCACCAAGATTCCCCGGTTCACCTTCGAAAAGTTCCCTCAGGCCGACGCCCGCCTGACCACCCAGATGAAATCCGTGGGCGAGGTCATGGCCATCGGTCGCACCTTCCAGGAATCTCTGCAGAAAGCCATGCGTGGCCTTGAGGTAGGTTCCGAAGGCTTTGAGGAGCAGGTCGATCTCGCCACGACTGACGGGCAGGAAACGCTCACCCAGGAGTTGAATGTGCCGGGCGCGGAGCGGCTCTGGTACATTGGTGACGCCTTCCGGTCCGGTATGACGGTTGAGGAAGTCTTTGCCAATACCCACGTCGACCCCTGGTACCTGGTACAGATCGAAGATCTGATCAAAGAGGAGCAGGCGCTCAAGAGTGCCGGCAAGGCTGACATCGATCAGGCCACTCTGTTCCGGCTCAAGCGCAAGGGCTTCTCGGATGGCCGTCTGGCGAAATTGCTGGGCATCTCCGAAGCGAGCCTGCGCAAGCTGCGCCATGACCTGGGCATCCGCCCGGTGTACAAGCGTGTGGACACCTGCGCCGCCGAATTTGCCTCCGACACTGCTTACATGTACTCCACCTATGAGGAAGAGTGCGAAGCAGACGCCAGCGACCGTGAAAAGATTGTGGTGATTGGTGGCGGCCCCAACCGGATCGGTCAGGGCATCGAGTTCGACTACTGCTGTGTGCACGCGGCCCTGGCCATGCGTGAGGACGGCTACGAAACCATCATGATCAACTGCAACCCGGAGACCGTGTCCACCGACTACGATACCTCCGACCGGTTGTACTTCGAGCCGATTACCCTGGAAGACGTACTGGAAATCATCCACGTCGAGAAGCCCAAGGGCGTGATTGTCCAGTACGGCGGCCAGACGCCGCTGAAACTGGCCCGCGGCCTGGAAGCGGCCGGCGTACCGATCATCGGTACCAGTCCGGACGCCATCGACCGTGCCGAGGACCGGGAGCGGTTCCAGCAGATGATTACCCGCCTGGGCCTGAAGCAGCCCCAGAACGCCACCGTGCGCAGTCACGAGGAAGGCGTCCTGGCTGCCCGCGAAATCGGCTACCCCCTGGTGGTGCGGCCCTCCTACGTGCTGGGTGGCCGCGCCATGGAAATCGTCTACGACGAGACCGAGCTGGTGCGTTACATGCGCAGTGCGGTGCTGGTGTCCAACGACAGCCCGGTGTTGCTGGACCACTTCCTGAACGCTGCCATCGAGGTGGACATCGACGCCATCTGTGACGGCGAGGATGTGGTTATCGGCGGCATCATGCAGCACATCGAGCAGGCTGGCGTACACTCCGGTGACTCCGCCTGTTCGCTGCCGCCGTACACCCTGTCCCAGCAGGTTCAGGACGAGATGCGCGATGCGGTCAAGAAGATGGCCATCGAGCTGGATGTGGTCGGCCTGATGAACGTGCAGCTGGCCTGGCAGGACGGCGAGATCTACGTAATCGAGGTGAACCCGCGGGCATCCCGTACCGTGCCGTTCGTGTCCAAGGCCATCGGTGTGTCCCTGGCTGCGGTTGCGGCCCGGGTGATGTCCGGCAAGACCCTGAAGGAACTCGGTTTCACCCAGGAGATCGTGCCGAGCTACTACGCGGTGAAGGAATCGGTGTTCCCGTTCAACAAGTTCCCGGCGGTCGACCCGATCCTCGGCCCGGAGATGAAGTCCACCGGTGAGGTCATGGGCCTGGGTGACAGCTTCGACGAGGCCTTTGCCAAGGCGGCCCTGGCCGTGGGTGAGCGTCTGCCGGACAAGGGCACCGCCTTCATGTCCGTGCGGGATGTGGATAAGCCCGGCGCTGCCAAGGTTGCCCGGGATCTGGTCGATGCCGGCTTCAAGATCGTTGCCACCACTGGCACTGCCAAGGCGCTGGAAGCCGCCGGAATCGAGGTTGAGCGGGTGAACAAGGTCCGTGAGGGCCGTCCGCACATCGTCGATGCCATCAAGAACGGCAAGGTGCAGCTGATTATCAACACCACCGAAGGTCGCAAGGCAATTTCCGACTCGGCGCAGATCCGCCAGTCCGCCCTGCAGACCAAGGTGACCTATACAACGACACTGGCGGGTGGCGAAGCCTTCTGCCGGGCCATCAAGTTCGGCCCGGAGCGTACTGTTCGTCGCCTCCAGGATCTACACGCAGGAAAGTAAGACTATGGCTGACAGAGTACCCATGACCAAGGCGGGTGAAGCCCGCCTCCGCGAGGAGCTGAAGAAGCTGAAGTCCGAAGATCGTCCGCAGGTGATTGCGGCGATTGCCGAAGCCCGCGAACACGGCGATCTGAAGGAAAATGCCGAGTACCATGCTGCCCGTGAGCAGCAGGGCTTCATTGAGGGCCGGATTCAGGAAATCGAGGGCAAGCTCTCCGCCGCCCAGGTGATTGACGTCACCACCATGGAGAACACCGGCAAGGTCATCTTCGGCACCACCGTGCACCTGGTGAACGTGGACACCGATGAGGAAGTGACCTACCAGATCGTCGGTGAGGACGAAGCCGACATCAAACAGGGCAAGCTCTCCATCTCTTCCCCGATCGCCCGTGCCCTCGTGGGTAAGGACGAAGGCGATGTGGTCGCGATCCGCGTGCCGTCAGGTACCGTGGAGTACGAGATTACCGAGGTGGAGTACATCTGAGGGCGTGAGTGAGTGAAAACGGGGTCAGATGAACACTTTCATCTGACCCCATCTTCACCCAGGCCCCAGGCACAAAAAAGCCGGCTACGGTCCCCCGCAGCCGGCTTTTTCTTTTGGCCTTCGCTCAGTGCTTGTGCCGAAGCAGATTCGACAGCTTCGGATTGGGCTTTTTGGCCCGGCGCAGCAGGACAGCAATCTTGCCGATGGTCTGCACCACCTCGGCACCTGACGCCTCGCACAGGGCGGTGATGGCTTCCTGGCGGGCTTCGCGGTCCTGGCTGGCTACCTTGATCTTGATCAGCTCGTGATCGTTCAGTGCGCGCTCCAGTTCTTCCTGGAGTCCCTCGGACAGGCCTTTGTCTCCCACGATGATCACGGGTTTCAGGTTGTGGGCGATGGCCCGGTATTCCCGGCGCTGTTCCGGTGAAAGACTCATGATGTAATCTCTTTATAGGTGCAATTAACAAAAGGTCAGCGGCTTAATCGCTGGCATAATCGTATAATCTGCGGATTGTAACAGATCGCCTCGCCTTACAAATGCTTGTTAACCCGTATCGACGGTGGCCACAGGAGGTCTGTACCAGAAAGATTTGGAGGTAGGTTTGGCTCGGTCCAAGTCCAGCGATCGCTGGCTCAAGGAACATTTCGACGACGTCTGGGTCAGAAAGTCTCAGGAAGACGGATATCGCTCCCGCGCCAGCTACAAACTCGTTGAGCTGGACAAGAAGGACAAGCTGTTCCGGCCCGGGCAGTTGGTGGTGGACCTCGGCGCCGCGCCGGGTGGCTGGTCCCAGGTGGCCGTGGAGCGCGTGGGTGACAAGGGTGTAGTGATCGCCAGCGACATCCTGCCCATGGACCCGATAGCCGGTGTGGACTTTGTCCAGGGTGATTTTACCGAGGATGAAGTTTTCGAAAGGCTGATGGAATTGCTGGGTGACCGTCAGGCGGATGTTGTAATTTCCGATATGGCACCCAATATGAGTGGTATGGCTGCGGTAGATATTCCGCGGGCGATGGGGCTGGTAGAGCTGGCTCTGGATATGGCCCGGCAGGTACTGCGGCCCGGAGGCGTGTTTGTTGCCAAGGTGTTTCAGGGTGAAGGCTTTGACGCATTGCTGGCTGACATGCGCGGCAGCTTCAAGACCGTTGTAAGCCGGAAGCCGGATTCTTCCCGGGCGAGGTCGAGAGAGATCTACCTGGTGGGGAAGGGGTTCAAGGGTTAGCGTGGAGTCAGAGTTGAAGTTGGGGTCAGATGAAAGCTTTCATCTGACCCCGTTTTCAGATCGACCCCGAAGGTTGCCCTTACTCTGCGGCCGCTACGGATGGGCCGTTTCTGGTGGACGAGCGTACAATTGGTGTAAGGTGTCGGAAAAGGTTGTCTTTGATAGGGCTTCCTTCAATTCACAGGTGATGATCCTTGAACGATATGGCAAAAAATCTGGTTCTCTGGCTGATAATAGCCGCCGTGCTGCTGATGGTGTTTCAGAATTTCTCTCCCACCACCACCGGCCAACAAGTAAACTATTCCCAGTTCGTGGAGATGGTCCAGCAGGGCCAGGTCCAGAGGGTGACCATCGACGGCCTGGAAATCCAGGGTACCCGTGGTGACGGTTCCCAGTTCGAGACAATCCGACCTCAGGTGTCGGATAACAAACTGATGGACGACCTGCTCGCGAACAACGTCGAGGTGATCGGTAAGGAGCCTGAGCGCCAGAGCCTGTGGACACAGCTGCTGGTGGCAGCGTTCCCGATACTGATCATTATTGCTCTATTCGTCTTCTTCATGCGCCAGATGCAGGGCGGCGGTGGCGGCAAAGGCCCCATGTCGTTCGGCAAGAGCAAGGCGCGCCTGATGAGTGAAGATCAGATCAAGACCACCTTTGGGGACGTCGCCGGTGTCGACGAAGCCAAGGAGGACGTGAAGGAGCTGGTGGACTTCCTGCGGGATCCGAGCAAGTTCCAGCGTCTGGGCGGCAGCATTCCCAAGGGTGTGCTGATGGTCGGTCAGCCGGGCACCGGTAAGACCCTGCTCGCCAAGGCGATTGCCGGCGAGGCCAAGGTGCCGTTCTTCTCCATCTCCGGTTCCGATTTCGTTGAAATGTTCGTGGGTGTGGGTGCGTCCCGTGTCCGTGACATGTTCGAGCAGGCCAAGAAGCAGAGCCCGTGCATCATCTTTATCGATGAGATTGATGCCGTCGGTCGCCACCGTGGCGCCGGCATGGGTGGTGGTCACGACGAGCGTGAACAGACCCTGAACCAGCTGCTGGTTGAAATGGACGGCTTTGAAGGTAACGAAGGCGTTATCGTGATCGCCGCTACCAACCGTCCGGATGTTCTGGACCCGGCCCTGCTGCGCCCGGGTCGTTTTGACCGCCAGGTGGTGGTTGGTCTGCCGGATATCATTGGCCGCGAGCAGATCCTTAAAGTGCACATGAAGAAGGTGCCGCTGGCAGACGGCGTGGAGCCGTCCCTGATTGCCCGTGGTACGCCCGGGTTCTCTGGCGCCGATCTGGCCAACCTGGTAAACGAGGCGGCCCTCTTTGCCGCACGCCGTAACCAGCGCCTGGTGTCCATGGAGGAGTTCGAGCTCGCCAAGGACAAGATCATGATGGGCGCCGAGCGCAAGTCCATGGTCATGAGCGAGAAAGAGAAGCGGAACACCGCTTACCACGAGTCTGGCCACGCCATCGTCGGTCGTCTCATGCCCGAGCACGATCCGGTGTACAAGGTGAGCATCATCCCCCGTGGCCGTGCTTTGGGTGTGACCATGTTCCTGCCGGAAGAGGACAAGTACAGTCACAGCAAGCGCTTCCTGATCAGCTCCATCTGCAGTCTGTTCGGTGGGCGTATCGCGGAAGAGCTGACACTCGGCTTCGATGGTGTCACCACCGGTGCCTCCAACGACATCGAGCGTGCCACCAGTCTGGCCCGGAACATGGTGACCCGTTGGGGCCTGTCCGAGAAACTGGGTCCGCTGCAGTACGATACCGACAGCGAAGAGCCGTTCCTGGGGCGTTCCGCCGGTCAGTCGCAGACCGTCTACTCGCCGGAAACCGCCCAGCGGATCGACGAAGAGGTTCGTAACATCATCGACACCTGCTACGAAACCGCCAAGCAGATCCTGATCGACAACCGGGACAAGCTCGATCTGATGGCGGAAGCATTGATGAAGTACGAAACCATCGATCGCTACCAGATCGACGACATCATGGAAGGTCGTGAGCCGCGTCCGCCCAAGGGTTGGGGTGGCAGTGGTCCGGCCGGCGGTGTGCCGGCCGACGAGCCGGAGAAGGCTCCGGAGCCGAAAGGTTCCGATGACGGTCGTCAGCCTGGTGTGGGCCGGCCGGCCGGCGAGCACTGACCCGCTCCCTGACCAACAAACAGGTCGATTGAATGCGCCGCCCGGATTCCGGGCGGCGTTTGTTTTTGGCACCGCGGAATGTTTTTCAGAAAAGGTTTGCTATGGAAATGAACTTTGCCGGGCGGGTGTTGGACATGTCCCGCTGTCATGTCATGGGAATTCTCAACGTCACCCCGGATTCCTTCTCTGACGGTGGAAAATTCAACTCCCGGGACGCGGCCCTGGTGCGGGCCCGGCAAATGGTTGCCGATGGCGCAGCATTCATTGATGTTGGTGGCGAGTCGACCCGGCCGGGCGCGGCACCGGTGTCTGTGCAGGAAGAGCTGGATCGGGTCTGCCCGGTGGTGGAAGCAATTGCGGGTGAACTGGATACGGTAATCTCCGTGGATACCAGCTCACCGGAAGTGATGGCCGAGACCGCAAGGCTGGGTGCCGGACTGATCAACGACGTTCGCGCGCTTCAGCGCGCTGGTGCCCCGGAGGCTGCCGCTGCGGCTGGCGTTCCGGTGTGCATCATGCACATCCAGGGCGAGCCGGACACCATGCAGGACCGCCCGGAGTACCGCAACGTCCGCCGGGAGGTCAGTTCGTTCCTGACCGAACGTATGCGGGTGGCGGAGCAGGCCGGAGTGCTCCCGGAGAACATCATCCTCGATCCCGGTTTTGGTTTTGGCAAGAGCCTGGAGCACAACCTGCAGCTGCTCGCCTCCATGGAGCAGCTCCACATCCTGGGGCACCCCCTGCTGATTGGTATCTCCCGAAAATCCATGTTGGGCAAGATTACCGGCCGCGAGGTGGATGAAAGGTTGCCCGCAAGCATCGCGGCCGCGACAATAGCCGCCATGAAAGGTGCCAGCATCGTGCGTGTCCACGATGTCAGGGAAACAGTGGATGCCGTCAGGGTAGTGGCGGCCATGAAGGAGGCGGGTTGATGTCCGATCGCAAATATTTTGGTACCGACGGCATTCGTGGCCGGGTCGGTGAGTTCCCTATTACCCCGGAATTCATGCTGCGCCTGGGCTGGGCCGCCGGCCAGGCGTTCAAGAAGGATGGTCAGCGCAACAGTGTGCTGATCGGCAAGGACACCCGGTTGTCCGGATACATGTTCGAATCCGCACTGGAAGCAGGGTTGTCTGCCGCCGGTGTCGACGTGAAGCTGCTCGGTCCCATGCCGACGCCGGCGATTGCCTATCTCACCCGTACCTTCCGGGCGTCTGCCGGCATCGTGATCAGTGCGTCCCATAATCCGCACCACGACAACGGCATC
>NZ_JAWLHI010000066.1:0-22159 GCF_041690455.1 Marinobacter sp.
GTATCCCCGAAGTACACCGGCTGCCGGAACCGGAAATTCATCCCGGAGGCGAGCCAGCCAATCTGACCGCCCACCTCGGTAATCATTCCGCCCACCAGCAAGCCGTGGCAGATGCGGCCCTGCAGGTTCTTTTCCCCGGCAAAGCGATCATCGTAGTGCACCGGGTTGTGGTCCCGGCTGACTTCACCAAATGCCAGGGTTTCTTCTTCGATAAAAGTACGGGTGATGGTAAAGGAGTCGCCGGCCTTCAGACCGGCAATCGCCTTTTTGCGTATGGGTGACATGAATCCGGATCTCCGATCAACAGCAGCCTGACTCAGAGATACCGGCCACCGGCACCGATCGCCACCACGATCAAGCCCAGGATCAGGTTGGTACCCACCAGCTTGCGGATCTGACCAACCTGGCGTCCGCCTTCCTGGGGATCCTTGTTGGCGACAGCCTGCTTGAGCCGCCGGAAAGGCGCGAAATACACGTGAAAGTACAACAGCATCATCACAATCCCCAGCCCCTGCATGGCATGGATATGCCAGCCGGCACCGGCCATGCCACCGAACACGCTGAAGATCATCCAGTAACCGGTCACCAGCAGCAGGATCACAGCCGCCCATACCCACTTGAAGAATCGGGACAGGGTATGGCACCAGAGTACACCGCGCTGGGACGCCTCAATTACCTCGACCACCGCCGGCCGCATGGCCATGTAGGCGAAAAACATGCCGCCGACCCAGATAACGGCGGAAAGCACGTGCAAAGCAACAGCCAGACTCATAAAACGACTCCCGGAAGATAAATATGTGTGATGAGCATAAGCGCCGACCGCCTTAAAGCCAACCTGTCATTCAGAAAGCACCGATTCCTCCAGAAGCGGCCGGAACAGGCGCCGGTATTCCCCGGGGGTGAGCCCGGTGAGACGTTTGAACAGCCTGCGGAAGAAGGAAACGTCCTCATAGCCTACCTCCAGGCTCACCTCTTCCACGGAGAGCTTGCCTTGCTCAAGGGCCCTTTTTGCCTCCTCGATACGCACATTCTGCAGGTAACCCATCAGAGAGTTACCAGTGGCCTCCTTGAACCGGCGCTTCAGCGTTCGCTCCGGAAGCGCCGAGGCCTCAACCAGCCGGGGAATGGCACCCGGCTCCCGGAAATGCTCCTTCAGCCACTCCTCGCATTTGCGAACAGCAGAGTCTGCGTGATGGGTTCGGCGAACCAGCCCCGTGAACGGCAGCTGGCCTTCTCCATGCCACTTGAGCAGATACACCTTGGCAATACGGAGCGCCTCGCCAATTCCGACATATCGGGCAATGATATGAAGCGCCAGGTCATGCCAGGAGGTTGTTCCTCCGGCGGTCACCAGCCGGCCACCAGGATGGGCGTACACCAGGTTGCTCTCCGGGCGGAAATGCACCTTCGGATAGCGGGTTTGGAACAGCTCCTGGTAGCCCCAGTGGGAGGTTGCCTCGCAGTGATCCAGCAAGCCGCTTTCTGCCAGCAGCACCGAGCCGGAGCAGGCCGAATAGATGGTCATGCCGGATCGGTAACGGCGTTTGATCCAGGCCATCAGGGCGTCGTACCGGCCACTGAGATCTTCCGCCGGTCCGAGCCAGATTTCCGGCAGGATCAAAAGCTCACCGGCAGGCTCATCGTCGATGGTGCACGCGGGTTCCACCGGAATGCCGTGGCCGCAACGAAAGGACGCGGATTGTATGGACACAATCCGGACATCGAAGGGTTGATAAGGAACGGCGTCCCCTACAAGGGTCTGCCAGATATTTCCGGTGGCCATCAACACATCCACCATTCCGTAAAGCGCTGACCCGGCGGTTTCCGGTAGCGCCAGAATCAGGACTTTCGTCTGTTTCGGCCCCATTTTCAGGCCCTCCCGACATTTCGTGGCATGAATGCCCTCTTTTTGTCAGAAGTCCATCTGATCCCGCAGCCCCCAAACCCTTACTTTATACCCAGGCGCCGGATAAAGCGCCTCCCGGACTCCCCCGGGATCTCAACAACAATGAAGCAAGGTGAATGAACATGAATACCCAGGTACACATCCAAACCCGCAACGGCCTTGATCTGGTACAGATGGGCCAGACTGTTGAAGCCCTGAAGAACGATCCCGCTCTCGCGCAGTTCGAATTCCGGGCCCGCAACCAGTGGGTGAATGGCGGCGAAAACCGCTCCACCATCCGCGGCTTCTATGGCGCCGGCGCCGAGGACACATCCCGGACCGAAGACTATGTCTTCACCAACGGCGAGCCGCCCGTCCTGCTCGGCCACAACGAGGGCGCCAACCCGGTGGAATTCCTGCTGCACGCGCTGGCCGGGTGTGTCACCACCACCACGGTCCTGCATGCCGCCGCCCGGGGCATCACGATTCACAAGCTGGCCACCAAATTGTCCGGCAATATCAACCTGGAAGGGCTGCTGGCGCTGAACGACGAAGCCACCATCGGCTATGAAAGCATCCGCATCGTGATGGACATCGAGGCCGATTGCAGCGATGAGGAACTGGATGACCTGCTCAGCTTTGCCAGGGACCACTCCCCGGTCTGCAATACCGTCTGCCGGCCGGTGCCGGTGACTCTTCAGCGGGCCTGACCGACAACTCCGGGGCGGTCTCCGCCCCGGAGTTCCCGACCAGCTGGCCGAATCGACCTCACCTGTTCGGTGGGTAACGGAACTTTCAGGTATGATCGGTAGTAATTCGACGCCCATCCGGCAGGAGTTGTATGTCATCACCCCTGGTATTTGCCGTTTTTGCGGTCATCCTGATTTCAGCCTCGGTGTTTTACCTGTTTTTCTACCGAAGCTGGCGCCGCAAACGGGAGCTCAGCCAGCCCTTTCCCGAGAAGTGGCGAGCGGTACTTGAGCAGCAGGTACCCTTCTACCGCCGGTTGCCAGGAGCGCAAAAGGAGATCCTGGAACGCTTGGTTCAGCTTTTCCTGTCGGAGAAAAACTTTTACGGCTGCGACGGCTTTGATGTGGACGAACGCGTTCGACTGACCATTGCCGGCCACGCCTGCCTCCTGCTGCTCGGCCGCTCCTTCTCCCACTATGATGATATCCGCAGCATCCTGGTGTACCCGGATGTCTACCGCGTACAGCATGCCTGGGAACACGGCATGATCGTTCACGAAGGCGAGGAAGTGCGGGCGGGCGAGGCCTCAAGCCACGGGCAGGTGGTGCTGGCCTGGAGCGAATGCAAGCATGCCGCCAACGATTCCCACAGCCCGCATAACGTGATCCTCCACGAGTTCGCCCACCAGCTGGATTACCTGGATGGCTCCGCCGATGGCGCGCCTCCGCTCAGCGGCGAGCAGGCCAGCCATTGGCAGCAGACCATGACAGAGGCCTACGAACACCTGCAAAACACCATCGAGCACCACCACAAGCCCTGGCTCGATCCTTATGGCGCCACCGAGCCGGCGGAATTCTTCGCGGTACTGACCGAAGCGTTCTTCCAGCAGCCGGCACACTTGCGGCATGAGCAGCCGAAGGTGTTCCAGGCGCTGAGGGACTACTACCGATTCGACCCGCTGAATCCGGGCTAAAGACTGATCCCGAAGTGTTTCAACACGAGCACCATCACCAGATAACACAATGCGGTGATGCCAATTGAAACAATCAGGCTGAGATAGAAATTCATCCCCTTGCCGAGCAACAGGGGCAGAGCAATGAACAGCGCCAGGGAAGGCAGTACCAGCCAGAAAATGCTGGACGCCAGGTCACTGATCTTCTGAATATCCCCCGTATCCACATACAGCCAGATCATGGCGAGCACGGAAGTCAGCGGAACCGAAGCCAGAATGGCTCCGATCACGGAGCTGCGCTTGGCGATTTCAGAAATGAGGACCACCAGGACGGCAGTCACAGCCACTTTCGTGATGTAGTAAACCAACGTTACCCGTCTCCTTTGACACCCAGCCGGTCCAGATAAACGTGGAGCTCCTGCTCACTGATGTTCACATACTCCAGCACCCGACCATAGAGCATCACTGTGGGCACGTTGCGGCCGTTCAGTTCCCGCTGGGTTTCATTCAACACATACAGGATGATCCGCTCGGTGCGGGTCAGACCATCCCGCACATCCGGAATAGTTTCCAGCAAGGTATCCAGATCATCCTCTTTCACGGAGCTACTTGAACCTCATCAACCGGGCCCTTCGGTTCGATTGCATTAGTGGGCACTGGATTTTGACAGCAGACTGATGATGAGCACACCTGAAACAATCAGCGTCATCCCGATTACCGCCGGCAGATCCAGCCGCTGGCCAAACACCAGCCAGCCAATCAGCGCCACCAGCAGAATGCCCAGACCGGCCCATACAGCATAGGCAATACCAACCGGAATTGCCTTGAGCGTGAGCGACAGAAAGTAGAACGCGATAGCGTAGCCACCGACAACCAGAACGCTAGGTTCCAGTTTGGTAAAACCGTCACTGGCCTTCAGCGCCGAGGTTGCGAGCACCTCGGCGACGATTGCAATACCCAGGAAAACCCAGCTCTTCATTCTCAACAATCCAGCCGAACAAAACGCCTGACTTTATCTGTTGTAATTGGAATTGCCTACCCGCTTCACTTCGTTCTGATAACTTTTCTCTCCCGACAAAGAGCTTCTACGAAAAACTGTTCCGTGTGACTACCAGTGCCAGTCCCCGTCGGTTGCGGGAAGCCAAATGAGGCCAGAACGAATCTTGATCTATATTTAGACAAGGCGGACTTGTTGACGAGCTCGATGCGAAATTCAGGCTGGATAACCCGTGATCAAAATGCCGCAAGGACACTCGCAAGCACGTAGAGGGTGATTGAAAATGACTGAGCCGAGCTTATGAACAGAAACGACCATATAAAAAATATTTTCGTCGTCGGCTTCGATGAACGTCATGGAGCAGACCTGCTACAAATTCCGGATGCCTGCAGCTTTAATTTTCTCCCGCTACTCAGATCCGAAGAAATCGTTTACCAACAGAAATACGACATTGAAGAAATGCTGGACAAGGCGCGTGGCATCCTTAGGAATTTCGATGGTTCCATCGACGGGATGGTCTGCCACTGGGACTTCCCAGCCACGTCCATAACGGCAATCCTTTGTCAGGAATTTAATCTGCCATGCCCTTCTCTTGAGGCCATTCTCAAGTGTTCACACAAATACTGGAGCCGTACCGAACAACGCCAGGCTGCTCCCGAAAACACGCCCGACTTCTGCGCTTTCGACCCCTTTGACGATGACGCCCTCAGCAAGGTGACACTGGACTATCCCTTCTGGATCAAACCGGTCAAAGGCTATGGCTCACTGCTGGGCTTTCGCATCAATGATGCAGGGGATTTTCACCGGGCCATAGGCATCGTGCGTGAGCGCATTCACCGGCTGGGCGACCCGTTCAACACAATTCTTGCAAAAGCCCAGCTGCCCGAAGCAATCGCCGGAATCAATGGCAATTATCTGATCGCCGAGGAGCTGCTCCACGGCCTGGAGATTGCACCGGAGGGAAGTATTCAGCATGGCCAATACCGTGTTCACGGTATGATCGATATGGTGCGTGATCACAATCACAAAAGTTTCCTGCGCTACGAATATCCCTCAAAAGCCCCAAAGCAAATACAGCAGCGTGCCATCGATGTCGCCGGGCGCGTACTGCAACATATCGGGTTCGACAATGGCTGCTTCAATATGGAGTTTTTCTGGGACAAAGACTCCGACAAACTTCAGATCATTGAGATCAATCCCCGCATCTCCCAGTCCCACTCTTACCAGTTCGAAAAAGTTGACGGCATCTCAAATCACGAGATTGCCGTGCATGTGGCGGTCGGTGATGAAGCACACTTTGTTGAAGGTAAAGGGCCGTATAAACATGCCGCCAAGTTTTTGCTGCGGCATTATACGCAGAACGATGCGGTAGCAACCCGGGTGCCGACAAAAAAGGATCTGTCCCGGTTACTCAATGAACAGCCTGATACGGATGTCATCCTTAAGCTGAAAAAAGGCGAGCGACTGTCATCGCTAATCGATCAGGATGCCTATAGCTACGTGTTGGCAGAGGTGCATGTCGCCGCACAAACTACCCACGAGATGCTGGAAAACTATCACCGGGCCGTGGAATTGCTACCCTTTGAGTTTGAACCGGTGGATGAGGAGGCGTCAGCATGAGCCTTAAAACAGTGCATCCTGATTCCCTGCCCCACAGAATCGAAACGGTTGAAAATGTCTGGATTCCTCTGGCAGATGGCAGTCGGTTGGCAGCACGCCTATGGCGGCCGGTTTCGGCCCGGCAACAACCGGTACCGGCCATCGTGGAATATATCCCCTATCGTAAACGGGACCTGACACGCGCCCGGGACGCCATTACCCACCCCTACCTGGCCGGGCACGGTTACGCCTGTGTGCGGGTGGATTTGCGGGGTAGTGGCGACTCGGATGGCGTTATGATTGACCAGTACCGAGAACAAGAGCTGGATGACGGATTACAGGCGATACGCTGGATTGCAGAACAACCCTGGTGCGACGGCAATGTCGGCATGATGGGCATCTCCTGGGGCGGCTTTAACGCACTACAGATCGCGGCGCGGCGACCAGAAGCCTTGAAAGCCATCGTCACGGCCTGCTCTACCGATGACCTGTACACGGACAATATGCACTACATGGGCGGTTGCTTGCTGACCGACAACCTTTCCGAATCGACAACAATGTTTTCAGTGAACAGCTGCCCGCCTGATCCAGCAATTGTGGGCGAGCGGTGGCGCGACATGTGGCTGGAACGACTGGAGGGCAGCGGCCTTTGGCTGGATACGTGGTTGCGACACCAGCGCCGCGATCCATACTGGCATCATGGATCTGTCTGTGAGGATTATGCTGCCATTCAGTGTCCGGTTATGGCCGTCGGCGGCTGGGCGGACGGGTATACCAACGCCATTTTCCGGTTGCTTGAGCACCTTGACGTTCCGCGCCAGGGGCTGATCGGGCCTTGGGGGCACAAGTATCCGCACCAAGGCATTCCGGGCCCAGCGATCGGCTTCCTGCAGGAAACGTTACGCTGGTGGGACAATTGGCTGAAAGGCCATGAGACCGGGATCATGGCCGAACCCATGCTCCGCGCCTGGATGCAGGACAGCGTACCGCCTACCACATCCTATAGTGAGCGGCCCGGCCGCTGGGTAGCCGAAGAGGCCTGGCCCTCGTCACGCATCACCACGCGCCAGTTCAGACTCGCTCCCTGGCAGCTAATGGAGGAAAACGGACAGAGTAAGAAAGGCGAGAAGGTGGACATGCCCATCCAGTCGCCACTCAGTGTGGGCCTGTTTGCCGGCAAATGGTGTTCTTACACCGCAGCTCCAGACCTGCCTCACGATCAGCGCGAGGAAGATGGTGGCGCGCTGGTTTTTGAGAGTGCTCCTCTCACAGAGGACCTGGAAATTCTGGGCGCGCCGGTAGTGGAGCTACAGGTGGCCAGCAACCAGCCGGTAGCCATGGTAGCCGTAAGGCTGTCTGACGCAGCCCCGGATGACAAGATTACACGGGTGACCTACGGCCTCATGAATCTCAATCACCGCCAGGGGAGTGACCGACCAGAAGCACTCGTGCCCGGCGAATTCTTCCAGGTTCGGATACCAATGAATCATGTCGCCCAGGTATTCCCCCGGGGGCATCGGCTTCGCCTTAGTATCTCCACCTCCTATTGGGCGCTGGCATGGCCGCCGCCGGAAGCAGTGCGACTCACTGTTCGCTCCGGCAATTCCCTTCTGGAGCTACCGGTGCGACCTATAAGCGACACAGATACCGCCATAGGTTTTGAGCCGCCGGAGGGCACCCCGCCAATCGGTATCACACGACTTCAACCCTCGCATCACAATTGGCTGGTGCACCGGGACCTGGCCGAGGATTTGTCGATACTGGAAGTTATTCAGGACCTTGGAGAGTTCCGGATTGACGAAATTGATATGACAATCGCAGATTGTACGCGCAACTGGTACACCTACCGGGACGACGACTTCACCTCGCCAAAGGGGGAGACCAAAACCGAACGCCATTTTGAACGGGGTTACTGGTCCGTTCACACGCGCACACACACCATACTGACGGCAGATACAGAGAATTTTTACGTATGGGCGGAACTGGATGCATGGGAAGGTGAGAAACGAATTTTTTCCCGCGAATGGGACCTGAAGATTCCTCGCGACTTCACATAGTTTCTCTACCTTAAAGCCACCGACGGACCTGAGACATATAGTGCAGGTAGGCCTCCCCGAACAACGCCCGCATGTGCCGTTCCTCCGGCAGGATCTGGAAGCGGTTCATGTAGATAATGAATAGCGGCAACAGCAGGGCGGCAAAAACACTGCCCAGGAAAAGCCCCCAGGCGACAAGCATCAGCAAGAAACCCAGGTACATCGGGTTTCGGGTGTAACGGTATATCCCCTTTGTTACCAGACTTTCGGACTGATGCGGCATGCGCGGGTCCACAGTCGTTCCCGCAGACCTGAATTCCAGAACCCCTAGCAGAGCGATGCATCCCCCAACAGCCAGAACGGCAGCCGACAGCCAGAGTTTGCCGGGGATGGCTAGATAACCGGCCGGCAGAAGGCGAGAAAGCGCCCACATGGCGCCTCCGAAGAGAACCGTCATCAGCAGGGGTGGGACCTTGAGTTCGAGAGCATTCATGATGAATTTGAATCCAGATTTTTATTGACCTTTTCCCTGGCGTCATCGTCTACCGGGAAGAATAGGAGCTGATCGCCGGGGCCCCAAAGAAACAGCCCCTCTTGTTTTCTCACCCCGGCAGATGAATCAAAGGAAGCGGCGACTGAGGTTTGACGGTCTGGATCGCAAAGTTGCTTCGAATGTCCCGGACTCCAGGTAACTTGAGCAGTGTATTGGTCAAAAATTCCTTGTAGGCACGAAGATCGGGCACCATAACCTGCAACAGGAAATCCGACTCCCCGGACACCAGGTGGGCCATCACCACTTCCGGCAGAACGCTCACTGCCTCGCAAAAAGCCTCGGCTTCTTTTTCCTGATGGCGCTCCACTTTGATGTCGACGAACACGGTAAGCCCCAAACCCACTTTTTCCTGATCCAGGATTGCGCTGTAGCCCTTGATCACCCCGGATTCTTCAAGCAGCCGCACCCTCCGCGAGCAAGGCGACGGGGACAGGCCGATTCCCTCGGCCAGATCCGTGTTTGGCACGCGGCCATCCGTCTGCAGTGCCTCCAGAAGCTTCCGATCAAATCGGTCTAACTTATGATTTGGCATGAAAAGCCTCATTTAGGAAAAATTTAGCGAATAACACCAATCTTCTATTCTTTTGTGGCTGATAAAGCAACCATTCGCTAAGCAACGGACGGTATACTCAAGACTTCAATACTGGCAAGAGACACGGCCCATGGCTGACCTTCTACTGTTCCTGACTGCGCTCATTGCGATTTACCTTGCGCCAGGACCAGACATGATCCTGGTACTCGGCACCTCCGTGAGCAGTGGCCCCAGAAAGGCCATGGCCGTCGCCGTGGGCCTTGCCATTGCCCGGGGCTGCCATGTCCTGCTCGCGGCGGTGGGGCTTGCGACGCTGTTTGCGACTCACCCCTGGACCTACCACACGGTGCGATTACTGGGCGCGGCTTATCTGCTGTACCTGGGTTGGCAGTTCTTCCGGTCAGGTCATTCGCTCCATGATCAACCCCAGTCAGCGGCAGGCACTCTGCCATCAGCGGGGTATCTGGCTGGTTTCCGAAGAGGGCTGGCAACCAACCTGCTCAACCCCAAATCCCTGATCTTCTGCTCTGTACTGCTTCCGCAGTTCATCCACCCGGAACTCTCGGGCATTGCCGGACAATTCGCCATCCTGGCACTGATTCTGGTGCTGACAGGACTGGTCTTTGATTTTGTCTACGCGGTTCTGGGGCGGGCACTCTGGGCACTTACCAGCGGCAATGCCCGATACCGCAGAGCCCAGAACAACATCTTTGGCTGTCTGCTGACAGGCATCGGGCTAAAGGTTGCCCTGGATTAAATCGGGCTGGGTCGTATTGCCCAAGGATACGGGGGACAATGCTACTGACTGGTTCAGCCCAAACCGAAAGGACCTAGGCTTCTTCGATGCCTTGCAAAAGACGAAGTCGATCATGAAACGGTCCGTCCCCCATCAAATCCAGGCTGCGTGCGATACGCTGCCGATCCGCGTTTCTGGGCAAATGCTCAAGCGCCTCAAAAAACCGCTCGACCTGGTCGTCGCTGATTTGCCCGGCTAACGGGTGCCCCAGGCCCATGATGAACTTGGCACGCTGAAGATCTGCAAAATGTTTGGGGTCGTCCTGCATTGAACGGAAGATGGCATCGGTCGACTGCTGAGCCGCCGCGACCTCGTCCCAGTCCTCACGGGCAGCCGCATCCAGGATATGCAAATATTGGAAAACCGCCAACGACATCAGCCCCGATGTGATCCCGGCCCGTTGCCGACCCTCAGCGTCGAAACGAGGACCATCCCGCAGGGCACGGCTCAGGTGGGGATCCCAGCCCTGAACAATCTTCAGGCGACTCAGCGCCGGGTGCGCCAGGAATCGTGCGGTGCTCGCCTCGTAGTCAGTCTCGGTCACTTTCACGGCAACGATGTGTTCTCCGCCATCGCAACCGACCAGTTGCGCTGCGGAGCCGGCACTCAGCGGCAGGCCACTGACATCGGAGATCGAGTACAGTCCGATGGCCAATCCCCGGTCTGCGGCCGCTCCGATGATCGGCGCCAGGCTGTCGGTCACCTGCTCGTCGCTGGTCTGCCCGGTCAGGTCGGTTCCAGGGCGCACGAAAACCACCGGATACTGAAGGTCGGCCAGCAGGTCCAATAGCCGCTCATTGGCATTGATCCCGTCTTCCGGCCTCAGCAGCCCCATGAGCAGCATGTCGCGGGTGCTCGCCTCCGCGGCGCAACAAAACCAGGCGGCCAACTCATCCACGGTGCGCAGGTGCCCCTGCCCGGTGGACGAGGCAATGAGTGCAGCGGGAGCCCCGGCGGCGGCCAGGCGTTCGAGAAAGGTCTGTGTCCGGGTCTCATCCAATTGCCGCCGTGGCAGTTCGCCACGGGTGGGATCGAAGCAGGCCACAGTCGCCTGCGGGTAACAACCGATGGGATCGTTGATGAGTTCGGCGCTGCTCAGTGCCATGGGAACCTCCGTTTCCACCTTTTCCGGTGTGGTGTGCTAATAGTGAAGGATAGCCCAAACAACTATGGACAAGAGGCAGTGATGGATAACCTGGAACAGGCGCTCGAAGAACTCGGTCTCCCGGCCCATGACAACAATCAACTGCCATCGTCGGGACTCCGGTTCCCCGATGGCGGCCACTACCGCATCGAAATCTCCGGAGTCGAGCGTGTTTCCGCCCTGGAGGCGATGATCAAAGAGGCGGAGCGCCAAAAAGTACCGGTACATCGCATCATCGCGACCGTCGGTGGCGCGACCTATCTCACCCAGTCGGAACTGCGGGATTTTGCCCAACTGGCCCGGGAACAGAAGATCGAAGTAGTGATGACGCCCGGCCCACGCCGAAGCTGGGACGCCGGCCGCCAGATGTCCACCCCGGAGGGCCTTGTCTCGGGCATGCGCCTGCGTGGCATGGATGCCGTCCGGCACTGGCTGAAAGACGTCGAACGGTGCATGAATGCCGGATTCCGTGGATTCCTGATCACCGACGAAGGCGTGTTGTGGCTGGCCAACCAGCTACGCCAGAAGGGCGTCATCCCGAAGGACGTCATCTTCAAGCTCTCGGTCTTTGCCGGCCAGGCCAACCCGGCAGGCGCCCATGTTGCCCAGCAGTTGGGAGCGGATACCTTCAATCCACTCGCCGACCTGAGCCTGCCGATGCTATCGGCCATCCGCAGCAGTATCCAGATACCCATGGACGTATACCTTTGCCTGGTCCAGTCCATGGGTGGCTTCGTGCGTTTCTATGAGGCTGCAGAGATCGCCCGAATTGCGGCTCCCTGCTACTTCAAGATCGAGCCCGGCCCATCGGAGGAAACCATGTACTCACCGTGGAACCCGGACAGCTACCACAAAGACATGATGCGCGACCGGGTGAGCAATGCCGCCGTGGCGCTGGAGTTGATTGGCCGTGAAAACCCGGAGCTAAAGTGCTCGCCAACCGGCGGATCGGACCTGGCGATACCCCGCTAGCACCAGCCACGCAGGTGCATCGCCTCTTCGATCCGCTTGAGACCATTAATCCACGCGCCTAGCCGCACCGATTTCAGTTGGTGTTCGGCCGCCGTGGTCACAGCTTCCCGATAGCCCTTTGCCAACCGTTCCTGTCGCAGGCAGTTGATGGTATCGATATCCCAGTAATTATCGGAGAGGCCCTGACTGCGCTCCATCTGGCACAGATGTACACTACCGGCATTAGCCAGCACATCCGGCACAATGATCACGCCCCTTTCCAGCAGCATCGCATCGGCTTTTAACGTGGTTGGCGCATTGGCGGCTTCCACCACCATTCGGGCCTGGATCCGGTCCGCGTTGTCCGCGGTAATCACCCCCTGAACCGAGGCAGGCACTAACACGTCGCAGTCACATTCCAGCGTCGCTTCGCTGGTTATCGGTTCGCTGCCGGCAAAGTCCGAGACTTTTCCAGTGGACTTTTTGTGCGCCAGCAGGGCCGGAATATCGAGGCTGTCGTTCGAATAAACGCCGCCACGGCTATCGCAAACTGCCACAACATCACAGCCGGCCTCGTAAAACATGCTCGCCGCCACCGACCCGACCTGGCCGAATCCCTGGATAGCCACACGGGCATTTTCGATGTCAAAGTCGGCCTGCTCGGCGGCTTCCCTGAACACATCGAAAACCCCACTCCCGGTCGCCTCAAAGCCCCCCAGCGAACCGCCGAGGATAGGTGGTTTATCATTGACTGCGGCTGGCTCATGGTAGCCGGTGACTGACTCGTATTCGTCCAGCATCCAGCTCATGGTTTGCAGATCCGTACCGATGTCCGCACCGGGCACATCGTAAGCCTGCCCTCTCGGACGCAGGTAGCGAATATAGGCACGGCAAAGTGACTGGAACTCCCTATCACTCAATTCACGCGGGTCGGCCACGATGCCACCCTTGCCGCCACCGGCCGGAATTCGGCCAGCCGCGTGCTTGATCGACATGATCATCGCGAGCGATTTCACCTCATCCAGGTCGAGATCGGGGGAAATACGCGTCCCATCGCGGCTCGGCCCGAGGGCATCGTTATAACGGACACGATGGGCATCAAACACCCGAAAACTGCCATCGTCCATTTTCATTGGAATGCGAAACGTCACCACACGCGCCGGTGCGGCAAGAAACTCAATTACATTGGGGTCAATCCTGCCGAGACGGCCAGCCTCACGAAGAATCTGCCCGCTTTCATCCAGAAAATCATAATCCATGGCGTTCCCCTCCACACACAAAGAGACCTTGCTGAACCGGCGGGCACGCCACGGTGCCGAATGAGCAGAACACACAGCAGTCGCCCGGCTTCGGCTTCAACAACGCCTTGCAGGACTCACACTCGTAGAAATACTGGCAGGCATTGGTGGGCATCACTTCCGTTTTCTGATGACCGCACTCGGGACAGGTGATGGTGGACTCCAGAATGACCTCTGCCATGGTTGCCTCCTATGTCATCCGGTATACACGGACTCTCCATCCACTGTAGTCGGTTTCATGAAAGGAGGTGAAACCGCACTTTTCGAGCACCCGGATCGATGCCTTATGAAGAGGCGAGACAATTGCGACAACTGATGGGAGTTTACAGGTGGTAAAACCGTAATCCATTACCGCCTTCACCGCTTCAGAGGCGAGCCCCTTGCCCCACTGATGCCGGGCAAGGCGGTATGCAATCTCCACTTCTTCCGTGCCATCCACCGTGGCATGGCTTAGTCCACAGAACCCGATGAGCTCTCCGGATTCCTTCACGATTATCGCCCACTGGCCATAGCCGAACTCTTGATAACAGCTTCGACACCACTCGATGAACCTGGCGGTATCCGCTTCGGTCATCGGGCCCTTGCTTGAGAACTCCATAACGGACGGGTCACCAAGAATCCTGCTGAGCGCTGGTGTATCGGCCTTGTCGAACTCTCTGATCAGCAGATTGGGGGTTTCTATCGACATAGGAGTCCTTACCGATCGGTTTGCAGGCGTTGTCACGTCGAGCCAGGAAATAGCCGCGCCAAAGCGGAAGAGGCCTTACAGCTGACAATAGCGGGAGCTTTGGGAATGCAAAAGAGGCCGGCATTTGTCACCTGGAACCACAGGGATCTGATGGCAAATCGTCTTCCAGAATCCGCTGCCACGCACGAGCTTCTTCCCGGGAACCAAAGTGGCCCCGTAAGCTACCGTTATCGACAGGAACCCACATCGTGGCCCGAGTAAACTGGCGACCGTTCACCTCAATGCGGATTGTTCTTCTGACATTCGCTGCGGTGAATGCTTCAAAGCTTGCGGCTCCGGCCTCTGTCAGCCGGACATGAACTGGCCACCCGCCCTGGGCTATTGGCTCACCCACCGCGGATTCCTCCACGAAGGGCGCGCATAAATCAAACACCGGTTCAGCTTCTGCGTTTACAAAACCGGATAAACACAGACAAAGCGCACCGAAATACCACGATCGAACGGAAAGTTTCATTTGTGCTCCCCTATGATGAGGGGCAACAGCCACCGCTATCTTTCGGTGCGCATGCGGCAGGGCCACACCCTTCCGGGAGTTCAGCGTCGAGCAGCTGTGCACCCGCCATGAGTCCAGCCTTCATGATCAGTTGAGGGGGAATCGCTTCGTAGGTCTCTCCGCCGACCATCACCGTCCGGCACTCTGCGTCACCGCAGGTAGAACAGCATTGGCTCTGGCCAGTCGTTGCCGACAACCACTCTTCGAGCGGCTTGGCGCCAATCCAGATACGATTGGATTGCAGGGGATCTTTATCAAATGTGACACGATCGACGGTCTGCTTTTCCAGAACGACGTCCATCTCTAATTCCCTGAGGGCGCGCTGAAGCTTGTGAACAGCCCCCTCTACAGCGCTTTCCGTAGCGCCGCAGCGGTCGCAGGTTCTCCCCTGGTCATCGACCAGGCGCTGCCACCGAATAGTCAGTGTTTTCATCTCATCCCTTCCTCTCATGCCGTTTCTCTATAACTTGGCGCAGCCCAAAGTAGTCAGCAACGCCACGGCTATCAGCATGCGCTCCTTGCCTCGATTTATACAAGCCATTATCTGTTCCGAATCTGTACTTGATTTCTTCCCATGCTGAACAGCTTGATACCGATAGCAATGAACCAGATCTTGAAAAGAAGCCACCACCAGAAGTAGCCAATACCGACAACAGGGAAAAGCAGTAAGGCAATAAAAGCCGAGATTGAAGTCAGAATCCCAAGGTACGCGATCTTTCTGTCAGGAACTCGATATCCCGCTCTGGCTGGGCGACAGCCACGATCCCAGGAATGAAGCGGTCTTGTTAGAGCATACTCCATTCTTAACTATAATCGTCAGTGAACCTTGTGTCTGGAGGGACCATGACGCATCCGGGAAATCAACGAAGCACGGAAGAAGACATGGCAGATGCTGTCTCGGAAACCATGGCCGAGGCGATCCCGAAAAACCGGGGGCGGCAACCCGAAGTCACCATGGACAGCAGGCTCGACAGCGATCTGGGCCTGGACAGCCTGACCCGAGCTGAATTGCTGGTAACGGTGGAGCGGAAATTCGGGGTTCAGCTGCCGGAACAGCTCCTCAGCGAGGCGGACACACCCCGTGACATTCTTGATGAGGTCATGCGCCTCAAGGACGAGAAACCAGAGAAGAAATCCGAAAGTAGCCGGGTGGAAGGTAAAGAGACCGAAGCCGCTCTCGACGCCGGGAATGAAAACCGTGACCATTTCTCCGTTCCCGATTTTGAAACCCTGCAGGAAGCACTGAGCTGGCATGCACGGGAGCACCCTCATCGCACCTACCTTCACTGGATAAAGAGCTACGATGATGTGAGATCCCTGACCTTCGGGGATCTTCACAAAGGCGCCCTGAGAGTCGCCAATGGCCTGTTCCAGCACGACATCGAGCTGCGGAACACAATAGCCCTCATGCTCCCCACCAGTCACGACTACTTCTACGGTTTTTTTGGCGCGCTCTACGCCAACGCCATACCTGTTCCCCTGTATCCGCCCATAAGGGCCTCAGAGATCGAAGAGCATCTGAAAAGACAGGCCGCGATTCTAAACAATGCACAGCCCCGGGTCATGATCACCGTGCCAGAAGCCAAAAAGCTCGCCGCCGTGGTCAAAGGCATGGTGCCGTCCCTTGAGCATGTATTGACGCTGGATGAAATCTGGGCAAACCCCTTGGACCGGCCAGTAACGGGGGTCAAAGGCGACGACATTGCCTTCCTGCAATACACCTCAGGCAGCACAGGGAACCCCAAAGGCGTATGCCTAAGCCACGCCAATCTTTTCGCCAATATAGGCGCCGGAAACGAGGTGATCCAGGTGAATCAGGGTGATGTGTTCGTAAGCTGGCTACCCCTGTACCACGATATGGGCCTGATCGGCACCTGTCTGTCCAGCCTCTGGTATGGCTTGCATCTGGTAATCATGTCGCCACTGCTTTTTCTCACCAGACCCCAGTGCTGGCTCTGGGCCATTGACAGGTTTGGCGGCACCCTCTCGCCGTCTCCCAATTTTGGTTACGAGCTCTGCCTGAAACGAATCCATGATGAAGACATGGAAGGGCTGGACCTGAGCTCCTGGCGTGTAGCCTTCAACGGCGCCGAGGCGGTCAGCCCGGACACGGTGGCACGTTTTATCGAACGCTTCAGCAAATGGGGGTTCAGGGCCGAATCCATGACACCTGTCTACGGCCTGGCAGAGAACTGCGTGGCGCTGACCTTTCCCGAGGAGCCCCGGGGGCCCGTCATCGACTACATTGACCGTGACAGATTCCAGAAAGACGGGGAGGCAAAACCGGTTTCCAACGGTGACAAATCCGCCCTCAGATTCGTGTCCTGCGGCAAGGCCATTCCAAACCATAACATCCGGATTGTGGATGATGACGGCAACGAACTGGGCGAACGACAGGAGGGTAACCTGCAGTTCACCGGCCCCTCGGCGACCTGGGGGTATTACCGGAATGAAGACAAGACGGAAGCGCTGTTTGACGGCAAGTGGCTGAATACCGGAGACAGGGGCTATATCGCCGATGGCGAACTCTACCTGACCGGCCGCAACAAGGACCTGATCGTCCGGGCTGGCCGCAATATCTACCCAGGTGAAATCGAGGAGGCCGTGGGCGAGCTTGACCTGGTCCGGGCCGGCTGCGTTGTGGCTTTTGCATCGGGAATGGGAGAAAGCGAAGGGGAAAGGCTGATAGTGGTCGCCGAGACCCGTGAAAGGGACCAGAAAAAACTTGACGAGATCAAAGATAAAATCCACCGCATCGCTATGGATTCCCTGGGAATAGAGGTGGATGAGGTCCTCATGGTTCGTCCCCACACAGTGCCAAAGACCTCCAGCGGTAAACTGCGACGCAACGACTGCCGGCTCCGATATGAGCGAGGTGAACTTGAGCGCAAAAGCGAGCCCGTGTGGCGGCAGCTGGCCAGGCTGATCGGTGGCACCTGGAGCCAGCAAGGACAGCGTAGCCTGAAAGGCGCTGCCCGCTGGCTCTATTCAGCCCGGAGTTGGACGGTGCTGGGAGTGATTTCGGTACCGGTATGGCTTCTGGTCAATGTCCTTCCGGGTCTTCCGCTGCGCTGGCAGATAGTCCATCGGGGTGCCAGGTTGTTGGCCCTGTTCACCGGAACCCGGCTGAATGTGGAGGCAGCCGAAAGACTCAGGAAACTTCCGAAGGGCTGTATCATCGTTTCCAACCACACCAGCTACCTCGACTCTCTGGTATTGGCCGCACTGATTCCCGTGCCGGTGAGCTTCATTGCCAAGGCGGAGCTGATGAAAGTTCGCGGCCTGAAGCGTTTTCTGACGCGCATGGGGATTGAACCCGTGGATCGCGCAGACGCTCAGAGCAGTGTAAGTGATTCAAGGCGGATTGCCGCGAACACCAAAAACCGCCGGCTGGTATTTTTCCCGGAGGGGAGTTTCGATGCGGCACCGGGCCTGCGACCCTTCCACATGGGTGCATTCATGACGGCAACTGTGCTGAAAGAAAAGGTCATACCTCTTGTCATCAGAGGTACGCGGCGCAAGCTTCCCGCGGACCGCTGGAATCCGAGGCCCGGGCCGGTGAGCGTGGTCATGGGTGAACCGATCCAGCCCGAAGGTGATGACTGGAAATCGGCGGTCCAGCTGCGGGACCGCGCACGGAAAGCCATACTTGAGATCAGCGGCGAGCCGGACCGGTTACTCCGCTAGTAGCGTTGCCGCTACTTGTTAAACGTTTTCGGCCCGCATACTGCTGCGATTGGTTATGCAGGCTCCTCAGAAGGCCCGACCCAGAACAGTGGATTGTGAGCAATTTCCCATAGATAGCGGTCGGGGTCAGAGAAGTAACGTGCGTAGCCACCCCAGTCGGTCTCCGGGCGGACTTGGTGACCAGAGCGCCAAAAGCTCAACTTTTTCCTTATTGAAGAAATGAACGATGAAGCTACCGACTTCATACAGGTCCTCACCCCGGTGGATTCCCGTTCCATAGTCGGGATCGCCGGTGTGCCGGACGGTATAAATGTGAAGGCCGTTGGGACGCAATACTCGCCTGACTTCCGCAGAAAGGAATTCCAGCTCAGCCGTAGTCAGAGCCATGCAGTACAACATGTGCGAGAGGCTGGTGCCGGGCGCATCTTCCACTACTATCAAAGTAAGTCAGTGCTAGAGATGACTTACCGTGGGACTGTCGATCAAAACAACAGAATTTGCGCCGGAAGAGTTTGAACGGTTTGCAGCCAAGGTCCGGACCGACCTTACGGCACTCACTCGTCTTCTGAACCGGCCCGGCTTTGGTGAGGGAGAGAGCTCCATTGGCGCCGAGGTCGAATTCTACATCGTAAACCGTGATCTGCACGTTCAACCCATCAACACAGAAATCGCCGCCAGCGTTCAGGACCCCCAACTGACCGTTGAGCTCAACCGCTTCAATCTCGAATACAACCTCAGCCCCCAGGCTTTCAGGGGAGATCCGTTTGCCAAAACAGAGCAGGAGCTGCTCGCGGCCATCCGGCGAATCAACCAGCACGCCGCACCACTGGATGGGGAGCTGGTACCGATCGGCATTCTGCCCACACTTCGCCAGTCCGATATGGGCGCGCATGTGATGACAGACGAACCCCGCTACCACGCTCTATCCAGGGCGCTGATCAAACAACGGGGCGAGCCATTCAGCATCCATATTGGTGGCAACGATGTCATCAATCTGGAGGCCGACGACGTCTACATGGAAGGGGCCAACACCTCGTTCCAGCTGCACTGGCGTGTACCCGCCGACCGTTTCGCCGATTATTTCAACGCGGTCCAACTGGTCACGCCGATTGCCCTGGCCCTGGCCAGCAATTCGCCCAGCCTGTTTGGCCACCACCTCTGGGACGAAACCCGGATTGCCCTGTTCAAGCAATCCATCGACAGTCGCTCTCCCAATTATAAAACCTGGCGCCACCCGCCAAGGGTTTATTATGGCAACGGCTGGGTACGCAGCGCCTGGGAACTGTTTGCGGCCTCCGCATCGCTGTATCCGCCCATCATTCCTCTGATGTCGGATGAAGATCCCATGGCGGTGATTGATCGCGGAGAGGTGCCGAAACTTTCCGAGCTGCGCCTGCACCAGGGCACCACCTGGCCCTGGAACCGGGCCATCTATGATCATGCAGACGGTGGTCATCTACGCATTGAGATTCGCTCCATGCCTGCAGGTCCGACTGCCGTCGATATGTGTGCGAACGGACTGTTCATAATCGGGGCTGCGTTGGCCGTGCTCGATGACATCCGTCATCTGACGTCGATACTCCCATTCCATTACACAGAACACAATTTCTACCGCGCCGCCAAAGATGGCATCGGCGCAGAAATCATCTGGCCGCACAAGGATCAGGTTCAGTTGCAGGATACGCCCCTGCTAACTGTGGCCCGTGAGCTGCTGCCCCGCGCCCGGGAGGCATTGCAACAAACAGCCGTGGACGACGCGGAAATTCACCGCTTGCTGGGAGTCATCGAAGGCCGCATTGAAACCGCCATGTCCGGCGCCCGGTGGCAGCGCCATATCACCGAGTCTTTATTCAGGTCCCTGAGCCCCGATGAGGCATTCAGGACTATGCTGTCACTTTACATGGCCAACCAGAAGAAAAACCTGCCGCTCCATGAATGGACACTGTCGCCGTGAGCAACTCGAACGTACTTGATTACCTCAATAACCCGTCACCCCAAACGCTGGGCCGCTCCCCCCTTGAGTGGCTGGACCGACTGCACAAGCCCACGGTTGTGCGTGTTGCCGGCCGGGATCGCTCCCGTACCCGAGCCATGGCAACGCTGCTTCACGGCAATGAGCCTTCAGGTCTGTTTGCGCTTCACCGGTGGCTGATGGAGCAGCACACGCCCGAGGTCAACATGCTGTTTCTGCTCGGAGGCGTCTATCCCGCAAAAATTCCACCAGCGTTTTCATTTCGCCAGCTGCCCGAAGGACGCGACCTCAACCGGTGTTTCAAGGAACCATTCGAGGGAGAGGAAGGAGCCATCGCACAAGCCATGCTGGCAGAGCTTCACAAGGCGCAACCTGAATGCCTGCTGGACGTGCACAACACCTCGGGCACAGGCCCGGCCTTCGCTGTGACCATCACGAATGACGCTGCCCATCAGGCGCTGACCTCTCTTTTCACCGAGCGCCTCATCATGACGGATCTTCGCCTGGGTGCGCTGATGGAATATTCAGAACAGGAGGTACCCACGGTAACCATCGAGTGTGGCGGGGCCGAGGATGATCAGGCCCATGAACTGGCGTATGAGGGACTCGTTCGGTATACGTCGAGACCCGACGTGTTGTCACTGGAAACAGCGGAGTGGGAGGTCGCCGTACTGCGAAATCCGATCCGGGTGGAGCTGGCGCCTGAAGCGACCATCGAATACCGCCTTGAGCCGAGCGGTCAGGCGGACCTCACGTTTCCGCCAGACATCGAACACCGCAATTTCGGTATTGTTTCCCCGGATGAGCCTCTGGGATGGATTGGAGAAAAAGGCCTTGGCATACTTACGGCGATCAGCCACAACCGGACCGAGAATATGGAACAGGTTCTTCGGGTCAAGGATGGGCAGATCTACCCTGCCCAGGCCCTAAAAGCCTTCATGATTACCACCAACCCGGTTATCGCGAAGAGTGACTGTCTGTTCTATGTGGTCAAGGCAACGGGCGAACCGATTTTTTAACGGTATATTGCTCATTCCCTTGCATCCCTTTCTCTATCGGGATCTTCCCGGCTCTTTGTGGCTAACACGGCATTGAGGTAGTCGTCTGGAACCCCAATTTCTCTCGCGCCGTAGATGACGTGATACAAATACCAGGAGTAAGGCCGCAAGGATGGATCGGTGTCAGTTGCATAATAGGTATACGCTTCAAGGGAATATCCCTGAACGTCAGTTACCGTAACCCGTTTTTCTTCATAGCCGAAGCCCAACCCCTCAGCGTTATCCAGCGGGCCTTTCTCGCAAGCCGGTATTTCGAACAGTGCACCAATTATGTAGTCATCGGGATTACCGGTGAACAGCGCATCGCATTTTGCCGAACCGTCTTTTCTGCTGAATTTATGAAACCGGAGAGAATGCTCAACAAGCACGAACATACCGATTCGCTCGGCACTGGGGACCCTCGCCTTCAATCTTGGGAGTGACATGTTTGATCCGTAGGCAAAATACTTCACGCTGTCTCCGTGCGGTTAATGCCAAGGTGTGACGGCCGTAGCTTCTTTTTTGGGCTTGCCAGACAACGGCACAGGTAAAAACTGTCGAAATCACCTTTTACCTCAAAACTCACAGTGCCGCACAGACAAGAACCCAAATGATCAGTCATTAGAACTCCTTCCATTGCCTGGTTAGGCTTCTTCATCCTTCGGACCAACCCAAAAGAGGGGGTTATGCGCAATCGATGGGCGTCCCGGGGATGTTTTTCAGAAGCTCGGCATTTGTGGGGTACTTCTCAAGCAGCTCAACCAGCCTTTTTGTGCCCTCGAGCGGTTT
>NZ_JAWLHI010000067.1:0-21934 GCF_041690455.1 Marinobacter sp.
CGATCTCTGTACCGGTTGGTACACAGACTCTGGGCCGGATCATGGACGTTCTGGGTCGTCCCATCGACGAGCAGGGCGAAATCGGTGAAGAAGAGCGCTGGGCTATCCACCGCAAGGCACCGGGCTATGCCGACCAGGCAGCGTCTGCCGACCTGCTGGAAACCGGCATCAAGGTTATCGACCTGATCTGCCCGTTCGCCAAGGGTGGTAAGGTTGGCTTGTTCGGTGGTGCCGGTGTTGGCAAGACCGTAAACATGATGGAGCTGATCAACAACATCGCGAAAGAGCACTCCGGTCTCTCCGTATTCGCCGGTGTTGGTGAGCGGACCCGGGAAGGTAACGACTTCTACTATGAAATGAAGGAGTCCAACGTTCTCGATAAGGTAGCGATGGTTTACGGCCAGATGAACGAGCCTCCCGGAAACCGTCTGCGTGTGGCCCTGACCGGTCTCACCAGAGCCGAGAAATTCCGTGACGAAGGCCGTGACGTTCTGTTGTTCATCGATAACATCTATCGTTACACCCTGGCCGGTACCGAGGTGTCCGCACTGCTGGGCCGTATGCCTTCAGCGGTAGGTTACCAGCCGACTCTGGCCGAGGAGATGGGTCAGCTCCAGGAGCGGATCACCTCCACCAAGACCGGTTCCATCACGTCCATCCAGGCGGTCTACGTACCGGCGGATGACTTGACCGACCCGTCCCCGGCGACCACCTTCTCGCACCTGGATGCGACTGTGGTACTGAGCCGTGACATCGCCTCCAAGGGTATCTACCCGGCGATCGATCCGCTGGATTCCACCTCTCGTCAGCTGGATCCGCTGATCATCGGTCAGGAGCACTATGAAGTGGCTCGTGGCGTGCAGACCAACCTGCAGCGCTACAAGGAACTGAAGGACATCATCGCCATCCTGGGTATGGATGAACTGTCAGAAGAAGACAAGCTGACCGTTGCCCGTGCCCGTAAGATCGAGCGTTTCCTGTCCCAGCCGTTCCACGTTGCTGAGGTATTCACCGGTTCCCCCGGTAAGTACGTGTCTCTGAAGGAGACCATCAGCAGCTTTAAGGGCATCCTCAACGGTGACTATGACGACATGCCTGAGCAGGCGTTCTACATGGTCGGTACCATCGAGGAAGCGGTCGAGAAAGCGAAGGAAATGAAGAGCAAGGGCGAGTAAACTGAAGCCCAAGCCCGAATTTCCGGATCGATCAAAGAGGCAACTGACATGGGTATGACCGTGCATTGTGACGTGGTAAGTGCCGAAACAAAGATCTATTCCGGATTGGTAGAGATGCTGATCGCAGCGGGCTCTGAAGGTGACCTGGGTATTGCCCCGGGTCACACTCCGCTGCTGACCCAGCTGAAGCCTGGTCCCATTCGGATCATCAAGCAGGGCGGTGAAGAAGAAATTCTTTACGTGTCCGGCGGATATCTGGAAGTCCAGCCCAATCTGGTGACTTTGCTGGCAGACACAGCCGTTCGTGCAAAGGATGTGGACGAAGCTGCTGCGCTTGAAGCCCAGAAAGAGGCTGAGAAAGCACTTGCCGACAAGACCGGTGAATTCGAGTATTCCCGTGCAGCTGCGGAACTGGCCGAGGCTGTCGCACAGCTTCGTACCATCCAGCAGCTGCGTAACAAAATGCGCTGAGCATTTTCGTTTCGGGTTTGCCGAACACCAAAGCCGCATCCTGAGCGGCTGGAATACCAGCGCACCGCGTTGGCGCTCCGGCCCTGATGGTTGCGGCTTTTTTATTGATTCAAACAAACATCCCGGGAGCCTGAGTTTTCCATGAGCCCGTTACACGTCGTGATTCTGGCCGCCGGCCAGGGTTCCAGAATGAAGTCTGCACTGCCCAAGGTTCTGCATCCGGTGGCGGGCAAAGCCATGCTGCATCATGTCGTTGATACCGCGAAGCAGCTGGGGGCGGAGAAAATTCACACGGTGATTGGCCATGGCGCGGATCAGGTGCGCGCTTCCCTCGACGATGAGACGGTGAACTGGGTACTCCAGACCGAACAACTGGGCACCGGTCATGCCGTCGCCCAGGCCTTGCCGGACTTGCCGGATGATGCCCGGGTTCTGGTCCTGTACGGGGATGTCCCCCTGACCCGCCGGGAAACCCTGGAGGCGATGGTCAGCGAGCTGGACGAGCGCAACCTGGCGCTGCTGACGGTAGACATGGACAATCCCCATGGTTACGGCCGCATCGTGCGCAATGACCAGGGCAAGGTTCAGGCGATTGTCGAACAGAAGGACGCCACGGCCGAGCAGCAGACTATTCACGAGGTAAATACCGGGATTTTGGCTGTCTCGGCAAAGCACCTGAAAAGCTGGCTGCCGACCCTGTCCAACAGTAATGCCCAGGGGGAATACTACCTGACCGACATCATCGCCATGGCGGTGGAGCACGGGTTGGGTGTCACCGTATCCCAGCCGCTCAATCCATTCGAGGTCCAGGGTGTGAACAACCGGGTGCAACTGGCGGAACTGGAACGCTGGTACCAACGCCAACAGGCCGAGCGCCTGATGACCGAAGGCGCCAGCCTGGCCGATCCGGCCCGGGTGGATGTCCGCGGCGAACTCACTATCGGCAATGACCTGTGGATCGATGTAAACGCGGTGTTCGAGGGCAATGTCAGCCTGGGTAACAACGTGGTTATCGGCCCCAATTGCGTGATCAAGGATGCCACCATCGCCGACGGCGCCGAGATCAAGGCCAACAGCGTGATTGAAGGGGCGGTGGTCGGTGCCAATGCCCAGATCGGCCCGTTCGCCCGCCTGCGGCCGGGTACCGAGCTGGCCGCCAACACCAAGGTGGGCAACTTCGTTGAGACCAAGAAAGCCGTGGTGGGTGAGGGCAGCAAGATCAATCACCTGAGCTACGTGGGTGATGCCTCTCTGGGTCGTAATGTGAATGTGGGTGCAGGTACCATCACCTGCAATTATGATGGGGTGAACAAACACCAGACCGTGATCGGTGACGGCGTCTTTGTGGGATCCAATACGTCCCTGGTCGCACCGGTCACCATTGCGGCAGAAGCGACCATCGGTGCCGGCTCCACCATCACCCGGGATGTGGCAGACAGCGAACTGGCCGTGGCCCGTGGCCGCCAGCGCAACATCTCCGGTTGGGAAAAGCCGAAAAAAGCGTAAACGAACGATCAGCGAACAGGTGACAACAGCATGTGTGGGATTGTAGGAGCGGTTTCCGAACGGGACGTCCAGGGGATTTTGCTGGAAGGACTGCGCCGCCTTGAGTACCGGGGTTATGACTCCGCGGGCATGGCCATCATTGACGGCAAGCATCAGGTCCAGCGTGCCCGGGAAGTTGGCAAGGTCGCAGCCTTGGCCGAGGCCATCGAGGCCAATCCCCTCAGTGGTCACCTGGGCATCGCCCACACCCGCTGGGCCACCCACGGCGAGCCGTCACAGCTCAACGCCCACCCGCACATGTCCGGCGACCGCCTGGCCATTGTCCACAACGGTATCATCGAGAATTACCAGGAGCTGCGTGAGGAACTGAAAGCCGATGGCTTCGAGTTCACCTCCCAGACCGACACCGAAGTGGTCGCCCACCTGATCGAGAAGAACTACCGGGAACTGGGTGAACTGTACGCTGCGGTGAAAGCCGCGATTGCCCGCCTGCGCGGTGCCTATGCGCTGGCGGTCGTCCATGCCGACGAGCCGGGTCACCTGGTGGTGTGCCGGGAAGGCAGCCCGCTGGTGGTGGGCGTCGGCATCGGCGAGAACTTCATCGCCTCCGACCAACTGGCCTTGTTGCCGGTCACCGACAGGTTCATGTTCCTCGAAGAAGGTGACATGGCCGATATCCGCAAGGACCAGATCGAGATCCACGACCGTGAAGGCACGCCGGTCGAGCGTCAGATCACCCGTTTCGAGCATGGCGCCGATTCTGCCGACAAGGGCGAATACCGCCACTTCATGCTCAAGGAAATCTACGAGCAGCCGAAGGTGATCAAGGCCACCATGGAAGGCCGGGTGACCGATTCACGGGTGCTGGAACAGGCACTGGGTACCGAAGCAGCCAACCTGCTGGACAACGTTCGCCACGTCCAGATCATTGCCTGCGGTACCTCCTACCACGCCGGCATGGTGGCCCGTTACTGGATCGAGGATCTGGCCGGCGTGCCCTGTTCCGTGGAAGTGGCTTCCGAGTTCCGTTACCGCAAGCACGTAATCCAGCCGGACACCCTGTTCCTGTGTATCTCCCAGTCCGGTGAGACCGCCGACACACTGGCCGCCCTGCGCCAGGCCAAGCAAGCCGGTTTCCGCGCTGCGCTGGCGATCTGCAACGTACCGGGCAGCTCCCTGGTGCGGGAATCCGACCTGGTGATCATGACCCAGGCCGGCCCCGAGATTGGTGTGGCCTCGACCAAGGCGTTCACCACCCAGCTGACCGCATTACTGATCTTCACCCTGGCCCTGGCCCGCCACAACGGCCTCTCCGAGGAGCGGGAAGCGGACATCGTCAAGGCGATCCATCTGTTGCCCGGTCAGGTCAGTGATGTCCTGGCCCTGGATGGCGAGATTGCCGAGCTATCGAAGGCCTTCATGGACAAGCACCACAGCCTGTTCCTGGGCCGGGGCTCCCAGTTCCCGGTAGCCCTCGAAGGTGCCCTGAAGCTCAAGGAAATTTCCTACATCCACGCCGAAGCCTACCCGGCCGGCGAGCTCAAGCACGGCCCGCTGGCCCTGGTGGACAGCGAGATGCCGGTGGTCACCGTTGCGCCCAACAATGATCTGGTGGAAAAGCTCAAGTCCAACCTGGAAGAAGTCCGCGCCCGTGGCGGTGAACTGTTCGTGTTTGCCGACAAGGCGGCGGATGTGAAGCCGGAGGAAGGCGTCCACGTGATGCAGATCCCGTCTGTGCACGAGATCACCGCACCGATCGTGTACACCGTGCCACTCCAGCTGCTGTCCTACCATGTGGCTGTACTCAAGGGTACTGACGTGGACCAGCCGCGGAATCTGGCGAAGAGTGTGACGGTGGAGTAATTCCGCCGTCGCGCCAAGAATGGCCGTGTGTCGCCGCCAGCTCGCAAAAATGCTGCCAGTTCAAACGTTTCCGAAGCGTATTATCTGAAACATCCCTACAATTCCCCTGCAGTTCTGCCTATTAGCAAGGCAGAACTGTGACGTCCTCTCTTGTTGTTTTCTCCACCTCTTGAGTTTTCAGCTTAAAAAAGTCGGTTAAATTTAAAAAATTTAGGAAAATTGTCTGCTAAACGGGAAATTTCAAGAATTTTCACTAAAAAATCTACGGTAGTATTTAAAACGTATGCTCTCTGCACATAGCGGGCGCTATGTAAGCATATCGATTACGCAATAATTGCTCATAAAAGAACAAGAGAGACAAACTATGATCCGTAAACTTGCAACGCTAGTATTCGCGTGTGCTGCCCTCACATCCGTGAGCGCCACTGCCGACCAGCTGGACACCGTGATTCAACGAGGCACTTTGAATTGTGGTGTGGTCCTGGATTTCCCACCGATGGGTTATTTCGACGAAAACAATGAACCGGCCGGTTTCGACGTCGATTACTGTAACGACCTGGGCGAAGTGCTCGGCGTGGACGTGAATGTCCTCAACCTCACCTGGGGTGACCGGATCCCCTCCCTGATTTCCGGCAAGACCGATGTTGTAATCGGTTCTACCTCCGATACCCTGGAACGTGCCAAGACTGTTGGCTTTACCTACCCGTACTTCGTCTTCAAATTCCAGGTGATCTCTCATGAAGACAAGAACATCGATTCCTTTGAGGATCTGAAGGATCTCAAAGTCGGTGCAGCTCTCGGAACCACCTACGAAACCGAATACCTGGCTTATGCCGATCAACAGGGCTGGGGCCGGGACAATTACACCTCGTTCAAATCTGAAAACGATGCTTTCCTGGGTCTGTACCAGGGCAAAGTCGACGCCATCATTTCAACCAACACCAACATCGCTACCAAGTTGCGAAGCAAGGAATTCGAAGAGTTTGTCGCTGGCCCTTACGTTCCCAACTACGACGATGTTGTAGGCATCATTGCCAAGCGGGATGAAACCGCCTGGATCAACTACCTGAATCTGTTCCTGATTCACCAGATCCGCGACGGCAACATGAACAAGGCTTACAACAAGCATTTCGGTGTGGACGCGCCTGCCGATCTGATCCAGTCCCTGAGAGACAACAAGTAACCGCTGAATTGGCGGCCGCCCGACCGGGGGTCGTCATGGCTCGTCTTACGGGCCAGGCGCAAGTTCCCATATGCCCTGGCTCGGATTTCTGATCACGGCTATCAATCAGCGTGGGTCGAGTTTCCTTCCATTCTAAGAAAATGGCCAAGGTATGGACTACGAATTTCACTGGAACATCGTGTTCCAGAATATGCCCGAGTTGCTGAACGGCGCGTTTGTTACCCTGCACGTCTCTGTTCTAGCCATGTTCCTGGGCGTTGTGATCGCCATATTGCTGGCGATTGCCAAAATGAACAACAGCAAACCCTTCTGCTACGTCGCAACGGTCTGGGTCGAGGTTGCCCGAAACACGCCGGCCCTCTTCCAGATCTACATGGCGTATTTTGGCCTTGGGGCGTTTGGCATACACCTGAGCCCCTATGTTGCGGTACTGAGTGCACTGGTGTTCATCAACGCCGGTTACCTCACCGAAACCTTCCGGGGTGGGTTCCAGTCGATTCCGGCTACCCAGTACAGCGCCTCCAAATCCCTGGGTATGACCAGCATTCAGGCATACCGGTACATCATCCTTCCGCAGATGCTCAGACGCATCTACCACCCGATGACGAATCAGTTTGTCTGGTCAATCCTGATGAGCTCGTTGGGCATTCTTGTGGGCATGAGCGAGCTTTCTGGCACCACCCAGAGGTTGCAGTCACTGTCGTTCAGAACGCTTGAGTTCTTCATCGTGGCGGCGGTTATGTACTTTGTCATCACCAAGCTGGTGTTATTCGCTTCATCGCTGTTTGCTCGCAGACTCTTCAAGGGGGAAATCTGATGAATTCCTTATTCACACCCCTGTCATGGAGCGATAGCGGCCTGATCCTGACCGGTATCTGGAATACCATTATCATCTCCGTTGTCGCCATTGTGGTGGGCACTGTACTGGGTTTGATCGTCGGTTTTCTGCGTGCCGAGAGCAACAAGGCCGTCAACGTCCTTTTCGGTAGCGTGCTGGACGTCCTCAGAAGTGTTCCTCTGATCATCCAGCTTATCCTGTTCTCCACCTTTGTCGGTGCGATGGGGAACCCATTGGCGCCGTTTGTTGCCGGCTCCATCGTACTTTCGCTGTACACCATGGCCTTCATGAGTGAGGTATTTCGCAGTGGCTTCGAGAGTGTCAGCCCCTCGATGCAGACAGCTGCGCGCTCTCTGGGCATGACCAAATGGCAAACCATCTACCATATTCGGCTGCCCATTGGGTTGCGCGCCGTCTTCCCTTCCTGGCTGGGTGTTTCTCTCAGCGTGATAAAGGACTCGGCCCTGGTCTCGGTCATCGGTTACATGGAATTGCTGCGCACCTCGGAGCAACTGATTTCAAGAACCCAGCAGCCGCTCGAGATCCTGATAGGCGTTGGTATCTTTTACTTCATTATTTCCTACCCGCTGTCCCATTACGGCCGGTATGTTGAGAGGAAAATGGCAATATGATCAGCGTACAGAATGTCCATAAATCCTTTGGAGACCTTGAGGTACTGAAAGGCGTGAGCCTGGATGTGGAAAAAGGCGAGGTCGTAAGTGTTATCGGGGGCTCTGGCAGCGGTAAGTCGACCCTGCTGTACTGCATCAACGCCATTGAGACGATCAACAGTGGTAAAATCCTGGTTGATGGTGTGGATGTCCATGCCAAAGAGACCAACAAGGACAAGTTGCGCCAGAAACTGGGCATGGTCTTCCAGCAGTGGAACTCATTTCCTCACATGACGGTGCTGGAGAATGCGGCGCTTGCCCCCCGGATCGTCAAGAAAATGAGCAAGGAAGAGGCGATGGAAATCGCCAAAAAGGAGCTCGAGCACGTGGGCCTGGGTGACAAGCTGGACGTGTACCCGACCAAGATGTCCGGCGGTCAACAGCAGCGCCTGGCAATCGCCCGGGCACTGGCGATGAAACCCGACTACATGCTGCTTGATGAGGTGACCTCCGCACTCGACCCGGAGCTGGTCGGCGAGGTTCTGGACACCTTGCGCCTGTTGGCGGAAGAGGGAATGACCATGATCTGCGTGACCCACGAAATGGGTTTCGCACGGGATGTCTCCGATCGAGTGGCGTATTTCCACCAGGGTGTTATTGCCGAGATTGGTGAGGCCAGACAGGTGATTACCGATCCGCAAAACCCGCTTACCCAGAAGTTCCTTTCAAAAGTGCGCTAAGAAGTCGCCACAGGCGTGGCGCTGGTCGGGGAGCTTGTGGACCCGGGCTCCCCGACCAACTTTCTGCACGATCTAGGAACACACGGCTCTACAGTTTCAATCGCAAGTCAATCCGGAACATCAGCCACACTCGCAACCACCGCCGAAGGCAGATCCGCAATCGCCGTATGGGCAGCCATATGCACCTGATCGGCCGGAATTACCTCGCCTGAGATGGGGGATGGCAGTGCCCGGGTCGCGGTGGCCGAAGCCACTACAGTGGGGTTGTAACCCAGGGAGAAGGCTTCCCGGGCTGTGGCATTCACGCACATGTGTGACATGAATCCGACCAGGATCAGGTTCTCGATGTCTGCTCCCTTGACCTGCTTGTCCAGATCCGTGCTGGCGAAAGAATTCGGGTAGTTCTTGGTGATAACGGGCTCACCTTCCTTTGGCGCCACGATATCGGCAATCTGGCCGATCGGCGCGTTGATGTCGTAGGGGGAGCCGGCACCCGCATCGTGCTGGATATGAAAGACCGGGCGGCCGGCGGCACGGAACCGGTCCAGCAGCTTGCGGCATTCCGCCAGCGCAGGCTCGACACCCTCCAGTTGCATGACGCCTTCCCGATAGGTCTGTTGAGCGTCGATAATGACCAGTGCCGAGGAACTGATAGGGCTTGCGCTATTGGCAAGCCCGACCAGATCACGAAGGGTTTGGGGATTACTCATGATTATCTCCATTCTATTTTTTTGTGTTGTCATAAAACCCGGTTAAGAGTTGCCCAACATCGCTGGATTGACAACATCTATGATTTCTCGCCGTCTCGACTTATGCTGGAGGCGAAAACAGTACAAGAGCTATTCACTTCCTCCGAAGCTACTGATTGAATACTTGGAAGGGAAGCATCCGAACGGTGTAATTCCTTTCTCTGTTTGTGTCGATGCTTTGGAACTGTATGGAATCGTTCGTCATCATCGACGCTCAGGCGGTACGCTATCAGCAGGGCAGCGTCAGCGGACTGATTTATAGTCACCAGCCGCACCCTGGAACACACCTACCACATTCAGACACTGCCGGTGGTGAAATGACCCAGTTCAAAGCCAAGGATCTCAAGCCGTTGCCGGCCGGGACGCTGGAGGACCTGCTGGATGGCCTGGCAACGGGGCAGTGGCAGGCCGCGGACTTGCTAAAGACCTGTCAGCACAACATGGATAGCGGCGATGACCCTCGCCGACAGATTTATACAGGCCGTTTCGACGGCACTGCGACCGCCGAGGCGCGTGCAGCGGATAACCTGTACGAGGCGCGGGTGCCGGTGGGCGAGCTGGCCGGGATTCCGGTTGCACTCAAGGCGTTGTTCGACGTGGCAGGGCAGGTGACCCACGCCGGCAGCCAGTGGTGGGACACCCCGGCCGAGCATGATGCGCTGATAGTTTCACGCTTGCGGCGTGCCGGGGCGGTGATTACCGGGCACACCAACATGACCGAATTCGCCTATTCCGGCCTCGGCCTGAACCCCCATTACGGTACCCCGGACAATCCCCTGGCCCCGGGCCGGATTCCCGGGGGGTCTTCGTCGGGCGCGGCCGTGGCCGTTGCCTGTGATATGGCCGCTGCGGCCATCGGCACCGATACCGGTGGTTCCATCCGTATTCCTTCGGCGTTCTGTGGCCTGGTCGGGTTCAAGCCGTCCCAGCAGCGCATACCGAGACGGGGTACCTTTCCCCTGTCGGACAGCCTGGATTCCGTCGGGCCCATTGCCCGTACCGTGGACTGTTGTGCCCGGGTCGATGCCGTGCTGGCCGGACGGGAGTGGCAACCGCTCAGGGCCCGGCCACTGGACGGGCTGCGCTTCGCGGTGCCCGCCAATTACATGCTGGACGACGTTTCCCGGGAAGTCGCCGATGCCTTCACCCGGAGCCTGAACCTGCTTCGCGACGCCGGCGCACGGATCGAGGAAGTGGCGGTACCGGTGCTGGATACTCTGCCGGAACTGCTGGAAGGTGGTGGCCTCACCGCCGCCGAGAGTTACCATATCCACCGGGAATGGTTGCGCTGCCACGGGGACCGGTATGATCCGAGGGTCCGCAGCCGCATGGAGCGGGGCGCGCAACTCGGGGCCGCCGATTACATCGAACTGCTCCGGCGCCGGGCTGACCGCAAGCAACAAGCTGACCAGTGGCTGGCGGCCTACGACGGCCTGCTTGCGCCGACGGTACCGATTGCACCGCCGCGCTTCGAGGAGCTTACCGGCGATGAGGATTATGGCCGCCTGAACCTGCTGGTGCTGCGTAATCCTACGGCGGCCAACCTGCTGGACCTGTGTGCCATCACGCTGCCGAACCACGAGCAGGGTGAGTTGCCCTCGGGGCTGATGCTGGTCGGTCGCAATGGCACGGATGCCGATGTGCTGGCCATCGCTGCAGGAATCGAGGAGGCGCTCAGGGAAGCATGCTGAGTGTTCTGATCGCAAAACTGGTGGCCACCGCCCTGGTGGTCATCGGCGTTTCGGTGGCGGTGGGCAAGGTGGGCCCGCGGCTTGGGGGAATACTGGCAGGGACACCCATCATTCTGGGCCCCGGCTACTTTTTCATGCTCCAGGAGCGTTCGGTGGAGTTCCTTCAGGCCGCTGCGCTGTCGACACTACATGCCCTGATCGCCACCCTCGTCTTTGCCATCTGCTTTGTGGTGTCCGCCGGGCGTTTTGGCGTGTACACCAGCCTGGCGTTGGCGACCGGGATCTGGATACCGACTGCCCTGCTGTTTTCCCTGTTACCGGGTGGTGTATGGGGTGGTTTGCTGGTGTACGGCCTGGTGTTGTTGATGGCGGAGGTCATACGCCGGGCCCTGAAACTGGGCCAGACCGTGGTGGTTGCCCGGTCCGGGTGGTTTGATTTGATGTTTCGGGGACTGCTGGCGGGAATTCTGGTGAGCCTCGCGACCACGGTGGCAGCGAAATCCGGTCCGTTGCTTTCCGGTATGCTGGTGGGGTTCCCGGTGGGGCTGTTCACCATTGGCTGGACGTTGTATGAGCGCTATGGCGCTGAAGTGGCCAGGGCAACGGTCAGCATGGCCCAGAAAGGCATGCTCAGTCTGGTGGCTTTCGCCTTGGCGCTGGCCTTGACGGTGGGTACCTTGCCGCCCATGGCCACCTTTGCCATCTCCCTGCTTGCCTCGATAATGGTGAGTCTGGGTATTTTTGTCATCAGCCAGTGGCGTTATCGCGCACTGCAGACGGGAGAGGGAAAATGAGAACTCTGATGATCAACGCCGACATGGGCGAGAGCTTCGGCCCCTGGGTCATGGGCATGGACGAGCACGTCATGCCCCATGTCGATCTGGCCAACGTGGCCTGTGGCTTCCACGCCTCCGACCCGCATGTCATCCGGCGCACGGTGCGGCTGGCGAAACAGAACAATGTGAAGGTGGGTGCCCATCCGTCCTATCCCGACCTGGTGGGTTTTGGCCGCCGCTCCATTGCCTGCTCGCCGGACGAAGTGGAAGACCTGGTGCTTTACCAGATCGGGGCGCTGTCCGGCATCTGCCAGGCCGAGGGCACGCGGATCCACTACGTGAAACCCCATGGTGCCCTCTACAACGACATGATCAAGGACCCCGGCCTGTTCGAGGCCGTGGTCAAGGCGGTCAAGGATTTCGATGGCAATCTGCCACTGATGACCATGGCCTCTTGCGACACCTCCATGGCCCGGGAAATCGCGGATCGCTACGGCATCAAGCTGTGGTTCGAGGCCTTCGCCGACCGTGCCTATGACGGGGAGGGTCGTCTGGTATCCCGGCGCATACCCGGGGCAGTCCATGAAGACCCCGACGAGATCCTGGAGCAGGCTGTGAAGATTGCCAAGGGCGAACCGCTGACCGCCATTGACGGCAGCGAGATTGTGTTGAACGCCGATACCCTGTGCGTGCACGGGGACAACAACGACTCCATCGCCGCGATCCAGTCGATCCGCGAAGCGATCCTGGCACTGGGAAACCGGGCATGACCGGTAGCCCGGCCAACGCCTTGCCCCGGCTAGAATCCGCCGGTCTCGATGGCTGGATGGTCCGGCTGTTCGAGCAGATCGACGAGGCCAATCTGCCCTGGATTACGGCCCTGGCACGCCACTGCGAGTCGGCGTTTGCTGACGCGCTGGTGGATCTGGTGCCTTCCTACACCACGCTGCTGGTGGTCTTCGATCCTGTCCGGATGTCTCCGACCGAGGCACGGCAAACGATTGCCGGGTTACTGGCGAATCTGGAGCCGGACGAGAACCTCGGCACCGGCCAGGTTCACGAATTGCCGACTTTCTATGATCCCAGCGTCGGGCCGGACCTGGACCGGGTCGCCGAGCACACCGGCATGACCGTGGAGCAAGTCATCGACTGCCACAGCAGCAAAACCTACCGTGTGTTTGCCCTCGGCTTTGCTCCCGGCTTTGCCTTCATGGGGCTGATTGATCCACGGCTGGAATGCCCCAGGCTGGATACCCCGCGCAAGAAGGTGCCGGTGGGCAGTGTCGCCATTGCGGCCCGCCAGACCGCCGCCTATCCGACGGCCACCCCTGGTGGCTGGAACCTGCTCGGTCGCACCAGTGCCCGCCTGTTCGACCGTGAACGGGAGGGTTTCAGCCTGCTGAGAGTGGGAGACGAAGTACGCTTTGTCTCCGTCAGCCGCGAGGAATTCGAACGCCAGGGCGGCGATACCACGCCCATGGAGGCCTCGGGATGACAGCTCAGCACAGGACTGAAAGCGCCATCCGGGTTCACCGGGCCGGGCCGTTGGCGTTATTGCAGGACCGGGGCCGTTTCGGCGTACGCCATCTGGGCGTGACCCAGGGCGGGCCGGCGGATCTGTATTCCTGGGCCTGGGCCAATTACCTGGCGGGCAACCCCTGGGGTACCGCGAGCCTCGAGGTCACCTTTGGCGGGCTGCAGCTGGTGGCGGAACGGGATCTGGACATCGCCATCGCCGGTGCCGACCTCGGCGCGACCATCGATGGGCAACCGGTACCCCTATGGCAGCGAGTGACCTGGAAGGAAGGGCAGAAACTGATCTTTGCCTCGCCGGTGAGTGGTCTGCGGGCCTACCTCTCGGTTCGGGGTGGCTTTGCCGCCGAACCGGTGATGGGCAGCGTTGCCTGTGTCAGTCGCGAGCAGTTGGGCGGATTCGACGGCTGGGGCGGCAAGCTGGCGGAGGGCGACCGGCTGGCAATTCATACCCCGGAAGGGAAACCGACAGAGGGAATGACCGAGGCGCCGGACCATGCCCGGAAGGATTTCCGGGAGGCGCCGGTCCTGGAGCTGCTGCCCGGCGCCCAGATCGGGGATTTCACCGGCCGCAGCCTTTACGATGCCTTCAATACCCGGTGGCGGGTGGATGACCGGGCGGACCGCATGGGCGTGCGATTGCTCGGCCCGAAGCTGCAGTGCCGGATCGGCTCGCTGATCTCCGAGGGCATCAACCTGGGCGGCGTCCAGGTGCCACCGGATGGCCAGCCCATTGCCCTGCTCAATGACCGCCAAACCATCGGTGGCTACCCGCGGCTCGGGGCGTTGTCTCCGCTGTCGGCATCCCGGCTGGCCCAGTGTCTGCCAGGGCAGGAGGTTCGACTGGTGGCTCGGGGCAGCGGACCGGTGCTCAGGGACTACCGGGCTTTTCTGGAGCTGTTCAGCCCCACTCGTTGATCGCAACTCCCGAAGCGTCAGTCAGCAGGGTTCGCAGCTCCTTGAGTGCTGTCCCCGGCTTCGGAGGTCAGAGATACGTTGGACAGATCCTGCTGGAGTTTCTTGAGCAGGTGCAGCAGGCTGACGCCGTCATCGAAGCTCATCCCCAGCAGGGCCTGGCGGTAGAACTCGGTGATGGTGTCCTGCAGCTGATTCCAGAAGGCCCGGCCGGAGTCGGTGAGCACGACCAGCCGCGCGCGACGGTCCTGGGGATCGGGAATGCGCACTACGTGGCCGTCCCGCTCCATGCGCTTGAGGACGCCGTCCAGGTTCTGGCGGCTGACGTAGAGATATTCCTTGAGCTGGTTGAAGGAGGTGCCTTCCTCGAACCCCTCCCGTGACAGCGCACCCAGCACCGCCCACTGCACGGCGCTGATGCCCATTTCGTTCTGGACCTGGCGCTGCAGGATGTTTCCGGTCTGGAACAGCCGGAAAAACAGTCGGTTGGGTACGCCTCCGGATTCGTTGACGATCATCTGTGCTCCTGTCGTGCCGCCCGGGCTCTCGGGCCAGGGCAGGCTGTCACCGGCACCCTGAATCGCGGAGGACATGGGGTGCGTCACCTGGGGAGGTACTCGCGCGCGATGATGTTCTTCATGATCTGCGCGGTACCGTCACCAATCTGCAGGCCAAGGACATCACGCAACCGCTGCGCAAAGGGCAGGTCTTCGCCCCAGCCGGTGTGGCCGTGGGCCAGCAGGCACTGTTTCACCACATCGAAAGCGAGCTTGGGGCCCCACCACTTGTTCATAGCGGCTTCGGCGTTATGGGGCAGGTTATTGTCCTTGAGCCAGAGCGCATGGTAGCACTGCATGCGCGCGGCATGAACGTAGGTCTGGTATTCCGCCAGCGGATGGGTCAGGCCCTGGAAGGCCGACAGGTTCTGGCCGAAGGCCGTGCGCTCGGTCAGCCACTGCCAGGTTTCCTCCAGGGACTGCTGCGCTACCGCCAGGCACTGCAGGCCGATCAGCGCCCGGCTGTAATCGAAACCCTGCATCACCTGTTTGAAGCCTTTGCCCTCGTCTCCCATCATTTGACTGGCGGGTACTTCCACGGTGTCGAAGAAGATGGAGCCCCGGCCGATGGCACGCTGGCCATTGTCCTCAAAGCGGGTGGTGGTGATGCCCGGGCTGTCCATAGGCACCAGGAACGCGCTGATACCGGAGGCCCGTTGTTCCACCGTGCCGGTGCGGGCAAACACCACCGCCACGTCGGCCTGGTCGGCCATGGAGATGGAGGTCTTCTCGCCGTTGAGCACGTAGACGTCGCCCTTTTTCTCCGCCTTCAGGCGCAGGTTGGCGGCGTCGGAGCCGCCGTGGGGTTCGGTCAGGGCGATGCAGGCTACTTTCTGGCCGGAGGTCATGCCATGCAGCCACTCTTTTGCCAGGTCGGGCGCAGCGTGACTGGCGATGATCTGGCCGTTCAGGGAGGTCAGCAGGGGTATGTACCCGACGTTGAAATCCCCTTTGGAGATCTCTTCGATGATCAGGCCGCTGGTGACACAGTCCATACCACTGCCACCGAATTCCTCGGGCAGTTCGCCGCCGAGTAGCCCCATCTCTCCGAGCTGGCGGATCACGTCCCGCTCGATCACGCCTTCCCGGTCCCGCTTGCGATAGCCCGGAGCCAGCACCTCGGTGCTGAAGCGGGCCACAACCTCGCGGATCGCGTTTTGTTCTTCGTTGAATGCGAAATTCATGGTGTTCTCCGGGCTATCAGGCCGTTACTTGTAGTACTTGCGGAACTCCGGCTTGCGCTTTTCCTTGAAGGCGTTGACGCCCTCCCTGGATTCGTCGGTGTCGTAGTAAAGGCTCAGGGCCTGCATGCCGAGGGCGCCGATGCCGGCGATGTTGTCGCTGTCGGCGTTGAACGAGCGCTTGGCGATGGTCAGGGCGGTGGGGCTCTTCTCCAGGATCTCGTCACACCACTTGCGCACTTCTTCGTCCAGCTGCTCCGGGGGCACCACGGCGTTCACCAGGCCCCAATCCAGCGCCTGCTGGGCGGAATACTTGCGGCACAGGTACCAGATTTCCCGGGCCCGCTTTTCGCCCACGACCCGCGCCAGGTAGGCGGTGCCGAAACCGGGATCCACCGAGCCCACTTTCGGGCCGACCTGGCCGAAGATGGCGGTTTCCGAGGCGATGCTCAGGTCACAAATCACGTGCAGCACGTGGCCACCGCCGATGGCGAAACCGTTGACCCGGGCAATCACCGGCTTGGGTACTTCCCGGATCAGGCGCTGCAGTTCTTCCACCGGCAGGCCGATCAGGCCGCGGCCGTCGTACTGGCCCTCGTGGGCGCCCTGGTCGCCACCGGTGCAGAAGGCCTTCTCGCCGGCGCCGGTGAAGACGATCACGCCGATGTCCTTGTTCCAGCCGGCGCGGTGGAAGGCATCGATCAGTTCCATGCAGGTCTGGCCGCGGAAGGCGTTGTAGCGGTCCGGGCGGTTGATCGTGATGGTGGCGACGCCGTCGGTTTCGTCGTACAGGATGTCTTCGTAAGTCATGTCTGGGTCTCCGTATTCGAGAAAGTGGGCGTTCAGCCGGCCATGGTGAGGCCGCCGGACACACTGATGACCTGGCCGGTGATGAAGTTGGCGTCGTCACTGGCCAGCAGGGCGATGATGCCGGGGTAATCCTCCGGCTGGGCCAGGCGCTTCATGGGCACGGCGTTGCGGAACGCTTCCAGCAGCTTCTCCGGGTTCGGTGCACTCTCGGCCACGCCCTTGAGCAGGGCCGTGTCAGTGGGACCGGGGCAGACCACGTTCAGGCACACGTTCTTGGTGGCCAGTTCCCGGGCCACGGTCTTGCTGAAGCCCACCAGGCCGGCCTTGCAGGCGGCGTAGACAGACTCGCCGGAGGAACCGACCCGGGCCGCATCGGACGACACGTTGATAACCTTGCCGCCGCCGGCAGCCACCATCTTCGGCAGTACCACGTGGTGCATGTTCAGGGCGCCGGTCAGGTTCACGGCAATCAGCTGCTCCCAGAGTTTTGGCTCGGTCTTGAGGAACGGGATGAAGCGGTCGAAGCCGGCGTTGTTCACCAGTACCGTGGGTACGCCCAGCTCTTTCTCGATGGCCGCCACGGTGTCGGTTATGGCGGCGTAGTCGGTGATGTCCGCGGCATAGGCACGGGCGGTGCCGCCGGCTTCGGTAATCAGGTCTGCCGTGGCCCGGGCAGCACTCTCGTCCCGGTCCAGCACCGCGACCAGACTGCCTTCCTCGGCAAATCGCTGGCACACGGCGCGGCCAATGCCGCCCCCGCCGCCGGTGACGATGACGGTTTTTCCGTTCAGGCCTCTCATGATGACTTGCTCCTGTTGCTGTTAAATCAAAGAATCAGCCGCGCCTGGCCGGTTCGAGGCGAACCTCTTTGGCCTGCTCGCGCAGCTTGAATTTCTGGATCTTGCCGGAGGCGGTGCGGGGCATGGCCTCGATCACTTCCAGGTATTCCGGCAGGTAGTTCCTGGATAATTGCTGTTCGGTCAGGTAGGCCTTGATCTGGTCCAGGGTCAGATCGGTGGCGTTCTCGTCGAGGGTGACGTAGGCGCACAGGCGCTCGCCCAGGCGTTCGTCCGGACAACCCACCAGCGCGACATCGACGATGCCCGGGTACTTGTAGAGCAGGTTCTCTACCTCAACCACGGGGATGTTCTCGCCGCCGCGTATTACCACGTCCTTGGTACGGCCGGTGATGCGGATGTAGCCGTCCTTGTCCATGCGCGCGAGGTCGCCGGTGTTGAACCAGCCGTTCTCGTCCACGCCGTAGAGTTCGGGCCGTTTGAGATAGCCGACAAACAGGCTGGAGCCCCGGACCAGCAGGCTGCCTTCTTCCCCGGCCGGCACTTCGTTGCCCTGGAAGTCGGTCACTTTCACTTCCATGTAAGGCAGCGCCTTACCGTCGGACTGGCTGGCCCGCTCGGCGGGATCTTCCGGGCAGGTCATGGTGACCGCGCCGTTTTCGGTCATGCCCCAGGCCGAGACAATCCTGGCCTTCAGAACCTTGCCGGCCTGTTCCACCACGGCACTGGGAATCGGTGCACCGGCGGAGACGAAGATCCGCAGCGAATCCAGTTCGCCCTCATGCTTGGGCGCGGTCTTCACCAGATCCGCCAGGAACGGCGTCGCCGCCATGGTGAAGGCCGGATTCTCGGCGCCAATCACCTTGCAGACATAATCCGCGTCCCAGATGTCCTGGAGGATGGCGGTAGTACCGAGATAAACCGGCATCATGATGCCGTACATGAAGCCGGTCTGGTGGGCCACCGGGGAGGCCATCAGCACTTTGTCATCCGAGCTCAGGTGCAGGCGGTCGGCGTATGGGCGCACGTTGGAAAACAGGGTGTTGGAGGTGTGCATGACGCCCTTGGGTTCGCCGGTGGTGCCGGAGGTGTAGAGGATCTGGATGGCGTCGTCGGCGGTGAGTTCGCGCTCCGCGAACAGGGCTTTGGTGTCCTGCTTTTGTTCCCAGGGAGTCTCCATCAGGCGCTGTTCGAAACTACGCTCGCCCTCGCCGCCGATCACCAGCAGGGTTTCCAGGTTGGGCAATTCGGCGCGGATACCGTCGATCATGGCCTCGTAGTCGAAGCCGCGGAACACCTTGGGGATCACCAGCAGTTTGGCCTCGCCATGCTTGAGCATGAAGCGCAGTTCCCGTTCCCGGAAGATGGGCATGAGCGGGTTCAAGATGGCGCCGATGCGCATGCAGGCCAGATGCAGGGCGGAGGTCTGCCACCAGTTTGGCAGCTGGCAGGCCACCACATCGCCTTTCCCGATGCCCATGCCTGCCAGGCCGGCCGCCATGCGGGTGACCTTGTCATTCAGTTCCCGATAGGTAAGGGCGGTGCGGGTATCGCTGGTGACCTGGTAGCCGACAATGGCTTCCCGGTCCGGGGTGCTGGCCACGGCCTGGTCCAGGTAGTCGGTAATGCGTTTGTTGTTCCATGCGCCGCTCTCGACCATGGCGGCGCGGCGTTCCGGATTGAGAGTGATGCCTGTGTCCATCTGATTCACCTGTTATGTCCGGTTTGTTGTTGTCGGGGACCTGATTGCAGATACAGGTCGTTTTGGCGTCCATTTCAAAATACGCCCAGGGCAAATAATAAGTCAACATGTTGCTTAAAATAATGGCCGGGTGTAGCCTGTCTTTAATCAGTAGTTCCTTGAGATACATATATAACAGTAATAAAAACGGGTATCTTAGCGGGGATGGTTATGAGATACAGCAATATATTGCTCGAAAAGCACGAGGCCGTGGCGCTCATCCGACTCAACCGGCCCAGGGTGCATAACGCACTGAACAATGCCCTGATGAACGAGTTGACCTCGGCTCTGGAGACCCTCGAAACGGACGACAGCATCCGTGCCATTGTCATTACCGGGAACGAGAAGGCCTTTGCCGCCGGCGCGGATATCACCGAAGTCCATGCCCTGGATTTCTCAAGGGCCTACCGGGAGCGCTTCATTTCCGCCAACTGGGAAGCCGTGACCCGGTGCCGCAAGCCGGTGATTGCGGCCGTGGCTGGCATGGCGCTCGGTGGCGGCTGTGAGCTGGCGATGATGTGTGACCTGTTGATTGCCGCCGATACCGCCCGTTTCGGTCAGCCGGAAGTGAAGATTGGCACCTTGCCAGGGGCCGGAGGCACCCAGCGACTGGCCCGGGCCATTGGCAAGGCCAAGACCATGGACCTGTGCCTGACCGGGCGCACCATGGATGCGGAGGAAGCCGAGCGCAGTGGCCTGGTGAGCCGGATTGTCCCGGCCGACGAACTGGTCGAGACCGCCCTGGCGGTGGCGGAGGAAATCGCGGGCTACTCGCAGATGGCGACCATGATCAACAAAGAGGCGGTCAATCAGGCCTTCGAGACGACCCTGAGCGCGGGCGTGGAGTATGAGCGCCGGTTGCTGTGGTCCAGTTTTGCCAGTGAAGACCGCAATGAGGGCATGAGCGCATTCCTTGAGAAACGCCAACCACAATGGAAGCACCGCTGATATCCTGAACGTATCTGCCAGAAACTGTCATATAACCCGGATACCGGAATTGAGTGGAGACCAACAATGGCCAACCAAGCAAGTTTCAACTGGGAAGACCCCCTGTTGCTGGACCAGCAGCTGACCGAAGAAGAGCGCATGGTGCGCGACAGTGCCCGCCAGTTTGCCGACAGCAAGCTTCGGCCACGGGTACTGGAAGCCTTCCGAAATGAACAGACCGATCCGGAGATCTTCCGGGAAATGGGCGAGACCGGCCTGCTCGGCGCCACCATCCCCGAGCAGTATGGTGGCAGCGGCCTGAACTACGTGTGCTATGGCCTCATTGCCCGGGAAATCGAGCGGGTGGATTCCGGTTACCGTTCCATGATGAGTGTGCAGTCGTCCCTGGTGATGGTGCCCATCTACGAATTCGGCAACGAGGAAACCCGCCAGAAGTACCTGCCGAAGCTGGCTTCCGGTGAGTGGATCGGCTGCTTCGGCCTGACCGAGCCGGACCACGGCTCCGATCCCGGCAGCATGGCGACCCGGGCCCGGAAGGTTGACGGCGGTTACCGGCTGACCGGCAGCAAGATGTGGATCACCAACAGCCCGATCGCCGACGTATTTGTGGTCTGGGCCAAGGACGACGATGGCGCGATCCGCGGCTTTGTGCTGGAGAAGGGCTGGGAAGGCCTGAGTGCGCCTGCCATTCACGGCAAGGTGGGGCTGCGCGCCTCCATCACCGGCGAGATCGTGATGGACGGCGTGTTTGTGCCGGAGGAAAACGCCTTCCCGGAGGTGCGAGGCCTCAAAGGGCCGTTCACCTGCCTGAACTCCGCCCGCTACGGTATTTCCTGGGGTGCCCTGGGTGCCGCCGAGGACTGCTGGCACACCGCCCGTCAGTATGTGCTGGATCGCAAGCAGTTCGGCCGGCCGTTGGCCGCCAACCAGCTGATCCAGAAGAAGCTGGCGGACATGCAGACCGACATCACCCTGGCCCTGCAGGGCTGTCTGCGCCTCGGCCGCATGAAGGACGAAGGCACAGCCGCGGTGGAAATCACCTCGATCATGAAGCGTAACTCCTGTGGCAAGGCCCTGGATATTGCCCGTATGGCCCGGGACATGCTCGGTGGTAACGGCATCAGCGATGAGTTCGGGGTGGCCCGCCACCTGGTGAACCTGGAAGTGGTGAACACCTACGAAGGCACCCACGATGTCCATGCCCTGATCCTGGGCCGTGCCCAGACCGGAATCCAGGCCTTCTTCTGACATCTTTTTTTATCATTTTTTCAGAAAGCGACCGCATTTTGCCGGAAATCGGTTAAAATGCGGTCGCCCAGCCGGGCATTATTTAGTAATATTACGAAAATATTCAGGGTCGGCGAGGCAAGCCGGTCTTTCTTGTTGTTATTAAGACCAAATGCGGTCAAAAAATGTACCTTCGGACCATACCCCGGTACATAAATATCAAGGAAGATTCGGGCCCTTCGCCACATAATTCCAACAATCCGTTTGCTCAGAAGATCTCTGCAATGCCCACTACCGTGTTTTCCGGCTTTACCCACAATTTCCTTGGCAAGGCGCCTGTCTGGTACAAGCAGGCCATCCTGCTGTTCCTGATTGCCAACCCGATTGTGATGTACGTGCTTGGCCCGGGCGTGGCGGGGTGGTTGCTGATCGGGTTGACCACGCCGGATGCGGTGTATCTGGAGGTGCTGACCAACTTCCCGGTGATCCTGCTGCTGATGTTCATGGTGGCGGGTATCTACTTCATGAAGGAACTGCTGCTGGTCACCTTCACCCAGATCCTTGTGGGTGTCCGCTCCAAGTCGGCGCTGTCCTTGCTGTTCTGCAGTGCGGCGGCGGTGCT
>NZ_JAWLHI010000068.1:0-21738 GCF_041690455.1 Marinobacter sp.
ATAGGTCCCCGGAGAAATATCCAGAAAGCTACAACGTGCCTTCGTATCTTGGATTTTCATCATCACTATATGGGTCGCAGAGTGCAGAAACTCCGCAGGGAAGCCCTCTGGCGATTCGAAAAGTGCGCAAGCTACAGTCCCGGTGTTGTTTTCGATGTTCGGGATTTTCACATGAATTCCCGGACATGATGGTTGGGCGAAGACAATGGCGGGAAGACTCGTAAGTGCCAGTACAGATCCCAATGCTACATACCTGACTCTCATGGCGTACCGAATCACGGCAAGCATCGCGGTGGAGGTCAATGCGGTTTTCCGATTATCTGACTGACCCATCAGTATTCTCATAACTCTAATCTCTCTGGCTGGGGCCTCCACTTTCGCTAGGGGAAGGCGACCATCTTTTCCTGGCTTTCGTCCCAGAGTTTGAGCCGGAAGCTGTGCAGGCTCTGCCGCAAGGTCAAAGGCTCTCTGGCGCGCACAGCGGGAACCTCGTTGTAACACTCGGGCAAACGATAATTGGGAATTCGGGCATTGAGATGATGGATATGGTGATACCCGATGTTCGCCGAAAACCAGTGCAAAATAGCCGGCAATTGATAATAAGAGCTGCCTTCCATGGCGGCCCGCAACGCATCCCATTCCCCTTTTCGGGCCCAGTAACCGCCTTCGAATTGGTGCTGAACGTAGAACAGCCAGATGCCACCCATACCCGCCAGCCATAGCACCGGCAGCTGAATCAATAAATAAGTCTGCCAACCGATCGTTTGGGCGGCGATCAGGAATACACCAACGATAGCAAGGTTCGTGAACACGACACTCTTACGCTCTTTGCGTTGCACTTTCTTGCTCGGCAGCCGGTTGCTGAGCAGGAAATTGAAAACAGCACCGAAGCCCAGGAGCACCACCGGATTACGGTAAAGCCTGTAAAGCCAACGCTTAAGCCTCGGCAACTGGTTGTATTCGCGCAGGGTGAGCGTCCAGATATCACCAAAGCCTCGGGTATCGAGATTGGCGTAGCTGACGTGGTGACGAAGATGGCTGAGGCGCCAGTCGTCGAATGGCGTAAAGACGAGGACCCCCAACAGCCGCCCTACCCAGGTGTTGGCACGTGTTGATGGCAGGAACGACCCATGAACACAATCGTGGAACAAAATGAAAAGGCGAACCAAAAACGCGGCCGCCACCACCGAGAGTGCCAGCGTCCACAAATAGGAAACATCATGCCGGATAGAGAGGATCATCAGGTACCACAAGCCGGCGTAAGGAACCAGTGTATTGATGAGCTGCCAAATCGCCTTGCCAAGGCTTGGAGTGCGGTACTGTTTCAGCGCCGGACGCGCATCCGGCCATGAGGAATTGGCTTGCATGTCGCCTCCATTCGAGTATTTACGGTACTCAGGCCATTGAGAACCTTTGCGCTCAGCGCAAGCAAACTTCGATCAAAATGCTTGGATCCTTAGACTTCATTTTTGACTACTTATTAACCATGCTAGAACCTTTGATCCCGTTATACAAACGTCTGCCGGGGACCCTGTTGTGGATAATTGATGTGGCGGGCATTGTCCGAGGTGCGCTCGTTTTGATCAGCGAGGTCAATCAAGATCTCCGGGAGATTGTTGCGTAACGCTGCGCTGAAGCTAGCGCCTGCCGGTCTTGACCGCAGGCATCGGTTTTCTCCTTTGGCCGAGTTTTTCGTGAATCGTTCCATGAGTAATCTTCTCTTGGTCGAATATCCGAAAACTACGTGCGGAGCGGGATGTGCGTCCAGACTAGTAGAACCGGGGAGGAAATTCCGTTCGGTAACACACAGAACCGTCCTCGCCGATTGGCAGTTACGTATACTGTCGCCGGAACTCCCCGAAACAATAGCGGGGCAGCAGTGACTCTGACGCCAATAATTCCTTTTAGAGATCGGCCTCGATCTCGGCCGTGCAGTGCGGACATCGGGTAGCCTTCTGCGAAATCTCTTTTATGCAGTAGGGGCATGAACGTGTTGCGGGACCAGGTGTATCGCTTTGTTCTTTTTCACGTCGCAGGCGATTGATAAATTTCACAACAAAAAAGATGATCCATACGGTCAGCAGAAACGCGATCAGCGCATTTAAAAAGACACCATAATTGATCGTCGGCGCGCCGGCAGCCTGCGCCATCCGCAAACTCTCAAAATCCTGAGAACCAAGATTTAAATACAAACTCGCAAAATCGGTCTGGCCGATTAGCCAACCGATCGGCGGCATGATCACATCCGCGACCAGCGAGGTAATAACACTGTTAAACGCTGCGCCGATAATGATACCAACCGCAAACTCAACCAAGCTTCCTCTTACCGCAAACTCCCTAAACTCCCTCAATATTCCGGTCATAGCGTTCCTGTTCATGTTATTGATGTGAGTCAAATGTAAGCGTCCGCCCATCATACCTTGTCAGGTATAGCCGGCTGCCAGTTGTGGGGCAATAGCTCGTCGATGGCACTGTTCTTCCGCGTCGGTAGACGCGTCATTACATCCTTCAGATAGGCGTACGGATCATGCCCGTTCAGTTTGGCTGACTGGATCAGGCTCATGATGGCCGCCGCACGCTGGCCACTGCGCAGTGACCCGGCGAACAGCCACACCGAAAGGGGCACACGCCAGTGCCAGAATCTACAGCCTGATCGAAACCGTCCGCGCCAGCGGCATCGAGCCCTACACTTATATGGTGGAAGTGCTCACCAAGTTGCCGTCCTCGACAACCGAAAAAGACATCGACAAGTTGCTACCCTGGAATCAGGGCGAAACTATTCCGGTGTAGTTCGTGGAGCGTTTACGATCAAGGCTATGGTGCTCGCCACCGGAAACTGTCAACGGAGCTGTCGCATTTAAGTCATCAACTCTTTAACAAGTGGCCGCCTTTTCCGGATTCAGGGTCACTGATCAGGCAAGCTGAAGTTACGGATATTACTGCCCAGCGCCGTAGGTTTGGACTTACCCTGCAACGCCTCACATCCAATAGCCTCGAACGAAGGTCATTTCATTGGCAGTGACCGCCCGACCCGAATGTTCGCTTTTGTTTAAAGGCGTGCTTTTTGAGCTCGCAGTATTCTGGAACGTGCCTCACCAAAATCTAGACGTTTACGCCAGACGATAGTTGCATCATGATTAACAGCGGGTTGGCTCAGTAGTGGAAGATTTATGCTTCAGAATATGGAGAAGTTATGGGTAAAACCACATAGAAATCCCCGAGACTTAGTAATTACAGCCAGCATAGCTTTGTTGCGCCTGGATTTTTGTGTTTTGCGCACGGACCTGTCTGCGCTCCGACTCACAAGCCCGACGTCCATCCTTCTCAATCAAGCAGCCCCAGCAAGTATTCCGACAGCACCTGATAGCTGTACTCCACTTTGGCGTAGGCGGAAGAAGGCGTCTCTTCGAATTCCCTTTTGCATTCCCGAGCACCGCTGTAGTTGGTGAGGTAGGCCTCCCGGATCAGGTCGGGATTGGCTGGATCAAATGTGGTCGGGTAATACATGGCCCACTGGAAACCCGAATCTGCATCCACATTGGCCAGGCCGGAGAGATCCGGGTCAAGGAACCCATAACGCAGCAATCGACTGACCGGTGCCCCCGATCCGTCGCCATCCAGATCCCGGGCATCATATTCCAGCGCCAGCCCGACAAAATTGGCAGGCTGAGGCTCATATCCGGAGAACTCATAGTTGTACTGGGCGGTAACCACGTGGTCCGCGCCCGTGATCTCAGCATCCGGATCGCAGGAAAAGCCGGCACCGACCAAAAGTGAGGACGTTTCCACTCCGTCTTCACTCAGGACGTAACCATCAAAGTCCTCGGGCGACACACCGGCAGCCTCGGGCGCCAGCTTCCGGACCAGAACCGAACCGCCCCCTTGCGGAATCTCCGCCACCAACTCCACGCCTGCGTCACCAACCTTCTGCCAGCGATAAGTCACCTCCGGGTTGCCGGCAAGCTCCGTCGAGCCCGCCAATATACCTTCATGCTCATGGCAGGTGGTCGAGGTCTCGAAATAGATCCGCCGGTTGTCCCAGTCGAAGATCAGGCGCTCGTCGACCCCATCCGCTTCATAGGCAACCCGGCTCTGGGGGGAGAGTGACACCGAGGGCCGCCACTGGCTGCCAAGCTGGTACATCAGGCCATTCACCTTAATCAGCCGGGCAAGTTCCGGCATGGACGGCGCCAGACACCCTTCAGCCGATACGGACAACAACTGACCCGCTTCGGAGTAATCAAAGAAAAGCTCGGAGGACACCATCAGGCTCGAGGTACTGACCGGCAGGTTCTGGTCACTTTCGGGCTGGGCCAGGATACGCTGATGAGTCAGCAGAACCGGGTCACTGAACTCCAGGGGCACCTCTGGCAAGTGCAGAGCACTCACATCGACATTGGCGTAATCACCGCCGGCGACCTCATCCACCACGGCAATCACCGAAGGGGCGTTCTGCACCAGGGATATGCCGAGCAGATACACTGTCTGTTCGGCATTCAGCAGCGAACGCTCAGTGCCGTCACTGTCGGGCCGACTGAGCGCTTCGTTGTACCCATCCGGAATCTGGCTGGCCATGAACCTGGCCAGCGTCCGGGCATAGGCATGGACACGCTCATCGCCCGATAGCACATAGTCCGCCACCAGATTGAGACCGGCCAGACTGCCGGCGAGGTCTTCGGGAGTCTCCAGATAGGAACCCAGGCCAAACAGGCTGCGGTAACGGGCGAGCGTGGTGAGCGGCGTGATATTCCGGACCCCGGGTGCTGCGGACATCAGGAATGCCCGAGCCACCGGCACGTCACCCCGCCAGGTCTGTTCCAGGGTTTTTCCGGGCAACGCTACCGCGTAGAGAGGGTAATCCCTCGGATCCAGGTCCGGACCGAGCTCCGGCGGAAGATCCAGTTCCGCCACATCAAGGGAAAACTCACCGCCCTGCCCGCTCATGGTAGTGGGCTCACCGGATTCGAGCACGGCAATGTTGCCGTTCTCCAGCTCGATCTCCAGCGGGCCGGGGGTGTACTGGCTGTCGCCATCCATATCCAGCCACACCCGGGCATGGGTCAGGTAGCCGTCGATTACCTTCCCGGAGTAGGGAGCCGGCTCGGAATAGGACACCCCATCGAAATCCCGACCATCCACAGACGGGGTATCCGACTCCTGACCACATCCGGCCAGAGTCAGCATCAGCAGTGCAATGGGTAAGCATTCCAGGCGTGTCATCGCGGCAACCGTTTATTGTTATCAGAGGTGTGCCGCTACTTTAGGGGATGTTGCCGGGGGAGACCTTGACAGGCTTGGCAATTTGTAAAGATTGGTAACAGAGCGCCTCGCCGGCACAGGACCGGCGGGGCCAGGGTCCGTCAGAACGAACGGGCTACGATTTCCTTCATGATCTCGTTGGTGCCGGCATAGATGCGCTGCACGCGGGAATCGGCCCAGGCACGGGCAATGGGGTATTCCCACATGTAACCGTAGCCGCCGTGGAGCTGGACGCACTCGTCCATGACCTTGCACTGGAGATCCGTGGTGTGCTGCTTGAGCATGGCCGCGGTGGGAATATCCAGCTTCTTCTCCAGGTGCAATTCCAGGCAGCGGTCGCAAAATACCCGTGCAGCAGTGATCTCGGCTTTCAGTTCCGCCAGTTTGAAGCGGGTGTTCTGGAAGGCGATCACCGGCTTGCCGAAGGCCTTGCGCTCCTTGACGTAATCCAGGGTCCACTGCCAGGCCGCCTCCGCCGCTGCCACGGCAGCCAGGGCCACCTGCAGGCGCTCGGCGGGTAACTCCTGCATCAGCTGGAAGAAGCCCTGCCCTTCCATGGATCCGAGCAGGTTTCCGGCGGGCACTTTCACGTCCTGGAAGAACAGTTCCGAGGTATCCTGGGCCTTCATACCCACCTTGTTCAGATTTTGCCCCTTCTCGAAACCTTCCCAGGCGGTTTCTACCAGCAACAGGCTGGTGCCCTTGGCCCCTTCCTTCGGATCGGTCTTGGCCACCACAATAACCAGGTCCGCCAGCTGGCCGTTGGTGATGAAGGTCTTGGAGCCGTTCAGGGTAAAGTGATCCCCGTTTTTAATCGCGGTGGTTTTGACGCCCTGGAGGTCGGACCCCGCGCCAGGCTCGGTCATGGCAATCGCGCCAATCATCTCACCGGAGACCAGTTTGGGCAGGTACTTCTGCTTCTGCTCCTCCGAGCCGTAATTCAGGATGTAGGGAGCCACGATGTCCGAGTGCAGACCCCAGCCGATACCGGACAGGCCGGCACGGGAGATCTCCTCGATGACAACCGCGCTGTAGCGGAAATCCGCCCCCACGCCGCCATACTCTTCGGGCATGGTCGGGCACAGGAAACCCAGCTCACCGGCCTTCTGCCAAAGTTCACGGCTGACCTGGCCGTCCTTCTCCCACTGATCGTGATAGGGCGCAGCCTCCTGTTCCAGGAACTTGCGAACGGAATCGCGGAAGCCTTCCAGGTCGGCATCGAAAACGGTACGTGGAATCATGGTGAACCTCGGTGAATGACGTGTGTTGTGATTGTCGTTCACCAAGTCTCGGCCGCTGGCCGGTTTCGCTCAATGATGAAAACCATCAATCGCGCTGACCAAAACCATCGGCCGGAAACCGCTTCAGCGGGGCTGCTTCGCGTCTACCCGGGCCTCGCCCCATCGGGGCATCAGATCCTGTGGCAGGTCCAGGTGATCCATCAGGCGGGCAACCACAAAATCCACCAGATCCTCGATGGATTGGGGCTTGTGATAGAAGCCGGGGCTGGCCGGCATGACCACCGCGCCCATCCGGGTCAGGCGCAGCATGTTCTCAAGGTGCACTTCCGAGTAGGGAGCCTCCCGGGGCACCAGAATCAGCTGACGACGCTCCTTGAGGGCGACATCCCCGGCCCGCTCGATCAGATTGTTGCTCGCACCCGTGGCCAGGGCCGACAGGGTTCCGGTGCTGCAGGGGCAGATCACCAGGGGTGCCTTTTCGCCGGAACCCGAGGCTGGTGGCGCAAACCAGTCCTCCCGACCGAAGACCAGGACCTGGCCCGGCGCAGCGCCGGCAAATTCCGTCAGGCATTCCTGCATGGCCGGTGGCGACCCAGGCAGTTTCAGGTCTGTTTCGGTGGCAATAACCACCTGGGCGGCGCGACTGACCATGACATGCACACGGCACCCGGCCGCCACCAGGCATTGCAGCAGTCGCAACGCGTACTGGGCGCCGGAGGCGCCGGTAATCGCCAGGTTTACGGTTCGCTGCGTCGGAGCGGGCGTGGTCATTCGCGCGATTCCCCAGGGATTGTCAGAGCGGGATGGTCAACCATGGATATGTTCGAGTTCCGCCACCAGCTTGCCGTGGATCCCGCCAAAACCGCCATTGCTCATGATGACAATGTGGCAGGGGCTCGGCAGGCCGTCCAGTACTCGCCCGATGAGGTCTTCAACAGAGGACTCAACCCTGTGCAGGTCATTATCCTCGTTATCGGCCTGCCAGGCGCCGACCAGCTCCTGCAGCCAGTCCATGTCATTCAGGTTGGCCCAAAGGACCCGGTCCGCCAGCTCCGCACTGGCCAGCAGGTTGTCCAGGTGCACACCCTGTTTCATGGTGTTGGAACGGGGCTCGATCAACGCCAGGATCGGCTCCTCCCCCACCCGGTTGCGCAGCCCCTCCAGGGTGGTGGCAATGGCGGTGGGGTGATGGGCAAAATCATCGTAGACCCTCACGCCACCGACATCCGCCAGCAGTTCCATCCGGCGCTTGACCCCCGAGAACCGGCACAATGCGGCAACGGCATGATCCGGGGTGACGCCCACGTGCCGGGCGGCGGCGATGGCGGCCAGGGCATTACGGACATTGTGCATGCCGGTCTGGTCCCATTTCAGGGTAGCGACCGGCTGCTCGTGGTGAATCACCATGAACCGGCTGCCGTCCTCCGACAACAGCTCGGCACGCCAGTCCGCCGTGCGGGTAACCTCGCTGCCGATGGCGGTGTCCTGAACCGGGCTCCAGCAGCCCATGTCCAGGGCGTTATCCAGGTGCGGGTCCACCGCGGGACGAACAATCAGTCCCTTCGAGGGCACGGTGCGCACCAGGTGATGAAACTGGCGCTCGATGGCTTCGACGTTATCGAAGATATCGGCGTGGTCGAATTCCAGGTTGTTCAGGATCAGGGTGTGTGGCCGGTAATGGATAAACTTCGAACGCTTGTCGAAGAAGGCGCTGTCGTATTCGTCAGCCTCGATCACGAAGAAGTCACTGTTTCCCAGCCGGGCAGAGACCGGAAAATCCAGGGGCACACCGCCCACCAGGTAACCGGGTTCGAAGCCGGCCTGCTCAAGGATCCACAGCAGCATCGAAGTGGTGGTGGTCTTGCCGTGGGTACCGGCCACCGCCATTACCCAGCGGTGACGCAGCACTTCCCGGGCCAGCCACTCGGGGCCGGACATGTAGTCGAGATTGAGGTTGAGCACCTCCTCCACCTCGGCGTTGCCCCGGGACATGGCATTGCCGATGAGCACCAGATCAGGCTTCGGATTCAGATGCTCGGCACTGTACCCCTCCATCAGGCTTATACCCTGGCTTTCCAGCTGGGTGCTCATGGGCGGGTAGACGCCCTGGTCTGAGCCGGTGACCGTGTGGCCGAGCTCACGCGCCAGCACAGCCAGACTGCCCATAAAGGTGCCACAGATTCCGAGAATGTGAATATGCATTCGGCGTTCGACCTCTCCGTTGAAACCTGCAAAGCCTCCCTTATACGCCGCAAGGCGTCAAGGCCCGCGCTATCCGCAATCCTGCTCATGAAAATCCCGGGCGTTTGGCGTATCATCTGCGCCATTGTCGAACCAGCAGGAGGCTTCAGCCCGAGATGGCTATCAAGAACGCTTTTTACGCCCAATCCGGCGGTGTCACCGCCGTCATTAATGCCAGCGCCTGTGGCGTCATCCAGACCGCCCGCAAGCATCCGGACAAGATCGGCAAGGTGTTTGCCGGCCGCAACGGCATTATCGGGGCGCTCAGGGAAGAACTGATTGATACCAGTCTCGAGAGCGACGAGGCAATCCAGGCCCTGATCCACACCCCGGGCGGGGCCTTCGGCTCCTGTCGCCACAAGCTCAAGAACATTTCCGAAAACCGGGCCGAGTACGAGCGCCTGATCGAAGTGTTCCGTGCCCACGACATCGGCTATTTCTTCTATAACGGTGGCGGAGACTCCCAGGATACCGCCTACAAGGTCTCTCAGATCGCCGACAAGATGGGCTACCCCATCACCTGCATCGGTGTGCCCAAGACCGTGGATAACGATCTGCCGTTCACCGACTGCTGCCCCGGCTTTGGTTCGGTCGCCAAATACATTGCCACCTCCACCCTGGAAGCCAGCCTGGACATCAAGTCCATGTGCGAAAGCTCCACGAAAGTGTTCATCCTGGAAGTGATGGGGCGCCATGCGGGCTGGATTGCCGCTTCCGGCGGCCTGGCCGGCCAGGGCGAGGGTGAGCCCCCCCACATCATCCTGTTCCCGGAAATCCCGTTCGATCGGGAAGCCTTCCTGGCCCGTGTCGATCAGTGCGTGAAGGATTATGGCTATTGCGTGGTGGTTGCCTCCGAGGGCGCCCAGTACGAGGACGGCCGCTTCCTGGCCGACGCCGGTGCCAAGGATGCCTTCGGCCACACCCAGCTCGGCGGCGTGGCCCCGGCCCTCGCCAACATGGTCAAGCAGGCCCTGGGCCACAAATACCACTGGGCCGTTGCCGACTATCTCCAGCGCAGCGCCCGCCACATCGCTTCTGCCACAGACGTGGAACAGGCCTATGCGGTTGGCAAGGCCGCGGTGGAAATGGCGATTGCCGGCAAGCAGGCGCTGATGCCGACCATCGTCCGCGAGCAGGCCAAACCCTATCGGTGGAAGATCGGGGAAGCCAATCTCAGCGAGGTGGCGAACCAGGAAAAGAAAATGCCGATCCACTACATCACCGATGACGGATTCGGCATTACCCAGGATTGTCGTGACTACCTGGAACCCCTGATTTACGGTGAGAGCTTCCCTCCGTTTGAAAACGGCCTGCCGAAAGTGGCAAAGCTGAAGAACCAGCTGGTCGAGAAGAAACTCAAGACCGAGTTCAAGATCTGACCATCAGCCAACAACAAAAAACCGCCCGGGGTTGAAGCCGGGCGGTTTTTTTATGCCTGGAACTCAGCCCTAGCGGGTTGATGCCGCCTCGTGTTCACGCACATAGGCGTAAAACTCGTCGAAACCGCCGATATGCTGCTGACCGACGAAAATCTGTGGCACAGTGTGTACCGGCTTGCCAATCTTGTCGGCGATATCAGCCTTGGAGATACCCTTTTCCATCATATCGATCCAGGTATATGGCACCTGCATGGATTCGCACAGGTCCTTTGCCCGAATACAAAACCCACAACTCGAACGGCCATAAATCGTGACCTGCTCCATAAAACCTCCTGCAACGGTGTCAAAAACCGGGATATGAACAAACCTGACGCCAGCATACTGGCAAGGCAACAGGGAGTAAAAATTGATGGTTTGCATGGCAACCATAGTACGTAACCATACCGACAGGACCGACAACCGGCATTGAATTCGGTCAAGACGGGGAGACGATTTGGTATACCTGACGCTTTTTCTGACGGCCTTTGCCGCAGCAACACTGCTACCGGCCTACTCCGAAGTACTGTTGGGCACCCTGGTGACCCAGGGTTACTCCTTGTGGTGGCTGTGGTTCTGGGCCACCGCTGGCAACACCCTGGGCTCGGTGGTCAACGGCATCATCGGACGCCAGGTGGACCGTTTCAAACACAAGCGCTGGTTCCCCGTCAGCGAGATGCAACTGCATAAGGCCCGCAACCGGTTCAACCGCTACGGTCAGTGGTCCCTGTTGCTGGGATGGCTGCCATTGGGAGGTGACGCACTCACCCTGGTAGGCGGCATCATGCGGGTCCCCTGGCTCAACTTTGTCGTCCTGGTGGCCATTGGCAAGGGTGCGCGCTACGCCTTCGTGCTCTGGCTGGTGGCCGAGGCGTCGGGTGCATCTTCCCCCTCTCCGTCTCCATAAAGGTACTTACGCAACAGGGGTTCGCCATTGAACTCGGAATGCAGCACCGCGATGAATGTATAGACGCCAATCAGCTTCCGGTTCAGGAACACAAACTCCTTGGGAGGTACCCGGAAGTATCGGCTGATAGCAGAACGGGCCGCCTGCCGGGCAACCCGGGAGGGCAGGTCACTCTGTTTCCACCGATACTGGCCGTGGCTGTTGACGGCATACTCCGGCCATTCGAACTGATCTTTCGCCAGGGGCTCGAGTACCGACATACAGACCTTGCCAAATTTCTCCAGCACTTCCCGGGGCCAGTCCAGGCTCATGAAACGAAGCTTTATCCCGCCGTCGATCACCGCCTCGAGGTCCTGCTCGTAGGACGCACGGATCATCTGGATGACCGGAGCGAGAAACTCGTCGGAGTATGACTGAACCGCACCGAAGTCGAGCAGGACGATGCGGTCATAGCCCGGATCCTCGCCCTCTTCACCGGCAATACGGATGCGATAGTTGCCGAAGTTGGGATCGGTCTGGATCTCACCCCAGACGAACAGCTCCCGGAAAAACAGCTCCAGGGCCGCCTCGCCAAGGGCACTCCGCCGTTCAAGCGACAGCTCGCGAACCTCCGGGGACCCCACCGAGTGGCCATGTTCATAGGTCGAGGCGATCACATGGGCCGTGGAGTATTCCTGCAACACCCTGGGCACGATGAACCGGGGATCGGACGCCAGCATGGACCGGAATTTTTCCGTGGTGCGGGCTTCCAGCCGATAATCCACCTCCCGGTGCATCATCTCCCTGACTTCCTCGAGCCAGTCATTGAATTCCGGCCCGAAACTGACGAGCCGCGCCACTTTCAGCAGCTGCGCCACCGCATTCAGGTCGCTGTCGACGGCATCCGCAACGCCCGGATACTGAACTTTCAGCACCAGCTCCAGACCGTCACTGCGCCGGATCGCACGGTGCACCTGCCCCAGCGAGGCGGCACCGATGGGCTCGGGATCCACGTCCAGTTCCGCCAGCCGGTCACTGCCCAGTTCCTCCTTGAGCACCCGCTCGATCGCCGGCCACTCCAGGGAGGTGGTCTGGTCTTCCAGGGTGTGCAGGGCCTCGGTGACCTCTTCCGGCAGGAAATGTTCACCGTACAGCGCCATCACCTGCCCGATTTTCACCACACTGCCCTTCAGGCGCCCGAGCTCATCTACCAGAAACCGCGCCTGGTTCGACAGCATGGCCCGATGCCGTTCATCCCGCTTGTCCTTGCTGCTGAACCAGTTGGTGGCCATATGGGAGGCCATCATGCGGGTACCCGCCGTAAGTCCGGCCCTGGTCAGGCTCAGCCTGCGCTCAAAGCTGCCGGTCTTGATGCGGGAAACTTTTGCTCCTGGACGCTTGGATGACATGGACAACCTGTGGGTGTCGGAGAATTTGAGCTGTCGGCCAGCTGTTCATTCCATTATACGGATACAGTCGAAACCTATCCTCACCGATTCGCCCCGTTTTCCCGGGCCTGCCGGCCAATGCCGGCCGGCGGATTCCGGTTTAAATGAGCGAGGGGTACCTGTTTACGTTTTACTACAGTCCTGATCGCCAATCAGGTCTAGTATGTCAGGCAGTACCAGGCTCGGTAAAACACAACAACAAGACTGAAAATGAAGCAAACGGCTGCCAAAACTCCGGATACCGAACTGTCCCAGTTTCGCGTGAAGGGCGAAATCCCGGTACCGGTACTGATCAACTGGCTCACCTCTGCGGCAGTGCCCATCCTGCTGTTTTTCGCTGGCAGGGCTGCCAGCACGGCCGATAGCCCGTTCACGGCACCGCTGCTGGTCACCTTCGCAGGGCTACTGGCGTTGAACTCCCTGGCCTATCTCGGGATCCGGCACCAGACCCTTCACCGCCGTGCCTTTATCGGCCTGATAACCGCGCTGTTCACCTTTCTGGTGGTCCAGGCGGTCGAGGATGGCTCGGCCATTATCTGGTTGTTTGCCTACCCGCCGGTCATTTTCTATATCAGCCAGGCCCGGGTGGGCATCATCGCCTGCGCGGGTGGCCTGGCTGCACTCGTGTTCCTGTTCAGCCCCGTCGGTGACCTTGTTTTCGAGCCGCCCTACAGCACCAGTTTCCGGATCTCGATGGTCATTGTGCTCTGCTTCGAGATGGTTACCTGTTACATCCTTGACCAGAGCCGGCGACGCAGCAAGCTGCGCCTGCTCAGGCTGGCCTCGGAGTTTGAATTTGCCGCCAAGCACGACGCCCTGACCGGTCTGGCCAACCGCCGTGAGGGCCTGGAGCAACTGGAGACCGAGTACCAGCGTTACCTGCGTACCCAGCGGCCGTTCTCGGTCATGCTGATGGACATCGATCTGTTCAAGGGCATCAACGACCATTACGGTCATCATGCCGGAGACGAGCTGATCAGAATGGTCGCCCGCACCCTGCGGGAGCAATGCCGGAAAGTCGATACCGTAGCCCGGTGGGGCGGCGAGGAATACCTGGTCCTGTTACCGGAGACGGGGGCGGACGAGGCCCTGCAGACAGCCCAACGTATCCGTGCTGGCGTCGAGGCGGGCTCGGTCGAGGTGGATGGACATCGGCTCGGAGCCACCATCAGCATCGGCACCGCCACCATTGCCGGATCCGAATCCATCGACCGCCTGCTACAGAGGGCCGACGAAGCGCTCTATGGGGCAAAGAGTGCCGGCCGTAACCAGGCCTGTGCGGCTACGATCTGATGCCGGTCACCAGCCTTTGTGGTGCTGTACCTGTTGATGACCGAGACCAGTAACCAGATGGTCAACCAGGCGCTGCTCGATGTCGGCCACCGTAGCTCCGGGCACAAAATCCCGGACCTGGCACATGGGCATGCCGGCATAGCCGCAGGGATTGATTCGGCTGAAGGGCTCCATGTCCATGTCCACGTTCAGCGCAAGGCCATGAAAGGAACATCCCCGACGAACTCTCAGGCCGAGGGAAGCGATCTTGGCATCACCCACGTAGACGCCGGGGGCGTCGGGGCGCGGTGCCGCTTCGACACCCAGATCCGCCAGTGTACGGACAATGCCCTGCTCGATCTGATCCACCAGGCCCCGGACTCCGAGTTTCTTGCGCGGCAGGTCAATCATCAGGTAGATCACCAGCTGGCCGGGTCCGTGATACGTCACCTGGCCACCCCGGTCCACCTTGATGACGGGGATGTCACCGGGCAACAGCACATGTTCGGCCTTGCCCGCCTGTCCCTGGGTAAACACCCTGGGATGCTCCAGGCACCATAGCTCGTCCACGGTGTTCCCGTCCCGGTCCGCCGTGAAATTCTTCATGGCTTCCCAGGTTTCCAGGTAGGGCTGCTCCCCGAGGGAACGGACAACGAGTTCTGCCATGGTCGTCAGAGCACCATGTGAACCCGGCCACTGGCCTTCAGGTCTTCAAACAGTGCCTTGAGCTGATCCTCACCCGTGGCGACTATTTTCAGCTGGACCGAGGAAAAGCGACCCTTGCTGCTGTCGGTCACGGAAATGTCCGCCTCGGTAATCCCGGGCGCGTGGCACTCCACCACTTCCACGACAAAATCGGTGAAATCAGGTGCGGCATTACCGATTACCTTGATCACGTAATCGCAGGGGAATTCAATTTTTGGTGCTTTCGGCTCACTCATGCCGCATTACTCCCGGGTACTAACATCACCCTTACTGAAACAACTGAACGAAAAAGAGCTTGATCGCGTCCCAGAGGCGCTTGAACAATCCGCCTTCGGGAACCTCGGTCAGGGCGAGTACCGGTTCATCCACCAGAACCGTACCGTTCAGGCTCACCTTGACCCGACCCAGCTCGTCTCCGACATTGATGGGTGCTTTGATCACAGAATCAAGGTCCACGGTGGATTCCAGCTGGTTACGCGATCCCCGGGGAATGGTCACGAACACATCTTCGGTCAGTCCTACCGATACCTGATCCGCCTGGCCACCCCAGATCCGGGCTTCCATCAGCTCCTGGCCGGACCGGAACAGGCGCTCGCTCTCGTAATATCGGAAGCCGTAATTGAGCATCTTCTGAACTTCCTGGGCCCGGGACTGGGAACTGCTGGTTCCCATCACCACCGCGATAAAGCGGGTGTCCTCACGCTTGGCGGACGCAACCAGGCAGTAGCCGGCTTCTTCGGTATGGCCGGTTTTCAGTCCATCCACACTGTCATCCCGCCACAGCAGGCTGTTCCGGTTCGGCTGACGGATGTTGTTGTAGGTGAAGTGCTTCTCGGCATACAGCGGATAGTTTTCCGGGTAGTCATTGATGATAGCGCGCGCCAGCAATGCCAAATCGTAAGCCGTGGAATAATGATCCTCCGATGGCAGCCCGGTGGCATTGGCAAAACTGGTGTCTTTCATGCCCAACAGTTGCGCCTGCTGGTTCATGATATCGACGAAGGCACCCTCACTGCCCGCAACAAACTCAGCCAGGGCCACGGAGGCATCGTTGCCGGACTGGATAATGACCCCCTTGAGCAGATCTTCCACAGAGACTTCGGTACCTTCCTGCACGAAAGTCCTGGAGCCTTCTGTTTGCCACGCTTTGACACTGATGGGAACCATGTCGCTCATGGAAATCCGGCCCTCATCCAGCTCCCGCTCCACGATGTAGGCTGTCATCATTTTGGTCAGACTGGCAGGAGGCAGCCGCTCGTGACTGTTCTCCTCCATGATGATGCTTCCGCTCTTCGGATCCATCAGCACATAGGAACTGCCTGCAATCTGTGGCGGGGAAGGAATGAGCACCGACTGCGCCATCACCTTGCCGGCAAGGGCCAGGGCAAGGACAAGTACAACAGAGAGAAAACGTAAAACGGTTGTTAAGGCCATGGGTCCATTCATTCGTCAGGTGTGTTTCTGGTTATGGAATTACTCAGTGTGAATCAGTCAGCAGGACAGACTGCGAAAAGCCCCGGGCCTCCAGCAGGCTCTGGGTGCGCCGGGCGTCTTCCTCGTCGTCGAACGGTCCGACCTGTACCCGGTGAAAGCGGCCTGACTCGGTATCAATAGCGCGAACCCGCATCGGATTTTCCAGCACCGACCGGACCCTGCCCAACAGGGCCTCTGCAGGGTCCCGACTACTGAACGAACCAAGCTGAACGAACAGGCCGCGGGATCCTGTACCCACTTCGTTATCGGCCACTGTAGCGGAGGCTGCCGATATGCGCCCGTCGCCGGGCACAAACGGCTCGCCCGCCAGGGTCATGGAGCCATCCGGCCTGACCGTAATGGCAGCCACCTCGACCCTTGCCGTACCCCTGGACTGATAGCCCAGTTTCTTGGCCGCAGCGTAGGACAGATCGATCAAACGGTCACCATGGAAAGGCCCCCGATCGTTGACCCGGACAATCACCGACCGGCCGTTGTCGAGGTTGGTGACCCGGGCATACCCGGGAATCCGCAGGGACTTGTGGGCCGCGGACATCTGGTACATGTCGAAGGTTTCACCGTTGGACGTCTTGTGACCGTGGAACTTCTCGCCATACCAACTGGCGGTACCGGTGGCGACATAACCGTCATTGTTTTCCAGAACCCGGTAACTCTTGCCCCAGACCGTGTAGGGCGACTTGTTGCCAGCGTTCCTTGGCGATTCAAAGCGCGGCTGCGCGTCAGCCAGTCCGGAGACATCAAAATTACCCGCCGGAGCCCGATCCTGGCTGAGCGTGTAGCGGGAGGAATGGTCGGTTTGAGGTGACGAGGCACAGCCGGCAAGCACCAGCATGGCAAAGGCAGTCAACCACCATGTAAACATAAACCTCGGCTTCACGGTCCGGAGATCCTCTTTTTCTGTTCCTGCCCTGTTGAGACCAGGCGGCTCACAGTCATTGTAGCGGGTTATCTTGCCGATTCACCATTACCCGCTATCAATGGTTGATCAGGCACTGATCATTCTTCGATGGGTGTGTATCGACATCAGCACGCCGAACGCCGCCATAAGCGTCACTCCCGAGGTTCCGCCGTAGCTGACCAATGGCAGGGGCACACCCACCACCGGTAGCAAGCCGCTGACCATTCCCACATTCACGAAGATGTAGATAAAGAAGGTCATGGTCAAGGCTCCCGCCAACAATCGGCTGAACGAGTCCTGGGCGGTGGCCGCGATATACAAGCAGCGCAGGATGATCAGAAAATAGACCAGCAGCAGCGCCAGCATACCGACAAAGCCGAATTCCTCGGCAAGCACGGCGACGATAAAGTCGGTGTGACTCTCCGGCAGGAATTCCAGGTGTGACTGGGTCCCCTGGAGCCACCCCTTGCCGTCAATGCCTCCCGAGCCGATGGCGGTCTTGGACTGGATAATGTTCCAGCCAGCGCCCAGCGGATCACTCTGCGGGTCCAGCAGGGTCAGCACCCGCTGCTTCTGGTACTCCCGCATCACGAAGAACCACATCAGAGGCGCTGACACCGAGGCCATGGCCACGAAAGCGGCAATCAGCTTCCAGCTCATGCCGGCAAAGAACACCACAAACAGGCCTGCCATCCCCACCAGCAGGGACGTACCCAGATCCGGCTGCTGGATGATCATCATCATGGGAACCAGCACAATGGCCAACCCCACGGCAACCTGTGACAGGCGAGGCGGCAAAAAGTGCCGTGACAGGTACCACGCGGCCATCATCGGAACCACGAGCTTCATTATTTCAGAGGGCTGGAACCGGGGCAGTCCGGGCAGTGCCAGCCAGCGTTGGGCGCCCTTTGCCCCTATACCCACCACGAGGACCGCCGCCAGGGCAACCAGTCCGGCCGCGTAGAGCCAGGGCGCCCACCGTCGAAAGACGGCCGGATCGAGCTGGGCGAACACCAGCATTACCACGAAGGCAACGCCCAGACGGATGCCCTGGGCCTTGACCACTTCGATGTTACGGTCGGCACCGCTATAGAGAACAAACAGGCCGCCGGAGACCAGAACCAGCAGCAGGAGAAGCAGGATCGGATCCAGATGCAGGGCGGACCAAATACCCCGGGAACGTGCGAATGGGCCGGATGCGGCCGGGTCTACCAGGTCCTTCAGCGCCATTATTCACCCCCTCGGCCAGACAGACTCACCAGTTCTCCCTCACGGTTCTCAGAGAACTCCAGCAGCCAGGCATCGAACAATGCCCGTGCTACCGGCGCCGCCGTGCCGCTGCCGCTACCGCCATTTTCAACGATGACCGATACCACAATTTCCGGATCTTCAACCGGGGCAAAACCGACAAACAGGGCGTGGTCCCTGAGACGCTCCCGGATTTCCTCGGCATCGTATTCCTCATCTTCCGCCAGGCTGAACACCTGCGCGGTACCGGTCTTGCCCGCCATCCGGTAGGGCGCGTCGCTACCTGCCCGGCGAGCCGTTCCTTTCACACCGTGCATGACTTCGGCCATGCTCTCGACCACATACTCCCAATCGGCCGGATTCTTCAGTTTGAGAGGCTCATGGGTCTCGGCGGGGAGGACATCGTCAACCTCGTCATCACCGATGACGTCCTTCAACAGCCGCGGCTCAATCCAGGTACCCCGGTTGGCAATGAGCGCGGTCGCCGTAGCCAGCTGCAGTGGCGTTGCAAGCATAAAGCCCTGGCCGATCCCCAGGTTGACCGAGTCCCCCGGATACCAGGGCTGGTTATGCATGGCCCGTTTCCACTCCCGGGACGGCAGCAATCCACTGAGTGCACCGGATACATCGAGGGCGGCGTCCTCTCCGAAACCAAAGCTGGACAGGTAGCCAGCCATGGTATCTACCCCCATCTCGACGGCTGCTTCATAGAAATAGATGTCACAGGACTCGGCGATGGCGTCTTTGAGATCTACCCAGCCGTGGCCAGTCCGTTTCCAGTCTCGCCACAACCGGCCACCTTCCTTCAAGCGAAAATATCCTGGATCCCAGATGGTGTGATCACGGGTGACGGAGCCACTGTCCAGTGCCGCTATGGCCAGCATGGGCTTGAGCGTCGAGCCCGGCGGGTATTGCCCACGCAGTGCCCGGTTGAACAAGGGTTTATCCTTGCTTTGGCTCAGGGCGCGGTAATCATCGACACTGATGCCAGTGACAAACTGATTGGTGTCGAAACCCGGAACACTCGCGAGGGCCAGAATGCCGCCTGTTTTGGGTTCGATGGCGATCACCGCACCACGGCGGCCATCCAGCAGCTCGTGCGCCCGCTGCTGCAACCGCAGATCCAGGTGCAACCCCAGATCCTCACCCGGCACCGGATTTTCGCGTTCAAGCACTCGCAGCGTGCGACCACGGGCATTGGTTTCCACGTGCTGGTAACCGACGGTGCCATGAAGGGTTTGTTCGTAGAAACGCTCGATCCCGGATTTGCCAATATAGTTGGTCCCGGCGTAGTTGACCGGATCGATCCGCTGCAATTCCTCACGGTTGATGCGGCCAACGTAGCCCAGCACATGGGCGGTCAGTTCACTGTGGGGGTAGTACCGTACCAGTTCCGCTTCGACTTCAACGCCCGGCAACTCATGGCGGTGCACGGCCAGCCGGGCAATCTCCTGCTCGGTCAGGTCGTATCGGAGGGGAATTTCCTGGAAAGGCCGCCGGGGTTCCTTCAGGCGTCGCTGAAAGCGTTCGAGATCCTGTTCGGAGACATCGAGGATGCGGCCGAGCCGGGCGAGGGTCTCATCCATGCCATCCACACGCTCGGGCACCAGGGTGACACTGAACACCGGCCGGTTCTCCGCCAGCAGCTCCCCGTTGCGGTCATAGACCAGCCCGCGGGGCGGGGGCACGGACTGGACCTGCACCCGGTTCTTGTCGGAAATCGTGGTGTATATCTCGTGCTCGACCACTTGCAGCTGATACATGCGGCCCAGCAAGCCACCCAGCATCAGGATGACAAGCACCAGCATCACCACGGTGCGGCGCTGGAACAACCGGCGTTCGGCGGCGGTATCCTTGAATTCACCCCACGGCATAACTGCCCCCTAGGCCCGGTGATACGGATGATTACGGGTGATCGACCAGGCCCGGTAAAGCTGTTCGGCCAGCAGAATTCGCACCAGTGGGTGGGGAAGGGTCAGGGGCGACAGCGACCACTGCTGGTCTGCCCTCTGCCGACAGGCATCCGCCAGACCATCAGGACCGCCGACCAGGAAACTGACATCACGACCGTCCTGCTGCCAGTTTTCGAGCTGGCTGGCGAGCTTTTCGGTGGACCAGGGCCGACCGCCGACTTCCAGGGCAACGACCCGGTCCCTCGGACCGGTTGCCGAGAGAATCGCGTCGCTTTCCTTTTGCATCAGTCTGGGAATATCAGGGTTCTTGCCCCGGTGTGCCATGGGGATTTCGACCAGCTCAAGGGGAAGCTCCGGGGGCATCCGACGGGCGTAATCGTTGTACCCGGCACTGACCCAGTCGGGCATCTTCTGCCCCACACAGATCAGACGTAACCGCATGGTTATTCGCTGCCCGCGACACCCAGATCCGGTGCGTCACGCCAGAATCGCTCCAGATCATAGAACTCGCGGGTAGCGGGCATCATGACATGAACCACAACATCGCCGAGGTCTACCAGGATCCAGTCACTGGCAGTGGCGCCCTCGACATTACTGGCGCGCACGCCCTGCTCTTTGGCCTCAACAACCACAGAATCAGCAAGGGATTTCACATGACGGTTTGACGTACCGGACGCCAGCACCATGAAATCCGTGACGCTGGTACGGTCACGAACATCAATCACACTGATGTCCTGCGCTTTTACCTCTTCAAGTGCTTTTACAACCAGATCTTTCAGTTCTTCAGCCTGCATAATTACCCTGTTGTACGGGCTTCAGCCGGATTGGCGGCCCGAATAGTCATTCTCAGACGCGATTGTAGCACTAAAAGTTCCCCTCGGGGCAGGCACCATACAGCCCCTGTTGGCGGATTTGTTCCCAGACCGAATCCGGGACCAGGTAACGGGGGGACCGGCCAGCTGCAATTCGCTCCCGGATGCCGGTGGCGGAGATATCCAGCAGCGGCGGATCCAGCTCCAGAACGCATCCGGCTGCCCCATTCCGGAGGCTTGCGACATCCTCCACTCTCCTCTTCGTCAGCAGCCTGGCAGGTATGCCTTCGGGATTCAGTGCCGGACCCGGGCGGCGCACAACCACGATATGAGCCAGTTCGGGTATGGATTCCCACTCCCGCCAGCGATCGAAGCCGGCAAAGGCATCGGTGCCGACCACCATCACCAGGGGATGATCCGGCCCCAACTCCTGTCGCAGCTGGCGCAGGGTATCGGCGGTGTAGGAAGCTCCGGCACGACGCAGTTCCCGGTCGTCTATGTGCAACCGCGGCTCGCCCCGCACCGCCAGCTCCAACAGTTGCAGCCGCTGGGATGCACTGGCTCCGGTGTCGCCGCGGTGGGGCGGGATATGACAGGGCACCAGACTGACATGGTCCACCTCCAGACGATCACAGAGCTCGATCGCCAGACGCAAGTGGCCATGGTGGACCGGATCGAAGGTGCCCCCGTAAATGACATGCATGGGCATCAGGTCCGGATATGACCGTCGCCGAACACCACGTACTTCTGGGAAGTCAGTCCCTCCAGCCCTACCGGTCCGCGGGCATGGATCTTGTCGGTGGAGATGCCGATCTCCGCACCCAGGCCATACTCGAAACCGTCGGCAAAACGCGTGGAGGCATTGACCATGACCGAACTGGAGTCCACTTCGGTGATAAACCGGCG
>NZ_JAWLHI010000069.1:0-21286 GCF_041690455.1 Marinobacter sp.
CTCCTGGGGGTGGTCTTTACCCTCTGACAACCGGCGGTTACTCCCCCCCGAACCTTGCTGAGCAGATCCAATGGCTTCTGGGGGGGATTGCTGTTCTTGCCATGAACCAGTTCTCAAAACGTTGTTTCAGGGAAGCTTCTGCACAGACAGATTTGAGGCACAGTTATCTTTAAGGGTCCCGGTATTTCGGTATCTTACCGTAACAACATGTAACCCGATGAATGCCGCGGGTCATAAAAACAGGGACTTCATCTGACATGCTGCTGGTGCTCGCCGGATCGATTCTTACATTCACCATGGTGCAGGAGGCAACCGTGCTGGAGCCGTTCGACAAGGGCTCCATTGTGATCGAGCAGGACGTGGATGCAAGTCCGGTGAAGCTGCGCTCCGATTTCCGGGTGGAGCCACTGGTCGAGCAGAAGTACCGCAACATCGTCCGGCAGGCCTACGACTACAGCTGCGGCAGTGCGGCCCTGACCACCGTGCTCAATTACTACCTTGGCCGCACCCTGTCGGAACGCCAGGTGATGGAGGGGCTGCTGCATTACGGTGAAAGCGAACGGATCGTTCAGCGCCGCGCCTTCTCCATGCTGGACATGAAACGGCTGGTGACGGCGCTGGGTTATCCGTCCGGCGGCTTCCGGGCGACCATCGAGGATCTCATCGACCTGGATCATCCGGCGATCGTTCCCATTCATCACGCCGGCTTCAAGCACTTCGTGGTGCTGCGTACCATCCGGGATGGTCGGGTCTACCTGGCGGATCCCTCCGTGGGCAACATCTCCTTCACCCTCGCCCAGTTTGAGGAAAAGTGGGATGACAACGTGCTGTTCATTGTCTTTCCCGGCAGCGACAAGCCCCTCGATAACCTCGAGCTGAAAGAGGAAGACCTGCGCTTCGTAGATGACCAGACAATGACCCTGCTGGCTCTGGAACGGATTCCGGTGTTCCACGAGGCCACGGAGAGACGCATTAACAACTTGCTCGAACGCCAGAAGAACAATCCGGACGGTAGTGTCGAAAACACCCGAAAACAATTGCATTACCGCCGTAACTAATTCTCCGGGTGCAAGATCCGGCACAGAATCACTACAAATAAAATAAGGGAGTCAGGATGAATCGTTGGTTTGTGCGAGGTTTTATCCTTGTTTCCGCCACGGCGCTGTTTCCAGGCACAGTGCTGGCACAGGAGGGAAGCGTGGACCAGGCGCGGGAAGCGCTGGCCAGGCAGGAAGGCGACGAAGACGCCTCCAAACAGCTGGAAGAAGTGTTTCAGGCTGCCGAGAAGAACTACTCTCTGCAGAAAAAGGGCACCCACTCGCTGAACTACTCGTTCGATTATTCCTATACGGCGGATCAGCGTCTGGATCTGGCCATCACCAATGGTTCGGTGCGCAACCTGGATGTGGTGCCATCAGCCACCCACAACTTCACCAATGCCTTTTCCTACGATTACGGCCTGCTGGATAACCTCACCGTCGGCACCCGTATCCCCCTGGTGGTGAAATACGATACCGAGGATGAGCTGAGCATCTATGATTTCGGCGACGTGTCCTTTACCGGCCGCTGGCAGCCGTTTGCCTATGTGCCGGGCAAGATGTCGACCACCTTTTTCGGCACCCTGACCACCAAGACGGGCGTCAGCCCCTACGAAATCGACATCAAGGAACAGCTGTCCACGGGCAGCGGTTACTATTCCGCAGGTGGCGGTGTAAGCCTGTCCAAGGTGCTGGATCCGGTTGTGGTTTTCGGGTCTGTCAGCGCCACCTACAACCTGCCGGCCGAGGACCTGAATCAGGTGCGGGGTGCCCGTTTGCTGGTTGAGGTCGAGCCCGGCTTCGGTCTGTCCGGTTCGGCCGGCTTTGCCTACTCGCTTTCTTACGACATCTCCCTGAGCATCTCTGCCCAGTTGAGCTACAGCGATGAAACCATCCTGACCTTTTCCAACGGCGAGCAGGCTGTGGCCCAGGACCAGATGACCGGTTTCCTGAGCATGTCACTTGGTACCCGGGTCAGTGATACCACCATCGTGAACACCAGTCTGGGCATCGGCCTGACCGAGGATGCACCGGACTTCTCTCTCGGGGTATCCCTGCCCATCAACTTCTCTGGCCTCAAAGAGTGAGCGGTGCGGTCCACGAATCACGGGAAGGGAAGGAATTGATGGGACATAACAGCCACAAACGGCAGATTCTCGGGGCGCTGATCGCCACGACCGTCTCGTTTGGTGCCCAGGCCCAGCTGGCTCAGAACCTGACCATTCATCCCAAGGCCCTGGCGCTGGGCAATGCGGTCACGGCCGATCCTCCCGGCGTGATGGCCATTCACTATAATCCGGCGGGTCTTACCAGGCTGGACGGTCGTCAGCTCGAAGTGAACCTGATGAGCGTCTACCTGGATATCGATGCGGATTTCACAGCCCCGGAGGGTTACGAGATCTTCGGTATCGACGGCCTGGAAACCGACCCGCTGACCGGCAAGCAGCGTGATCCGGTCGCCAATACCCACAGTCACACCAATAACGTCGCCCTGTACCTGCCGGGTTACGGGATTCTGCGGGCGCCACCGGGACCGGCCATCGCGCCCTCGGCCGGGATCAGTGTCAATCCGCCGGGATCGAAGCTGACCTTTGCCAACGCCTTCTACCTGCCCCTGGCTGCGGGATTCTATCGCGACAAGGACGATCCCGGCCGTTATCAGCCCCAGGCCACCGCGTTGCAGCGGACTACCTACCTGTCGCCGACGGTCGGTTACGAGATCAATGACGAATGGGCGGTGGGCGCCGGGATTCACCTGTCTCATATGGGGATCGCTGCCGACCAGTACATGCGTGCGCCCAACATGCTGCTCGGAGTTGCCGAAATCCTGCAGGACGCCTTCAACTGCGAGAGCGGAGACGAGCCCCTGCAGCCCTGGCTGGCGTTGTGTGGCGGTAATGTCGGGCCCTGGGATGACATCGGTGCCCTGAATATCAATGTCCAGGAAACCCTGTCGCCCACCTATGCCCTGGGAGTGATGTGGGAGCCGACGGACTGGTTCCGGTGGGGGACGAGCTACACCTCCGAAGCTGACATGAACATGAAGGGCACCTTCGAGATCGAGTATACCGACGACTGGTCAGGGTTCTGGCAGAGCGTCAACGGCTCGGTACTCGGGGCGATCACCTCGGCGATTCTCAGTCTGCCGTCCGGCGCACCCCGGGAAGCCGGTAACGTCAGCATGGACCTGGTCTACCCCCAGCACTTCCAGACCGGCATCAGTGTGGATGTCCATCCGAAACTGACCCTCAATGCCGACATCGGCTGGACCGACTACGCCCAGTGGGATGCCTTCGTCTTCCGTTTCGACCGTAACCTGGAGTTCCTGAATGCCGCCCGGATTCTCTCCCCGGACAATGCCACACCCAATACCCTGCGTCTGCCCCTGGGTTTCAAGAGCCAATGGAACTGGGCCTTTGGTGCCGAGCTGCATGTGTCATCTCGACTGGACCTGCGCGCCGGCGTGGAGATCCGGGATTCGGTGATTCCCGACGACCAGCGTCAGGTCATGGCGCCGTTCGGTGGTGCCAACCTGTACAGCGTGGGTATGGGCTACCAATGGGACAAGGACACGGAGATCGACATGAACCTCAGTTACCTGCACTCCGTCGAAACCATTCCCGCGGATACCAGCTGTAACGTCAACTGCGATAACATCACCAATATCATCTACAACCCCTATGCCGGTCTGGATATCAAGACCTCGCTGCGGGTTGTGATGGCCGGCCTCAGTTTCCGGACGAAATTCTGACCGCTGTGCGGACATCGAAAGGTAATCTCTGTGACCCGTAAAGCCTGCCGCCAGATCCCGATTGTTGTCGCTCTCGCCACCGTGCTGGCTGGATGCCAGCTCGGCAGTTTGCCGACCAGTGAGCGGGAAGGTTACTTCACCTGGGTGGATGAGCAGGGACGGGTACGCTATTCGCCGATTCCCGAAAAAACCTCTGCCAAGGGCAAGGATAGTGAAGCGGGGCCGGATGCAGCGACACAGGCCGCCGATTCGTCCGGCCAAGAGCCGGACAGGCCTCCGGAGCTCCAGCCCGAGGAGGAATACACGCTGGAGAACTACCCGGACGCCGAGCAGCTGGCCCGCGATGGCTATGTCCGGCCCGGCGAGCCGAGGCCCTATTTCACTTGGCGGGATGCCGAAGGCAACATCCGGGTGAGCTACTACACGCCGGACACCCGCACCGATGTCCAGAAGGGCAGGGTGCCGCCACCCGTCGAAATCACTCCGGCCTCCATCCACCAGCCCGGTGCCGCGCCGGTACCGGAGACGCCTGTGGAGGGTTACGACCCGGACGCCATGGCCATTCTGGGCGTGGACGAGGAAGCCGGTTTTTTCAGCCAGTTTGCCGAGAGCTGTTGCCAGACCCTCAGCACACGGGAGCGCCAGTCCTGGATCAGTGGCCGCGAATTTGAAGTGGATATCGGTGACGCGTCGGACAGCCATGATTTCGCCACCGGAACCAGCCCTTTTGCGCTTGTTGCCTTGCCCGATGCCCGGCACCACCCTGATTTTGTCTTCAGACTGCGTTCTTTTGCCCGCGATGGACTGTTTGTGCCGTCACTGGCCTTCCTGGATGAGGAGCTGCGGCCTGTCCGGGTGGTGACCGACATGGCGATGGGGTTTGAACCCGAGAGCTGGCATTCCCGGGCCTACCTGCAAGCCTGGATGCCGGCCTTTCCGGCCCGGGGTGAGCGCTGGATGGTGATCTTCACCCGGGCCCAAGACCTGAACAGCCAGACGGTGCTGGAAACCGGGCAGGGCCCGCAATCCATTCCCCACGTCAGCACCGGGGAGCTTGGGCTCGAACTGGTTGTCGAGGATTAGCCTGGTTGCCAGTCAGTCCTCCGGCTGGCTCAGGTCCAGCCAGGGCTGGGACAGCCAGTAGAAACGGCCGTCGCCGGCGGGATGGGTGCAGTTGTAGCGAAAGCGGCGGCTGTTGAAGGTTTCTGGTGCCTGGACTCTGACCATTCCATCCCCAACGGTCTCGATATCAATCCTGCCCATGCCTGAGGCAAAGCAGGTGAGCCGGCCGGAGGACAATTTCTCCGGCAGCGGAAACTCGAGGATCGGTGGATTGCCGGGGATCACCCCGTCAGGCAGGTTTCCTGCGTCGACAGGAAAGGCACGGCTGAGCAACTTGTTCTCCAGGCTACCGAGCTGGCCGTAGGCATTGGCCATGGGAAACCGGGGCAGCCGGGTCGGGGACGAATAGACGCCAATGGGGCCGGAATGCTGGCTGTAGCCAAGCCAGCCCCGGTCCGAGAGACGATCCTCCAGGGGCGAATCGAATTCCCCGTATGGGTAAGCGAACATCGGGGTGTCGATGCCGAGTCGCTGCTGCAGTTCTTTCTGTGCGCCATCCAGACTGTGTTCAATCCGCTGTTGCCACTGATCTTCGGGTTCATCGGGTTTCCGGGCAAGATGCCCGTGATCGGTGCTGTGGTTGGCCAGGGTCACACCTTCGCGGCTTGCCAGTTCCTCCAGTTGGTCCCAGGTCATGTAACCGGTGCGGCCGACGGCGTCGGTGTTGACGAAAACCGTATAAGGGTAGCCCCGGTCCGCCAGCATCGGTGCTGCGGTGGTATAAACGGATTCGTAGGCATCATCAAAGGTCAGGGCGACCGAGTTCCGGGCTGTCCCTTGCTCCAGAGCCTGGCGTGTACCCTCCAACAGGGGCACCACCTCCAGCTCGAGATCCCCGAGCATGTTCAGCTGGGCTTCGAACAAGGATTCGGAAGTGCTGGTGGAAGGCGGGGTGGCATCGCTCACGTGGTGATACTGGAGCACTACCAGATCTGCCCTGACAGCTGTGCTGAGGGTGGCCAGCGTGAGAAAGGCGAAAACAATGTTTCTTGGCATCATGGGTTCCCCTGGTCTGGCGGTAAGTCAGGCCGAAAGCCGGAAGTGGGTCTTGAGCACGGAAAAGGCATGATTCAGTTCCTGAACCGAGGCGGTATCGCCCCCGCGGTCGGGATGCACCGCCATAATGAACCGCCGGAAGCGGTGCTTGACGGTGCCAAAGTCGCCGGGTATGGCGTCGAAACCGAGTACCTGTGCCGCCTGGAGCAGCTCGGACCGCGCCGGAGAGCGTGTCGGGCGCCCTGACCAGAAGTCATCCATCATTCTGCGGATGCTGTCCCCGGGCATTCGGTACTGGTCCAGATCAAGGTAGAAGCGGCGCAGCTCATCCTCCTGATCCGGCAGGCCGGTGCCGGAAACGACAAACTGCGGTTTCAGCCGGATATCCAGCGGAGAGATTTCGAGGCTCTCCCCGGTTTCGGCCAGTTGGTCCCGGAGGCGGTAAAGCACGTGGAACAGCAGGAAGTGAATTGGATAGAGCTTTTCCGGGTCCCGGAAGCTGACCTCGCCGATCAGTTCCCAGGGGGGCGCCTGGAGCGAGCGGATCAGAGCCAGCTCACTGGTGCCCCCGGGCGCCTTGCGCAGTTCGTGCTCCACGGCCACGAGCAGGTGCTGGATCTGGTGATCAAGCAAACGGCCGGACGCTTCGGTGTCCTTGTGATCGGTCAGGGCGGTATCTGTCATGGAGGGTATGGTAGGGGAGAGTGCGGCTACAGGGAAGGGCTGCCGCAGTCTCCTTGCCCCGCCAGGTTGCAGTATATCCTTATCCGGTATCCTGTCCCTGATACCCGGTGATGCGTATAATCGCACCCTCATTGACCTTACGAACGTGGTTGTTATGTCCGAAGCTATGATCGCCAATGCCGCTGACCAGTCGCCCGCTTCCGAGCAGGATCGGCGCCAGAAACTGGAGCTGAACAAACTGCAGAAACGTTTGCGCCGTGATGTGGGGCAGGCGATTGCTGATTTCTCGATGATTGAAGCCGGTGACAAGGTCATGTGCTGCCTGTCCGGTGGCAAGGATTCCTATGCCATGCTGGATATCCTGCTTAACCTGCAGAAAAGCGCACCGGTCTCCTTTGAGTTGATTGCGGTCAACCTGGATCAGAAGCAGCCAGGCTTCCCGGAAGAAGTGCTGCCGGAATACCTTGCTTCACTGGGTGTCGAGTACCACATCATCGAGAAGGACACGTACAGCATCGTCAAGGAAAAAGTGCCTGAAGGTAAGACCACCTGCGGTCTTTGTTCGCGTCTGCGTCGGGGCATTCTCTACAATTTTGCCGAAGAGCACGGGGTTACCAAAATCGCCCTCGGCCATCACCGGGACGACCTGCTTGAGACCCTGTTTCTGAACATGTTCTACGGCGGCAAGCTCAAGTCCATGCCGCCGGTACTGCACAGTGATGATGGCCGCAATACCGTGATCCGCCCGCTGGCCTACGCCCGCGAAAAGGACATTGCCCGTTATGCGTCCCTGCGGAAGTTCCCCATCATTCCCTGCAACCTGTGTGGCTCCCAGGAGAACCTGCAGCGCCAGGTAATCAAGGAAATGTTCCAGACCTGGGACAAGCAGCACCCGGGCCGGCTGGAAACCATGTTCCGGGCCCTGTGCAATGTCGAACCGTCCCATCTGGCCGATCCAAACCTGTACGACTTCAAGGAAGGCAAACGCCTTGGAGGCAAGCGCCAGGCGGTGGTTCAGTCCGCGGAGCCGGACACCAGTCCGGATTTCGGTCGGCTGGATTTGCTGAACATCTAGGTAACCGGACTCCCATCAGAACAGCGGTAGCGTCCAGATTCCAAAAAGGATGAGCAAGGCACCACTGGCTTTCCGGATAGCCTGGTGTTTTTGCAGGCCACGAACCCAGTTGGCGGCATAGCCGGTCGCCAGCATGGAAGGCAGGGTGCCGAGACCAAAGAAGAACATGGTCAGGGCTGCCGAAGTAACCGTAGGCTGTAGCGCAGCCCATCCCAGGGTGCTGTAGACCAGACCACAGGGCAGCCAGCCCCAGAGCGCGCCGAGCGCCAGCGCCTGGCCCGGATGGTGGATCGGCATCAGGCGGCGGGTCAGGGGCGAGAGTTTCTGCCAGACCGGGGCGCCGATCTTCTCCACATAGCGAATACCCTGCCACCACTGTCCCATGGACAGGCCCATGAAAATCAGCAGCAATCCCGCGATGGTCCGCAGTACGATGCCGGCCAGGGTCCACTGGCTGGCGGCTCCGGTACTGAGCACCGCGATCAGTGCCGCGATCAGGGTGTAGCTACCGATTCTTCCGAAATTGAAGGCCAGTAGCATCAGTGACTGGCGAAAGCGGAATCCCCGGCCCACCGGCAGGGTCATGGACAGGGAGGCGCTAATGCCGCCACACATGCCCAAGCAGTGGGTGCTGCCGAGCAGACCGATCAGGAAGGCGCTGGGATAGCTCAGGTAAAGGTCTGCTGTCATCAGCTCTTCGGCCCGGTGTTGTCCCGGTCTTGCTCCTCGGTGCTCTGCTCCGTTTTCTCTTCTTCCTGTTCCGATTTGTCGGTTCTGGCTTCCCGGGGAATCATGTCCTTGTCATCATCATAGAGGATACGATGGGCCGGGCCTTCCACGTCGTCGTACTGGCCGTTCTTGACCGCCCAGGCAAACAGGGCAATCCCCACGGCAACCAGAATGAGCATCAATGGTACGAGGACCATTACAATCTGCACGGCACTTACCTCGTCATGAAGTGTGTCTTTTACGTTATCAGGACAATGCCTGAGTACCAACCGGTGTTGGTTCGGCCGGGGCCCGGGTTGCGCTGGCACTCAGCCTGAGGGCATTAAGCACCACGATCAATGAACTGGCAGACATGCCGATGGCAGCCAACCAGGGTGGTACCAGGCCAGCCGCCGCCAGGGGCAGGGCACACAGGTTGTAAGCCAGGGCCCAGATCATGTTCTGGCGGATGACTCGACGGGTCTGCCGGCTGGTACTGAGCGCTTCCACCAGCTGCAGAAGCTGGCCATTCAGCAGAACCGCATCGGCTTTCAGCTGGGTCAGGTCCGCGGCACTCCCCATGGCCACCGAGAGGCCGGCTCCGGCCATGGAGGGCAGGTCGTTCAGGCCGTCGCCTACCATCATTACCTTGCGCCCCTCGCGGGTGAGCTGCTCCAGCACTTCCAGCTTCTGTTCCGGCGATGCCTGCCCGATCGCTTCGGAGATGCCCAGCGCCTCGGCGATACGGGCCACGTGGCCGCTCCGGTCACCACTGAGCAGGATAGTGCGGATGCCCTGGTCCTGCAGGGCCCTGATGGTTTCGGCGGCATCCTCCCGGGGCTGGTCGTCGAGCCGAAAGCAGGCCAGCCATTCGGCTTCGGAGACCAGCCAGATTTCCATGCCGGTATGTTGACCACGTTCCGGAACAGGGGCGTTGGTGTGCTCCGCCACAAAATCCAGATGGCCGATGGCGTAGTTGTGTTTCCCGTGCTGCCCGGTCAGGCCGCCGCCGAGGTGATTGCGGACGTCTTCCATGGCCGTTGCAGGGCGGTCGTGGAAGACACGGGCGATGGGGTGCTCGGAAAACTTTTCCAGGCCGGCGGCCAGGCGCAGGCAAGTGTCGTCATCAAGGCTGCCAACATTTTGCTGGCCCACCAGGCTCAATTCGCCCCGTGTAAGCGTGCCGGTCTTGTCGAAGATGACCGTATCGACGGTATTCATGGACTCCAGGGTGTACCCCCGGGTAGGCAGAAATCCCAGTTTCCGCAGGCGCATGGTGGCCGCGGTGATGGCGGTGGGTGTGGCCAGGGACAGGGCACAAGGGCAGGTCACCACCAGCACCGAGAGAGTGATATCGAACGCGTTGTCTGTCCCAGCCAGCCACCAGCCGATCCAGACCAGCGGAGCGAGGATCAATACCCGGCCCACAAATTTGCCTGCGATCCGATCCGCCATGCGGGCAACCGGCGGTTTCTCCGACTGGACCCGGTCGAGGACCCGCAGGATGCCGGAGAGTCTGGTCTGGGCGCCGGATTTTTCCACCAAGACATCGAGGGGGTTCTCGCCGTTGATACTACCGGCGTGGACCTTGTCGCCGGGCCCCCGTGACTCCGGTAGATATTCTCCGGTCAACGCCGCCTCGTTCAGGGTGGATTCACCCCGAACAATGCTTCCGTCTACAGGCAGGGTTTCGCCAGGCCGCACCCGGACCACGTCGCCGGGCCGGATGTCGTGGGCCGGAACTATATCGGTTCCGTCTCCGTCCACCCTCGCCGCAACCGCCGGCTGGAAACCGGCCAGGGCATTGCCGGTCAGGCCGGCCCGGTAGCGGGCCTGGACTTCCACATAGCGACCGAGCAACAGGAAGAAGGTGAACATGCACACCGATTCAAAATAGACCTCATCGCCCCCGAACACCGTCACCCAGGCGCTGGCGGCATAGGCCAGGCCAATGGCGATGGCGACGGGAACGTCCATGGTGAGGTGCCGGCTTCGGATATCGCGACGGGCATTGCGGAAAAACGGCCGGGCACTGTAGAGCACCACCGGCGTGGCTACCAGCAGGCTGAACCACCGGAAAAAGGAGACAAATTCTGGTGAAAGATCATTGACCAGTTCGAAATACAGCGGAAACGCCAGCATCATGCTCTGGAAAGAACCGATCCCCGCCACCGCGAGCCGGATCAGCATCGAGCGGTGTTCCGCTTTTAACTGTTGCTCGACCTCATCGGCCTGGTAGGGGCGGGCGGTGTAACCAAGCTGGTGGATCGCGATCAGCAGGTCGCTCAGCTTCGCCTGATCCGGCGACCAGACCAGTCGTGCCCTTTGGGTGGTGTGGTTCACCGAAAAGCTCTGAACTCCCGGCTGTGTCTTCATGTGGTTTTCAAGCAGCCAGATACAGGCGGCACAGGTGATGCCGCCAATCAGCAGATTCGCTTCCTGACCACTTTTCACGGGCGAGACAAAGGATTGCTGGACCAGTGGATGGTCCAGCTCGCGCAGACGAGTGAGCTCGGAGCGAGAAAGTTCCCGGGGTGTTACCGCAGGTTCGGTCCGGAAGTCATAGAATCCGGTGAGGCCCTCATTGTGGATGGTCTCGCAAACCGCTTTACAGCCCTGACAGCAGAAATGCCTTGTGGTGCCTTCAAGCTCCAGCGTGATCGGCGGATTCCCCTCGGCGGGTTCACCGCAATGGAAACAATCCAGGGCACTCACCCCTTGACGGGTTTTTCCGCCCGAATAGTCAGTCCATCTTCCGCCGGCAGCCGGGCCTCCCCTTTGAGGCGCCATGTGTTATCCGGTCCCTGAAGATCGTAATACCAGCGACCTTCAATTTCCTGGAGCATGGTGCCGGAGTAGTACCCGCCACCCTCATTACGGAACTGGATGGTGCGGTCCCGCTCGGCCAGAGTCGGATGGAACAGGTTCAGGATTACATAGGGAAACTGTGCCGGACCTTCCTCGGTATTGAGCTTCAGCGTAACCTCGCGCTTTTCAAAGCTCATTTCACCGATCATGCCCATGTCATAGGCCTGTTGGTCACGGGCAATGGCCAGGTTGATGCCACGCCCTTCCTTGGAGTAGTCATCCGTCACCATGGTGTCTTTCATGTTGCTGGCAACAACAATCATGACGGTACACCAGATAATAGCCGCCAGCGGAAAAATGGTCAGGAACCAGAACCAGGGCTGGCGGTACCAGGGTGCGACCGGAGCGTGTTCACTCATAATGCTTCATCTCTTTTCTAGCCGGTGTGTCGGGGGGGCCAATTCTACAAATCAGCGCGTTGGACCGACAAACCGGCTTTCAGTTTCAAGTTTCAGTGACGAATCTGTTTCGGAAACCGCCTGGAACCGGATCTCGTTGTTGGATTCGGAGATGGATTCCGGTGGAACGTCCACGACGGTCGGTACCGAACGGTTCTCGCCACTTTCTACGGTTACCCTGGTGTCGGTCAGGATCTGGATGCCCTCAAGGCCACTCACGGAGATGGAGAAGACCTGGGGCACTTCGGTCATGTTGGCAATCTTCAGGGTATAGGAGTTCTCAATCCGTCCCTGACCGTTAAAGCTGTACAAAGCGCCACGGTCCCGCAGGGCGTCCATCTGGGCCGGAACCCGGGTCGCAATGGTGAAGATAATCGCTCCAATCATCAGCGCCAGCATGATGCCATAGCCAAAGGTACGGGGACGAAGCAGTTTGGAGGTCTTGCCCTCCAGTTCGTTCTCCGTGGTGTAGCGGATCAGACCCTTGGGATAATTCATTTTTTCCATGACTTCGTCACAGGCGTCGATGCAAAGGGCACAGCCAATGCACTCGTACTGGAGACCATCCCGGATATCGATGCCGGTGGGGCAGACCTGGACACACTGGCCGCAGTCAATACAGTCACCGAGGCCCAGTTCGTTCGGGTCAATGCCCTTCTTGCGGCTGCCTCGGGGCTCGCCACGGTTCGGGTCGTAGGACACCACCCGGGTGTTCGGGTCGAACATGACCGACTGGAAGCGGGCATACGGGCACATGTACAGGCATACCTGTTCGCGCATCCAGCCAGCGTTCAGGTAGGTGGCGACGGTGAAGAAGGCCACCCAGAAGTAGGCCCAGCCATTGGCATGCAGGGTAAACAGATCGCCAATCAGCTCCCGGATGGGGTAGAAATACCCGACAAAGGTGAGGCCGGTTGCAAGGGCGATCAGCAGCCAGACTGCATGCTTGGCAGATTTTTTTGCAATTTTTGCACCGGAATTCGGTGCCTTGTCCAGCTTCATCCGCTTGTTGCGGCTGCCCTCGATCCGTTCCTCGACCCACATGAAGATAAAGGTCCACACCGTTTGCGGACAGGTATAGCCACACCAGACCCGACCAAACAGCGTGGTGATGAAGAACAGGCCGTAGGCACAGATTATCAGCATGCCCGAAAGCAAAATGAAATCCTTGGGATAGAAGGTCATGCCATAGAGGTGGAATTCCCGCGCAGGAAGGTCGAAATGGATCAGCGGCTGGCCGTCGATGGTGATCCAGACGAACAGGAAGTACATGCCCATGAGCAGGGTCAGGCTCACATTCCTGATACGCTGGAAGAAGCCTTTCACTTCCTTGACATAGATCTTCTTTCGGCTCGCGTAGAGCTCGACGGTCTCGGCTTTTTTATTGTTGTTGGAGGAATCTGACGAAGGGTCAACCTGTTTGACCGGAATCTCACTGCTCATCGTAACCTCCCGATGAAAGGATAAAGCGGGGAGCGGGCCTCGGCGGGTCTGCTGATCTTTTCAAGCCTGTGCCCGCATGGGCAGACACAGGGTTGAAAAGACCGCGCCAGGGCAGGAAAGCACCCTGGCCGGATCATTCTCAGTTGGACAGGCTGTACACGTAAGCCGCGAGGATCTGGATCTGGTCCTCGGACAGACGTCCGGCCTGTGCCGGCATCTGGTTCTGGCGGCCATTCATGACTGTTTCCTTGATCCAATCATAGGTGGAGCCGTAGAGCCAGGTGTTGTCAGTCAGGTTCGGTGCACCCATCGCCTGCATGCCTTTGCCGTCCGGACCGTGGCAAGCCACACATGCCTGGGCGAAGACTTGCTCACCGGCCTTGGCTGCTTCGGCGTCCTTTTCACGACCGCTGAAGCTCAACACGTAGTTTACCACCTGGTCCACCTGCTCGTTGGTCATGCTGGGCATGGTGCCCTTGGCGGGCATGTTGCCCATGCGGCCATTGTGCAGGGTTTCCAGGATGGCATCAGGTGTGCCGCCGTAAAGCCAGTCGTCATCGGTCAGGTTGGGGAAGCCAACCTGGCCACGTGCAGCAGAGCCATGACAGACGGCGCAGTTGTTGGCGAACAGACGCTGGCCGATTTTCAGGGCGTCCTCGTTGGTTGCCAGCTGCGGCACCGGGGTATCGCCATACTGAGCGTAGATTTCACCGTATTTTTCCTCAGCAGCGGCCACTTCGGCTTCCCACTGGTTGGTGGAAGTCCAGCCCAGCAGGCCCTTGTAGCTGCCCAGGCCCGGATACAGAGCCAGGTAGCCCAGGGCAAACACACAGGTCGCCATGAACAGATAGAACCACCACTTAGGCAGCGGGTTATCGTATTCCTCAATGCCATCGAAGGAATGGCCCATGGTCCGGTCTGTTTCGACATCAGTGGTCTGGTTCTTGCGGGTCGCCCACAGCAGCCAGACACAGCCAAATACAGTACCGAGCACGATCACACTGATCCAGATGCTCCAGAAGGTACTCATTGTTTCTTCTCCGTCTTTTCCTGTTCGAGAGTACGCTTTTCCACTTCGTCATCGTCGAAGGGCAGGTGCGCCGCTTCGTCATTGGCCTTCTTGCGGTGGGCGCTGTAGGCCCACCAGACGATTCCGAGGAAGACCGCCATTACCAGAAGGGTGTGAATTCCGCGTAGCTCATTGATATCCATGGGGTCACCGTTTGTCTGAAATCACAGTACCCAGCTGTTGCAGGTATGCGACCAGCGCTTCGATTTCGAATTTACCCTGTATGTCGGCGGACGCAGCGGCAATCTGCTCGTCCGTGTAGGGCACGCCGAGTGTTTGCAGGGTCGTCATCCGGTCATCGATGCTTTCATGATCGACACGGTTTTCGAACAGCCAGGGGAACGCCGGCATGTTGGACTCCGGAACCACGCTGCGCGGGTTATACAGATGCTGACGCTGCCAGGCATCGGAATAACGGCCGCCTACACGGGCCAGGTCCGGACCGGTACGCTTGGAGCCCCACAGGAACGGGCGGTCATAGACGAACTCGCCCGCGACGGAGTAGTGGCCATAACGCTCGGTTTCCGCCCGGAACGGACGGATCTGCTGGGTATGGCACACGTGACAGCCTTCACGGATATAGATATCCCGGCCTTCCAGTTCCAGAGCGGAGAGTGGCTCGAGGCCCTCGACCGGCTCGTTGGTCTGCTTCAGGAAGAACAGGGGCACCACTTCCACCAGGAAGCCACCGCTGATGGTCAGGATGATCAGGATGATCATCAGACCAATATTCTTTTCGATAATTTCGTGTTTCATCTGATCTCTCTCCCGTTACGCCGCCTGAGCCGCAGCACTGTCCGCTGCAACCGCTTCTTTCTGACGAACGGTCATGTAGACGTTGTAGGCCATCAGCAGCATACCGGTCAGGAAGATGACGCCACCAAGGAAGCGGACGAAGTAACCCGGGTATGAGGCTTCCAGGGCTTCCACGAAGCTGTAGGTCAGGGTGCCGTCCTCGTTCACTGCGCGCCACATCAGACCCTGCATGATGCCGTTCACCCACATGGCAACGATGTAAAGCACGGTGCCGACAGTCGCCAGCCAGAAGTGGACGTTGATCAGGGCGGTGCTGTACATGGCCTGCAGACCCCAGAGTTTCGGGATCAGGTGGTAAACCGCACCGATGCTGATCATGGCAACCCAGCCCAGGGCACCGGAGTGCACGTGGCCGATGGTCCAGTCAGTATTGTGGGACAGTGCGTTTACCGTCTTGATGGACATCATCGGGCCTTCGAAGGTGGACATGCCATAGAAGGACAGGGAGACCACCAGGAAGCGCAGGATCGGGTCGGTGCGCAGTTTGTGCCAGGCACCTGACAAGGTCATCATGCCGTTGATCATGCCGCCCCAGGACGGAGCCAGGAGGATCAGGGACATAACCATGCCTGCAGTCTGGGCCCAGTCAGGCAGGGCGGAGTAGTGCAGGTGGTGTCCACCGGCCCACACGTAAGTCGCGATCAGCGCCCAGAAGTGGACGATGGACAGACGATAGGAGTAGACCGGGCGGTTGGCCTGCTTGGGAACGAAGTAGTACATCATGCCCAAGAAGCCGGCGGTCAGGAAGAAGCCTACGGCGTTGTGGCCATACCACCACTGCATCATGGCGTCGGTTACGCCGGCATATGCAGAGTAGGATTTGAAGGCGGTGGCCGGCAGGGCCATGTTGTTACCGATGTGCAGAGCCGCAACGGTGATGATGAAGGCGCCGTAGAACCAGTTGGCCACGTAGATGTGCGGCGTGCTGCGCTTGGTGATCGTGCCGAAGAACACCAGGGCATAGACTACCCAGACCACCGTAATGGCGATATCGATCGGCCATTCGAGTTCGGCGTATTCCTTGGTTGTTGTAAGGCCCATTGGCAGGGTGATTGCTGCTGCCACAATGATCGCCTGCCAGCCCCAGAACGTGAACGCCGCCAGGCCGTCCGAGATCAGGCGGGCCTGACACGTGCGCTGGACCACGTAGTAGGCGGTGGCGAACAAGGCACTTCCACCAAAGCCGAAGATGACGGCGTTGGTATGCAGCGGCCGGAGCCGGCCGAAGTGGGTAAAGGGCAGGTCGAGGTTGAGGGATGGCCAGACGAGCTGCGCTGCGATCAGCACACCCATAGCCATTCCTACAATACCCCATACCACTGTCATGATGGCGAACTGTCTCACCACCTTGTAGTTGTATGTCAGGTTTGCATTTACTGTGCTCATAGCCTTACCAATGGGTTTAGGATGGGGAATTATGCGGGCGCAAGTATGGAGAAACCATTAGCTGTTTGCAATGACTCAGGTCAACTCCTGATATCCGTCAAATTCACCGAAATCAGCGACATGGCGAGCATGTGAATCATTCGCGAAGAGGGAGATGCGCCCCGGGTAATTGCTGCTTGCTCTGGGTATGATAGTCCCTGATCTGGCAGAGGTGAATTCAGTGGAATTGATTAAGAGCAATTACTACGAAAATCAGCCGAAAGTCGTACTGATTCTGGCCCATGGCGCCGGTGCACCGGCTGATTCTCCGTTCATGGAAGAACTGGCCGGAGCCCTGGATGCCGAAGGGATCGCGGTGGTGCGGTTCGAGTTTCCCTATATGGGGAAGCGCCGGGAGGATGGCAAGAAACGGCCGCCGGACCGGCAACCCCGACTTCTTGAGAGTTTCCGAAGCGTTCTGGAGGAAGTCCGGTCAGAGGTGGGGGATATGTGCCCGGTTCTGATCGGGGGTAAGTCCATGGGCGGTCGAATGGCCAGCCTCCTGGCAGCCGAAGACAACGGGATCGACGGCGTTGTCTGTTTTGGCTATCCGTTTCATCCCCCGGGAAAGCCGGATAACTGGCGCATCGACCATTTTCCCCATATAGAGCGCCCCATGCTGGTGATCCAGGGAACCCGCGATCCGTTCGGCAAGCCGGATGAGGTGAACGAGCGACAAAGTGAGCTCGGGTCCTGCCAGCTGGTATGGCTGGAAGGAGGTAACCACGACTTCCAGCCCCTGGCCCGTCAGGCGGAGACCCGGCAGGACCTGATCAGGGAGGCCGCCAGCCAGGTTCGCGCTTTTATTGAGTCGCGGGTGCGCCCCAATCCGTGAGTTCCGGCTCTGCGATCTCTACCCGATCACGCCCGGAGGCTTTGGCCTGATACAGCGCATCGTCGGCGCGGCGGAACAGCGTGCTCTGGTCCTCCGGGGCTGCGAACTCTGCTACACCAGCACTCAGAGTCATGGTGAGGGTCTTACCGTCGGGCGTATCCAGCGGCGTGTTCCTCAACTCATCGAGTATCGCCTGGCATACCTTGCGGGCGCCATCATTGTCGGCGCCGGGTAACAGCACGGCAAACTCCTCGCCGCCAAAACGGATGGCAATATCCCTTGGCCGTTTCACATGGCGGGTCAGGATATCGGCAATCAACTGCAGGCAGGTGTCCCCGAAACCATGGCCCCAGGTGTCGTTCACCGCCTTGAACCGGTCGGCATCGATCAGGGCAAGCGTCAGCGGTTGACCGGTTCTCCGGGCCTCGGCACAGAGCTCCGGGAGGATGTTGTCCAGATGCCGGCGGTTATACAGGCCGGTCAGGGGGTCGTTCAGGCTCAGTGCAGCCAGTTTCCGGTTGGCCTTCTCAAGTTCCCGCATGGCGTTGCGCAGTTGAGAGGTGCGTTGGTGAACCTTGAATTCCAGCTGGGTGCGGGCTTTGTGCTCCACCTCGAGCAGTTTCTGGTTCAGCAGGCGCCAGCGCTGGACCATGGCGTAGTTAAGCAGAATGACCTGGCCGCCGATGGTTACCTGCATCAGGGACTCCCGGGCCAGGAAGTCGGCCAGATAGCCGAAAGCCGCGAGTGCGTATATGAGGGCGCCGGCCAGCATGACCATCCAGGACAGCAGGTACCAGATGGCGGGTTGATAACCCTGCCGCCAGCGAATCCCCGCTGAGATCAGCAGGCTAGCGATGACGCTCAGAGCAAGAACCGTGTTCAGGATGATGGTCTTGTTGTAGGGCAGGATGAAGGTCAGTGCAAGAAAGACGATACAGAACCAGGCCTGGGCGTTGAGGGTGGTGTTGGCGAGGGTATCCGGCCTCACTTCCAGGAAAGACCGACCGAACAGGGTCATGGCCAGGGCGCAGAGTCCCAGGGCCAGAGGAATCGAGGTGTTGGCAAAGCCGGCGCTCTCGGGCCAGAAATACTGGTTGGCAAAACCGCCCATGGCAAACAGAAACAGGCCCATCGCGGCCATATAAAAGGCATTGTAGAAGTAGTAAACGGTCCCGGAACTGAAGAACAGCAGCAGATTGAAGGCGGCAAAGATCGCCAGTGCCCCGTAGAACAGGCCGTGGGTAAGGGTCAAATGATTGCTGGTGGAGATGACCTCGGCCGGAGTCTCCAGGGACAGGGGGACGTTCAGTGCGCCACTGCTGCGGATGCGGATCGTAACCTGGAGCTGCTCCTGCACTCCGAGGGTGACGGGCAGCAGGAAATATCGATAATCTATGCCCCTGGACGCAAACGGGTATTGGTCGCCGGTTGCCAGTCTCCGGGTGGTGCCATCGCGGGTGGAGGTCCAGAATGTGACCTCATCGAGCAGGGGATAATCCAGCTCGAGGTACCAGAGCCCCCGGGTTTTACCGCTATTGTCCAGCTGCAGCTTCAGCCAGTAGACGGATTCGGTATGGCTGAACACCAGGTCGTGGCCGTCAGCCGGTGTCCACGCCAGTGATTCCGGAAGTTCCTGTGGTGATGCGGCCCGGTGGGCACCGTCTTCCGGTTCGGCGCTGTGGTAGCAGACATAGTCCATCAGGTGGTGCCGGGCACTGTCGTCTGCGACATCCAGAGCCGGGCATTGCCCCGGAATTCCGGGCTTATCAGCCCAGGCCAGGGCAGACAGGCAGCAGATTATGGCCGCAGACATCAGCCGGGTCAGGAGTGGCATTCAGTGTTTCCAGCAAGAAAGTGAGCTGGAAGTGTAGCCAGCGTACACAAGTTTCACTGTTAAACAGTTTCAAATTTGCGGGTTTCAGGTCGGAATCCGCCACAGGGGCAACATGGAACAGATACTCGCATTCTGTCGGCCCGGCTTCGAGGCAGAGGCCGGGCGTGAACTCACCGATTCCGCGATGGAATCCGGCCTGTATGGCTTTTTTGAACCAGCCAGGGGTGAGGGCATTGTCTGGTTCTCTCTGCCCGGGCCAGAGCTGGCGGAAGAATTGTTGGCCAGGGTCAGTCTGGAGAACCTGGTGTTTGTCCGGGACTGGCTGGTGGTGCTTGGCCGGCTGGAGCTGCCGGCGGAAGACCGTGTGGGAGCAGTCATAGAAGGCCTCCGGCAGCTTGACAGAGGCATGTCGGAGTGTGCCCGCGTGGAAGTCCGGCTGCCGGAGAACAACACTGACAAGGACCTGGGCAACTTTGCCCGCAAATGGGTGGCGCCCTTGTCCAAGGGGCTGCGCGGTGCCGGATTGCTGCAGGCCGTGGAGGCAGACACCCTCGCCCGTCTGGAGATTTTTCTGCCGGATTTTCGTCACGCAGTGGTCGGGTACAGCCTCCGGAGTAACCGGGCCCGGTTCGTAGGAGGCATCCCGCGGCTTCGGCTTCCGGCCTCGGCTCCGAGTCGCTCGGCGCTGAAACTGGAGGAGGCCTGGAAAGTGTTCCTGCCCCCTGAACAGGAGCTGGATTACCTCGGGGGTGGCAAGAAAGCCGCTGATCTTGGTGCCGCACCCGGTGGCTGGACCTGGCAACTGGTACGTCAGGGCATGCTGGTGACCGCAGTCGACAACGGCCCGATGGACCCGGACCTCATGGCGTCCGGTCAGGTTGAGCATGTGCGTGCCGACGGATACAGCTGGCGGCCGAAGCGCGGAATCGACTGGATGGTCTGCGATATTGTGGATCAGCCGAGAAAGACGGCACGGTTGGCGGTGGATTGGGTCGGCTCAGGGTTTTGCCGGTTCACCGTATTCAACCTGAAGCTGCCCATGAAAAAACGCTACGAGGAGTGGCTGATCTGCCGGGAAATCATCGAGAAGGGGCTGGCACAGGCGGGCGTCGGCTTCCGACTGCGTGCCCGCCACCTGTATCATGACCGGGAAGAGATCACCTGTTTTATCGAGCGCACGGGCTGATCCGAAGGGGCCAGGGGCAACCGGATGGAATCAGATTGCGTTCTGCTGCAGAACCGTAATGGCTTCATCCTTGTCCATCATGGGAACTAGTTCTGTCATCAGTTCCTTGCGTTCCTCGGAACGGTACCAGCGGTCCCAGTCGGCTTCCGATCGCCAGTTGGCGAGGGTGATCCGATGGTTGGGGTCGTGGCTGTCGACCAGGGTCTCGCCGGAGATGAATCCCGGCGCCGCCACCGCCTGTTGCAATACCAGGCGGGCCCGTTGTTCATAGGCGTCTTCCAGGGTTTCTGCGATATGGCGTTCGATCAAAACCCGTATCATGGTTTTCCTCCGTATATTTTTACCTGCTATAAACAGGAATTTAGCACGTATTCCTGAAAAATCAGCTTAGCCAGAAGGAGTGATCGTTTGACGGCCAGTGAATTTGACGCCGAACTTGATGCCCGGGGACTGTTTTGTCCGGAGCCGGTGATGATGCTCCACAACCGCATCCATGATGTCGAGCCCGGCGGTGTGTTGCGTGTGGTGGCGACCGATCCGTCCACCACCCGGGATATTCCCCGTTTCTGCCAGTTCCTCGGCCACGAGCTGGTCAGCCAGGAGGAACAGCAGGGGGAATTTATCTATCTGATCCGTCGTGGCGGGTGATTCCGGGCCATTATCAGGTGCGGATCGGCAACCCGTCGAGGTGGGCCAGGAACTCCTTTTTGTCCATCTCGCCCAGGATTCGCTGGTCCTGAATTTCCTCGCCATTGCCCTGGTAGAACAGGATTGCAGGCGGGCCGAACAGGCCGAGTTCGTCCAGCAGGGCCTGCTGCTCGGGCGTGTTCCGGGTCATGTCGATCTGCAGCAGTGTATAGGATGACAATGCCTGGCCAACCTGGGCATCGCTGAAGACATTGCGCTCCACGACTTTGCAGGAAATACACCAGTCCGCGTGGAAGTCGAGCATGACCGGTTGATTCCGGTCCCGGGCAGCCTCCAACAGCCTCCGGATTTCCGCCGGTTGCTCGACCCGCTGGAACTCGGCATGGCTGC
>NZ_JAWLHI010000070.1:0-21074 GCF_041690455.1 Marinobacter sp.
TACAACCGGCAACGACCTCACGCATTCAACGACGGCATTTCGCCGGTTGCGGCTGAGGAAAACCTTAAAATACTGTCCGGGATTAGTTGACCACTACAGCTACCGAAAAGCTCAGCAGCAGAAAAACGAGGCAGATAAGGCGGGTAACCATTCCCTTAGCCTGATTTTGGTCCATCTTATTCACCGTCAACTCCTTCTACCTGAATGCTGCTCTCCACCGATACGCCCTCCAGTGGCACGACCTCACCTGGATTGAGCGACTGAGTAGATCTCAGTCGAATTGACGGAGGTACAAATACAGTGCCTTCTGATTGCCGGGTAACGGTTGCTCCCGAAACATTCTCCAAGACAATTCGATACTCACCGCTCGTGACAAAGTCGTAGGGCAAAACCGTCAATACCTGTCGGTAATTAGTATCTTCAGGTGCAAGATCCAACTGACTATGTCCCTGAGTGATGACTTGGCCTTCGGGGTCAAGGAATGTGTAATCAAACTCAAGGTTAATGTTGGAGTTAGATCGGTTATGGATCTCCGCGAACAACTCAACATCGGCTTGATTGTTGAGCAACACGTATCCGGGAGACCCTTTCGGGTCCAACGAGGCTAGTACCATGGTGGGCTCAACGGTTACTGTTGTACTGCTCTCAGAGACCAGATTGCTTGTGGTGCCGTCGAGTGCCTGAACCGTCAGAGTGTAAACGCCTGGCGCAACTCTCAAGGTATTCCACCACTGCTCCAGTTGGATACTTCTTTGTTCTCCTGGCAGGAATGTCTCAACAGCCGCATCCAGATGCTCTTGGTAGTGGATCAACTCTTCTGGGTCACTCTGGGGATCCAGAACCGGCAAATGAACGCCAGAGAAACTGTCAATTTCATTACCTGCACTGTCTTTAACGCGGACGTAGAACCTGGCGCCTTGATTCAATGCTGTCTCGTTTTTCACGTCAGCCGTTATCAAGACAGGCTCGTAGGCACCATAAACTGACCTTTCTGTGGTCGCCTGAACAATGTTGACGCCACCGAGGTCCGCCTTCCGAATATTGATATCGAGATTCAAATCCGAATGTTCGGCAAGTGAGACATCCTTATTTGAGAACAGGTATCCAGAGGCATTTGTCGAGACGGTGAATTCAAGCACTGGGATACCAGTGATTCGATAAAAGCCATTCGCATCAGTTGTGGTGTTCAGGCTGCCAACAGAAACAGTAGCTCCAGCAACACCAAGACCCGACACCATATCTATAACCTGCCCCTGCACCGAAGTGGATGGCAGCACTTCCTCTTCCCTCAGAGTAATGTGGCCGATATCGACTGCTGTTTTCTCGGGTACGACGAGGCTAAAACCAATCGTTTCAAAGCCTGACTTGGAGACGTTTACCGTGATCTCGCCAGCGCTCAGATCGGAAAGAATAAAACGACCTGCTCTATCAGTCAGAGATGCATTGCTACCACCTGAAATAGCTACCAACGCCCCCTCAACCGATTGAGCGTTGGCATCAATAATAGTCCCGACAACACTGGAACTCTCAGGTTGTTCTTCGGTAAGAGGCTGCAATGATGGGGAAAAGCGGACCTGGGTTCCGGCCACAAGGTCGACCGAAGCGGCGGCCGGGTAATGGTCGGAGGACACGGCTGACAATACTGTGCTGCCCGGCTCACTTAGCAGTCGGTAAGTGCCATCCGTGCCCGTGACCGTGCTATTTGCAGCTCCGCCAGCAGTGGACGTTACCGTGACACCACCAATCGGACTTCCTGAGGAGGAATCCGTTAAAACCCCCGTGACCAAAACGGTTGTAGGTGCGACGGCTAAACGAATGGTGCCAACGTTCGCGAATTGTCCTTCGCGCAACGTAACGCTTTGAGAAGCGCCCAGATAACCCGGCGCTGAATACGCGACAACGTAAGAACCAGCACTCAGGTTTGAAACCGTAAAGCTGCCATCTGGCTTTATGGCGACCTCATCCTCTGAGGTTCCCATCACATCAATGACCCCCTCAGACAAGCTTGCACCCGTAGAGGAATCCACCAATCGACCGGCCAGAACCGCTTTTTCGGGATCCACCGGAACGTCAATGGACGAGAGCATTTTCAATGCGGACACGGATAGAGACGTCGAGTAAACTTGCGCCCCCCAATGCCCTTCTGAGGATTGGCTGCTTTTAAGGTAATCGACAGCTCCACTGTATTTACTTACGTCCGTTGTAACTGGAATAAGTGCCTGAAGCGCCAACGCACTTTCCCAATCTGTTCCCCAGTGCCCCTCCTCATTTTGACTGGCATATAAAAATTCTACTGCCTGACTCAAAACACCGGAAATATTGTGCGTATACAGATAAGCCTTCAATGCTTTGACCGCCAGCGCTGTCACCATCACAGAAGGCTGGTCGTTGTAGACGGCAAAGGCGCCGCTCGGCAACTGTACCGAGGACAAAAACTCCAATGCCCCCGCGGCGGCGAGAGCATCAGAGTCGGCAGCCCGCAATGCCATGAGTGCGTAGCTGGTATCCAGCGGAGTACTGTCATAGCCCGCATAATGACCAAAACCGCCATCAGCGCCCTGACGTGATAACAACTCTGTCCTTTCTTGATTCGAGGTTTGGTTGGCTTCCGCAAGAGCCACCAATAAGCGGGACAGTTGCTCGGTAGTTAGGCGGGCCAAATCTCCCCGGAGAAATTCCAAAGCACCCTGCGTGTCTGCGCCGGAAGATTCCAGTAACCGGAACACCTGGAGGGCCTCTGCGGTAGATTGGAGGCTCGTTGAAATGTCGGAGGGTGTGCTTACGTTGCCGGTTGGCTGTTGAGAGGTCTCTAACCAATGAAGAGCAGAATTGAAATTTGCTTCTTGCTCACCGGCTTGGTGAACCTCCCCGTTGTGCGCATATCCGTTGAGAGAAACAATTAAGAGAAATACTGCAACGATATTGAAAAACAAAATCGATCTTTTCCTGCCCACAGCCAAGACTCCGCTTGCATATGAAACACACTGTAGTGATGCAGGAGGAGGGTTTATCCGATACCCCAGTAATATCAGTCCGATATTAGTCAGCGTCCCTGCCTACAGAATACTTGAGCGTCCGAAGTCTATAGAGCAGGCGTAAAGAAAAGAAGGACCAAACCAAGGGGACACTCGCGAAAACTGTCAAATTCTGTCAAACCAAATGTAACTGCCAAACAGTTCACATTTATCTTTGCCAAAGGCGACACCTTCGCCGGCAAACCAAAAACCTTTTATATGCCTGGCCGAACACAAACCAGATTTTAGTTGAGGACAACAACTCGACTAATTCAGCAAGTTATAACCCACCCAATCTCCCAGTTGCCGGAAACCAGCCATGCCTTTACCATGCCGCTGACAGTTTAAATGGATGCCTGATGGCCGTTACCCACCGGCTACGCATTCAACACCACACACAGACAGTTCCAGTCGACAGGGGAGTCCCGGCAACACAACCGGGGCTGAGAGTGCCTTCGGCAGACCCTGGAACCTGATCCGGATCATTCCGGCGGAGGAAGCGCGACATGATGATTACCCAGATGGCCGCCATTGTGGCGGCATTGTGCCTATTCGGTTGGCTGGGCTTGCGTGCCCGTCAAACGGCCAACGGCATTGACGACTACATGACTGCCCGCAACAGTCAGGGCGCCACCGACATTGGCCTTTCCTTTTTGGCGTCAGGCATGGGCGCCTGGATCCTCTTTGCGCCACCGGAAGTGGGCGCCTTTGTTGGCCCGGTGGCACTGGCCGGCTACGCTCTGGGAGCGGCATTACCCTTTATCGTCTTCGCCATGCTCGGCCCCGTCATTCGCCGGCAGATGCCCGAAGGGCGCAGCATCAGCGAGTTTGCCGAAAGACGCTTCGGTAAAGGTATGCGCCGCTGGGTCTCCTTGATCTCGGTTTTGTACATGGCGTGCTTTCTGGCTGCGGAGCTCACGGCCATTGGCGCGATCACCGGACTGCTGTCTGACCTCAATGGTCAGTTCGTCATTATTGGCGTCGCCATCACGACGCTGGTCTACACCACCTGGGGCGGATTACGGGCCAGTCTGGCCACCGATCGCTGGCAGGCATTGCTGTTGATGGCGCTGCTGGCTGCGGTGCTTTTTGTGGACTGGAAACACCTGCCCGCCGTGGCGGAATCGGCCGAATTGCCCGGCATTCCCTTCTGGAGCGCGGTGAGTGTCGCCCTAACTCTGGTGCTCGCGGTAACCGCGGCCAACCTTTTTCACCAGGGCTACTGGCAACGGGTCTGGGCCGCACGGGACAGCGCCTCACTGTGGAAAGGCGCCCTCCTCGGCGGCGGCACCACCATCGTTGTGGTTGCGGTCGTGGGTGGTCTCGGGATGAGCGCTGCCATGGCGGGGCTTGAGCTGGGGCAGCCGCCCATTCCGTTTTTTGCCCTGATTAATGAAGCTCCGCAATGGTTGGGTGCGGTCGCGCTGGTTCTGGCCGTCACTCTGGTGGCATCTTCAGTGGATACTCTCCAGAACGGCATCGCCTCCCTGGCGGTCGCTGAAAAGGCGGGCCTGACACTCACCGGCGCGCGCTGGGTAACCGTGGCCCTGATGGTGCCGGTTGTGGTGATAGCCTTGCAGGGTGCGTCGGTTCTGCGGCTGTTCCTGATCGCCGATCTGTTGTGCGCAACGGCCATCATTCCCATTCTGATGGGGCTCTGGCCCCGGGTGACAACGGCCGCTGCATTGAGCGGTGTGCTGGCCGGAGTGGCCGGGGCGATTCTGCCGGGCTGGATCATGAGCGGAAGTTTCAGCGAAGCGCTCCAGATCGCCAGTTTCCCCGGTGGGGTGCCGACACTGGCGCCGTTTGCCGGGGCGATCGTGGCTTCGGGCGGAGTTGCGCTGCTGCTAACGACGGTGCAGCGCCGCCAGAGGTGACACTAGGCAAGCTTCTGTCTACGCACCAGAGCCGCCCGAACCGTTTCCGATGCCACCCCGGCCAGAAGCCCGAAAAACGGGTCGGCCCAGACAGTCACCAGTGCGGTTATGGCGATGACAGGCCAGCAGGACGGCTTGGCTGTCCAGAGGCGCTTCGACGCAGCCAGCTCGACGGCGGCCACCAACAACAAGGCGCCAAGGCCGGCGGTTGGAATTGACGCAATGATTGAGAGGCCGCCCGGTATCAAAGCGACCAGGAGCAAGCCTGTTCCCAGAAGAACGGGAGCCATCCCGGTCCGGGCGCCGAAGCGATAATGCGCGGCCACGCCACCCGCCCCGTGACACATGGGCAAGGCACCAAATGGAACCAGAAAGAGGTTGGCCAGGCCGGTGCTCACGGACAGCCGGGCAGGTGACACGCGATTCGATTGCTCGCCGAAATAATCCCCCGCCACCAGAGCCGTCAATACGATGGCATTGGTGATCGTAAGGGCCAGCTGGGGTAACACCAACGTTGAAAAGCCCTGTTGCCACTCGTCGATGCCCGGTAACCGGGGCATGATGAAAGCAACGGAATCGGCCTCGGGAAGCGAGAGCCCCTGAGCCCCCAGCACTGCACCCAACGCTACCGACGCACCAAGTCCTATCAGCGCAGCAGGCCAGTTCGGAAACATTTTCAGGGTAATGGCCAAGAGCACCAAAGTGACCACGCCCAGCGCCAAGGACGTGGCCATCAGCCCCAGACTCATGTAGGCCAGTAACAATCCCAGCCCCAGCTGAAGGCCGCTCAGTACCGATCCCGGTACCAGACGGGCCACCCGGTTAATCCATCCGGTTGCACCCAGCAGCAACAATATCGCTCCGATCAACACGCCACTGGCGACCAGACTCCCGGAACTCACCTGGGTCGTCAGCAACAACGCAGCCACCGCTTTCATGGGCTGCACCGGTATCGGCAGGCGGTAATACAGCCCGGTTGCGATATAGAATGCGGCAAAGCCCAACAGCACAGGTATCGGTGCCAGTCCTGCCACCCCAATAGCCCCGAGGCTCAGCGGCAGCAGGGTGCCTATATCACCCAGCGCCCCGCTGACTTCTTTTACCAGATCTTTTCGGGTTGAAGGCATGCAGGCTCCTGATTCACCTGTCTATTTATTGTTTGCGCCAATCACGCGTTATACGCGACTTGCCCCAGCTCACTGATGTCGTATCCACCGAGCGCCTCGGCGCGTTGGACGAAGCGCTCGCTACCGGCAAACGCCAGCAGCCGCTGCATGGCCGGCTCAAAGTAGTGACGCCGTCGCATGGCCAGGTCAAAATGTTCCTGTTGCAAAGGAATAAAAGCCAGCCCCTGGCGCCGCGCCGCAGCTTCGATTCCCAGGCCGATATCCGCTTCGCCCTGGCGAATGGCCAAAGCGAGATCGTCCTCGCTGAGCGACGGGTGATCGGCCCACGTAAGCTGCGCGGCATCGATGCGGTGGCGAGCGAGCAAGCTCTGCAGCAAATGGCTGACGCCGGCATCGGGCTGGCGATGCGCCAGACGTATCCCGGGGCGGACAATATCCTCAAGCCGCGCAAGTTGGTGAGGATTATCGGCAGCTACAAGAAGCCCCTGCTGGCGCTTTGCCCACCGGATCAGCACCAGATCCCGCATCCCGCTCAGTCCCAGCGTGGCAGGGTCATTATAGCGCTGAGCTTCAGCATGCCAGACATGCATCCCGGCGAGCATCGCGCGCCCATCGACTAATCTCTGTACGCCATCGCCGCTTCCCTGACACAACAAAGCCAGCTCCGCGCCGCTTTCCTTCACGGCCCACTCCAACAGGGGATCCTGACTGCCTGCCAACACCGGCGGGATCGGAGAGCTGACGGCGTCGTCACCCTCCAGATGGTTCATCAACCACAGATCTATCCGCTGGCGCGGAAACAAAAGTTTTCCTGTCACCCGAACACAGGGAATAACGCCCTGGCTGACCAGGTCATAGATTTTTCGCTCTTTCAGGCGCAGATACTCGGCGGCTTCGGCCGTGGTGAGGTAAGCGGGAAGGGGCATCAGTTTCTCCTGCTGTACAGGGAAAGCACAGGGCTGTTTTATTCTGCATATTTTCCAGAAGACTGTGCAAAGCGTAGTTAAAAACGCCACGATGCTCAATAAAAAGGAGACGCAGCTGTGGAAAATAATGCGTTCTATGTGGCGCTCTCGCTACTGTTAAATTTCGACGCCTCGCTATATCAGATCGTGGCGCTTTCCCTTCAGGTGTCGCTTCTGGCGGTACTGATCGCCGCTGTGCTGGGATTTCCCCTCGGTGCGGCGGTGGCGCTTTGGCGCTTCCCCGGGCGCGGCGGGGTGATTGTCGTGCTCAATGCCCTGATGGGACTGCCTCCGGTTGTTGCCGGGTTGATGGTTTATTTACTGCTGTCGCGCGCCGGGCCCCTGGGTGAATTGGGGTTCCTGTTTACACCGGGTGCCATGGTCATTGCCCAGGTGGTGCTGGTGTTGCCGATTCTGGCGGCGCTCTCGCGCCAGAAGGTAGAAGAGATGCTGGGTGAGTACCGGGAACAGTTTGTCTCACTGGGGATGTCACGGGCACGCATGATGCCCACCCTGTTGTGGGATGCCCGTTTTGCACTGTTGACCGTCTTGCTTGCTGGCTTTGGCCGCGCCAGCGCCGAAGTGGGCGCGGTGATGATGGTGGGCGGCAACATTGATGGGGTCACCCGGGTCATGACAACAGCCATTGTGTTGGAAACCGGCAAAGGTAACCTGCCCCTGGCGCTGGGGCTGGGCATCGTCCTCCTGACGCTGGTTATGCTGATTAACGCCGGTGCCTATCTGGTGGGTGAACTGACCAGGAGGCGAACAGGATGACTTCATTGAACGCGCCACTTCTCGCCTCGTCTGCCCTGTATCCGCCACCGGCACTGAGCTTTGATGGCGTCACTTTCAGCCACGAGGAGAAGGTGTTGCTGGGCCCCTGCTCCTTCACCCTGGATGGCACCGGCCCTACCCTGATCATGGGGCCTAACGGGGCAGGCAAAAGTCTGCTGCTGCGACTGGCTCACGGTTTGCTCTCGCCCACTCAGGGGCAAGTGTCCTGGTCAAGTGAAGGGAGTCCGCGCCAGGCGATGGTGTTCCAGCAACCGGTGCTTCTGCGCCGCTCGGCCGTGGCCAACCTGATACACGCACTGGCGGTAAATAACGTCCCGCGCAGGTCACGTGCGAAGCTCGCATTCGATGCGCTTGAGCGTTTTGGCCTGACCGCCTGCGCCAATACGCCCGCGCGCGTACTTTCCGGTGGCCAGCAGCAGCGCCTCGCACTAGCGCGCGCCTGGGTGCTTTCCCCCCAGGTGCTGTTTCTGGATGAGCCCACCTCCGCGCTCGATCCGGCGGCGATCAAAGCCGTTGAGGCTGCAGTGCACGAGTTCCATCAGCGGGGAACCCGCATCGTGATGACCACCCACGACCTGCATCAGGCCAGGCGCCTTGCCGGGGATGTTCTGTTTCTTTCTGGTGGAAAGGTGCGCGAACACACACCCGCTGAAACGTTTTTCAACACACCCGTCTCGCGAGAGGCGCAAGCGTTTGTTGCCGGAGAACTGGTCTATTAGTCCGGCTCTTATGACTTTGCAAAGTAGTTGCCCGATGGATGCCCTTACCGCACGAAAGGAGAAAACAAGATGAAAAAAACGTTAAACCTGATACTCGCAGGCGTGACCGCCATGGGCCTGGCGCTAAGTGCTCAAGCGGAAGATTACATTACGCTGGCCTCGACAACCTCGACCGAGAACTCGGGGCTGTTCGACTCCATTTTACCGAAGTTCAAAGACGCCACCGGTATCGACGTACGGGTGGTGGCCGTAGGCACCGGGCAGGCGTTCGAGCTCGCACGCCGCGGCGACGCCGATAGCCTTCTGGTGCACGACACTGCCGGCGAGCAGCGATTCGTCGAAAACGGCTACGCCACCGAGCGCGCCGACGTCATGTACAACGACTTCGTGGTGATTGGCCCCGCGAATGACCCCGCCAACATCCGTGACGCAAAAAGTGCCGCCGAAGCATTTGCGGCCATCGCCGAAGCCGAGGCACCCTTCACTTCACGCGGCGATGACAGTGGCACCAATCGCGCCGAGTTGCGCCTTTGGGAAAATGCCGGCGTTGAGCCCGAGGGCGAATGGTACCGCGAACTCGGCAGCGGCATGGGGCCGACGCTCAACACCGCCGCCGCCATGGATGCGTATGTGATGTCGGATCGCGCCACCTGGGTGGCATTTGGCAACCGCCAGAACCTGACGCTGCTTTTCGAAGGCGACGAAGTGCTGTTCAACCAGTATGGTAGCCTGCTGCTCTCTGAAGAGAAGCATCCGCACCTAAAGCACGATCTGGCCGAACAGTGGCACAACTGGTTGATTTCCGAGGATGGCCAGCAAGCGATTGCCGACTTCAAGGTGGACGGACAACAGTTGTTTTTCCCCAACGCGAAGTAGCTCTTCTGAAGTAAGAGGCTACTGACCGGCCCTTGCTTTTCCTGGCCGATAAAAACCTCAGCAATGCTGGGGTTTTTTATTGCCGGTAAGCAGCTGTTTTTCCCGAGTGGCAAATAGGCTAATCTCTGACAATCTCCGTAACTATTCCAATCTGCGGCGACCAGGAAACGGCTGTAACAAAAATGAAGATTGATCCCATACTTCCCGATCCCAAAGATGCCCGACTGTCCCGCGGGGTAGAGGGCGTCGATGAAACCGGTCAACCGAAGTCGATCAGTGTGATCGAAGAGCGCCCCCTGACCATCTACCTGAACAGTCAGGAGATCGTCACAGCCATGACTATCGGCGATCATCCGGAGTATCTGGCCCTCGGGTTTCTCCTTAATCAGGGGATGCTGAAAGAGACCGATCAGGTCACCGGGATTGATTTCGACGAGGAGCTGGAAGTCGCTGTTGTGCGCACTTCCGGTGTCACGGACGTCGAGGACAAACTGGAAAAGAAAACCCGGACTTCCGGCTGTGCGGTGGGCACGGTCTTCGGTGACATGATGGCAGGCCTTGACGGTCTGTCATTGCCGGATACACCGGTGCATACCAGCACCTTCTACGATCTCTCCTACCAGATCAACCACACGCCCAGCCTGTACATGGAAACCGGTGCCATTCATGGCACCGCCCTGTGCCAGGGCCGTCAGATCCTGGCCTATATGGAAGATGTCGGGCGCCACAACGCAGTCGACAAAATTGCTGGTTGGATGCACCAAAACAACATTTCTGCGGCCGACAAGGTCCTCTACACCACGGGCCGTTTGACCTCCGAAATGGTGATCAAGACCTCGCTGATGGGGATCCCGACCCTGATCAGCCGGTCCGGCTTCACTGCCTGGGGTGTCGATATCGCCCGGCAGGTCGGGTTGACGCTGATCGGGCGGATGCGGGGCAAGAAATTCACCTGCCTCAGTGGTCAGCATCGTCTGGTGTTCGATCAGGATCTGTCGCAGGTTCCCGATGAAGACAAGAAAATGCGTCGAAAAGGGGCAGAGCATGACTGAGTGCGCCGTCATTCTGGCCGGTGGCCAGGCCAACCGCATGGGCGGTGGCGATAAAGGGCGACTGATGTTGGGCGATCGGTCCCTGATCCAGCGCGTCATCGATCGAATCACGCCGCAGGTGGACGCCGTGGTTTTGAATGCCAACGGCAACCTGAGTCGTTTCGATGATCTGGGGTTGCCGGTGGTCGCCGACTCTGTCCCCGGCTATGCCGGGCCTCTGGCCGGCGTGCTGGCGGGCATGGACTGGGCGGCCGAACAGGGCCACGAGTGGCTGATCAGTGTCGCCGCCGATACCCCCTCCTTCCCCCTGGACCTGGTCCAGCGATTGTCCGGGCACGACACCCCGGTGGTCCTGGCGGCAACGCCGGGCCCGGAGCGTGGCCGGATGCCACAGCCAACCTTTGGCCGTTGGCAGGTCTCGCTGCGGCGCGAACTGAGAGCCGCCCTGAACGACGGCGTACGCAAGATCCGCCAGTGGACACAAGCCCAGGGTGAGACGCTGGTGATTTTTGAAGAGGGCGACTTTTTCAACATCAATACGCCAGAAGATCTGGCCTGGGCGGAGCAGCATCTGAAGTGAACGTTATAGGCATCGTAGGCTGGAAAAATTCGGGCAAGACCACTCTGGCCAGCGCATTGATTCGAGAGTTATCCAGCAGAGGGTTAATCGTTAATTCGATCAAACACGCCCATCACATGGTGGATGTGGACCAACCCGGAACCGACAGCTACAAACACCGGGAGGCCGGTGCCCGGGAAGTCATCCTGGCGGGCGGTCAGCGCTTTGCCATCATGCACGAGCTCCGGGGCGCCAAGGAGCCGACGCTGGATGAACTGCTGACCCGATTGGGCCCCTGCGACTGGGTGGTCGTCGAGGGGTTCAAGACCCATGCACACCCCAAGATTGAAGTGCACCGACAGGAGTCTTCCCGTTCACCCCTTTACCGGGAAGACGCCAGCATCATTGCCGTAGCGGCGAACTATACTCCGGATTTTGCGGGCCCGGTTTTCGACGTAAACGATGTGCCCGGAATCGCTGACTTCATCCTGAACCGTGAAAAACCATGAACGGAAACACCATGAAACCGCTTCGAAACGACTGTTTTGCCCTGCCCCCCGGGGTGAACTGGACGCCGGTGGACGAAGCCTTGGAACGGTTACGTTCACGCTTGCATCCAGTGGTGGGCGTGGAACGGGAAGTCCCGCTGTCGCAGCTGAATGGCCGGATACTGGCCAGCAATGTCCATGCGCCTCGGGCCCATCCCCCCAGCAGCAATTCTGCCGTCGATGGCTATGCGTTTGCGGGACCTTTGACCGAGGTGCCTTGCACTCTGCCGCTGGTTGACGGCCGCAGTGCCGCCGGTGAACCTTACTCGGGACAGGTTCCCGAGGGCCACGCGATCCGGATCCTGACCGGCGCGGTGATGCCGGCCGGCACGGACACGGTGGTTCTGGAAGAGGATTGCGAGGTCACCGATGGCCAGCTTCATCTGAACGGAACGTTAAAGGCGGGAGCCAATCGGCGTAAAGCCGGAGAGGACATCCAGGCACAGGACTGCATTCTGACGGCCGGTACCCGACTGACCCCTACCCAGATTTCGGTGCTCGCCAGCGTGGGTATCGAATCGGTCGATGTCTATCAACGGCTTCGTGTCGGCGTGCTGTCCACCGGTGACGAAGTGAAACCCGTGGGTTCTCCGGTTACCGACTGGCAGATCTACGACGCCAACCGCCCGATGCTGAGCGCGCTGGTGATGCAGCTGGGCTACGAGTTGGTGGACCTGGGCCATGCGCTGGACCGGGCCGAAGAGGTGAAAGCGGCACTGGAGCGCGGCACTGAGCAATGCGATCTGATCCTCACCAGTGGCGGTGTTTCCGCCGGGGACGAGGACCATGTGTCGAAGACCCTGAAAGCCCATGGCGAGATCAGCAACTGGCGCATCGCAATCAAGCCGGGGCGACCCCTGGCGCTGGCCATGTTCAAAGGCACGCCCGTGGTGGGATTGCCGGGCAATCCGGTTGCCGCCTGGGTCTGTGCTCTGCGCTTTGGCGCGCCGGCAATGGCCCTGCTGGCAGGGGCCGAATGGTTCGAACCCCAAGGCTATCTCGTACCTGCCAACTTTTCCAAGAACAAGAAACCGGGGCGCAGCGAAATGTTACGCGCCCGGGTCCGCGATGGAAAAGTTGAGGTCTTCGGCTCAGAAGGCTCCGGCCGGGTGACCGGCCTGGCCTGGTCCGAGGGGCTGGTGGAACTGGATGAGAGCGCCCAACAGATAGAGCCGGGCACCCCCGTCCGGTTTATTCCTTACGGCAGTTTCGGGCTGTAATCAGTCAACGCTGCCGTGAACCGCAAAGGCCTCCAGTGAGGCATCCTGCGGAGCCCGGGAACGGTAGGTTTCCTCGACACCCAGCTCGGTCAGTGTACGGCTGACCATCAGCAGGGTGTTGTCCTCGAAGTCTTCACACATGCTGCGCATCTGATCAATCTCTTCACAGGCGACCGGATAGGCAGCGTCAATACTCGGCGCTCCATAATGGTCGACAAACGTCTGTGCCAGGGTCCGGCGCACCTGCTCCAGTTCCGGTTCGGTGATATTGCACACACCCACGAAACTGGCGCGGCCTCCAGACTCAATACTGTACCAGCCATTACTGAACGCCTGGCGGGCTTTCCCCTTCAGGTCCGCGTCGGTCCAGTTGGAAAACTCGAAGCCACCGGAGATCGCCCACTCGCCGCTGGGCGCAGGCTTTTCAAATACGTTTTCGTCCGAAATATCCAATTGCAGGGTTCGGGCCAGCTTCATACGTGCTCCGCGAATTCAATCAAGCTCAATGTCTCGGTCATGACACCCTCACGCAACAACATCCGGCCTTTTTCATCCAGCCCGACAAAGAGTCCGGGTCTCGGATAGTCGATCATTTTACCCAGGGTGTCACAGCGTGGCCGCCACTCGTTGTGCACTCGCTCGAAGCCGCTGTCCATGAAGTAGGTCAGCCACAGCAGTGTGTGTTTGGACCAGCTTTCCAGCAGCGCCATGGGAGTAATCTCGACACAGCCTTCCTCGTACAGACAGGTTTCGTTCGGATTCTCTCCCGGCTCGTCAGTCATCGGGATAAAGGGCACCTCAATGCCAATGACTAGCCAATTGGGATGCGCCTTCGGGTCAGAAACATCCGCAGCGAAACGAACGCTTCCGCAGATGGCACCATTGACCTTGATGCGGTCGGGCCATTGGAAGTGCACAGGGACTTCGGGCGGGGCCAAAGCACCAAGACTCTCGGCCAGGCCTATCTGGGCGACATAGACAGCCTGAATCGCCTCTTCGAGGAGGGTTTCCGGCGCCAGAACCAGGGCCGCGCGCAGGGTGTCGCCTTGCTCAGAGTAAAAAACCGTGCCGGAATCGACACCCGCGATGGCCCGGCTGACAGCCTTGTCAAAAGGATCGGTGTGCCTGGGTACCACTTCTCCGGTCAGTAACGGCGGGAACTGGGGTGACTCGATCATTGGATAGCCCGGGCGTAGACGTCAGAGGCAACAATTTCATCGGCAATGTGTTGGAAAGCCTGCGCCTGAGGGCTGTCCGGCTTGGACACCACAATCGGGACACCACCGTCCGAACCGACCCGGATATCGAGATCCAGCGGAATTTCACCCAGGAAAGGCGCCCCCAGTTTCTCGGCCTCCGCCCGCGCGCCGCCGTGTCCGAATGGGTGGTGCTCTTTACCGCAACCATCACAGATAAACGAGGCCATGTTTTCGATCAGTCCAAACAGCGGCACATCCATCCGCTTGAACATATCAATGCCCTTGCGGGCATCCATCAGGGCGATGTCCTGGGGCGTCGAGACCACAATCGCGCCGGCCACGAAGAATTTCTGGCTCAGGGTCATCTGGACATCGCCGGTGCCTGGCGGCAGATCCACCAGCAGTACGTCCAGCCGGCCCCACTCCACCTGATTCATCATCTGCTGCAAGGCACCCATCAACATCGGCCCGCGCCAGACGATGGCTTCATCATCAGGGGCCATCAGGCCCAGGGACATCAGCGTTACCCCGTGGTTTCTCAAAGGCAGGATGGTACTTCCATCCGGGCTGGACGGACGGCCTGAAACCCCCAGCATACGGGGCTGGCTCGGGCCGTAGACATCCGCATCCAGCAAGCCGACCTTGAGACCTTTCGAGGCCAGGGCAACGGCCAGGTTGGACGACACGGTGGACTTGCCAACGCCACCCTTGCCCGAGGCGATGGCAATGATCCGATCAACCCCTCTGGGGTTTTTATCCTGAGGCCGTGGGGCGTCAGTTCCGATCAGGTTCGGCTTTTTTCCTACTTCGGTGTACTCAACCATGGTGTGTCCTGTTGTTTTTAGCTGTCCAGATAATCATCACTGGTGCGGACCCGGGGGCGTTCACCGCCCGCCATGGGTGCGGTGTCCCCATGGAACTGGGCCTTGACCCGACAGTCGTCACACATCTTGATGAGCTGCACGTTATCAGAGTTCTTGTACATCCAGTGCTGGTTTTCCAGTTTCTCGACAATCCGGTTGATGGTGCTGGCAACGCCAAACGGCGTTCCGCACTTTATGCACTCGAACGGCTCTTCACCGTGCAATGCCCGGGCACTCAGTGCCGCCTTGGAGACATCCAGCCGGGGCTTCAGGGTAATGGCCGTCTCCGGGCAAGTGCTGTCGCAGATGCCGCACTGGACGCAGGCGTTCTCCGTGAACTGGACCTCCGGTCGGTCCGGGTGATCGCCAAGTGCACCAGTCGGGCAAAGTGATACGCAGGCCAGGCAGAGCGTGCATTTATCGGAATCGATTTTGATCGCACCGTAAGGTGCACCGGCAGGGAGCGGAATCGGCTCTTCGACCTTGTCCGACATGGCGGCAGCCGTCACCCGCGTGATATCCCGGCGACCGCCCACCAGCAACACCGGGTCGCTCACGCGGCCGGCGTTGTCACCGGCATCGCAGAGTTCAATGGCGGAAATAACCCGCACCCGGCCTGGCGAGTTATGGGTGCCTTTGAGCATGGCCTGGACCAGTTCCACTTCCGCAGTCAGCGCCCGACGGTCGATCTCGTTGTCCGCCAGGATCAGAACCTCGGCGTAGCCTGCCCCGAACGCCGCCATGATTTCCGCATGGCCAATCCGGTCTACATGCTCCAGCCCCATCGGAATCAGATCGTCTGCCAACCCGTCGTCGTAACGAGCCAGGTTGGCAATGGCTTCGGTTCCAGCGCCCAGAGTGTGAAAAACCAGCCGCGGCGATTCGTGGGTATGCTCCCGATAGACCTTGGCCATCACTTCCACAGCCTTGGTCAGCGCCTCGAACGGGGTTTCGTTCATGGTCACCGCAGAGGTGGGACAAACGGCGGCGCAGGAGCCGCAGCCGGCGCAAATATCCGAATCAATCTGGATGTGGTCCCCGGCGGAAAAAATAGCCTCGGTCGGACAGACATCCAGGCAGCGGGTACAACCGGGCTTATTGGCTCGGGAGTGCGCACACAGGGATTCTTCCAACCGGAAATACACGGTTTTCTCGAATTCACCCACCATCTCCCGGGCAGTCAGGGCAATCCGCTCCAACTCGCCGCTCTTATTCGGGTCGGCCCAGAAATAACCGTTGCGTTTTTCGTGGCTGGGAAACGCCGGACCTCCGCCACGAAGGTCGATAAACACATCGCACTCACTGCGGGCGGTGGGCTTTGCTGCCTCATAACCCAGTTCACCGCGCCCGGCCGGATGCAGGGTTTGCAGGTGGGCAAATTCCAGCTTGAAATTGCCAAGTGCGCCGTAGGCACCCGTTAGCTGACCTTTGGCCACGTCGTAAGCGGCGGATGGCAACTGAATGGGGCCGGCATCGTTAACAATGCAAGTCACACCCAGCTCGTCCTGCACCAGCTCCGCCATCCTTATAGCCTGTTCGGTCGGACCGACGATGCAGCACACACCGCTGGACTGGATGGTCTTTGCCGGCGCCATGGGCGCTGGCAGCTGTGCGGCGGCAATCAGGGCTGCCTGTTTGGCGTGCAATCGCTCGGGCTTCGCGTCGGGCGCACTCCAGCCGGCGCGATCCCGGATATCGATGGTATGCAATGGTGCGGAATGCTGGATCTCCGCGTAAACGTCTTCTGCGAGGCGTTCGAACAGAGCCGCCTGCTGGCCGCAGGCAATAAGCACCTCGTTGTTGGCGCCCAAATGCTCGGCGGCAACACTCATTTCCTTGCCGCAAAGTTGATCAACCGCGACCACCTGCTCAGCGGCCGCGGCTTTGCGCAAGGCCTCTGAATCGAAGGTCTGTGATTTATCGCAGCTGCATAATAGTAAGGTCTTGTATGCCGTCATCAGGAGTTTGACTCTTTCGTTGTTTTTATACGTACACGTATCCGTATCACTTTTCGAGCATGCCACAGCCATTTACTTTTGGACAATTGGATAATCGTTTGGGTCCTGCTAGATTTAAGCTATAACAAAAAAATGAGACACACCATGAGCAGTCGTACAGATCAGTGGAAACGCGAATTGAAGGTGGGCGCCGTCGTTCGCCGGTCTCCGGGCGTTACCCGTTGGGCAAAGGATATCTGGAAGCCCGTTGCTGTCATACCGGGGGCACCTGAAGCGTTCTGGAAAGAGATGGTTCGCGAAGGCGAGGTGGTCGATTACCACGCGGGTACCGTAACAATGGAACTGTTTCGGGCTGATGTGGAGGGCTATCTGGTATCCCTTAACATGGCCGTCCCTTCTGTCTGGATCATTATGGACAAAGATGTAACGAGCCAGTCGCCATCCGGGTGGGTTGTCAGCACCGTGACAGCCAGCGCCCATGAAGCACTGGATGCCCTTGATAGTGGCGAGAGCATTGTCGAGGCGGTTCCGATTCCCGAATCCCTGGCGGCCTGGATAAAAGAGTTCATCGACATGCACTATATCGAGGAGCCATTCAAAAAGCGCCGTCGCGACGAAGTCCGTGTCGATGGCGTTGAGGACGCCAAAGGCGACCCACGTATACGTCAGGAAAGCGACGTTTTCCGTGCTCCTGCGAACATCAAAAAGCCGAGAATTCAATAATGGCCGAGTCACGTCTTCAGCGCTGGGCGCGCAGAAAAGCCGAAGCCGGCAAGCAGGCAGAACAATCCCCCCCTCCGGTTGTCGAGTCCGAACCAACTCCGGAAGAGCAGGAGCTTGCGATCAACGAAGCATTGCCAGAACACGAGTTGCTCGAGAAATACGGCCTGCCCGACCCGGAAACCATCAAACTGGGCACCGACATCACCGGATTCATGCGAAAGGAAATTCCGGAGTTCCTTCGCCGGAAGGCCCTGCGGGGGCTCTGGAAATCCAACCCGGTGCTTGCGGTTCTGGACGGACTTAATGATTATGACGAGGATTACACACTGGCCTCGACAGCCGGCCAGGCAGTGACTTCGTTATACAAAGTGGGCGAGGGCCTCGTCGACAAAGCCAAGAAAGCCGCTGACGTCGTGGAAGACCACTCGACAGAGCAGGTGCGATTGTCGACGGCTGAATCCGATTCGACCATCACCGAGGAGCCGGAGCCCGATGACACCCTTGAGCCTGAGGACATTGCAACGCCGACCGAACCTCCTGAACAGCAGCTTGCCCAACAAGAAACCAGCCAACCGGAAGAGCAGCCGGAACCAAGATTCCGACCTCGAATGCATTTTGACTATTAGCCGAATGCATTTCAGCTATTAGCGAATCAAAGGCGGGTTAGAACACTATTCTGAGATATGTACTAGAATAGAGTGACAGACCGCAAATAATAATTAGAAGGAACACGAATTGAGTAACACTGCGGAAATCCAGTGCCCGCGTTCGGTCTCCGAAGAGGATCGTGCGAGGGCCCAGATCTATCAACTGCTGGGCGTTCTGCTTGCAGACCCACCCTCCAGTGAACTGTTAGAGGGGTTGGGGTCACTGCAGGGCGATGAGACGCCCCTGGGTTCGGCCTGCAAAAATTTGGCCGCCCTTGCCGAACGTACCAACCCCTACGATGCCGAGCGAGAGTTCAACAACCTGTTTGTTGGCCTCGGCCGTGGCGAGCTGCTCCCCTACGCAAGTTATTACCTCACCGGCTTTCTGAACGAGAAGCCCCTGGCGGAGCTGCGAACCGACCTCAGATCCCGGGGCATCAAAGCCCGCAGTGAGGTAAGAGAGCCCGAAGACCATATCGGAACCCTTTGTGAAATCATGGCGGGCATCATCACCGGCGAATTTCCCTGCGATAGCGGGCTGCAGTCGCAAAAAGCTTTTTTTGACGCCCACCTGGCGAAGTGGGCAGCACTGTTTTTTACCGATTTGGAAGAAGCGCAAAGCGCCGTCTTTTACGCGCCAGTTGGCTCGCTTGGGCGAGCCTTCATGGCCGTGGAAGCCGAGGCCTTTGCAATTCAGTAACCGGGATCGAAAGATCCCTTAACCCATGGGGAGGTGTCCAATGGACAACCCGAAGCGTGAAAACAGCCGTCGCCGTTTCCTGCAAATGGCCGCTGCCGCAGCTCCGGCTGCTGTGGCAATGACGGTTGCACCGAACGCCGCAGCCGAGGTCGTCAGAAAAGACGCACCGAAAAGCCGCGGTTTACGGGATACCGAACATACACGTAAGTATTTCGAATCGGCTCGCTTTTGAGGAAGCGTGATTCATTCAAGGTTGCGTGATGCTCTTGGATGATCACACCTCCAAAAAAACGAGAATAACAATGAGAGAGGTATGAGACATGTTAAGGAAGAAGACCAACGGGGTAGCGAAAGGCCCCCGTGCAGGCTCTTTGCTTTCTTCTCTCGCTGCCAAGACTCTGGATCGTCGTCAGTTCCTGACAACGTCTGGTGTGGCAGTGGGTGGTTTGGCAGCCTTATCGCTGACGTCGGGACGGGTTGAAGCTGCAACCCCATCGACCGGGGGTGGCGAAGTCGTCGTCAAGAAATCGGTATGTACGCACTGCTCGGTAGGCTGCACCGTCGAAGCCGAAGTTCAGAACGGCGTATGGACCGGCCAGGAACCTGGTTGGGACAGCCCGTTCAATCTGGGTGCTCACTGCGCAAAAGGCGCTTCCGTGCGCGAGCATGCCCACGGCGAACGTCGCCTCAAGTCCCCCATGAAAATGGTCAACGGCCAGTGGCAGAAGATTTCCTGGGATACGGCCATTAACGAAATCGGCGACAAGATGCTGCAAATCCGTGAGGAAAGCGGCCCCGATTCTGTCTACTGGCTGGGCAGCGCCAAGTTCAACAATGAACAGGCGTATCTGTTCCGCAAGTTTGCCGCCTACTGGGGTACCAACAACGTCGACCACCAGGCCCGGATCTGTCACTCGACAACCGTTGCCGGCGTAGCCAACACCTGGGGCTACGGCGCAATGACCAACTCCTACAACGACATCCACAAGTCAAAGGCGATCTTCATTATCGGGGGCAACCCCGCCGAAGCGCATCCGGTTTCGTTGTTGCATGTGCTTAAGGCCAAGGAAGAAAACAACGCGCCGCTGATCGTCTGCGACCCACGCTTCACCCGGACCGCGGCCCACGCCGACGAATACGTGCGTTTTCGCCCGGGTTCTGACGTGGCACTGGTGTGGGGTATTCTCTGGCACATTTTCGAAAATGGTTGGGAAGACAAAGAATTCATCCGTACCCGCGTTTACGGCATGGACGATATCCGTGAAGAGGTAAAACGCTGGAATCCGGAAGAGGTCGAGCGCGTTACCGGTACACCGGGTGCACAGCTGGAGCGGGTCGCCCGTACTCTGGCCAACAACCGTCCTGGCACGGTTATCTGGTGTATGGGTGGTACCCAGCACACTAACGGTAACAACAACACTCGTGCCTACTGTGTTCTCCAACTGGCCCTGGGCAACATGGGTGTTGCCGGCGGCGGCACTAACATCTTCCGCGGCCACGACAACGTTCAGGGCGCTACCGACCTCGGCGTGCTCGCCGACACCCTGCCCGGCTATTATGGCTTGTCCGCTGGCTCCTGGGCCCATTGGGCACGAGTCTGGGAAGAGGATCTGGACTATCTGAAAGGCCGCTTTGCCGTGTGGGACAAGAACGGCAAATCCAAGGCCATGATGAATGAAAAGGGCATTCCCGTATCCCGCTGGATTGACGGTGTTCTGGAGGCCAAGGAAAACCTGGAGCAGCCGGACAATACCCGGGCCATGGTGCTGTGGGGCCACGCGCCCAACTCCCAGACCCGGATGACGGAAATGAAGGAAGCGATGGAAAAGCTCGACCTGCTGGTCGTCGTCGATCCCTTCCCGACCGTCTCTGCGGTGCTGCATGATCGTAAAGAAGGCGCTTATCTGCTGCCCACCACGACCCAGTTCGAGACTTACGGCTCGGTAACCGCTTCCAACCGCTCACTCCAGTGGCGGGAAAAGGTGGTTGAGCCGCTGTTCGACTCCAAGGTCGACCACGAAATCATGAAGCTGTTTGCGGACAAGTTCGGTTTCACCGATCGCATGTTCCGCAACATCGCCATCAACGGCGATGAGCCGTCGATTGAGGACATTACCCGCGAATTCAACCGCGGCATGTGGACCATCGGCTATACCGGCCAGTCCCCGGAGCGTCTCAAGAAGCACATGAAGTACCAACACCACTTCGACAAGACCACCCTGCGTGCAG
>NZ_JAWLHI010000071.1:0-19958 GCF_041690455.1 Marinobacter sp.
CGTTCTGCTCGTAGTAGACCTCCCAGGCCTCCGCCCAGGACATGACCCGGTTCGGCAGCATGTAGTCCATCATCATTCCCACCAGGCTCAGCAGGCGGAAACCGCGCCAGAACCACTTGTCGATCCAGCGCTGCACGATTGGCACGTTGTCCTCATGCTGCTCCAGGATGAACTTGATCACCTCAAGACCCAGCGTCATGTGTCGGGCCTCGTCAGACTGGGCCGAGAAACCGAAAGTTACGGTGGCCATATCGCCGTTGTAAGCGGCTCCGGACATGAACGGCACGAACAGCAGGTTGGTCAGCACATACTCGAAGGAGAATGAGATGGCGGTCAGGAACTCGAACGGACCGGCAGAGCGGGCGTCGTCAAAGAACGACTTGGGCACGGACAGGAACCACACCCGGTCGTGCATGTGTGCCGCATCGTGCAGGCCGTTGAAGTGCTTGTTGTAGTGGCTCATCGCGTGTTGCTGGGTCTGGGAGTGACGCAGTTCGTCGATGGCCTGCATCTGACACGCCACCCGGGCACCGGCGCCACTGAAGTCCCGACCCACGCGGGCATACCCCTGGAAGGCTGCGTGCTCGAGCGGAGACACACCACTCAGGAACAGCTTCAATGCGTTAACGTAACGGGCATCGGAGATATTCTGGTGGCCGTTGTTCTGGGCAAAGGCATCGAAGATGGCATAGAGCTTCTTCTCTTTCTCCGCCTGGTACTTCCAGTAGGCATCCATGGTCAGGCGAAACGGATCTTCCCACTGGGACCAATCGGTGATCTTGATTCCCTCGAACGACTCGTTCGGGAAGATATCTTCTTTCTTCTGGTAACTGGGCTCCCAGGCCATATCCCGGGTCAGATACTGGTACTTGTCTTTGAGGTTAAGCTTTTTGTTTTTAACAGACATAATGGTTCTCCCAATCAGTTCCACTGAAGAATGAAGTGGTCGTCGTCCTCGTCGACGTTGCCGCCGATACTGATCACATCAATCAGCATCTCCTGAACGTCCCAGTCGCGACCGAGCTTTTCTTCCATGGTTTCCCGGTTGATCACCAGGCGTTTCTCCGCCTGAATCCGGATCATCGCGGGCTGGTGCTGGACCTCCGCTTCCGGGTTGTCCTCGGCAATGGCGTCCACCAGGTAGCGGGCGTTATCGTTGTCCTGAAAGGCGATGAATACGAGCTGGCTCATGCGGATACTCCCTGGCTTTGCAGTCCGAATTTCTTGAGGCGGGTGGCGAGCTGGGCCCGGGTTTCATCCAGGGCTTCAACGCCGGTAGAGGTTTCCGCGAGCGGCTTCAGGGCTTCATAGGCACGCGGTTCCCAATGATCGATCCATGACTGCAACAGCTCCCGGTTTGCTTCGCTTTCACCGGCGACAGCTTTCATCATCGCGTTGGTCCAGCGCACGGACTCCTTGTACCAGTCGCGCATGAACTCGGTGAGCATGGAGACGTCTTCGGCATCCTGTTCGCCAAGCCACTGATCCATCTTTTCGTAAACCAGCGGGTAGAGCAGACCATCCAGCAGAACGTTCTGGACCAGGCTCAACTCGAACCAGTCCCGCATTACCAGGGTGTCCTCAATCAGCTTGCGCATCGGCTGCCAGAGCGCATCGTCCATCCAGTAACCTTTGGACTCATCCAGGCTGGTGCCGGTGCTGCCGTCGGTCATAAGCGCGATCCGTGACAGGTATTGGCCAATGCCCAGACGGTCCATGGCCTGATAAATGTGCATCTGGGCAACCGTCGTGGCGGTGGCGTCACCGGCGATCTTGCTGTTGTTCATATTGGCGCCGAGTTCGACGTGACGAAGCGGGACCAGCAGCCGAAGCAGCTGCTTCTGGGTTGCCTCGGGCAACCGGCCCAGCAGATTGCGCTTTTCGCAGAAGCCAAAACTGGTCTCGGCGGCTTCCTGCATCTTGGCTCGATTGCCCACGTAGGCTCCGTAATAGAACTGACGTGGATCGGTCACCGCATACCAGTCTTCCATGCGGATAGCGGTGCGGTTCGGATCGTTGAGCCCGTGCTCGGAATCCCACAGTGGGCGATAGTGGAAGTTGGTCTTGGCCTCAAGATCAAAGCTCGCTTCCTGGTAACGGGAGGCAGGCTTGTCGCCGAAACGGCGGGCAATGTGGCCGTAGGTCTGGCGGATAGGTTCCACCGAGTTGGTCTTGATTTCGATGCTCATATCAACTTAACCGTCTTGTTGTTGTGAACGTGGAGGTTGATGGGTATTGCCTAGTAACGCTGTCCCCGCTCCCCGAACCGCCACTTGACCATGTCTTCGTCAATCTCGCGGATCATGTCGGAGTCCATGTGGACAACCTTGTTGTGCTTGCAGAAGAGTTCGAAGGCCTCGCGAGGCAACACAAGTTCAACGAACAGCTCCGGATAGCCAATGGCGAAGTCGAATTCAACGAACTTGTCACCGGGCTCGCTGCGGACCCGGATGTATCGGGTCAACTCGTCGAAGGTTTTAATGTCAGTCTGAGAGGTCATCATTTGCCCCTTGTGTTTGTTGTTGGCTGCAAGGGGTGGAGCAACGGCTGTGCCAGATTGGCCTGACGAACAGGAAAGAGTTTTCAGGTCACTGTTTTTAATGATCTTTTAAGAAATTTTCTGGTCAAGTACTTTCCAGGCCCAGTGAAAGGAAGGAAAAAAGAGGCGGGCATTTTTTATCAAATAATCAATTTTCATCACGCGGGTCAGCAAATGCTGAGAAGGTCTGGACTGACCATTTTCTAGACAAAAAATTTAACCATTTGGTTGATTTTTGACTTTCATCAGGTGTTATATAAAAAGCCAATATCCGAAAGCGAGCTCCAAAAGAGCCGTCCCACTACAACTACAACAGGGACATCCCTCATGGCAGTTACCTACAAGCCACAACTGAATTACGTGGATTTTCGCGATCTTACGGAGCAGATCCGGTTTCAGAGCACGGAAGGCAAAATCTGGTTCGGTGAGCAGCGAATGCTGCTGATGCACCTGAATGCCATGGCGGCATTCCGTCGGGAAATGGTCAACAGCATGGGCGTCGAGCGTGCCAAAGGCTTTTTCCTGCGCCTGGGCTACCAATCCGGAATACGGGATGCCGAGCTGGCGCGCAAACTTCGACCTCACTGCGACGAACTGGATATCTTTCTTGCCGGCCCCCAACTCCATTCCCTCAAGGGCATGGTCAAGGTGATTCCCCTGGAAATCGATATTGACCAGGAAACCGGCGAATTCTATGGCAAGCTGGAATGGATCGATTCCTTTGAGGTCGAGATCTGCCAGACCGAGCTTGGTCAGATGGATGAGGCAGTGTGCTGGGCACTGCTTGGCTACGCCTGTGCCTATACTTCCTCATTCATGGGACGGGAGATCATTTTCAGGGAGATCAGTTGTCGCGGCTGCGGGGATGAAAAGTGTGTCATTGAAGGTAAACCAGCGGAACAGTGGGACGATGCCGAAGAATTCGCACGTTATTTCAAGGCCGATCCGATCATCGAAGAGCTGTACGATCTCCAGGCCCAGCTGAGTTCCCTGCGTAGCAGCCTGCATAAACAAAAAGGCCAGTACTACGGCATCGGCCAGTCCGGAGCCTACAACAAGGTCTGCAAGATGATCGACAAGGCTGCCCAGGGCAAGGTTTCGGTGTTGCTTTTGGGTGAAACCGGGGTCGGAAAGGAAGTGATCGCGCGCAGCGTCCACCTGCGAAGCGAGCGGGCCGAAAGTCCGTTTGTTGCCGTTAACTGCGCAGCCATTCCACCGGACCTCATTGAGGCGGAGCTGTTCGGAGTCGAAAAAGGCGCCTACACAGGCGCCAACCAGTCGAGAGAGGGACGGTTCGAGCGCGCCAACGGTGGCACAATCTTTCTTGACGAGGTGATCGAACTGACTCCGAGAGCTCAAGCCACGCTCTTACGGGTTTTACAGGAGGGAGAGCTTGAGCGGGTTGGCGACAACCGGACCCGCAAAGTCAACGTCCGGGTCATTGCCGCCACCAACGAGAGCCTTCAGCAGGCAGTCGAAGAAGGCAGATTCCGGGCAGACCTTTTCTATCGGCTGAACGTTTTCCCGGTAAAGGTCCCCCCACTCCGGGAACGACTGGAGGACCTTCCCGTACTCATCGAGCACTTCCTCGAGAAGTTCCATTCCGAGTATGACAAGCGGACCCTGGGTCTCTCTGACAAGGCTCTCGACCTGTGTATGCGTTACCACTGGCCGGGTAATATCCGGGAACTGGAGAACGTGATCGAGCGCGGCGTCATTCTCACCGACAACAATGAATCCATCAGCCAGGAAGCGCTGTTTGCAGTCTCGCCTCCAACCACCGAAGACTCACCCACCGATTGTGTCGACATGGGCGGCAAGGTGACCAACGGCCACGAGTCCACCGGGGTGGGAAGTTGGTCCGAACAGGTCCTGGGCAACAATATCAGCCTTGAAGAGGTCGAAGAGACCCTTATGCGCGAAGCCATGGAGCGCGCCAACCAGAATGTCTCCAAGGCCGCACGGATACTGGGGCTGACCCGCCCCGCCCTTGCCTACCGGCTGAAAAAGTCCGGCATCCTGGCCGAAACCTGACCTCACAATTTCCGGACACGGACGTCTTCACTTTCGCCTTGATCAAATCGACAACCCCTCTTCCCACTTAATGATTTGATGAAAATCAAGCCTTTCTCCAACCTTGATCAGCCCCTTGATCAAATGCTTAAACCATAAATTTAATTAATATTTTTCAGTGAGTTAAACACACTTTGCCAGTCATGGCACAGCGGTTGCTGAGTCACCGTCAGTCGCTTTATCCACAAAAACAAAGACGGTGACATAACATGCCATACGCTTCGGAGTGCCCTCGCGGCATATTCCCCTTCTCCATTGCCATCGCCGGATTGTCCGCGATGTTGCTGACCGGATGTGAAGCACCGCTGAATCTTGACGCTGTCAGGGCGCAGTCCCAACAGGCCATTCAGCGCACCGACTTCTTTCAATCCGTGGCGCAGAACGATCAGGTCGTTGCCATGGCCGGCAATACCGGCGCCCTGCTGGTAAGCCAGAATGGCGGTCAGGATTGGCAACGGATCCCCGTGCCCACCAGCGAAAGCTTCCTGTCCCTGGATACCTGCCCGGACGGAAGTTTCATTGCACTGACCTTCGACAACCAGCTCTGGCACGGCACGACCGCCGGAACCGAGTGGCAACCCCACGATCTGCCAAGCCAGGAACAGATGATGACGGCCACCTGCGCGCCTGATGGTTCCTGGTGGGCAGGTGGCAGCTTCACCACGCTCCAGAGTTCTGCCGATCAGGGAACGACCTGGAACGAAACCACCCTTAACGAAGATGCCATCCTGACCAACCTTCAGTTCCTGGACGCGGATACCGCTATCGCCACCGGCGAATACGGGCTGGTTCTGAAAACCCGGGACGGCGGTCAGACCTGGGATTACGCCGGCTACCTGCCCGAGGAATTCTATCCCCACTCCGCTTACTTCGCGTCTTCCGAAGAGGGTTGGGTTGGCGGCCTTAACGGGTTCATCTACCACACCACCGATGGCGGCGAGAGCTGGGACCGCCAGCCTACTGACACCACCATGCCGCTGTTCGGTTTTATTGATGCCGAAGGCGCCCTGTTTGCCCTTGGCGACAATGCCACGGTCCTCACACTTCAGGGCGACCAGTGGGCGAGTCTGAAAACTCCAAGTCAGCCTCTTTACCTACGCGATGGCGTTCTCCTCGAGAACCGCCAACTACTGGTCGCCGGTGGCCGGGGGCTGCTTCTTCATCTCGACATTCCCGTGGCCAACGTGGCCAGTAACAACCGAGGAAACTGATCATGGCCGGACTGCATCGCTTCACGCATTTCCTGCACCTGCTGGAACTCTGGATTTTCAGGAATCCGAGGAAAGTGCTGACGCTGATCGCGTTGCTCACACTGTTCTTCGCCCTGCGGATTCCGGGACTGAAAATCTATACGGATTTCGCGGACCTGCTGCCGCAACAGCACCCTTACATCGAACTGCACAACAGCATCAAGGACGACTTTGGCGGCGCCAATGTCCTGGTCGTTGGTGTTGAATTTGCCGAAGGCGACATCTTCTCCAATGAGAACCTGGCCACCATCGACCGGGTGACCCAGGCCGTTGATAACCTGCCCGGGGTCAATCACAACCTGGTGGCCAGCGTCACTCACCGCAACTCCCGGGAAATCTGGCTCACCGAGGTGGGCAGCATTAACTCTGAGCCCTACTACGACTCCACCCAGGGTGAATATTCCGAACAGGCTTTGGCGGAGATGAAAGCGGCCGTGGCCGCCAACCCCCGGGTTTACGGCCCCCTTGTGTCACCCGATATGAAGATGGCTCTGGTCAAGGCCCAGCTGATTGAGGGCAAGCTCGATTACGCCGAGACCTTTGCCCAACTGCAGGAGCTGCGACAGCAGGAGGCCCACGACGGTGTCACTATCTACGCCACGGGCCAGCCGGTGCTGGTGGGCTGGGCCTACACCTACATGGACCAGATCCTGCAGATTTTCATCTTTACCGTACTCGCCATGCTCGCGCTGCTGGTGTTCCACTTCCGCAAGGCTTACGGCGTACTCATTCCTCTTGGCGGTGTCCTGATCTCCACGATCTGGGGGCTTGGGATCATCAGTCTGCTCGGGTACAACCTGGATCCACTCGGGCTGGTGATCCCCTTTTTGATTGCAGCCAGGGCCATGAGCCACGGTGTTCAGCTGGTGGAGCGCTATTACGCCGAGACCCGCGTCCTGGGCGAAGGTCCGAAAGCCGCCAAGGCTACCTTTGACAGCCTGTTCCGCCCGGGCTCGCTGGGTGTGGTTTCCGACGCCATCGGTCTGTCACTGATTGCCATCGGCTCGATCCCACTGAATACCCACCTGGGCATCTACGCCTCCCTGTGGGCAATCACCGTGGTCTTCACCGTACTGATCGGTGTTCCGCTGCTATTGTCCATCCTGCCCACTCCGAAGAACGCCGAGATACGGGAAACCGCGCTGCGTTATATCGGTAGCAGCTGTTCGCGGACCGTGACCCGCCCCGGACGCGCCAAGGTGGTTCTGGTGGCGGCGGCCATCGTCATGGGCGCGGGGGTTCTGGCAGCCTCGAATGTCCAGATCGGGGATTCCGAACCCGGCTCCCCCATTCTCTACCCGGACCACGACTACAACATTTCCTCCCGGGTGGTGAATGACCGCTTCCCCGGCTCCGAAGAGCTTTATGTGATTGCGGAGACCGATGAGAAAGGCGGCCTGAAACGGCCAGAGGTCCTGAAGGCGCTGGCCGACTTCCAGTCTCATATGCTGAGTGATCCCAGTGTCGGCGGCAGCAAGGGCCTGCCGGATCTGGTGAAACAAGTGAATCGCCTGATGCACAACGACGATCCGCGCTGGTACCAGATTCCCCACGACGAACGCTATGTCGGTGGCCTGATGTTCACCTACATGGCGTCCAGCCCCATTCCGGGAGCGCTGGATGAATTCAATGACACCGATGACCGTGTCGCCAACCTGGTGTTCTTTTACAAGGACCGTCAGGGCGAGACCATTCGCCGGGCCATCCACATGGCCAAGCAATGGATTGCCGAGCATGGCAATGACGTCGAGGGCCTGACCATCCGGCTGGCCGGCGGCACTCTCGGGGTGGCGGCCGCGATGAACGAATCGGCGTTCGACACCAACATGATCGTGCTGCCGCTGGTCTTCCTGCTCATCTTTGTCTTCGTGATGCTGTTCTACACCTCCTGGCACGCAGGCCTGATGATGCTGCTGGCGATGCTGTTCGCCACCACCCTGACCTACGCCTACATGGGCCTCTATGGCCTGAGCATCGACATCAACACGGTGCCGGTCATTGCGGTCGGGATCGGGGTGGGGATCGACTATTCGATCTACATGATGGACCGGATCCGCGAGGAAATGGCGAAGTGCGGCGAGCTACGCGAGGCCGTACGCCGGGCCATTGCCACCACCGGCATGGCGATCAGCTTCACCGCACTGACCCTGATGGCCGGGATCATCATGTGGGTGATCTTCTCCGACCTGCGCTTCCAGTCCGACGCGGCGATGCTGCTGTGCGTGATGATCGTGATCAACGGTATCGCCGCCATGCTGCTGGTGCCGTCCTGGGTGCTGGTCTTCAAGCCCCGTTTCATAACCAACGTCTACGCCGACGAGGACGGCATCCTCCATGCCGATCGTCCACGCCCTGAACCGACTCCTTCGCCCGCCAGCAACACGCTGGAAGGTGACGGATACGTAGCCGGAGCGACGTCCCGGGTCTGACCCCGGGCGTGCTCCACCACAACTCAAACGAGGATCTGCCATGCAAACAAAAATAAAAGGCCTGAGCCTCTGGTGTGCCGCCCTCACGGGCGCCACCGGGCTCACCCTGGCTCCGCTGTCACAGGCTGTTGCTGCAGAAGATGCCAGGATCAACGGCTTCTACGAGAACGCGACGTACGCACGGGACGGTGTCGGACTTTCGAAATTCCGCAACACCGTTCAACTGGAAGGGGAAAAGCGTTATGGCGACGTGGGCATTTTCAGCGATGTCTCCGTGAACGCCACGCTTCGCGGTACCTACGACGGTGTCTACGATCTCAACGAAGATGAATACGGCAGTGAGGCCGGCGGCCCCATTCAGCTCCAGGATCTGGCCCAGGGATCCGTACCCCATGGCGGCGGCCTGGTTGTCCCCGGTACCGAGCTGGGCTTTGACATCACCGAGAACCCCAATGACGGAATGGTGGTTCTCGGTGAGCACCTGCACGACCAGGATAACGGCGTCGCCTTCGGTGTTCCGGTCCGGCCCTGCGACGTCGACAGCCGCGGCTGTATCGACGATTACCTGGACAAGGACGAGGACGAACTCCGGTTTCAGGAATTCAACGACCATCTGGATTTCATCCGTGAGCTCTATGTCGATTTCGATCTGAACTTCGACAGCGGCAACGTCCTCAGTACCCGCCTGGGTAAACAGCAGGTGATCTGGGGCCGAACGGATCTGTTCCGGGTGTTGGACGTCATCAACCCCGTGGATTATTCCCGCAACAACATCTACGACGAGCTGGAAGACATCCGGATTCCCATGTGGATCCTGAAAACGGACTACCGCATGGGCCCGACGGAAGTTGTCGACGGCCTAGCGTTTGACGATCTCAACTTCCAGGTGGTGTGGAATTTCGACGAGTTCCGTCCCCACGACATCGGCCAGTGTGGCCAGCCCAATGTCATTCTTGATGCCGGCTGTTTCTTCCGCGGCATGAACAACCTCTGGGAGAACGGCGGCACGGTGGCCAACTTTGCCGGCGCAACACCGGACGGCGGTCTCGCAACCGACTTTGGCCCGGGCCAGATCGGTATCCGCCGGGCCAACCTGCCCAGCTGGAAACTGTCCAACACCCAGCTCGGTCTGAAACTGGAAGGTGTCTACGGCGACCTGGGTTTCTCCCTGAACGCCCTGACCTACCGGTCCCAGCTGCCGTCACTGCGTGGCGGAATTCCGGCCGAAAACGCCTTCACCAGTGAAACAGCCGTATGGCCCTCACTGATCGCGTTCGACATCCACTTCCCCCGGGTCAACCTGGTGGGCGGCTCCCTGGATTACTACTCCCAGGGCATCGACACGGTATTCCGGTTCGAGACCGCCTACACCTCGGGTGAGGAATTCGCCAATACCCTGCGGGAAAGGCTCTATTCCGAGTCCGACGTGCTTCGCTACGTCGTCGGTGCGGACAAGAACATCTTCATCCCGTTCCTGAACGAGAACCAGTCGTTCCTGTTCTCCGGCCAGATCTTCGGTCAGCACATTCTTGATCACGAGCGTGAGCAGAGAACCTATGGTGAAGCGGGTATTCCCGACTGGGAGCACAACTGGATTGGCACCCTGCTGATCCAGGGCTTCTACATGAACAACCGGCTGACCCCGAAACTGATCACTGCCCACGATTTCCGTGCCCAGGCCACCACGCTGGCCCCCAGCGTCGACTGGATTGTCACCGACAACCTCAAGCTGACCGCCGGCGCCAACATCAAGGTGGGTGACGGTGCCCGGAAATTTGACGACTGCCGTTCCTGCAACCCCTGGGATCCGTTCACCCAAACCCCCGGCGTCGTGAATCACCAGCCGGGTGAATCCGCAGGCCTGTCCGGCTATGAACCCCTCGGCCGCTTCCAGTCCGGTCCGATCGGCATGGCCCAGGAAGAAGACGAAGTCCAGCTGACCGTTCGCTACAGCTTCTGATCACGAGGTAAATCATGAAACACAACAAGATGCACACCCTGACGCGCACACTGATCGCCGGATGCACCGCCGGCCTCATGGCCACCTCGGCACTGGCCGACGAGGCAGTAATCACCGAATCCTTCTACCCGTACAAGACCGAAACCCCGCAGTTCGAGGGCCTTCAGCCGGGCATGGTGATCAACCAGGACAACGTGGCCCAGTTCAAGGAGGTTATCGATCCCGCTTTCTATCGCTTTATCGAGCAGGGCTGGACCACCATTACGGTGGGCGAGACCACATCGTTCGACTTGCACCCCAACTATGTGGAAGCCACCCGCGTTTCCCTGGGCGAGGTGTCACTCGGTGACAAGGTGGGTGAAATCAACGGCTGGCAGGCCGGGCGCCCATTCCCGGAAGAGCCCAGTGCCGATGATCCCCGCGCGGGCGAGAAACTGGCCTGGAACTACAAGTATGGCTACAACTGGGGTGACAGTGCCGCCATCTACCCGTTCTACTGGAAGTACCGGGACATGGACTCCGGCGATGTCGAGCGGACCATCAAGTTCAACTTTCACTTCCTGAACTACAAGGGCCGGGTGAATCAGGAACCGACTCCGGAAATCACCCCGAATCCGTCCGACCTGTTCCGCGCCATCTATGTCCAGGTACTGGATCCGGCGGATGTACGGGACACCCAGCTGCTGATTCATCGCGCCGCGGACGATCTCAAGCGTGACAACTCCTGGCTGTATCTGGGCTTCCAGCGCCGGGTCCGTCGTCTGGCCACCGGTCAGGTCACCGATGCCTTCCTCGGTTCCGACCTGATGATCGAGGACTTCGAGGGCTACAACGGCCGCATCTCGGACATGAACTGGACCTACAAGGGCACCCGCTACATGCTGATGCCGTTCTACAACCACAACGAGCTGACCCTCGATAGTGAAACGCATCAGGATGATGACGGATACCAGGTCGTGGCCTTCAGTGGCAAGGGCGGCTGCTTCCCGAACATCACCTGGCAGCTGCGCAAGGTGCATGAAGTGGAATCCGTGCCCGTCGATGAAAGCCACCCGCTGTCCAAGCGCGTGCACTTCATGGACGCACAGACCTTCACTATCCCGCGCACAGTCTCCTACGACCGCAAAGGCAGCCTGTGGAAGACCTTCACCATCGGTCAGGCCCACCCGGACTATCATCTGCCCAAGAACAAGGGCAGCGGTGTGTCCATTGACGACAGCTTCAGCATGATCGACGTCCAGGCCAGCCACTGCACCACCGGCCAGTTCAAAGGCCAGGTTGATCCGGAGCTGACGCCGACCAACATGTTCAACGTGCAATACCTGCGCGCCACCGGCAGCTGATCTGCCATTCATTGTTGCTCCTCTATTGGGCCCGCATTTGCGGGCCCCTTTTTTGGATCACGAGGAAAGAACATGTCAGTACGCGAAAACACAACAAACGCAATCGACCAGAGCCGGGACCCGCTTACGGTCGTTGTCTCACGAAGGGTTCGGAAAGGAGACGAGCGCGCATTCGAGACGCTCAGCAGCCAGATGACCGAACGGGCCGCGAACTTCCCGGGCTACCTGGGGGCCACCATGTTCCGGCCATCCTCCCCGGACGATCCCGAGTACCGCATTGTCTTCAAGTTCCGCGACCGGGAGACGCTGACCGCCTGGGAAGAATCGGAGGAACGTGCCGAACTGCTGGAACAGATTGAAAGCTTGCTGGTACAGCCCAGCGAACGGGAAGTCACCTCCGGGATCGTGACCTGGTTCACCCTGCCCGGACAGAATCCGGTGAAACCGCCACCCAAATGGAAGATGACCATTGTCAGCTGGCTGGCGCTTTATCCAGCTGTGACTCTGGTGTTTGTATTGTTCGGCGACATTCTGGCGCAAATACCGCTGCTGGCGAGGACGTTCCTGGTCACAGCCCTGGTCATGATTCTGATGAGTTACATATTAATGCCCAGAATGACCCGCTGGTTTTCATTCTGGCTGTTCCCAAAGACGAAAAGAAATTCCCGTTAATAACGAGCATCTCAGATTAGAAAGATGGTGAGATGAGACGAGTCGGCTTCAGCCAACCCGTCTTGTAGGCGTCTTCAGAAATGAATCACCGACCGAATGCTCTTACCCTCATGCATCAGGTCAAACGCCTTGTTGATGTCTTCCAGCTTCATCTCGTGAGTAATAAACACATCCAGCGGAATCTCACCCTTCTCGGCCTTCTCCACGTAGCCCGGCAGCTCGGTACGGCCCTTCACGCCACCGAAGGCGGAACCGCGCCAGACCCGGCCGGTGACCAGCTGGAACGGACGGGTGCTGATTTCCTCGCCGGCACCGGCCACGCCGATGATGGTGGATTCGCCCCAGCCCTTGTGGCAGGCCTCGAGCGCGGCGCGCATCAGCTTGACGTTGCCCACACACTCGAAGGTGTAGTCGGCACCGCCGTCGGTCATCTCGATGATCACTTCCTGGATCGGCTTGTCGTAGTCGTTGGGGTTGACCACATCAGTGGCGCCCAGCTGTTTGGCAATGTCGAACTTGCCCGGATTGATGTCGACACCGATGATGCGGCCGGCCTTGGCCATCTTGGCGCCGATGATCGCCGCCAGGCCGATGCCACCGAGGCCGAAGATGGCCACAGTCGCACCTTCCTCCACTTTGGCGGTATTCAGCACGGCACCGATGCCGGTCGTGACGCCGCAACCGAGCAGGCAGACCTTGTCCAGCGGGGCTTCCTTGGGGATCTTGGCCAGGGAGATTTCCGGCAGCACGGTGTACTCGGAGAAGGTGGAGCAGCCCATGTAGTGGTACAGCGGCTGGCCCTTGTAGGAGAAGCGGGAGGTGCCGTCCGGCATCACGCCCTTGCCCTGGGTCTCGCGCACGGCGCCACACAGGTTGGTCTTGCCGGAGGTGCAGAATTTGCACTTGCCGCACTCGGCGGTGTAGAGCGGGATCACGTGATCACCGACCTGAAGGTCTTTTACGCCGGGGCCAACCGCCTCGACAATACCGCCGCCCTCGTGACCCAGGATAGTCGGGAACAGGCCCTCGGGATCGGCTCCGGACAGGGTGTAGGCGTCGGTGTGGCAAACGCCGGTGGCAACGATGCGTACCAGAACCTCGCCCTCTTTTGGCGGTTCCACATCCACTTCGACAATTTCAAGCGGCTTGTTGGCCTCAAAGGCCACCGCAGCGCGGGATTTGATCATATCAGGGCTCCTTGTTCCGGTTGAGATCAACTTACTTTAGCACCATTCCGGTCCCGGCCAATCCTGTTTGACGTCATGGCCGTAATTACGGGACATTCCACCGTAGAGTGCACCGTAGAAGGGGGACACATACGTTGCAAACACTTTACTGGTTTACGCGGGACCTGCGCCTGCACGACAACGCCGCCCTGCTGGCCGCTTCCCGCTCGGATATGCTGCTGTGTGTCTACGTGGTGGATCCGCGCTGGTTTGCCACCGGCGGCCTTCAGAGCAAGGCCATGGGCAGTCACCGCTGGCGTTTCCTGTGGCAGAGCCTGATGACCCTGGAGCGAAGCCTTCGGCCCATGGGCCAGCGCCTGCACATTGCCTTCGGCCGGCCAGAACAGGTCATCCCCGAGCTGGTCCATGCCCATGGCATTGGCCGGGTGGTGCGCTCGCGCCTGCCGGGCACCGAGGAAGCGATGCACTGGCAGGCCCTGAAGGAAGCGCTGCCGGGTATCGTATTCCAGCAATTCGAGACTCTCTCCCTGTTCACCGAGGGAGCGTTGCCGATGCCCCTGGCAGAGCTGCCTGATACCTTCTCCCAGTTCCGCAAACAGGTGGAAAAAACCGGGCACCGGTACAGCGAGCAGATGCGCATCCGCACCCTGACTGCGTTACCGCCAGCCCCCGGTTTTCCCGAGGACAACCGGGGTGAATGCCCGCCCATTCCGGAACCGGTGCACCCGCTGCAGTTCACCGGAGGCGAGGACGCCGGCCTGAACCGGCTCCGGGAGTTCCTGTTCATCAACCACGGCATCGCCCGTTACAAAGAGACCCGCAATGCCCTGGATAGCTGGAACGCCTCCTCCAAGCTCTCGCCCTGGCTCGCCAACGGCTGCCTGTCGGTACGGGAAGTGGCCGAGAGCATTGCCGAATACGAGCGTCGCGAAACCAGCAACGAGTCCACCTACTGGCTCTGGTTCGAGCTGCTATGGCGGGAATATTTCTTCTGGTACGCCCTGAAGCATGGTGCCAACCTGTTTCGCCGGGATGGCGTGCAACGCAAGCGGCGGCCTGCAACCTTCTATGGCCACCGCTTCAAGGCCTGGTGCGAGGGCAACACCGAGTACCCGATTGTCAACGCCGCCATGAACCAGTTGCGGGAAACCGGCTATATCAGCAACCGGGCCCGGCAACTGGTGGCCAGCTGCTTCGTGAATGAGCTTGGACTGGACTGGCGTTACGGAGCAGCGTGGTTTCAGGAACAACTTATCGACTATGATGTAGGCAGTAACTACGGCAACTGGCAGTATCTGGCTGGTGTCGGCGCCGATCCCCGGGGGTTGCGTCAGTTCAACCTGGAAAAACAGGCGAACCAGTACGACCCCTGCGGCACCTTCATCGATCGCTGGGGCGGCCATGCCGAACAACCCGTGGGACTCCATACCGTTGACGCAGCTGACTGGCCCCTGTCATGACGAACCCTGAACCGAATGCCGCCGCGATCCTCGCCCGTATCCTGGATACCGCACAGCCCGGCAGCCTGCTCTGCTGTGGCACGACCGCCCTGCAGGTGGCCAGGCTCTGGTGCGACCAGAAGCCGGATACCCATTTGCAACTCCTGGACACGACAGATCCCAACGCGGAACTGCCGCCGAATACGGTCAAGGATCTCGCCCTGGTAACCGATACCCTCGAGCACCTGCCGTTCGATGAAGGGGCGCTTCTGCTCGGTCAGTTGCGCAACTATGGCACCCACCAGATTGCCGTGCTGGTAGGAGAGACTCCCGGCTGGGCCTTTACCGACTTTATCGGCCTCGGCTTCCGGCGCCACGCCGAGATCGAAACAGATCAGGGCCGGCGCACGCTGTACACCTACAACCTGGACACCTACAACCACAAACGGGCCTGGAACAATCCCGACAACTGGGCCAATCCCGAAATGTGGGGGAAAGCGTGGTGGTAACCAGCCAGTCATCAGAAAAACTCAAACCCAGCACCATCCGCATCGGCCGGCGCTACCGGGCCAATCGGCTCGAAGGCCCCTACGATGCCATCGTGATCGGCTCCGGCATCGGCGGGCTCACCACGGCCGCCTGCCTGTCCAAGGGCGGCCAGAAAGTCCTGGTACTGGAACAGCACTATACCGCCGGCGGTTACACCCACAGTTACGCCCGCAACGGCTATGAATGGGACGTCGGGGTGCACTACATCGGTGACATGGGCTCGCCCCACACCCTTGGGCGCCGCCTGTTCGATTACATCACCGATGGCAAGCTGCAGTGGGCCCCCATGGACGAGGTCTACGACCGTTTTTATCTGGGCGACAAGGTGATCAACCTCCGGGCCGGCAAGGAAGGGCTGCGCCAGTCCCTGCTGGAAGCCTTCCCGGACGAACGCGCAGCGATTGACGGCTACATTCGGCTGCTAGGCAAGGTCGCCGACGGTATGCAGTGGTACACCCTGTCCAAGCTGACCCCCGGGATTCTGGACCCGCTGATCCATAAGGGACTCGATGTCGCCCTGCCGGACTGTTTCAACCGGACTACCCGCGAAGTCCTCGCCGAACTCACGGACAATGAGGAACTGATCGGTGCCATCACCGGCCAGTGGGGCGACTGCGGCGTTACACCGAGCCACTCCAGCTTCATGGTCCATGCCCTGATTGCCAAGCATTATCTCTATGGCGGTTTCTACCCGGTTGGCGGTGCCTCCGAGATTGCCAAAACCATCATTCCGGTGATCCAGGCCTCCGGCGGCGAGGTCTTCACCTACGCCGATGTCACCGACATCCTGCTGGAGAAGGGCCGCGCGGTCGGGGTGCGCATGGCCGATGGCAAGGAGATCCGGGCACCCCGGGTCATCAGCAACGCGGGCATCATCAATACCTTCGAGAAACTGCTGCCGGAAGAAGGCCGCGAGATCGCCGGCTACCGGCGCAAGCGTGAGCACATCACGCCGTCCATGCCTCACATCGGTCTCTACATCGGCCTGCAAGGCACGCCGGAGGAGCTGGGACTGCCCCGGACCAACTACTGGATCTATCCGAGTGCCGACCACGACGACAACGTGGAGCGCTTCCTGAAGGACCCGGACCACAGCGAGTACCCCGTGGTCTATGTCTCCTTCCCTGCCGCCAAGGACCCCGATTACCAGAACCGCTGGCCGGGCACTTCCACCATCGAGATCGTCGCCCCCACCACCTGGGACATGTTCGAGCCCTGGCAGGACACCATCTGGGGCAAGCGTGGCGATGACTACGAGGCCCTGAAAGCAAGAATCACCGACCAGCTGCTGGAAATCATGTACCAGAAACTGCCACAGCTGCGCGGCAAGGTGGACTATGTGGAGACCTCCACACCGCTGTCCACGGCCTGGTTCTCCCGCTATGGCCGGGGTGAGCTCTACGGCCTGGACCACAACCCTGAACGGTTCGAACAGGACTGGCTCAGGCCGAAAACGCCGATCCCGGGGCTGTACCTGACCGGTCAGGACATTCTCACCTGCGGTGTGGTGGGCGCGATGATCGGCGGACTCATCACCACCCTGGCCATCCGGGGCTGGCGCGGGGCATCCTTGGCCAAACGAATATTTGTGGGATAATTTCCGGACGTTCACCCGTTCAAGGAACAGGTATGGCATTGTTCAGCGAAAAGAAGGCTCGCCAACAGCTGGATGCCGAGGCATCGCAGGTCCACCGACAGGATCTGGAAACCCTGCTGGACCGGCAACGGGCCATCGAGGACAAGGTCAAGGGCAGTGGCAAGCTCCAGCGCTTTGGTACGGACATCAAACTGATGTTCTCGATGATCCGGGATTACTGGTACGGCAACTATCGGTCGGTGCCCTGGAAAACCATCGCAGCGGTCGCCGGTGCCCTGCTCTACGTACTCAACCCGCTGGACTTCATTCCGGACATGATTCTCGCGGTCGGCTTTCTGGACGATGCCGGCGTGGTCGCCCTGTGCCTGAAGCTGGTGGAGTCAGATCTGCACCGCTACGCCGCCTGGAAGGACCAGCAGGACGAATCGCGAGACCAGGCATCCACAGATGTCACCAGATAGGTGCACTCTCCCGGAATACGCACCTGTTTAGTGCGAAAAGGCACCCATTTCTCTGAAATTGCTTTCCCCGATCCAGCTCAAACCCCATCCCGCTCTTGATTTGCATTGTTTTGGAACACCTCTTGCTTGAGGTGCCCTCTGTCAATGCATCAGCGGTCCGCAGAGACCGCCAACACAACATCAGGAGCATCAACCCGTGGACATCACGAGTGCAGTACATACCCTGACGGAGAGCGCCAACACGCTGTTCATCCTCATCGGTGCCATCATGGTGCTGGCCATGCACGCCGGCTTCGCCTTCCTGGAAGTCGGTACCGTGCGCCACAAGAACCAGGTCAATGCCCTGGTCAAGATCATGACCGATTTCGGCGTCTCCGCCGTGCTCTACTTCTTTGTCGGTTACTACATCGCGTACGGCAGCCACTTCATGACCGGCGCCAGCGAGCTGACCGCCGGCAATGGCTATGAGCTGGTCAAGTTCTTCTTTCTGATGACCTTTGCTGCGGCCATTCCCGCCATCATCTCCGGCGGTATCGCCGAGCGCGCCAAGTTCTATCCGATGCTGATCGGCTCCGGCCTGATCGTGGCCCTGGTCTACCCCTTCTTCGAGGGGCTGATCTGGAACGGCAACTACGGCTTCCAGGCCTGGCTGGAGAGTCAGTTTGGTGCATCCTTCCATGACTTCGCCGGCTCCGTGGTGGTGCATGCGGTAGGCGGCTGGGTGGCCCTCGCCGCCATCCTGCTGCTGGGTGCCCGAAAAGGGCGCTATCGCAACGGTCGGGTCGTCGCCATTGCGCCGTCCAACATCCCGTTCCTGGCGCTGGGTGCCTGGATCCTGACCGTGGGCTGGTTCGGCTTCAACGTCATGTCCGCCCAGACGCTCGACGGCATCAGCGGCCTGGTGGCGGTCAACAGCCTGATGGCCATGGTCGGCGGCATCCTGGTGGCCATGGTGCTGGGCAAGAAGGACCCGGGCTTTATCCACAACGGCCCGCTGGCCGGCCTGGTGGCCGTCTGTGCTGGCTCCGACCTGATGCATCCGGTTGGCGCCCTGATTACCGGCGGTGTCGCCGGAGCCATCTTTGTGTACCTGTTCGAGTGGGCCCAGGATCGGATCGAACGTCTGGATGATGTTCTGGGTGTCTGGCCGCTGCACGGAGTCTGTGGTGTCTGGGGTGCCATTGCCTGCGGCATCTTCGGGCAGCAAGCCCTGGGCGGTCTGGGCGGCGTCAGCCTGATGTCCCAGCTCGTCGGCACCCTGACGGGCGTGATCGTCGCCTTCGGCGGTGGCCTGATCGTCTACGGCATCGTGAAATCCGTGTCCGGCCTGCGCCTGAGCGAGGAAGAAGAATTCAATGGCGCGGACGTGAGCATCCACAAGATCGGCGCCACCTCGCTGGACTGACCGATCACCGGTATCCGGTGAGCTCCATGTAACCCTCTCCGGCATGACTGCCGGAGACATCGACGGGGCTCTCCCAGTAGGGGTAGAGCCCCTGATTCATGTAGTCCCCCGGAGGCGCGGACAGCTCCAGATTCACGCCTTGCTCCGGCACTTCAATCCGCCAGCGTACCGGAACGCCCTCACGTTGTTCGATCACCGACAGGGCCAGTTGCCCGGAATCCAGAGGCTGTACCTGGCCGGCCGCCGGAATCCAGGTACCCGAGACAAATGGATCACCTTCCTCCCGCAACCGGAAGGCCATGAGCTTGTCCCCCGAGTCCAGGTGCAGGGCAAACCAGTCCCAGCCCTGCTGGCCGGTCTTGAGAAACTGGCTGCTCCACTCCCGGTCGAACCAGCCCCGGCCCGCCACCTCCAGGGCCTGATCCTCGAAGGTGACGGTGCCGCTGATGGCGATATCCACGTAGCTGAAATACATCGAGCCCTGACCGCTGTCGGATTTGGCGCTGAACCCGTTGATGCCGTGGGCCACGGGCTGATCGTTAATGGTCAGGGTCAGGTCATAACCGAAGCTTTCATCCTGCACCTGAAGCCGCCATTGATCCTCCGAAACAGATTCCAGCTGCCAGTGATCCAGCCACACGGAAAAGGGCCGGGCCTTGGCCCCTGCGTTACCCACATCGCCCCGGGCCAGGCGCTCGGCAAAGACGTGCTTCCCCTGCCAGCTTACGGCAGCGTGGGCCATCCAGGCCGCCTCCAGGGGCCAGGCTTCAGGCGCAGGCGCCGACCCTGGCTCCCGCGGTATCAGTGCCTGTCGGAATTGGGTCCATTGCAGCCCCAGCGGTTCGCCGGATACGGTTTTCAGGTTTGCCGTCAGGTACCACCACTCGATGCGATGGCGTGGATGGGGGCCCAGATCCTCCGGGAACGCCAGACCGGTGTCCGGTCCCGGCTGCAAGTAAGACAGATGTTCGCTCTCACCCACACCTTCAGCCAGCCCAGCAAAACCGGCCTGCTCAGGCTTCTCCGAGCAACCGGCCAGCGCCACCAGCAGCAG
>NZ_JAWLHI010000072.1:0-18837 GCF_041690455.1 Marinobacter sp.
TGGTGCCCTGTTCAAGGATCTGGAGCGTTATGGCATTCGTCCGCCCAAGTATCAGGACGTGGCCAACGACGCCAAGAACCATGTCAGTCACCAGGCCTGGGCCACCTTCTACCAGTACGGCCATGCTACCAATTTCCACACCTGGATGCCGGAAAAGGACGAACTGGACTGGCTGTCCCGGAAGTACCCCGAAACCTTCGACAAATACTATCGCTCACGCTTCGAGTACTGGGCGAAGGAGCACGCCGAAGGCCGTCGTTTCTACAACAACACCCTGCCCCAGCTGTGCCAGGTGTGCCAGATCCCGACCATCTTCACCGAGAAGGATGATCCGACGGCGCTGAGCCACCGACAGATCGTGCACGAGGGTGAGCGCTATCACTTCTGCTCGGATGGTTGTTGCGACATCTTCAAGAACGAGCCGGAGAAGTACGTCCAGGCCTGGTTGCCGGTGCACCAGATCTACCAGGGCAACTGCGAAGGCGGCGACGTCGAGACTGTGGTGTCGAAGTACTACCACATCAATATCGGCGAGGACAATTTCGAGTACATCGGGTCCCCGGACCACAAGCGCTGGCTGTCCATCAAGGGCAAACAGACCGGCGGTAAAGAAAGCAGCTCCAGTCAGGACGCCGCCTGATCCGGGATTCATCCGGAGCCTGCGCGCTCCGGGTGTCTCACCCACAAAAACAACAAGGTGAACAACATGAGTGTAAATGCCTTATACGACTACAAATTCGAACCCAAAGACAAGGTCGGGAACTTCCACGGCATGCAGTTGCTGTATGTCTACTGGCCGCACCACCTGATGTATTGCTCTCCCTTCGCTTTCCTGGTCGGGCCCGACATGACCTTTGGCGCGATGGTTGAAGAGGTCCTCAAGCCTGCGGTGGTGGCTCACCCGGATGCTGCCAAAGCCGATTTTCTCGGCGCAGATTGGCAGCTCAACGGAGAGCCTTTCACCCCCGATGCCAACGCAACGTTGAGAGACAGCGGCATCGATCACAAGAGCATGTTGACCGTTACCACGAAAGGGCTGGGCGGCATCGCCGGCACCGCATCCTGAGGGCACTGTCATGAGTCATACCGTAACCATCGAGCCGATTGGCGAGCAGATTGAGGTCGAGGATGGCCAGACCATTCTCCAGGCGGCTCTCCGCCAGGGTGTCTGGCTGCCCTTTGCCTGTGGCCATGGCACCTGCGCTACCTGCAAGGTCCAGGTGCTGGAAGGGGATGTCGAAGTTGGCGATGCATCGCCGTTCGCCCTGATGGATGTGGAACGGGACGAGGGCAAGGTCCTGGCATGCTGCGCCACAGTCGAAAGCGACGTCACCATCGAGGCTGATATCGACGTGGATCCGGATTTCGAGGGGTACCCGGTCGAGGATTACGACGCCACGGTCACCGATATCGTGGACCTGTCGCCGACCATCAAGGGTGTGCATCTGAAACTGGACCGGCCGATGACCTTCCAGGCGGGACAATACATCAACATCGAGCTGCCGGGCGTGGACGGTCCGAGGGCCTTCTCACTGGCCAACCCGCCGAGTAAGTCTGATGAAGTGGAGTTGCATGTGCGCCTGGTGCCAGGCGGTGCCGCCACCACTTACATCCACGAGCAACTGAAAGCCGGTGAGAAGCTCAATCTTTCCGGTCCCTATGGTCAGTTTTTCGTTCGCAGCTCCCAGCCAGGGGATCTGATTTTCATTGCCGGTGGTTCGGGACTGTCCAGCCCCCAATCCATGATCCTGGATCTGCTGGAGCAAAACGATGAACGCAAGATCACCCTGTTCCAGGGAGCCCGAAATCAGGCCGAGCTGTATAACCGGGAGTTGTTTGAGGCACTGGATCGTGATCACGACAACTTCACTTATGTGCCGGCCTTGAGTGATGCCGCAGAGGATGTCGAATGGCCGGGGTTCCGGGGCTATGTCCATGAGGCGGCCAAGGAACACTACGACGGTCGTTTCTCCGGTAACAAGGCCTACATGTGCGGACCGCCTCCCATGATCGATGCTGCCATCACCGCTCTGATGCAGGGCCGGCTGTTCGAGCGGGACATCTTCATGGAGAAGTTCCTGACAGCGGCGGACGGCGCGGAAGAAACCCAGCGCTCCGCCCTGTTCAAGAAGATATGACCGGAGGTGGACCATGGCTCAGACCTACCGGATTACGGAGCAGTCCACCGGCCAGTCTTTCGAGTGCGCTCCGGACCAGAGCATCCTCAAGGCCATGGAGCAGAGAGGCCTGAAGTGCGTACCCGTTGGATGCCGTGGCGGTGGCTGCGGTTTCTGCAAGGTCACCGTGATCAAAGGTGATTACGAATGCGGAAAAATGAGCAAGGTGCACGTTCCGCCTGAGTGTCTGGAAAGGGGCGAGGTCCTGGCCTGCCGGATCTACCCCCAAACGGACCTGATCATCGAGTGCCGACCGCAACCGGCGGCGGAACTCACCAACCAGCAAACAACAACAAAAGCGTTGAGGTAACTGTCATGAGAAAAGGTGTAATGCGTCCCGGCCACGTTCAGGTTCGTGTCCTCGATATGGATGCCGCAGTCAAGCACTACACAGACCTGTTGGGGCTGATCGAAATGGATCGTGACGATCAGGGAAGGGTCTACCTGAAGGCCTGGACAGAAGTTGACAAGTTCTCCGTGGTCCTGCGTGAAGCAGATGAGCCTGGCATGGACTTTATGGCGTTCAAAGTTGTCGACGAGCCTTCGTTGCAGCAGCTTGAGAAGGATCTGGTGGCACATGGTATCGAGATCGAACAGGTACCCGAGGGTGAACTGAAGGACTGTGGCCGCAGGGTTCGGTTCACTGCACCGTCGGGTCATGCTTTTGAGCTCTATGCCGATAAAAAATATACCGGAAAGTGGGGTGTGACCGAAGTCAACCCGGAAGCGTGGCCGCGGGGCCTTGACGGAATGAAAGCTGTACGGTTCGACCATTGTCTGCTTTATGGTCCGGAACTCGCTGCAACTTACGACCTGTTTGTGAATGTTCTCGGCTTCTATCTGGCGGAGCAGGTTCTGGACGGCGATGGCACCCGGATTGCCCAGTTCCTGACGCTCTCCACCAAGGCACACGATATTGCCTTCATCCATCATGAAGAGAAAGGCAAATTCCACCACGCGTCTTTCTATCTCGAGACCTGGGAAGATGTACTCAGAGCTGCAGACCTCATTTCCATGACCGATACCTCCATCGACATCGGTCCGACACGTCACGGCCTGACTCACGGCAAGACCATCTATTTCTTCGATCCCTCCGGTAACCGCAACGAGGTCTTCTGCGGTGGTGACTACAACTATCCCGATCACAAGCCGGTGACTTGGCAGGCCGAGCAGCTCGGCAAGGCGATTTTCTACCACGATCGCCAGCTCAACGAGCGTTTCCTGACGGTACTGACCTGACCCGACACTGATTTAACAGGACAAAGCAGCAATGAAAGATATCAAGCACTACATCAATGGGCAGTATGTTGGTTCAGCCAACGGCAAGCTGTTCGACAACGTGAATCCGGCCAACGGCAAAGTCATCAGCAAGGTGCATGAGGCCGGCCGGGAAGAAGTGGATGCAGCCGTCAAGGCTGCCCGTGCCGCCCTGCGTGGCCCCTGGGGCAAGATGACCCTGGACGAGCGCACCCGGATTCTTCACAAGGTGGCCGACGGCATCAATGCCCGCTTTGATGAGTTCCTGGAAGCGGAGTGTCTTGATACCGGCAAGCCCAAATCCATGGCCAGCCATATCGACATCCCCCGGGGCGCGGCCAACTTCAAGGTTTTCGCGGATATGATCAAGAACGTGCCCACCGAATCCTTTGAAATGCCGACCCCGGATGGGACTGGCGCGCTGAACTACGCGGTGCGTCGACCCAAGGGCGTGATTGGCGTAATCAGTCCCTGGAACCTGCCGTTGCTGCTGATGACCTGGAAGGTGGGTCCGGCCCTGGCCTGCGGCAACACGGTGGTGGTCAAGCCTTCCGAGGAGACGCCGACCACCACTGCGCTGCTGGGTGAGGTAATGAAGGAAGCCGGTGTGCCGGATGGTGTCTACAACGTCGTCCATGGTTTTGGCGGCAACTCCGCCGGAGCCTTCCTCACCGAACATCCCGACGTAGACGGCTTCACGTTCACCGGTGAAACGGTGACCGGTGAGACCATCATGAAGGCCGCCGCGAAAGGTATCCGGGACATCTCCCTGGAACTGGGCGGCAAGAACGCGGGCCTGGTGTTTGCCGACTGCGACATGGACAAGGCGATCGAGGGCACCATGCGTTCCGCGTTCGCCAACTGTGGCCAGGTCTGTCTGGGCACCGAGCGGGTATACGTGGAGCGGGCCATCTTTGACGAATTCGTTGCGCGCCTCAAGGAAGCGGCGGAAGGCCTCAAGATCGGTCCGCCCGAGGACAGCGAGGCGAACATGGGGCCACTGGTCAGCCTGAAGCATCGCGAAAAGGTGTTGTCCTACTACCAGAAGGCGGTTGATGACGGTGCCACGGTGATCACCGGGGGTGGTGTTCCCGACATGCCGGAGGAACTGGCTGGCGGTGCCTGGGTTCAGCCCACCATCTGGACCGGACTGGCGGAGGATTCGGCGGTGGTCACCGACGAGATCTTCGGGCCCTGTTGTCACATCCGTGCGTTTGACACCGAAGAGGAAGCCATCGAACTGGCCAACAGCCTGCCTTACGGCCTGGCTTCGGCCATCTGGACGGAGAACGTAACGCGGGCCCACCGCGTCGCCGGCCAGATAGAAGCCGGCATCATCTGGGTGAACAGCTGGTTCCTGCGGGATCTGCGAACCCCATTCGGGGGCAGCAAGCAGTCCGGGGTCGGCCGCGAGGGTGGTGTTCACTCCCTGGAGTTCTACACCGAGATGAAAAACGTCTGCATCAAGCTGTGAGGTAGCCATGAACGCACCCGTAGACAGCCCGGAAATCGGGCGTGAGATTACAGCGGCCGGCTATCGCACCAACCTGCACGATCAGGGGAACGGCTTCCCGGTCATGATGATCCACGGCTCCGGTCCGGGTGTGACCGCCTGGGCCAACTGGCGGCTGGTCATCCCGGAACTGGCGAAACACCGCCGTGTGATCGCGCCGGACATGCTCGGCTTCGGTTACAGCGAGCGCCCGGATGACCAGGTCTACAACCGTGAGCGCTGGGTGAAGCATGCGATTGGCGTACTGGATGAGCTGGGCCTGGAGCAGGTCGATCTGGTGGGCAACTCCTTTGGAGGTGGTCTGGCCCTGGCCCTGGCCATCGAACACCCGCATCGGGTTCGTCGCCTGGTGCTGATGGGCTCGGTGGGTGTCAGCTTCCCGATCACCAAGGGCCTGGATGAGGTCTGGGGTTACGAGGCGTCACTCGAGAACATGCGGCGGTTGATGGGGGTGTTCGCCTACGACAAGAGTCTGCTCACTGACGAGCTGGCGGAGATGCGCTACCAGGCCAGCATCCGTCCGGGTTTCCAGGAGTCGTTCTCGGCCATGTTCCCTGCGCCGCGCCAGCGCTGGGTCGATAACCTGGCCAGTAACGAGGAAGACATCCGGGCGCTGCCCCACGAGACCCTGATATTGCATGGCCGGGAAGACCAGGTGATTCCGCTGGAAGCTTCCCTGAAGCTTTCCGGGCTGATTGAGCGCTCCCAGCTCCACGTCTTTGGCCGCTGTGGCCACTGGACCCAGATTGAACACGCCGACCGGTTTGCCCGGTTGGTGAACGATTTTCTCAATGAAGCCGATCAAGCGGCTGCAGGAGACTCCTGATGGAACAAACACGAATCCAGGCGCTCGGTGACGAGCTCTACCAGACCATGGTCAAGCGGGAGGCGGTGTCTCCCCTGACCAGCCGGGGCGAAGATATCACTATTGATGACGCCTACCACATCTCTCTGCGTATGCTGGAGCGCCGTCTGGCGGATGGTGCTTCGGTCATCGGCAAGAAGATCGGTGTCACCAGCAAGGCAGTGCAGAACATGCTGAACGTGCACCAGCCGGATTTCGGGTATCTGACCGACGACATGGTGTTCAACAGCGGTGAAGTGATGCCCATCAGCGACCGGCTGATCGCACCCCGTGCCGAGGGCGAGATCGCCTTCATCCTGAAAAAGGATCTGAACGGGCCGGGGATCACCAACGCCGACGTGCTGGCGGCGACCGAGTGTGTGATGCCCTGTTTCGAGATCGTCGATTCCCGCATCCAGGACTGGCAGATCGCCATTCAGGACACCATCGCCGACAACGCCTCCTGCGGTCTGTTCGTGCTGGGCGACCAGGCGGTCTCCCCGCGCAAGGTTGACCTGGTCACCTGCGGCATGGTGGTGGAAAAGAACGGCAGTGTGATCAGTGCCGGTGCCGGTGCTGCCGCCCTTGGCTCCCCGGTGAACTGTGTGACCTGGCTAGCCAATACTTTGGGCGAGTTCGGCATTCCCCTGAAGGCGGGCGAAGTGATTCTTTCCGGCTCGCTGGTACCGCTGGAGCCGGTGAAGGCCGGGGACTACATGCGGGTAGATATCGGTGGTATCGGCAGCGCTTCGGTGCGCTTTGCCTGACCGGCGAAAATGATGAGGAATAGGTTATGAGCAAGAAACTGAAAGCAGCCATCATCGGTTCGGGCAACATCGGCACCGACCTGATGATCAAGATCCTGCGCAACGGCAAGCACATCGAGATGGGCGCCATGGTGGGTATCGACCCGGAGTCCGACGGCCTGGCCCGCGCCCAGCGCATGGGCGTGGCCACCACCCACGAGGGCGTGGACGGCCTGGTGAAGATGCCGGAATTCGCCGACATCGACATCGTCTTTGACGCCACCTCCGCCAAGGCGCACATGCACAACGAAGTGTTCCTGCGCGGTCACAAGGAAAACATCAAGATCGTCGACCTGACCCCGGCGGCTATCGGCCCCTACTGCGTGCCGGTGGTGAATCTGGAGCAGAACCTCCAGGAAGGTAACGTCAACATGGTCACCTGCGGTGGCCAGGCGACCATCCCCATGGTAGCGGCGGTCTCCCGGGTCGCCAAGGTGCATTACGCCGAGATCGTGGCCTCGATCTCCAGTAAATCCGCCGGCCCCGGCACCCGCGCCAACATCGACGAGTTCACCGAAACCACCTCCAAGGCCATCGAAGTGGTCGGTGGTGCCCAGAAGGGCAAGGCCATCATCATCCTGAACCCGGCCGAGCCGCCTCTGCTGATGCGGGACACCGTGTACGTGCTCTCCGACGCCGCCGATCAGGCAGAAGTGGAAGCGTCCGTAGAAGAAATGGTGAAAGCCGTGTCCTCCTACGTACCGGGCTATCGCCTCAAACAGAAAGTCCAGTTCGATGTGATTCCGGAAGACCAGCCCATGAACGTCCCGGGCCTGGGCCGCTTCAGCGGCCTGAAGACCTCCATCTTCCTGGAAGTGGAGGGTGCCGCCCACTACCTGCCGGCCTACGCCGGCAACTTGGACATCATGACCTCCGCCGCGCTGGGCACCGCCGAGCGTATCGCCGAATCGCTGGTCAAGTGAGGAGACTGACTCATGATTTATAACCCCGGCAAGAAACTGTACATCTCCGACGTGACCCTGCGCGACGGCAGCCACGCCATCCGCCACCAGTACTCCATCAAGAACGTGCAAGACATCGCACGGGCGCTGGACAAGGCGAAAGTCGACTCCATCGAAGTCGCCCACGGCGACGGCCTGCAGGGCTCGAGCTTCAACTACGGCTTCGGCGCCCACACCGACCTGGAGTGGATCGAGGCGGTGGCCGAAGTCATCGAACACGCCAAGATCGCCACCCTGCTGCTGCCCGGCATCGGCACCGTCCATGACCTGGACAACGCCTACAACGCCGGTGCCCGGATCGTCCGGGTGGCCACCCACTGCACCGAGGCGGATGTCTCGAAGCAGCACATCGAGCACGCCCGCAAGCTGGGCATGGACACCGTCGGCTTCCTGATGATGAGTCACATGCAGACGCCGCAGGGCCTGGCCGAGCAGGCCAAGCTGATGGAAGACTACGGCGCTACCTGCCTCTACGTGGTCGACTCCGGTGGGGCCATGAACATGAACGACATCCGGGACCGCTTCCGGGCGCTCAAGGATGTGCTCAAACCGGAAACCGAAACCGGCATTCACGCCCACCACAACCTGGCCCTGGGTGTGGCCAACTCCATGGTCGCGGTCGAGGAAGGCTGTGACCGGGTCGATGCCTCCCTGTCCGGCATGGGCGCCGGCGCCGGCAATGCGCCGCTGGAAGTGTGCATCGCCGCCTTCGACAAGATGGGCTGGGAGCACGGCACCGACCTGTACGCCCTGATGGACGCCGCCGACGATGTGGTGCGTCCGCTGCAGGACCGCCCGGTTCGGGTGGACCGCGAAACCCTGGCTCTTGGCTATGCCGGTGTTTACTCCAGCTTCTTGCGCCACTCCGAAGTGGCGGCCCAGAAGTATGGCCTGAAGACCGTGGACATTCTGGTAGAGCTTGGCCGCCGCCGCATGGTGGGTGGCCAGGAAGACATGATCGTGGATGTGGCGCTGGACCTGCTTGCCGCACAGAAGGAGCAAAACGCATGAGCAAGACACTGACCCGAGAGCAGGTGCTGGCGCTGGCCGAGCATGTGGAAAACGCCGAACTTCAGGCCCACGACATCACCAAGGTCACCAACGATTATCCGGACATGACCTTCGAGGATGCGTACGACGTGCAGTGGGAAATCCGCCGGCGCAAGGAAGAGCGGGGCAACAAGGTGGTGGGCATGAAGATGGGGCTGACCTCCTGGGCCAAGATGGCCCAGATGGGTGTGGAAACGCCGATCTATGGCTTTCTCGCGGACTATTTCAGCGTCCCTGATGGCGGCGTGGTGAATACCAGGGAACTGATTCACCCGAAGATCGAGGCCGAAATTGCCTTTGTCACCAAAGAGCCGCTGAAAGGGCCGGGCTGTCATATTGGCCAGGTGCTGGCTGCAACGGATTTTGTAATCCCCGCGGTGGAAGTGATCGACTCCCGCTATGAGAACTTCAAGTTCGACCTGGTGAGTGTGGTGGCGGACAACGCCTCCTCCACCCGCTTCATCACCGGTGGCCAGATGGCGGATGTGGCGGACGTCGACCTGAAAACCCTGGGCGTGGTCGTCGAGAAGAACGGTGAAGTGGTGGACGTAGGTGCCGGTGCTGCGGTGCTGGGTCACCCCGCCTCCAGTGTTGCCATGCTGGCCAACCTGCTGGCTGAGCGCGGCGAGCACATCCCGGCCGGCACCTTCATCATGACCGGTGGTATTACCGCGGCCATCACGGTGGAGCCCGGTGACAACATTACAGTTCGTTACCAGGGCCTGGGTACGGTATCCGCCCGCTTTGAGTGAGGAGACATCATGCCGATCGCACAGATCAATATTATTGAAGGCAGAACGGACGAGCAGAAGGAAATGCTGATCAGGGAAGTCTCCGAGGCGATTTCACGTTCACTGGATGCGCCCGTACAGAATGTCCGGGTGATGATTAATGAAATGCCGAAGCAGCATTTCGGTATTGGCGGGCAGTCGGCGAAGAAGCTGGGGCGTTAGCGCCCCGGCTTTTCCCGGGTCGGAACTTTACACGGAGTCATTGTGAACAAGCTGCCAGTATTATTCGTTTCCTGCAATGTCGAGACTCTGCGGGCGCATCAGGAGGGCTCCGGTCTTGCCCGCATAATCTGGGGGAAACACTACGACAGTGTTCTCCTGATCAGTTCGGGCGAGGGCATCAGGGAACCTGAAATTCTGCGTCTGGCAGGACGGGGAACCGATGCCTTATTGATGCAGACGCTGTTGCAGGAACAGGGTTTTGCGCCTGGCATCTTCAGCCCTTTTTCCCGTGAGCGAAGGCAATTGCTCAGAGCATTACTGAGTGATGCACCGGGCGAACTCACCGAGTTACGCCTGAATACCGGTATGGCTGAAAGCGATTACCGGCGTATTGGGCAGTCGCTGGAGACCCTGCGGGAACAGAGCGTGCTGGTGATATGCCTGGACGATACGGCAGACCTTGCAGGTGGTGGAAGCATTAGCCTGCACGATCGACAGTTGAGGGAGTTGCTGCACGGCTGGGCCGAGGACCAGCAATGGTCTTCGGCGATGTCGGGAGCCGAATTCCGGGCCGGAACCAGAACAAAAACCGATTCGAGACCTTTGGAAGATCCAACAGTCTGTATTCTGACAACGGCGTTCAGTCTGGGCGGCTCGCAGATTCCCCAGCGGATGTTCGGCAGTTACCTGAACGACGCGAAGCAGACGCTCTCAGGCTATGGCTGGATGCATTGACTGTCCTGCAGACAGTTACCGATCCGTCAGCTTCAACTCAATCCGCCGGTTCTTCTGCAGCGCTTCCGGGCTGGTGCCTTCCGCCACCGGGAAGAACTCGCCGAAGCCGGCGGCGACCATGCGCCGCTCGGGGACTCCCTGGGCGGCCAGGTAGCGAACCACCGCCACCGCCCGGGCGGTGGACAACTCCCAGTTGGAGGGGAATTTCGGCGTGTTGATGGGCACGATGTCGGTGTGGCCATCGATCCGGAGGATCCAGTCGACGTCCTCGGGAATCTTGCTGGCAACATCGAGCAGCAGGTTCGCCAGCTTGTCGAGTTCCCGCTTGCCGTCCTCACCCAATTCCGCCGAGCCTGAGGCAAACAGCAGTTCCGATGGCAGCAGGAAACGGTCGCCCACGATCCGGATGTTTTCGTTGCTTGCCAGGATATCCCGGAGCCGTGCAAAAAACTCGGACTGGTACTGCTCCAGCTCGCTCACCCGTTCGGCCAGCAAGGCATTCAGGCGCTGGCTGACGTTTGCCAGTTCCTCTTCCTTTTCCGCGGTCATCTGTTCCTGAAGCTCCAGCGCCGAGGCTATTTTCCGCAACTGCTCCCGAAGGGATGCAATCTGGTTGGACAGGCGCAGGATCATGGCCTGCTGGCTGGCGGACATCTCATCCTTCTCGTCGATGGATTCCTCCATGCTGGCGAGGCGTTCGGCCTGGGCTTCGGCGGTGGCGGTCTGTTGCATCAGTTGCTCGCGGGTGGACTCCAGCCGGTCTACCATCTCGTCGTTACGGGCCAGGCTGCTGCTGTAGTCATCCTGCAGTGTGATCATCTGCTCTTCCAGGGCCTCGGTCCTGCTCCTCTCCAGCCCCAGCAGCTCGGACAGTTCATCGAGCTGGGCGTTCAGGCGGGCAAGCTGGGTATCCCGGTCAGACAGGGTCTGGGACAGATAGAGCTGGCTGACCACGTAGACCAGCAGCATGAAGATCACCAGCATCAGCAGGGCGGACAGGGCGTCCACATAGCCCGGCCAGATGTTGGTGCTGCTCCGGCTACGGCGTTTGGATCCGATCATGACAGCTCTTTCTCGTCATCGACCCGGTCCACCAGGTTGGTGACGCCCGTGAGCCACTCTTCCAGACCGTCATAGAACCGGTTCTGGGCGTGGCCCGCCTGGATATCGAGGAAACCGAGGATCAGGGAGCCGCCGAGTCCCAGCAGGGAAGAGCTGAACGCCGTGCCCATGCCCTCCAGCGGCTTGAGCAGGCCGTCCTGCAGTTCCGCGAACACCTTGCCGAAATCCTCCTGGCTCATGTCCAGTCCGGTGATCACCTGACCCACCGCATTGATGGTGCCCAGCAGACCCCAGAAGGTCCCCAGCAAGCCCAGGAACACCAGCAGGCTGATGAAATAGCGGGTGATTTCCCGCTGCTCATCCATGCGCGAGTGAATGCCGTCCAGCACGGTGCGCAGGGACAGGGTGGACAGGGTGAAGCGGTCCCGTTTGGCGTCTTCGCCCAGCTGCCTGGCCAGTGGTTTAAGTAGGCGGGGTTCCTGCACTACCGAGAGGCCGGCATGGCCGGTGCGGAACTGGGCGATCCAGCGCAGCTCCGGGAACAGTACAAACACCTGTCGGTAGGTCAGGGCGATGCCGACGATCAGAACGCCGACGATTAGCAGGTTGAAGACCCAGTTGGCCATGAAGGCGGTCATCAGCGGCTTGTGGATCAGAACACCAACGACCACAACCACGCCGAGGAACAGTGTCATCCAGAAAAGAGTGTGCTTGGGGTTGCTCATGACGAAGGCCAGTCTGCAGGAAGTTTCACAGAAACATAGCACAGGCTGGGGAATGTGTATCGGAGGAGCCGGAGACATTAAAAAGGGGTCAGATGAAAGCTTTCATCTGACCCCAGGTTCGGGTCGGGCTTCGGAGGTTAAAGTCGGGGTCCAACTTTCGGGGGTCACTTCACCCCAGGCTCAGGGCCAACTCCGGGGTCAGAAGAACGCTTTCTTCTGACCCCACTTTCACATCGGGGTCTGATGAACACCTTCATCTGACCCCTCCTTCACCGGTGATCAGGCCTCCTGCAACGCCTGAACCACCGCCTTGGCGGCCCCCTCTGAGGATGCCGGGTTCTGCCCGGTGATCAGTTTGCCGTCGACCACGATGTGGGGTGCCCAATCGTCACCGCGGGTGTACTCCCCGGCGTTTTCCTTGAGCATGTCCTCCACCAGGAACGGCACGATGTTGGTCAGCTGCACCGCATCTTCCTCGGTGTTGGTGAAGCCGGTCACCTTCCGGCCGCCGACAAGGTTCTGTTCCGGCTTGATGAACACGTTCTTGAATACAGCCGGTGCATGGCAGACGGCACCAATCACCTTGTCCTGCTCATAGGCCGTCTTGATCAGGGCCACAGATTTCTCGTCGTTGGCCAGGTCCCACAACGGGCCGTGGCCGCCGGGATAGAAAATGGCGTCATACTCGTTCATGTCGACGTCGCTCAGCTTCTTGGTGCTGGCGAGCATCTCCTTGGCATGGGCGTCTTTCATGAAGCGCTCGGTGGTCTCGGTGAGGGCGCCTTCGGCCTCACTATTCGGGTCCACCGGCGGCTGGCCGCCCTTGGGGGAGGCGATGGTGATGTCGGCACCGGCGTCCTTGAACACGTAGTAGGGCGCGGTGAACTCTTCGAGCCAGAAACCGGTCTTATGGCCGGTGTCGCCCATTTGGTCGTGTGATGTCAGAACCATAAGGATCTTCATACAGGTCGGTACCTCTCGTTTCGGAATGAATGGCACGTTTTGTCCGATGTACTATTAGATCTGGCATCGGATCGGTCCGGATTCAACCGTGCATACGTAAATTCACGGGGAGCAGATCTGGAGCGGCTATACTCTGTAGTGTTCAAAAACAGATGGCGGTCAGAAACAGATCGCCGTTTGTTCCAAGGCACGGAAGATCCGGAAAGGACGTTTTGTTGATGGGACGTATCGTTATTTTCCTGTTGTTGCTGCTGGCAGCCCCTGCCATGGCACAGCGGGGCACAGAAACCATCGAGCCTTTAGTGGTAACGGTGGGAGTCAACCACGCACCGCCCTACCGGATTATCGAAGCGGATCAGAAAAGCGGCCTCTACGTGGAGATCTTCGAGGAAATCGCGGATTTGCTCGGTTGGCAGGTGCACTACCGGGAAGCCCCCTTCCGCCGTGTCCTCCGGATGGTGAGCCAGGGCGAGGTGGATATCATGCTTGGCCCGTTGCGTACCGACGCACGGGACGAGCAGCTGGAATTCGTGGCGCCGGCCTTTCCGCCGGAACGCCGGCTGTTTTTCTATCTCAACGACACTCACCGGATCGAACGCTACTCGGACCTTTACGGCAAGCGCATCGGGGTGCTCGAAGGAGCGCGGTATTTCAACCGCTTTGACAACGACGAGAACCTGATGAAAGAGTCGGCTCCGCGCTATGAAAACCTGATGCTGATGATGGCCCGGGGCCGGGTCGATGTGGTGATCGCGCCGGAACTGGTGGGGCTGTACACTGTCCGGCAACTGGATCTGGCGGCCCGGGTGTCGCCGTTCTTCGTGCCCGGGGAGCGCTCCTGGATTGCAGTTGCGAAGGATTCCCCGGCCCTGGCCTATGCCGATGACATTCGCGCGGCCCTGAAACTGATTGAAATGAACGGAACCCACGAGGCCCTGGTGCTGAAATACCTGGAAAACTCCCCGCAATGACCCCCGACCACAACGACCTCTGGTTTTTACCCCTTGGCGGCACCGGCGAAATCGGCATGAACCTGAACCTCTACGGTCACGATGGTCAGTGGCTGATGGTGGATTGTGGTGTCACCTTCCCAAAACCGGGCCGGATTGCCGCCGATGGCACCGTGCACCACCGTGGCGAGCCGCCGGTGCAGATGGCCGACCCGGCCTTTATCGCCGATCGCCGGGAACAGCTGGCGGGCCTGGTCATAACCCATGCCCACGAGGATCATGTCGGAGCGGTGCCTTACCTGTGGCCATTGCTGCAATGCCCGATCTACACCAGCCGGTTCACCGCCGAGATCCTGCGCCGGAAACTGGCGGAATTCGACCTGCTGCACCGGGTGCCCATCATCGAGGTCAATACCGGTGACGAGAAGCAGATCGGTCCATTCAGTGTGCAATGGCTGGCCCTGACTCATTCCATTCCCGATCCCAATGCCCTGATGATTCGCACGCCGCTGGGCAACATCTTCCACAGTGGCGACTGGAAGCTGGATGACCAGCCCCTCGTTGGCCATGGCTACTCGCCCGGGACCTTCACCGATCTTGCCGAGGAAGGGGTGGCTGCCATGGTCTGCGATTCTACCAACGCCACGGTGAAGGGGCATTCCCTGTCCGAGGCGGCCCTCCACAAGGGGCTTCTAGATGCGGTACGCAGCGCCGAAGGCCGGGTCGTGGTGACCTGTTTTGGCAGCAACATTGCCCGATTGCATACCCTGGCGGGTATTGCCCGGGAGACCGGCCGTTACATGGGGCTGCTGGGGCGCTCCCTGATCAACATGAGTGGTGCCGCCAAGGCGGCGGGAATCTGGGACCGGGCCGATGAACTGATCAACCCTTCCCACCTTGGTTACCTGCCCCGGGAGGAGGTGTTGGCGGTGGCGACCGGCAGCCAGGGGGAGCCCAGGACCGCGCTTCGTCGGCTGGCAATGGGCAGCCATCCGGATTTTGAACTGGAAGCCGGCGATACCGTGATCTTCAGTGCCCGGGCGATTCCGGGCAACGAGGAGGCCATTGAAGCCCTGATCTCGAGACTCAAGGAGCTCGGCGTCCGGGTGATCACGGCGGAAGATGCCGGCGTTCCCATCCACGCCTCCGGCCATCCGGCCCAGGAGGAGCTGGAAACCATGTACCGATGGGTGAAACCCAACCTGGCGATTCCGGTCCATGGCGAGATGGAGCATATGGAGACCAATGCGGATATTGCCAGGGCCTGCGGTGTGCCCCGAACCCTGGTGGGCCGCGACGGTGACCTGTTCATGATCCGGCCGGTGCCGGGTATTCGCCGCCAGGTTGTGGAAACCGGCCGGCTTGGCTGGCAGAAGCAGGAACTGGTCCGGGTTTATTGACTCCCGTCCGGGAACTTAGCAAGCTTACCGGTGTCCACCGGACTTCGTTTTGCTGACAAGGGAAAGGTAAGCGCATGAAAACCATACAGCTTTGGGATCTGCCGGTCCGGTTGTTCCACTGGTTACTGGTCCTTGCGGTGGCTGGCGCCATTGCCACGGTGAAGCTCGGTGGAACCTGGATGGTGTGGCATGAGCGCTTCGGCCTGACGGTTCTGGCCTTGCTGAGTTTCCGGGTGGTGTGGGGATTTGTAGGCAGCCGGCATGCGCAGTTCGCGAGTTTTGTCCGCGGACCCTCGGCGGTTCGCCGTTATCTCAGGGGCGAGTGGCAGGGGGTAGGGCATAACCCCATCGGGGCCCTGTCGGTACTGGCGTTGATTGGCCTGTTCGCGCTACAGGCGGTCACCGGGCTGTTTGCCACCGACGAGATCGCCTTCAATGGTCCGCTCTACCGCGCCGTCTCCTCGGAGTGGAATGAACTGTTTACGAGTTGGCACAAACTGGCGGAATGGGTGCTGTACGGCCTGATTGCCCTGCATATCCTGGCGGTGCTGTATTACACCCACGTGCGCAAGGACAACCTGGTCAAGCCAATGATCACCGGGCGAAAAGAGGTACCGGAGGGGCGGGGTGAAGACACCGGCATGGCCGGCATCAATGCCTTTCTGTTTGCCGTGGCGGTCTCGGCCGGGGTGATCTGGGTAGCGACGGGCGGGCTGCTGCCTCCGCCGCCACCCCCACCCCAGGACTTGGGGTGGTAAAGGCGCTCGGGCTTACTCGGCCCGGTAGCGGTCGTGACAGGCCTTGCAGGCCTTGCCGACTTCACTGAACTGGCTTGCCAGGGCAGCCTTGTCACCGGTAGCGGCCACTTCCTGCAGCTTGGTGGCTTGCTGGGCGAAGTTGATGGCCACTTCCCGGGCCTTGTCCGGCTCATCGAAAAAGTCCGGCTTCAGCTTGGTGTTGTCGGCCTGGTCCATGCCGGTACCGGGGCCAAACAGCGCACCCAGGCCGGAGTTGGCGACCGCAGCCACCGCGTTGGCAGCGGCCTGCATCTGCTCGGCATCGTAGGCAATGCTCTCATCCACGGCCTGAGCCTTGATCTTGCCCATGTTCCAGGCGGCAAACTGGAATGCAGCCTGACGTTTCTCGATCTGCTCTTCCACGTCCAGTTGCGCCATGACCGGCGTGGTTAGTGCGGCTGCGAGTACAGTGGCGGAAAAAATACCGGCTTTCTTCATGAGTCAGTTCCCTCTCTCGTTAGTGTAACGGTCGAACAAAAATCTTCCCTAAAGGAATGGTGGTAAGCATGCTACCCGTATAGACTCTTTCCAGACAAACCGTCGCTGGAAAAGTTCAATTCAGGAGCAACATACCACCATGGCAATCTGGACCAGAACCCCGAATCTTGAGCAAATGATGGAAGCCAGCCGAAAAACGGCTGTTGGCCACATGGGTATTGAATACCTCGAAGTCGGTGACAATTACGTGAAAGGCCGGATGCCCGTGGATGAACGTACGGTCCAGCCGTTCGGTATCCTGCATGGCGGTGCCTCGGTGGTGTTGGCGGAGACTCTGGGCAGCATGGCTGCCAATTGCTGTCTGAAGGATCCGGGTACCGTTGCCGTGGGCCTCGACATCAACGCCAACCACATTCGTCCGGTCAGCAAGGGCTGGGTGTATGGTACCGCCACCGCCCTGCATATCGGCAGTGCCACCCAGGTCTGGGAGATCCGCATCGAGAACGAAGAGGGTAAAACCACCTGTATCTCACGCCTGACAATGGCGGTCACCAAACGCCCGGGATAAGCAGATTACGGGGTCGGTTCTGAAGGTTTGCTGGTGATCAGCCCCTGGTCGACGAAGTCCTGCAACACGATGTCGAAGCTGCCGTCGGGCACCTCTTTCTTGATGCGATAGGTGTTGCCGGCATGGTCATCGGGTGAGGTCATCAGGTCGATCAGCCGGTAGGGCCCAAGCAGGGTTTTGTCCGCTTCCCGGACCAGCAGGACCTTGGGCTTGAGCTTCTGGCCGGGGCGGGTTTCTACCACGATGCCCACCTCGCCGTTGTGCATCTCCACGATCGAGCCGGGTGGATAGACACCGATCATCTGAATGAAGGCCTCGGCCAGTTCCGCATCAAACTGGGTGCCCCGGTGGGTGTGGATAATCTCCAGCGCCTGCATGGAAGCCCGTCCCTTGTCGTAGATCCGGTTGCTGGTGATGGCGTCGTAGGTGTCCACCAGGCCGACCATTTTCGCAAACAGCGGAATCTGGTGGCTCTGCAGCCCGCGCGGGTAACCGGAGCCGTCCATCCGTTCATGGTGGCTGAAGGCCACATCCACTGCCGTCGCCAGGGCATTGCTGGTGCCCATGAGAATGGTGCGGCCGTGATTGGTATGTTCCCGCATGATGCTGAATTCATCCGGGGTCAGGGCGCCAGGCTTGTTCAGGACCCGGTCCGGAATCCGGGTCTTGCCGACATCGTGTAGCAGTCCGCACAGGGCCAGGTTGCGGATTTCCCCTTCGAGCAGTCCCAGGTGTTTGCCAAACGCGGCCGAAAGGATGGAAACGTTGATGCAGTGCTCGGCGGTGTACTCGTCCTGGTTCTTGATCTTGGTGAGCAGCAGCAGGGCATTCTCGTTTCTGAGAACGCTGTCCACGCAACTGTTGACCACTTTCCGGGCATTGTTCAGATCCAGGGTGCGCCCCAGGCGAAGCCCTGCCATCAGGGATTTCGCGGTATCCCTGGCCTCCTCGAAACGCATCACCGCCGGCCCCATCTCCTCCGACATGCTCACCTTGTTGATGTAGTTCACACGCTTGCGGGGCAGTTTGCTCCGGGACGAGGCTGCCGGGGGCGGCTGTGGGGGGGATTTCTTGCGTTTGCCGAACAGGCTGAAGCGTTTTCGGGCAGGTTGTTCCGGTCGGGCTGCGGGCGCGGCCGCTTCGACGCGGCCTTCGATAAACACGAACCGGCACTGGGCCTGAAGGGCCTGAAGTTCGGACTTGTTCTGGATCACGAAGCCCTGAAGGAGGAAATCGGTATCTTCCCACGGCCGGTCCAGGCGGATCACGTGCATACCGATTTCAAGGTCCGCAACGTCGATCCGGGTTTCAACGACTTCCTGGTGCCGTAGAGCCATGACGGAGTCCGCTTCTCTTTGATTCCTTTTTATTGCACCATTTTGGCCCTATTGGCGAAATTTTGTTCGTTCGAAATGTAAAATCTCGTCAAACATCGGGTTTCCGGGACCTGATTGGCCTTCAGAGCGACATCAGCCCCCGCACCAGTGCCGCCGCTCCCGCCACTGCGGCGATCCCCAGGATGACCGGTCTCAGCCCTTCAAAAGGCATGCGGTTTACCAGTTTTCCGGACAGCAGGAAACCGATGAGTACCCCGGGAAAGGTGGCCGAGAACAGCCCCAGTTCCCGAACACCCAGAT
>NZ_JAWLHI010000073.1:0-18703 GCF_041690455.1 Marinobacter sp.
GCCGATGCGCATTACCCAGGTGGCTACTTCAGGGCATTGTGAGCACGTCCCCGACAGGGGAAAGCCTAATATGTCACAGCGGCCACCGACCTTGAACTCTGGGTTCAAGGGCCACATCCGATAACGGCAGCCCGGGAAGCTTTATTTTGAGCAAGTTTGTTCATCCCCAACCGTTCGAATCCCATCCCGATAGCCTGAACCGAAGCCAGTTGCGCAAACACCTGCGCCAGAGGCGGCGTTCGCTGTCATTCGAAGAACAGATGCAGGCCTCGGAATACCTGGCGCTGAATCTGCTGAAGAATCCGGACCTCCACCGTGCCCGGCACGTGGCCGTCTACCTGCCCAACGACGGTGAGATCGATCCCCATATCTACATGGACATTGCCCGCCGCAAGGGTGTGAACTTCTACTTGCCGGTGCTGCATCCGATTCATACCGGCAAACTGGTGTTCAGCCCCTACTACGATGGCGTGGAACTGACCGCAAACCGCTTTGGCATTCCCGAGCCTGCCTTCAGCAAAGGGTTGCGTCGCCCGGCCTGGGCGCTGGATGCGGTGCTGTTTCCACTGGTGGGCTTTGATGAGAATGGCGGGCGCCTGGGTATGGGCGGAGGATTCTACGATCGGACCTTTGCCTTCAGCAGGCTACGGCCACGACTGGCCCCCAAGCTGATCGGCCTGGCCCATGATTTCCAGAAAGTGACAGCGCTGCCGATAGAGCCCTGGGACGTGCCCCTGCACAGCGTGGTAACGGATCGGCGCTGTTACCGGTTCAGGCGGTCTGCTCCGGTCTGAAGCGCGCTGATGGTCACGTTATCCTGATAGCGGGGCTTGTCTTCCGAGGCATGGATAGAGGTAAATCCGGTTACTACAAGGCCGACAGCAAAAATCAGCACGATGGCTTTGATGATGTCAGGCTTGCCACCCATTTTTATTCTTCCTTCGAACGTGGTTGGTAAACTATCGGAAAATCAGTCAGCTATTCTCGCTTCCGAGAATTAGACGAAAGACTAACATTTAACTGTGATTTTACAATTTTTGACTCATTAAAATTCGGTAAGAATCGCCGGACTCTGGGATTCAGGCTGCGAGGGGCGTTACGAAACTGTGCGGAGCCATGGATGGCGGAGCTCAAGCGTCACATGGGTGAGGCCGAGCGCTTATGAAGCGAAGCTTCATGCGACAGACGAACGACTGCAATCTGTGATTGCAGGCTGGACCCCGGAGGGGTGCCGCAAGGAGCGTGTTTCGGAACGCCCCTCGCAGCCTGGATCCTACTCCCAATCAGGAGGTCTGACCGTTGCCCGCACCCAGGAACAAACGGTAGGCCTCGTTGTCGGTCATGTTTTCATACCTGAAACCGACTTTGTCGAGCATCTTCTCGAAGTCTTTATCCTCGTCGTCGTTGACCTGGGCCCCCAGCAGGACCCGGCTGTAGGCGGCACCGTGGTTACGGTAGTGGAACATGGAGATGTTCCAGCGGGTGCCGAGGGACATCAAGAACTTCAACAGCGCGCCCGGACGCTCCGGAAACTCGAACTGGTAGACCTTCTCGTTGCTGATGCTCGGGGCATGGCCACCGACCATATGACGGATGTGCTGTTTGGCCAGGTCGCTGTCGGTCAGGTCGACCACGGAATAGCCGCTTTCCCGCAGCTCCTGCACCAGCTCGTCCCGGCCATGGCCGCCGGCCTGGATCTGGATGCCCACGAAGATCACCGCTTTCCGGGAGTCGGCATACCGGTAGTTGAACTCGGTGATGCTGCGCTTGTGCAGGGCATTGATGAAGGTCTTGAACGCCCCCGGTTTCTCCGGAATGGTGACGGCGAGGATGGCTTCGCGCTTCTCACCAATCTCGGTGCGCTCGGAGATGTAGCGCAGGCGGTCGAAGTTCATGTTGGCGCCGCTGAGTACCGCGGCGAGATTCTCGCCTTCCAGCTGCTCCCGCTCCACGTACTTCTTCAAGCCGGCGATGGAGAGCGCGCCTGCCGGCTCCGCGATGGAGCGGGTATCCTCGAATACATCCTTGATGGCGGCGCAGATCTCGTCGGTGGTGACCGTGATCACCTCGTCCACCAGGTCCTTGCAGACATTCCAGGGTTCCTCGCCGACCTGGCGCACCGCCACCCCGTCGGCGAAGATCCCGACTTCATCCAGTATCACCCGCTCACCGGCTTTCATGGCGGCCTGCAGGCAGTTGGAGTCTTCCGGCTCGACACCAATCACCTTGATCTCCGGGCGCAAGTACTTGATGTACGCCGCCATACCGGCAATAAGGCCGCCGCCGCCCACCGGGATAAAGACCGCATGCAGGGGCTGGGAGAACTGCCACATCATTTCCATGGCCACGGTGCCCTGCCCGGCGATGACATCGGGATCATCGTAGGGTGGGATGTAGGTATAGCCGTGTTTCTTGATCAGTTCCTGGGCGTGGGCGGCCGCCTCATCAAATGCGTCACCCTTGAGCACCACTTTGGCACCCCGGTCCCGCACGGACCTCACTTTGATGTCCGGTGTGGTCTGGGGCATCACAATTACCGCCTTGATGCCCAGTTCCTTCGCCGACATCGCCACGCCCTGGGCATGGTTGCCGGCGGAGGCGCAGATCACGCCCTTGGCTTTCTGCTCTTCGGACAGCTGGGCAATTCGGTTGTACGCGCCGCGAATCTTGAAGGAAAACACCGGCTGAAGGTCTTCGCGCTTGAGCATAATGTTGTTGGCAAAGCGCTTGGACAGGCTACGGGCTTCAGTCAGGGGTGTTTCGATGGCCACGTCATAGACGCGCGCATCGAGTATCTTCTTGATGTAGCGTTGCGGCATAGTGGTTCCGGTTGCTTGGTGAATGTGCGGGAAAAACCGACAGTGTAGAAAGTTTGCACGGCAGCCGTCTATAAGCAGACCTCACAGGCAGCTATAATGACCTTAAATTTCATCCGGAATTTCAAATGGAGCCCGACATGACTCAGGACGAACTCAAGAAGGCCGTGGCCAAAGCCGCCGTGGACTACATTGCACCCCGCCTCGACAGCGATAGCATCGTCGGCGTGGGTACCGGCAGCACCGCCAACTTCTTCATCGACATGCTGGCCGAACTGAAGAACGAGTTCGACGGTGCCGTGGCCAGCTCCGAAGCCACTGCCGAACGCCTGAAGAGCCACGGCATTCCGGTGTATGACCTCAACAGCGCCGGGGAGCTTGAGTTCTACGTGGACGGTGCTGACGAAACCAACGAACGCTTGGAACTGATCAAGGGTGGCGGCGCAGCCCTGACCCGGGAAAAGATCGTGGCGGCAGTCGCCAAAACGTTCATCTGCATCGCGGACGAGTCCAAGATGGTTGGCGTGCTGGGCAGTTTCCCCCTGCCCGTGGAAGTCATCCCCATGGCCCGCAGTCACGTCGGCCGGGAAATCGTCAAACTTGGTGGCGATCCGGTCTATCGCGAGGGCGTGATCACCGACAACGGCAACATCATCATCGACGTCCACAACATGGACATCTCTCGACCCATCCATGTGGAAGAGCAGCTCAACAATATCGTTGGCGTGGTTACCAACGGTCTGTTCGCCCGCCGCCCGGCCGACCTGTTGCTGCTGGGCACCAGCGAGGGAGTCAAGAGTATTCCCCGCAAAGGCGCCTGAGCGGCGACCGCCTGAAGGGCTGGCTTTCGGGGCCAGCCCTTTTTGTTTGCCTCAAACCACAAACCAAGCGCTTGCTTGGTATCGGATTTTGAGTGACACTGCTTCCATTCACGATTGTCCACAGGGAGCCCGACCGTGTCCGAATACTTCAACGATATCCACGAACAGGCGCGCCTCAGTGCCCGGAAATTTATCGAAAACCATGTCCTGCCCCACATCGACGACTGGGAAGAGGCGGGTGAATTTCCCCGGGAGTTGTATAAAAAGGCGGGCGACGCCGGCCTGCTCGGCATCGGATTTCCCGAAGCCCTGGGCGGCACCGGCGAAGGTGACATCTTCCTGAAAGTGGCCATCTCCGAGGAACTGATGCGCTCCACCTCCGGTGGCCTGGTCGCGGGCCTGGGGTCCCTGGACATCGGCCTGCCGCCGGTGGCCAAATGGGCCAAAAAGGAAATCCGCGAACAGATCGTGCCACCGGTCCTGCGCGGCGAGAAAATTTCCGCCCTGGCGATCACCGAACCCGGCGGCGGCTCCGACGTCGCCAACCTGAAAACCCGGGCCGTCCGGGACGGCGACCACTACATCGTCAACGGCAGCAAGACCTTCATCACCAGCGGCATGCGCGCGGACCATTACACTGTCGCCGTCCGCACAGGCGGCGAGGGCCACAGCGGCATCAGCCTGCTGCTCATCGACCGGGACACGCCCGGTTTCACCACCGGCAAGAAACTCCGCAAAATGGGCTGGTGGGCCAGCGACACCGCTGAGCTTTTCTTCCAGGACTGCCGGGTACCGGCGGACCGCCTGATTGGCGCCGAGAACGCGGGCTTCATCGCCATCATGAGCAACTTCCTGGCCGAACGCCTGAGCCTCTCCATCATGGCCTACATGACCGCCCAACTCGCCTACGAGGCCGCGTTGGACTATACCCGGCAACGCCAGGCCTTCGGCCGGAGCATCGCCGGTTTCCAGGTGACCCGCCACAAGCTGGTGGACATGGCCACCCAGATAGACGTGGCCCGTGAATACACCTACCGCTGCGCAGCCCTGATGCAGGCCGGCAAGAACCCGATCAAGCAGGTAGCCATGGCCAAGAATTTCTCGGTGGACGTCTGCGAAAAAGTCACCCGGGAGGCGGTGCAGCTGTTCGGTGGCATGGGTTATATGCGGGAGTCAGTGGTGGAGCGCCTGTATCGGGACGCCAAGATCCTGTCCATCGGCGGCGGCACGACCGAGATCATGAGGGAGCTGATTGCCAAGCAGCTGAAGCTCTGACTTTGGGGGAAGGGGTGTGTCAGGGGCCTGTTCCAAAACACGCTCCTTGCGGCACGTCCATGTGACGCTTGAGCTCCGCCATCCATGGCTCCGCACAGTTTTGGAACAGGCCCCTGACACACCCCCAGCGCTCGGTGCAGCCCTCTCAAACCTTGAAGCACAACTTGGACGGCATGCCGTAAAAGATTGGGCGGATCTCTGGTGGGAGCTTCCGAAAACGTGGAGCGCCAAGGATGGCGCGACCGAGCCCTACAGGGACGTATTCACGGGCGCTTTTCGGAAGCTCCCACCAGAGATCCGCTCGCACCCAAGTCAGAGTTAAGCCAACTCAAGAGCCAACGACCAAGGTTTAGTTTCGAACTGCAAGAGACTCCCGTATAATTGCGCCCACTTTTTAGCCACAGTTAAACGTACCTCAACGTATCAGGAAGGATCGCACATGCAATTCGACAACATCCCCGCAGGCAAAAACCCGCCTGAAGACATCTACGTTGCCATCGAGATTCCGGCCAACAGCTCCCCGGTCAAGTACGAACTGGACAAAGACATGGGCGCCCTGCTGGTAGACCGTTTCATGGCCACCCCGATGTTCTACCCGGCCAACTACGGCTTTATCCCCCACACCCTGGCCGACGACGGCGACCCCCTGGACGTACTCGTGGTCACCCCGTACCCGGTACAGGCTGGCTCCGTTATCCGTGCCCGCCCGGTTGGCGTTCTGAACATGGAAGACGAAGCCGGTGGTGACGCCAAGCTGGTTGCCGTGCCCCACGACAAGCTGACCACCTCCTACCACAACGTGAAGGAAATCGAAGACCTGCCCGAGCTGCTCCGCGATCAGATCCGGCACTTCTTCGAGAACTACAAGACTCTCGAGCCGGGCAAGTGGGTCAAGGTACAGGGCTGGGACAACGCCGCAGCCGCCAAGAAAGCCATCGAAGACGCCATCAACGCCTACAAGGGCTGATCGGCAAGACGCTTCAGATGCAAAAAAACCGGGTCCTGGAACCCGGTTTTTTTGTGCTCGGAAACGGGACTGCCTCAGCCCCGTGACAACAGATCCCGCATATCGCTGATCGCCGCATTGGCGCGGGACAGGTAGGCGGCCATGGTCAGGGAGTGGTTGGCCAGCACGCCGAAGCCGCTGCCGTTCAGGATTACCGGGCTCCACATCTGGCCCTGCGTACCCTCCAGCTCGATGATGATCTGCTTCACACTGGCCATGGCATTCTTGTCCTGCAACACCTTGCGGAAGTCCACCTCAATGGCGCGGAAGATGTGCAACAACGCCCAGGCACTGCCGCGGGCCTCGTAGAACACATCATCGATTTCGGTCCAGGGTGTCTGCACTTCGCTACCCCCGGTTTCTTCAGCCAGCGGGTTGTCGCTATCCACGTTAGCTACCGCGTCTGAAACAGACGCCTTGCCGACGCTCTCCCCAAGGTTCCGGGACAGGCTACCCAGCCGGGTCTCCAGATCCGCGAGCCAGCTATTGAGGTTGTCGGCCCGGGCGAAGAACTGGGCGTCGGCCTGCTCCGGGGCAGACAGGCGGTTCAAATACCGTTTGAGGGCCGTAATCCCGCGACGATACTCGGATTCAGTAGACGGGATGGCCCAGCTCTGGCTGTCGAAGTGGAACTGGGGCTCGGCGATAACCAGATCAGGATCCTCGGAGGACTGGCTCTGGGACCGGGCAATGTCCCGCCGCATGGCCCGGGACAGGTCCCGGAGTTGGACCAGCACACCAAATTCCCAGTTAGCAATGTTATCCAACCATAATCCCGGCGGGAAAATGTCGTTGGAGATGTAGCCACCGGGCTTGTCCAGCAGGGTTTCGGCAATCCGGATCATGGTGGTTGTGGTGGCAAAACCGGTGACCGGTTCCCGCTCCATGGTGTTGGCCACGGTCCGGGTGTTCTCGCGCACGGAGAAGGTGTCTGGCTCGCCGCTCCAGTAGATACCGACGACAATGGCCGCCAGCAGGTAGATCACCAGCACCGCGATGATGAACCGGCCGATAACGCCGCTGCCACCGGCGTAATCCTGAACATCCTCTTTCCGATCCCTGAAGAACTGTCTGAATTTGCCTGGCATAAGACTCCTAATCCCCTTGCGGTTGTTGGTCAGCAGCGAATGGACGACCCAAATGGTACCCCATGGCGCCATCGATACCCAGCTTGCACAGCACCGAATACTCCGCCGCTGTTTCCACGCCGGTGGCAAAAACCCGGACGCCGCGCCGGTGCGCTATGCCGATTACCGATTCCAGGTAGAAACGGTTTTCTTCGTGACTGTCGATATCGTGGATAAAGCTGTTATCGATACGCAGCGCCTGAAACCTCAGATTCCTGAGATAGCTGAAGGGTACGCCTCCCACCCCGAACCGGTCCACCAGCACCGGCACATTGATCCGCCCCAGGGCCCGCACCAGAAGACCCACCGCGGTACGATGATGATGGATGGTCTGCTCGGAGATTCCGATCCACAGCTGCCGGGCGCTATCACCGGCCTGCTCCAGCCAGGTCAGCAGATCCTGCCGGAAGGTCTCGCTGGCTACCGAAGCACCTGCCAGGGATACCGCCAGCTGCTGGCCCGGGTGCTGTGCAAGCCGCTCCAGCACTCTTTGCATCAGCAGGCGATCGATCTGCTCAACCAGTCCGAACCGCTCTGCCATGGGGACAAACACGCTGGCCTTGAGTTCACCTTCCGGCGTATCCAGCCTGGAGAAGACCTGGTGATAGAGTGGCGACTCGGAGTGTTCGCTGATCATCGGTTGCAGCCACAGCGAGAACCGCTGCTTGCGTATCGCCTCGGTCAGGATGACCCGCCAGGTCTCCAGGTTGTGATGATGCTCCTGCTCGCCGTTGGCCAGCTGGTAACCGCTGTCTCCCAGGGATTGGGCCTTCCGGAGCGCTTCGTCGGCAGCGGACATCAACTCGCGGGCGCTTCTTCCCGCCCCGGCCCGGGCAAGCCCGGCGTGCACAGCTACTTTCATGGATGAGGCGAGGTCGGCATAGACGCTGTCCAGGTCGGCAACAAGGTCCCGACACCAGACGCTGGCATCGGCAGGCATGGCACCGGGCAGGTAAAGGGCGAAATCAGACCCGGTCCGCCGGCCGGCAAAACCGCCCGCGTGCCGGTCCATGAATCGCCCGAGCTCACCGGCAACCCGAACCAGCAGACGATCCCCTTCGTCCCGCCCGTGGGCCTGGTTGAAGCCGGCAAAGTCCCACAACTGGATCAGGATCAACATCCCCGGCGCCGACTTTTCCTCCGATTCCACCTCGACCTTGAGGCGCTGATCAAAAGCACTGCGACTGGCCAGACCGGTTACCGGGTCCTCATTGCTCAATCGACGCAGATGCTGAATCAGCTTTGCCTGGCCTTCGAAAAGATGCCCCAGATCATCGGACATCTGGTTCATGGCCTCGGTTACCTGATTCAGTTCCCGGGTAGACCGTATGGTGACACGGCGCCGGAAATTCCGATTGCCGAGCGCTTTTGCCTGCTCTTCCAGGGCAGCGAGCGGGCGCAGGGTCCGCTTGAGCAGCAAAAAGAGGGTGAACAGACCCGACGCCCCGATCACCAGGATGGCCACCACAAGCCCGCTGGTGATACGCCAGAGGTCCCGGTACGCCCGTCCCGGATCGCTGACCACCTGAACCGTCCCGAGTCTGCGCCAGCCCCGCACCACCTCGGCTTCGGCAACCGGAAGCGGAAGGTCCGCCACCGAACGGAACCAGGCCGGCACGCCAATCTGATCCAGTGATTTCCGCCGGCCGGCAATGATCTCTCCCTGATGGTTCAGGTAGATCACCCGGAGGTATCGCCCGCTGTCAAAGACCGCGTCGATGAGGGATGCCGAGGCGACCGGATCACTCCCGTCGATGGCATTGGAAAGGGACAGGCCGACGGCAGTGGCACCATCCCGGGCATGGCCCGTCAGCTGTTCGGAAACATAGCCCCGAAAATGGCTGAAACTGGTCACGAAACCGGCCACGAGCACAACCACCAGCAGGCTACCGGTAAAAAGCAGCAGCAGGGTACGGAGGGTAATCATCCCCGCCTGGTTCCGCGCGGGCTGCGGACTCTGCTTCCATGCCATAAGGAATTGCTCCGGAGGGGCTGCAACAGTCGACGCAGCAACTGTGACCTGCACCCCAGAGTTGACAAACATTTACATTGCGCCACCTACGCCGACCACTTTAAACACTATAGACTCTGTAAAAGCACCGAGGTTAAAAAATTCGTCCCCAGCAGGCGGGGCGAACATCATGTGTAGGGACGGGCCGGAGTAACATGAACGACGAAAGCCAGAAAGAGAAGCTCAGACAACACTTTGCCCGACGTGTAACCACCCAGGCACGGGTTGTCCTGGACACCTGGCAGAAGATCCATTCCGACCACAGCCTGGCAGCTTCCCATCGCGCCGAACTGGTCAGCGCCACCGACAAACTGGTGCGATACGCCCAGCGTTTTGAGATGGATGGCCACGCGCAAGCCGGCCAGAAAGCGCTTGACCTGATGACCCGCTGGCCGGCAGACAGCGCTCCGGACGAGGTGCTGTGGCCGCAGCTTCAGGATGCCATGGAACAACTGTGTCAGAGCACCCTGCGCCGCACCGACAAGGACAAGACCGACGCCCCCCTGCAATACCGGCGGACCCCGATCTACGTCGCGCTGGAAAACGAGGAAATGGCCGCACGCCTGATCCGACAGCTGGAATTCTTCGGCTTCCGGGCCTCGGCCTTTGCCAGTGCCGACGCCCTTATGGAAGCCTGCGCCCTCAGCAAGCCGGAAACCATCCTGATGGATGTGAGTTTCGGTGGCAGTGCGAATGCCGGCATCGGCATCATCGAGCATCTGCAGGAGCGCCACGAAACCCCGATCCCGGTCATTTTCGTGAGTGACGAGGACGGCTCGATCGAAACCCGTCTCCGGGCCTCACGGTGCGGGGGCGAGGAGTTCTTCTACCCGGCGGTCGATCCCGGCCAGCTGATCGAAAAGATCGAGACCTACACCCACGGCAACACCATCGAGCCCTACCGTGTGCTGGTGCTGGACGATTCCCGGGCCCAGGCCAAGTACATGGAGACGGTACTGAAGCGGGCCGGCATGACCGCCCACATCATCACCGATCCGATGCAGATCATTCATGCCCTGGACGAGTTCTCCCCGGAAATCATCATCCTCGACATGTACATGCCCGGGTGCACCGGCATGGAGATCGCCCGGGTTATCCGCCAGCAGGACCGCTTCCACAGCGTACCCATCATCTACCTCTCGGCGGAGGAGGATGTCAGCAAACAGCTCCATGCCATGAGCCTGGGCGGAGACGATTTCCTGACCAAGCCCATTGACCCCAAGCACCTGGTCGCCACCATCCACAACCGGGGCCGTCGGGCCCGCTCGCTGCTGGCCCTGATGATCCGTGACAGCCTGACGGGACTTTACAACCATACCCACACCCTCCACCTGCTGGACCAGGAAATCGCCAAGGCCCGCCAGAAGGATCAGCCCCTGTCCTTCGCGATGATCGATATCGACTACTTCAAGAAGGTCAACGACACCTTCGGCCACCCGATCGGCGACCGGGTCCTGCGCAGCCTGTCCATGTTCCTGAAACAGCGGCTGCGCAAGACCGACCATGTCGGGCGCTATGGTGGCGAGGAGTTTGCCATCATACTGCCGGACACCCGACCCAGCGATGCCCGCAACGTACTGAACGAGATCCGGGAGCGATTCTCGGAACTCCGCCAGCGCGCAGGAGACAGGGAATTCAATGTCACCTTCAGTTGCGGCGTCGCCACCCTGCAGCCTGAACAAACCGCACAGGAACTGTGCGACAGGGCCGACCGGGCGCTGTATGCCTCCAAGAAGGCCGGCCGCAACTGCGTGAGCGCAGACACCCCCTGACCCGCCCCTCAGCGGGCCGGCCCGGCCCGCTGCCACTACCTTCAGCTATGAAACCAACGTCGTATGGAAGTCGGCCCGGTCCTTGCCGACAATGATTGTCATCAGCGGAAAGATCCCGTTTCGATTGCCAGTGCTGTCTTTTTACGACCAATGGCCAACACGGAAGATTGTCAAAAAGTGTTGATCTGAGGAAAACAAGCACGCACCATTGTGGGAAAATGCCGTGATTTTCGGCGATCCTGTTAAAAAGACAGCAAGGCAGGCGTAATCATGTCCACCATTCTCGTGCTCCATGGTCCCAACCTCAATATGCTCGGCACCCGTGAGCCCGAGGTGTACGGCTACGAGACCCTGAAGGACATCGATGACCGGCTGAAGGCGAAGGCGGCCGAAAAGGGCCACCACCTGCTCCACCTTCAGTCCAATGCCGAGTACGAACTGATCGAGCGGGTCCATGAAGCACGGGCCGAAGGCGTGGATTTCCTCATCATCAATCCTGCTGCTTTCACCCATACCAGCATCGCCCTCCGGGATGCCGTGCTGGCTTCCGGGATCCCCTTTATCGAAGTGCATCTTTCCAACGTGCATGCGCGGGAACCGTTTCGCCATCACTCCTATTTTTCCGATATCGCCATTGGCGTTATCTGCGGGTTGGGCAGCCAGGGGTACGACCTCGCCCTGCAGGCGGCCCTACAACGAATTCACCGATAGATCAGACACAACGGGACTGGATTAACTATGGATATTCGCAAGATCAAGAAACTCATTGAGCTCCTGGAGGAATCCGACGTCGAGGAACTGGAGATCCAGGAGGGCGACGATTCTGTCCGCATCTCCCGCCGTCGCGAGCAGGCCGCAGGCACCCAGTACGTGAGCCATTTGCCCGCACCGGCACCCCAGGCAGCAGCCCCCGCGCCTGCCCCGGCTCCCGCGGCGGAAGAACCAGCGGCCCCGGCAGGTCCGTCCGGCCATACCGTGAACTCTCCGATGGTCGGCACCTTCTACCGGGCACCGTCGCCCACCGCCCAGTCGTTCGTGGAAGTTGGCCAGACCGTTAACGTCGGTGACGTGATCTGCATCGTCGAGGCGATGAAGATGATGAACCAGATCGAGGCTGACAAGGCCGGAACCGTAACTGAAATCCTGGTCGAGAATGGCCAGCCGGTGGAGTTTGACCAGCCCCTGGTCGTCATTTCCTGAACTGGGTGATTGTTACTCATGGCCATGTTAGAAAAAGTTCTGATCGCAAACCGCGGTGAAATCGCGCTGCGTATCCTGCGTGCCTGCAAGGAACTCGGCATCAAGACCGTTGCCGTACACTCGCAGGTGGACCGGGAACTGATGCACGTGCGTCTTGCCGACGAATCCGTGTGCATCGGCCCGAACAGTGCAACCGAAAGCTACCTGAACATCCCCGCCATCATCAGCGCGGCGGAAGTGACCGATTCGGTGGGCATCCATCCGGGCTACGGGTTCCTGGCAGAGAACGCCGACTTCGCCGAGCAGGTGGAAAAAAGCGGCTTCCGGTTCATCGGTCCGAAGGCAGAAACCATCCGCCTGATGGGCAACAAGGTCTCCGCCATCGAAGCCATGAAAAAGGCTGGCGTGCCGACCGTGCCCGGATCCGACGGCCCACTCACCGACGACGACGAGCTTACCCTCCAGGTTGCCCGGAAAATCGGCTACCCGGTGATGATCAAGGCAGCGTCCGGCGGTGGTGGCCGGGGTATGCAGGTGGTCCACTCCGAGGCAGCCCTGCTCAAGGCGATCCAGATTACCCAGAGCGAGGCCCGCAACGCCTTCGGTGACCCCACCGTGTACCTGGAGAAATTCCTGGAGACACCACGCCATGTGGAAGTGCAGGTTCTGGCGGACATGCACGGCAACGTCATTCATCTGGGCGACCGCGACTGCTCCATGCAGCGCCGCAACCAGAAGGTGATCGAGGAAGCGCCGGCACCGAACGTCAATGCCGAATCCCGGGAAAGAACCCTGAAAGCCTGTGTCGATGCCTGCAAGGAAATCGGCTATGTGGGCGCCGGGACCTTCGAGTTCCTGTACCAGGATGGCGAGTTCTACTTCATCGAGATGAACACCCGGGTCCAGGTGGAGCACCCGGTCTCCGAGATGGTCACCGGTGTGGACATCGTGCGCGAACAGCTGCGTATTGCCAGCGGACTGCCCCTGCAGTACAGCCAGGATGAAATCCACATCCAGGGCCATGCCATCGAATGCCGGATCAACGCCGAGGATCCCAAAACCTTCGTGCCCAGTCCGGGCAAGGTCAAGCACTATCACGCACCCGGCGGCAATGGCATCCGTGTCGATTCCCACCTGTACAGCGGCTACACGGTACCGCCGTACTACGATTCGCTCGTGGCCAAGCTCATTACCTGGGGCGATGATCGCGAGATCGCTCGCCGGCGCATGAAGAACGCGCTGGACGAGATGGTGGTCGAGGGCATCAAGACCAACCAACCCCTGCATCGGAGACTGGTACGCGATGGTGGCTTCAAACAGGTAGACTTCACCATCCACTACCTGGAAAAACTGATGCGGGAATAACCATGCCCTGGATACAACTCCAGATCCCGGCTGATCCGGACAATGCGGATCAGCTGGAGGATCTGCTCATGGAGATGGGCGCTGACGCCGTCTCCATGGAAGACGCCGCCGACCAGCCCCTGTACGAGCCCGACCCCGGCACCACCCCTCTGTGGAGCCAGACCACGGTGACTGGTCTGTTCCAGTCCGATCGTGACATTGACCAGCTGTGCGCCGACGTCCGCGATGCCTGGCACCAGCAGACCCAGCAGTCCCTGCCGGAGATCGAGGTCACGCTGGTGGAAGACAAGGACTGGGAGCGGGCCTGGATGGACGATTTTCAGCCCCTGAAATTCGGCGAGCGGCTCTGGATTGTACCCAGCTGGCATGATGCGCCGGACCCGGATGCAGCCAACCTGATGCTCGATCCGGGCCTCGCCTTTGGCACCGGCACGCACCCGACCACGGCGCTCTGCCTCGAATGGCTGGACGGCCAGGACATGCAGGGCAAGCAGGTCATCGATTATGGCTGCGGCTCCGGCATCCTGGGCCTTGCGGCACTGCTGCTGGGTGCCGATCACGTCATTGGTGTTGACACCGACCCTCAGGCCCTGGAGGCCAGCCGGGAGAATGCCCGGCGCAACGGCGTCGAGGAATCCAGGCTGGACCTGTACCTGCCGGAAGACGAGCCGGACACCCGGTGTGACGTGATGCTGGCGAACATACTGGCCCAGCCACTGATCGGCCTCGCGCCGCATCTGGCCGCCCTGACCCGGCCCGGGGGCGACCTGGTACTCTCGGGCATCCTTTCCAACCAGGCCCGGGAAGTCATGGAGGCCTATGAGCCCTGGTTCATCATGGATGAGCCCGAGCAGCGGGAAGAGTGGATACGCCTCACAGGACGGCGCAAGGACAGATGACGAACCGGACGATAGCGACTAAACTGCGACACTCGTAGTACAGCCGCTTTCAGGAACGAAGCATGACCCAGAGCAGCCTGCAGACACAGTGCCCGAAGTGCCATACCCGTTTCCGCGTTTCCGATGAACAGCTTGGCGTCGCCAAGGGCAAAGTCCGCTGCGGCAACTGCATGGAGGTTTTCAACGCCATTGAACACCGGGTCATGCCCGCCTCTCCCCAGCCTCCGGCTCCCCCGGCCGGAAAATCCGAGCCCTCCGGCCTGACCACCGAAGAAGACTTCGTGTTTGCTGACAACCCCGATGAGGATGCCGAGGAAGGTCGTTACGCCGGCTCAAAACTGTCATTCTCGGACGACGAGCTCAGCGACAGTTTCCTTTCCATCAGCCAGAACGAGAAGGCGGGCTTTCGGGATGCCGATGCGGACTCCGAGCCGGAGGAAGTGGACGAAAGTTGGGCCGAGGCAATCCTGGAAGAGGACGAAGAGTCCCGGGAACCGGGCAAGCCGAAACAGCCCGCTCCGGCGCGACCCAGCAGGGATGAAGCGAGCCCCACATTCTCTGCCCGCGAGCCCGAGCCCGAAACGTCTGAGCCTGAACCTGAAAAGTTCGAGTCAGGGCTCGCAGAACCTGAACCGGAACCGGCCCCGGAACCACCCCGGAGACCGTCCCGACCCGCACCGGAGCCGGCTTTCAGTGCCACCGACACCTCCGGTGAGGAGCCGGTCGAGTCCGGGTTCCATAACGAACGCACAGATTCCACCGCCGCAGAATCCATGCGCGCAACCGCTCCATTCAGCGATCTCCGGCGCGAACCCGTCTCGGTAGACAAGGGTCGCGGCGGAAAGGCCCGAACCATCCTCTGGAGCCTGATTGTGATTGCCCTGATCGGTGTTCTGGTGGCCCAGGTGACCTGGTTCCAGTTCGATCGTCTGTCGGCCATTCCCGAGTTGCGCCCATTCTACGAAAAAGGTTGTGAACTGGCGGGCTGTGAACTCAAGCCCCTGGTCAATGTTGACGCCATCCAGAGCCGCAAGCTGGTCGTCCGTACAGATCCCGAGAACCGGGGTCAGCTGCTGGTAGACGCCGTGATCATCAACCGGGCGGATTTCGGGCAGCCATTCCCGGCCATTGCCCTGACCTTCTCCAATCTCAATGGCGACGTTGTTGCCCAGAGTCTGTTCACCCCTGACGAATATCTGGCCGGTGAAGCGCAGGAGCTGGAGGACATGCCAACGGACACGCCTGTACGCATCGCCATCAGCATCCGGGATCCGGGTCGGGATGCGGTCAACTACAACCTGAACTTCCGTCCGTACTCACCCTGATCGCGTAAGCAAGTATTTACTTGGCGAATGGCTGCGCAGCCACCACAACGAACAAAAGTCAACCAGAAAGAACGAAAAATAATCAGCTTTTTTCACTGTCAAGCCCCTTCAATCGAAGGGGCCCCGACGGTATCATTAGCGCCCTTCGGAATCGGACCGATCACTAATTGATCAATCGCTCCATTCCGATCCTTGCTCAATCCGCTGTGACACGGACTCAGATCATGCTGCCAACGGCAAAAATCGGGCCGTACACTTTGCCCAATCCGCTCATCGTTGCACCCATGGCGGGTGTGACCGACCGCCCCTTCCGGCAACTCTGCCGACGGATGGGCGCGGGCCTTGCGGTATCGGAAATGGTCATAGCGGACAGCAAGCTCTGGCATACGCGCAAATCCAGGACACGGCTGAATCATGAAGGCGAGCCGGAGCCACGCTCGGTCCAGATCGCCGGCGGTGATCCTCAGATGCTGGCCGACGCCGCGCGACAGAACGCCAGCTTCGGCGCCCAGATCATCGACATCAATATGGGCTGCCCGGCCAAGAAGGTTTGCAACAAGGCCGCCGGCTCCGCACTGATGAAGGATGAGGCGCTGGTCCGAGAGATCCTGGAAGCCGTCGTAAAGGCGGTGGATGTTCCGGTGACACTGAAAATGCGCACAGGATGGGATTCGGACAACCGCAACGCTCCGATCATCGCCCGGATGGCGCAGGATGCCGGTATTCAGGCTCTGGCCATCCATGGTCGTACCCGCGCGGACAAATACAGCGGGGACGCGGAATACGACACCATTGCCGAAGTCAAATCCCGGGTGCAGATCCCGGTGTTCGCCAATGGCGACATCACCTCACCGGAGAAGGCCCTGAAGGTGCTCCGGCACACCAGCGCCGATGGCCTGCTGATTGGCAGGGGCGCCCAGGGCCGGCCCTGGATCTTCCGGGAAATACTCCATTACCTGGAGACCGGAAAGCACCTGCCGGAGCCGCCCCTGGACGAGGTGGAGCAGATCCTCACCGGGCACCTTGCCGAGCTGCACAGCTTTTACGGCAAAAAGATGGGCGTGCGTATCGCCAGAAAACATGTGGGCTGGTACCTGCAGTCCCACGACCAGAGCAGACAGTTCCGCAAACGCTTCAACGCCATCGAAGACGCGCTGGAGCAGAAAGACAGCATCGAACAGTACTTTGCAGGCTTACGAAATGGAGAGGTATTCGCAGCATGACCGCTGAGACTTTGGCAAACGACAACCTGAGCACCCCGGCCAACGATGACCTTCATCAGTTGCAAACGGTGAACAGCAGCGGCAACAGCGTCACCCTGCGTGACAGCGTTGAAGTTGCCCTGAAGAACTATTTTGCGCAACTGGATGGCGCGCCCGTCACCGACGTCTACCAACTGGTACTGTCGGAAGTGGAAGCCCCGCTGCTGGAGCAGGTGATGAAATACACCCGCAACAACCAGACCAAGGCATCCACCATGCTGGGACTGAATCGCGGCACCCTGCGCAAGAAGCTCAAGCAATACGGTCTGCTATAATCTGACCTGACCCCAAAAGGGCCTCCCGGATCACGTTCGCGAGGCCCTTGTTCGTTACAACGCGGTCGTTGCAACCTCGCAACGTCATCCGGCTTATCTGACCAGCGAAGAAAGTGACCCATGGCAAACCAGGCTAACACTCCCGTCCGTCGCGCGCTCATCAGCGTGAGTGACAAAACCGGCATTGTCGATTTCGGCCGTGCCCTGACCGACCGCGGCATTGAACTGCTCTCCACTGGCGGCACCTTCCGCCTGCTCCAGGAAAACAATGTTCCGGTCACCGAAGTGTCCGACTACACCGGTTTCCCGGAAATGATGGATGGACGGGTCAAGACCCTGCACCCGAAAATCCACGGCGGCATCCTGGGCCGCCGGGGCACTGACGATGCTGTTATGTCCGAGCACGGCATCAACCCGATTGATATGGTGGTGGTAAACCTCTACCCGTTCGAGGACACCGTGGCCAAGCCGGACTGCGATCTGGCCACTGCTATCGAGAACATAGACATCGGTGGTCCCACCATGGTTCGCGCCGCAGCCAAGAACCACAACGATGTCGCCATCGTGGTCAATGCCTCTGACTACCGTCGAGTCCTGAACGAGCTGGATGACAACGACGGCGAGCTCAGCTACGGCACCCGCTTCGACCTGGCCGTCAAGGCCTTCGAGCACACCGCCGGCTACGACGGCGCGATCGCCAATTACCTGGGTGGCCGTACCCCGGACAACGACAACGCCGATTTCCCCCGCACCTTCAACGCCCAGTTCGTGAAGGTTCAGGACATGCGCTACGGCGAGAACCCGCACCAGCGCGCTGCCTTCTATGCCGAGCGCAACCCGAAGGAAGCCTGCGTGGCAACCGCCGAGCAGCTGCAGGGCAAGGAGCTGTCCTTCAACAACGTGGCCGACACCGACGCCGCCCTGGAATGCGTGAAGCCCTTCGCCGATCCGGCCTGCGTGATCGTCAAGCACGCCAACCCCTGCGGTGTCGCCATCGGCGCCGACATCCACCAGGCCTATGACCTGGCTTTTGCCACCGATCCCACCTCCGCCTTCGGTGGCATCATTGCCTTCAACCGTGAGCTGGATGCCGAAACTGCCAAGGCCATTATTGATCGCCAGTTCGTGGAAGTGATCATCGCGCCGACCGTGGCACCGGAAGCCGTGGCGATCGTTGCCGCGAAGAAGAACGTGCGCCTGCTGGCCTGCGGCGAGTTCGATGGTGAGCGTGCCAAAGCGCTGGACTACAAGCGCGTGACCGGCGGATTGCTGGTGCAGGACCGCGACCTGGGCATGGTCGCCATGGAAGACGTGAAAGTGGTCACCGAACGTCAGCCCACCGAAGCGGAACTGAATGACCTTCTGTTTGCCTGGGAAGTGGCCAAGTACGTCAAGTCCAACGCTATTGTCTATGCCAGGGCCGGCCGTACCATCGGCATTGGCGCCGGCCAGATGAGCCGGGTCTACAGTGCCAGGATCGCCGGTATCAAGGCAGCGGATGAAGGCCTGGAGGTGAAGGGCTCGGTGATGTCCTCGGACGCATTTTTCC
>NZ_JAWLHI010000074.1:0-18554 GCF_041690455.1 Marinobacter sp.
TACCCTGCAAACCTCCATCCCATCCAAATCAGCAACCCACAATACGCATCGCAGGCATGGCCGAACTCGTTCTGTTCAACAAACCTTTCCAGGTTCTCTGCCAGTTTACCGACCGACGCAACGACCCGGACAAGCCGCCTCGCCAGACCCTGGCAGACTGGATTGCCCTGGAAAACGTCTACCCGGCCGGTCGTCTCGATTTCGATTCCGAGGGCCTCTTGCTGCTGACCGATGATGGCTCCCTGCAACACCGGATCGCCTCGCCTTCGCAAAAAATGCCCAAAACCTATTGGGTCCAGGTAGAAGGCGACATCACCGACGAAGCCCTGTCGCAGCTTACTGCGGGGGTCGAACTCAAGGACGGCAAGACCCGCCCCGCCAGGGCCAGACGCATGAAAAACCCGGAGGTTTGGCCCCGCGTGCCACCGGTCCGGCACCGGGAGTCGGTACCCACCAGCTGGATCGAGCTGACCATTACCGAGGGCAAGAATCGCCAGGTAAGGCGCATGACCGCTGCTGTCGGCTTCCCGACACTGCGCCTGATCCGCTACCGTATCGGGGACTGGACACTGGACAACCTGGCCCCCGGCCAGTACCGCACCCTGGCCGTGCACATGCCGGCGACAAGGCAAACGGCCGGAAACCAACGCAGCAGGAGACGCTCCCGATCATGACCTGGACACCCCACGCAACCGTTGCTGTAATCGTTGAAGATGACCGTGGGCGTTTTCTCATGGTGGAGGAAGTCAGCGGCGGTCAGGTGGTCTTCAACCAGCCCGCCGGACACGTCGAGGAAGACGAGGCCATCCTCGATGCCGTACGCCGTGAAACCCTTGAGGAAACCGGCTGGCAAGTCGAGCCACGCCATTTTCTCGGAGTGTACACCTACAAGGCGCCGGCCAACGGCGTTACCTATTATCGCTTCTGCTATGCTGCAGAGACTGTTCGCCACCGCTCCTCCGAGCTCGACGATGGCATCATCGCCGCCCACTGGCTCGAGCTCGATGAAATTCGCCAACTCGGGGACAAACTGCGCAGCCCCCTGGTGCTCCAGTGCATAGAAGATTACCGAAATGGCCGCCGTTACCCGCTTGACGTCATTGTTGATGCGCAGACGTGATTCCGCGGAAATGTTAGAATCCGCCGTTTTAGCGGCAACAGGGCTGACATGAGCACAACACCCGATACCAAGTCTCCGGAATCCACCCGTGTCATCGTTGGCATGTCCGGCGGCGTCGATTCTTCCGTGGCTGCCTGGCTCCTGAAACAGCAGGGGTACCAGGTCGAGGGCCTGTTCATGAAGAACTGGGACGAAGACGACGGCACCGAATACTGTACTGCCATGACTGACCTGGCGGACGCCCAGGCCGTGGCCGATGACATCGGGATCAAGCTGCACACCGCAAGTTTCGCGGCAGAATACTGGGACCGCGTCTTCGAACACTTCCTGTCCGAGTACAAGGCCGGGCGCACCCCCAACCCGGACATCCTGTGCAACAAGGAAGTGAAGTTCCGCGCCTTTCTCGACTATGCCATTACCCTGGGAGCGGATTACATCGCCACCGGGCACTATGCCCGTCAGCGTCCGCTCGATGACGGAACCGGTAAGGCCCTGCTCCTGAAAGGCCTCGATCCCAACAAGGACCAGAGCTATTTTCTCCATGCGGTTTCCGGCGAACGGATCGCCCGCACCCTGTTCCCGGTCGGCGAACTGGAAAAACCCGAGGTACGGCGGATTGCCGAGGAACAAGGCTTCGTCACCCATGACAAGAAGGATTCCACTGGCATCTGCTTTATCGGCGAGCGGAAGTTCCGGGATTTCCTGAAGCAGTACCTGCCCGCCCAACCCGGCGATATCGAAACCCCGGATGGCCAGGTCATCGGCCGGCACCAGGGCCTGATGTATCACACCATCGGCCAGCGCCAGGGCCTGGGAATCGGCGGTCTCAGCAAGTTCGGAGACGAGCCCTGGTATGTGGCGGAGAAAGATCTGACCCGCAACGTATTGATTGCCGTCCAGGGCAAACACCATCCCCTGCTCTTTTCCCGGGGTCTGGTCTCGGGCCCCATCGACTGGGTAGCCGGCGAACCACCGGCCGGGCAGTTCCGCTGCAAGGCCAAGACCCGCTATCGCCAGCCGGACCAGGACTGCGAAGTGACCGTGCTCGACGGCCGCGTGAAGGTTGTCTTTGACGATGCCCAGCGCGCCGTTACCCCCGGTCAGTCCGTGGTCTTCTACGACGGCGAGGTCTGCCTCGGTGGCGGCGTGATCGAGGAAACCTGGCGGGACGGCGAAGCCCTGCCCGAGCGCCTCCGGAGTCCGGAACAGAAGGAAGCCAGCGCATGAGCCGGTCCCTGCATGATCAGACCCTTGCGCTGGCCGGCGTGTTCCAGGCAGCCAACCTGGTGCAGCAGATTGCCCACAACGGCCAGTGCAACCCGGCATCCCTGGAGACCTGCATTCGCTCGCTGTTTGCCACAGATCCGGCCTCAACCCTGGACGTCTATGGCGGTGAACTGACCGATATCCGGGAAGGACTGGTTACCCTTTCCACGGTCATGAGCCAGCAAAGCAAGCAGAGGGATATCGAGGTGCTCAAGTATGTGCTCAACCTGATCCACCTCGAGTCCAAACTGAACCGGCGTTCGGACATGCTGGAAGTGATCGGCAGCCGCATCGATCAGGCCCGCCACACCGCCAGCCATTTCGGCTACATCCACGCCAACCTGATCGGCAACCTGGCCTCGATCTACGCCGACACCATCAGCACCTTCCGCCAGCGCATCCAGGTCACCGGTGACCCCGCGGTGCTGCAACGGGAAGAGAATGCTGACAAGGTGCGGGCGCTGCTGCTGGCCGGTATCCGCTCGGCAGTACTCTGGCGCCAGTGCGGCGGGCGCCGCTGGCAGCTGATCTTCTCCCGGCGCAAGGTCATCCACCACGCCCGGGATCTGGCCGAGAAGGCACGCCAGCCGCTGTAACGGCAAAGCCGGGATTAACGCTGATTCAGAGGGCCCGCTGGTGTATCATTGGCAGCCCTGTTTCCCAGTTTGTTTCGATTCTTTGATCACTTGAGAGGTTTTCGATGGAACTCACCGCCCTGACCGCCATTTCCCCGGTCGATGGACGCTATGGCAGCAAAGTCAGCGTATTCCGCAGTATCTTCAGCGAGTATGGCCTGATCCGTAACCGGGTAACCGTCGAAATCCGCTGGCTCCAGAAGCTGGCCGCGCACCCGGAGATCACCGAAGTGCCTGCGTTTTCCGCCGAAGCTACCAGCTTTCTCGACAAGCTGGTCAGCGAGTTCAGCCTGGAGGATGCCGAGCGCATCAAGGAAATCGAACGTACCACGAACCACGACGTCAAGGCGGTCGAGTACTTCATCAAGGAAAAGATTGCCAACGTACCGGAGCTGCATGCCGTCACCGAGTTTGTGCACTTTGCCTGTACCTCCGAGGACATCAACAACCTCTCCCACGCCCTGATGCTGCGTGAGGGCCTGGACCACGGCCTGTTGCCGGCGATGGACCGGGTGATCGACAAGCTGGCTGAACTGGCGAAGGAGCACGCGGAGCAGCCGATGCTGTCCCGTACCCACGGCCAGACCGCTTCCCCCACCACCGTGGGCAAGGAACTGGCGAACGTGGTGTACCGCCTGCGTCGCCAGCTGATGCAGATCCGCGAAGTGGAAATCATGGGCAAGATCAACGGCGCCGTGGGTAACTACAACGCCCACCTGTCCGCCTACCCGGACGTGGACTGGGCCGCCAACGCCGAAGAATTCATCGAAAGCCTGGGCCTGGACTGGAACCCGTACACCACTCAGATCGAGCCCCACGACTACATTGCCGAACTGTATGACGCCATTGCCCGGTTCAACACCATCCTGATCGATCTCGACCGGGATGTCTGGGGCTACATTTCCCTCGGTTACTTCAAACAGAAGACCGTCGAAGGCGAAGTGGGCTCCTCCACCATGCCGCACAAGGTCAATCCGATCGATTTCGAGAACTCCGAGGGCAATCTGGGCGTTGCCAATGCCCTGTTCGATCACCTGGCGGCCAAGCTGCCGATCTCCCGCTGGCAGCGGGATCTGACCGATTCGACTGTTCTGCGCAACCTGGGCGTTGGCTTCGCCCACAGCCTGATTGCCTACGAAGCGACCCTCAAGGGTCTGGGCAAACTGGAACTCAATCCGGCCCGCCTTGACGAGGACCTGGATCACGCCTGGGAAGTCCTGGCCGAACCGATTCAGACGGTCATGCGCCGCTACAATATCGAAAAGCCCTATGAAAAGCTCAAGGCTTTGACCCGGGGCAAGGCGATGACCCCGGAAGTGATCAAGAATTTCGTGGAGACCCTCGACATTCCGGACACTGCCAAGGCAGAGTTGATGGCCCTGACACCGGGCAACTACATTGGCAATGCCATCGAGCAGGCGCGCAACATCTGATAGCGGGAGCACACCATGGATATGCTTGGCGGACTGACACCTGCAGAGTTTCTGCGGGACTACTGGCAGAAAAAACCCTTGGTGATCCGCCAGGCTTTCCCCGGCTTCCAGTGCCCCGTCAGCCCTGACGAGCTGGCCGGACTGGCCTGCGAGGAGGGCGTGGAATCCCGGATTGTCATCGAGAATGACAACGGCAAGCCCTGGCAGCTGCACAACGGACCCTTCACCCCGGACCGTTTCAGTGAACTGCCGGAGAAGGACTGGACGCTCCTGGTACAGGGGCTGGACCACTGGGTCCCCGAAATTGCCGACCTGCTCGAACACTTCCGCTTCATTCCCAACTGGCGCCTGGATGACATCATGGCCAGTTACGCCCCGAAAGGTGGCAGCGTCGGCCCCCATTACGATCAGTACGATGTGTTTCTGCTCCAGGCCCAGGGCCATCGCCGCTGGACCTTCGGCGGTCAGTGCGACCATACCTCGCCCAGAGTCGAAGGCACCCCCCTGCGGATCCTGAGCAGCTGGGATGGCGAGGAAACCGTCACCCTGGCTCCGGGCGACATGCTTTACCTGCCACCGGGCATCGGCCATCACGGGGTTGCCGAGGACGACTGCATTACCCTGTCGGTCGGTTTCCGGGCGCCCACCATCGACGACATCCTGACCGGCTTCACCGACTTCCTGTGCAGCCAGTCAGATGCCGCCGAGCATATCAACGATCCCGACCTCAAGGTTCAGGACAACCCCGGCACCATTGCCCCGGAAGTGATTGACCGGCTCAACGGCATCATCCAGGAGAAAGTAGGCAACCGGCGACAACTGGCCCTGTGGTTTGGCCAGTACGCCACCGCGCCAAAGAGTCTCGATATTGTGGTTCCCGCCGAGGAGCCGGCCTCCGAAGAGGACCTGGCAGAGGCTATCAGCGCCGGCGAACAACTCCGCTGGAACGAGGGCTCCAGGTTTGCGTTTTATGAACTCGGTGAAGATACCGCCCTGTTTGTGGATGGTGAGCAATACCTGCTCAAAGGCGATGCCCGCCCACTGGCACCACTGCTCTGCGCCGCAGCCCGTGTCGACATGGAGGCACTCTCCCGATTTGCTTCGGACCCCGCCCTGCTCGGACTGCTGACCACCCTGTACAACCAGGGATCGGTCTATTTCGAATAGGAGCGTCATGACTGTCCGGATTCGCAAATACAGCTGGCAGCTTGCCCCCGGTCATATCCGGGAAATCCGCCAGCGCGTGTTTATCGAGGAACAGCAGGTACCGCCGGAGCTGGAGTGGGACGATACCGACGAGATTGCGGATCACTTCCTGGCGTTACTGCCTGACAACACACCGGTGGGCGTGGCCCGGCTGTTCTCCAGCCTGGATGAAACCGCCCACATCGGCCGCATGGCAATCCTGCCGGACCATCGGGGTAAGGGCATCGGACAGGCGTTGCTCCGCCACCTGCTGGCCGAGGCCGCTGGCCAGTATGATGAGGTTCGGCTGTCCGCCCAGGAGCACGCGATTCCTTTCTATCAGCGGTCCGGTTTCCATGTGTGCTCGGACGTCTACGACGATGTCGGGATTCCCCACTTCGACATGCGTTGCCTCGCGCCGGAGTTGGCCGTAGCCGCACTGGAGGAGCGCGATCACCCCTTGCTCCTGGAGGAAGACCGGCAAAGCTGGCTGTTCGACAACGAGACCCGCATGCTGGCCCTGATGGACTCCCTGGCCGGCCAGGCGGGGCAACGGATCTGGCTGTATGACCGCCTGCTGGAACACGACCTGTACGACCGTTTCCGGTTCCGGGAGCTGATTTCTGCCCTCGCCCGCCGCCACCGGCTCAGCGAAGTCCGGCTGCTGATCCACGATGACAAACCCCTGGTCAAACGCCGCCACCAGCTGGTGGAGCTGATGCGCCGCCTGCCCAGCCGAATCGAGCTGAAACTGGTGAACGACGACTATCCGGTAGAGGTCCAGCCGTTCATGCTGATCGACCGGGAAGGCGTGCTTTACCGCCACGACTTTTACAAGCCTGACGGCTTCTGCAATTTTTCCGACAGCGGCCGGGTGAAACTGCTCTCGGAAGCTTTCCAGCGGATGTGGGACGCCGGTCGAAGTTCCCTGGAGCTACGCCAGCTACCGCTCTGAATGGCGTACCTGCGGGAGGTCCGCGGATTCGAAGCGGGCACCGAAGGGCGCGAACTCTTCATCCACTTCCTCCGCCACCTCGGCAATCAGCTTTCTCAGCCACTGGTGGTCCGTGTTGTGCTGCAGTAACGGGCTCCAGGCCATTTTCAGTTCAAACGGCGGAATTTCGAACGGCGGCACCTTGACCACCAGGTTGGGATTGTCCTTCTGCAGCCAGGCCGCCCGTGACGGCAGGGTGGCGATCAGATCGTGCTGCTCAGCCAGCAGCATGGCTACCTGGTAGTGGCGGGTAAATACGGAAATCTGCCGTTTGGCCCCCATCCGTCCGAGTGCCTCGTCCACCCAGCCAAGCCGCTGCACATCTTTCGGATTCACCCCTACACCAACACCAAAACCGGTCTTGCTGACCCAGATATGGCTCGCCGCCAGGTAGGTATCCAGGGTGAAGGGCTCCTTGAGGATCGGGTTCCGGGCATTCATCAGGCAGGCAAAATACTCGGTCCAGAGCGTCTTCTGGTGAAACGACTGGGGGATCTTGTCGAAACGGTTGATGGCCATGTCCAGCCGCCCCTGCTCCACATCCAGGAAACTTACGTCACTGGGAGTCAGCACATCCAGCGTAACATGGGGCGCCTCCTGGCGGATCCGGCGCAGGACCCGTGGCATCAGGCAGGACTCGGCGTAATCACTGGCCATGATCCGGAACACCCGATGACTCTCCATGGCCGAGAATGGCGTTTTCTCCTGTACCGCCTGCTCGATATCGGACAGGATGCCGCGAACCAGTGGCTGCAGCTCCCGGGCCCGTTCCGTGGCGGTCATTCCCTCACTGGTCCGTACCAGCAACGGATCGGCAAACAGATCCCGCAATCGACGCAGGCCGTTACTCATGGCAGGCTGGGTAATCCCAAGATGGTTCGCCGCCTTGGTTACGTTACGTTCCCGCAACAGCACATCGAGATACACCAGCAGGTTGAGGTCGACACGGGAAAGATCCATCAGGCGCTCCGGCGTTGCATGAGGAGAAAATAAGACAATGCTGACCGCCAACCAGGCACAACATTCACTGCAATGATACAGTTGTGATTCAAAATTCACAAAATCTATAGAACGATTTGCCCACAGCATCCAAAACACGGATTCCATTCGCCTTTTCTGCTACCCTTGGCTCCGATGCTTAACCTGCCGGGAACAGAGACAGCAACTACCCGTGACCAATACTTTCAAGAAGCGGCTTTCCTACAGGCTGACCCGAGACACCCTCCTCGTCGCCATGGCGCTGGGGCTTGTGCTGAACCTGGTCCAGATCACCCTGGACTATTTCAGCGCCCGGGACGCCATGGAAGAGGAAATCAACGCGCTGATCGAGATCAGTCACAGCCCGGCATCCCAGATTGCCTACAACATCGATGTCCGCCTCGCCGAGGAACTGCTCGATGGCCTGTTGCGCCACCCGGCCACGATCGATGCCCGTATCATCGACAACGAGGGGCATACCATGGCCGCGGCCAGCCAGAGCAGCCCCGAATCGCCCTACCGCTGGCTCAGTGACCTGTTGTTCGGTGACAGCCGCGCCTTCAGCTCGGAACTCGAGGTCCGGCAGCTCGCCAACCTGCCCCTGGGCGAGCTCGTTGTCACCATTGATACGTTTCACTACGGACTGCAGTTCCTCAAACGAGCCGCCTACACCCTGTTCAGCGGCCTGCTGAAGAGCCTTGCGCTGTCGGGCGCCCTGTTGGCGATTTTCTACTTTGTACTGACCCGCCCCATGATGAACGTCATCAGTGCGCTGGGCCGGGTTTCGGCCGACTCTCCGGAAAAAATCCGCCTGCCCGTGCCCGCCCGCCATGAACAGGACGAGATCGGCACCATGGTCGGCATCATCAACCAGCATCTTGAAACCATCGACTCCAGCCTCGAACAGTTGCGGGACGCAGAGAGTGCCATCAAGAACTACTCCAACCAGCTCGAACAGGAAGTGGCAGACCGGACCCGGGAGATTTCGGACAAGAACCAGGCGTTGCAGCGCGGCAACCGCGCCCTGGTAAGAGCCAAGGAGGACGCAGTCCGCAGGGCCCGGTCAAGGGCCAACTTCCTTGCCAGCATGAGCCATGAAATACGTACGCCACTCAACGGTGTCCTGGGCATGCTCGGAGTCGCCCTCGAGGGTGAGCTGGACCCTGTTCAGCGCAACCGGCTCGAGATCGCCCTGAATGCAGGCGAGAGCCTGCTGGGCCTGCTCAACGATATTCTGGATATCTCCAAGGTCGAGGCCGGCAAGCTCAATCTGGAGAATATTCCTTTCAGCATGCGCAACCTGATCGAGGAATGCGCCACCCTGCACTCGCAACAGGCCCGGGCCAAGGGTATCGACCTGGTCAGCGAAATCGATCCGGAACTTCCGGACACCTTCCTGGGCGATCCCACCCGGACCCGGCAGATTCTCAACAACCTGATCAGCAACGCCATCAAGTTCACCGACGCCGGACATGTGAAGATCAAGGCCACCCATTCCGGGGGCAGCCTGCGGCTGGAAGTCATCGATACCGGCATCGGGATGTCCCGGGAGGGGTTGCACCGGATTTTCTCGCCCTTCTCGCAGGCGGATACCGACACCACCCGCCTCTACGGAGGCACCGGCCTCGGCCTGACCCTGTGCCGGCAACTGGTGGAGCGAATGCACGGGCAGATCCTGGTGGATTCCCGGGAAGGCAGTGGCACCCATTTCACCGTTACCCTGCCCCTGCCCGTTCACCAAGAACCGGGATCCGGCACGGCAGCCCAGCAGATTCCGGAAAAGCTCAGGCAGATTGGCGTTGCACTGGCGGTGCCTCCGACCCATCCCCACCGCCTGGCGCTGGAGAGCCAGCTACGGGCCTGGGAAATTCCGGTCCGGGGCGCAAGCCGGCATCTCGAGGGCATCCTGCTGTCAACGATCGATGCGGGTGACACCGAAACCATGGCGTTTGCGAACAACTGGCCCGGGGAAGGAGTCATTCTCGCCGAGGCCAGGGGCAACAGCGTCGACGGCCAGACAAATCACCAGATCCTGTCGCTCCCCCTGAGGCGGGATGAACTCTACCGTTGCCTGTGCCGGGCTGCCGGGCTGATGCCGGCAGAAGAAGCGCAGGAAGAGCGCACAGACGTGCCGACCGGCGCCACCCGCCCCTTGCAGATACTGCTGGTGGAAGACAACCAGGTAAACCAGCTGGTCGCCAGCAGCCTGTTAAAAAAGCTGGGCCACCGGGTGGACCACGCCGAAAACGGTAAGCGGGCTCTGGAGGCCCTGAAGAACGCCGCCTATGACCTGGTCCTGATGGACTGCCAGATGCCGGTCATGGACGGTTACGAGGCCACCCGGCAGATTCGCGAGAACCCGGAGTGGAAGGACCTGCCCGTCATTGCAGTCACCGCCAATGTCATGCAGGGCGACCGGGAGGATTGCATTGCCGCCGGCATGAACGACTACATCACCAAGCCCTACAACCGGGACGAACTCCGCAGCACGATCAGTCGCTGGGCGCCCCGGGAGTAATGCCCCGGATTTCGGGGTACAAGGCAGCTACAGCAACTCTTCAATATCCTTCCGGATCGCCTCTGGCTTGGTGGTGGGCGGGTAGCGGCGAACAACCCGGCCGTTACGATCCACCAGGAACTTGGTGAAGTTCCATTTGACTTTTTCCGAGCCCATCAGGCCCCGCGCCTCCTGCTTCAGGAACCGGTACAGGGGATGTGTTCCGTCACCGTTCACCTCGATCTTGGCAAACATGGGGAAATCCACGCCATAATTGAGGCTGCAAAACTGGCTGATGGATTCGTCGGTTCCCGGATCCTGGTTCATGAACTGATTGCAGGGAAACCCCAGAACTTCCAGGCCCCGCTCGTTCAGGTCCTTGTACAAGGCCTGAAGACCCTCAAACTGGGGCGTGAACCCACACTTGCTGGCCGTATTCACGATCAGTAATACCTTGTCGCGGTAGGCCTCCATGCTCTGTTCGTTGCCCTGAATATCACGGACGGTAAAATCGTAGATACTGGATTGCGCCATTCTGGTCTCCTGTGGTGAGCGCGAGGTCCCTGATTGTGACCAAGTCCGATGGAAAATAACACGCCGTTACAGGCCACTTGATCACAAAACCGGGAACCCGCCTGAGGTTTACTCCCTAAATCCGCCACAATTCATCATAATTACCCTGTTGTAGCGCACCCTCGCTCCGCTAGAATAAAGCCTTCCGTCAACTGGACGGCTGTGTATCCGTATTACCTCTCAAGGAACCCGAATCCATGCAGAACTACTACAAGTCCGCCAAGCTCGATAACGTCTGTTACGAAATTCGTGGAGTAGTTCTGCGTGAGGCGCGTCGGCTGGAAGAAGAGGGCCACCGGGTACTCAAGCTCAACATCGGCAACCCCGCCGCGTTCGAGCTGGATGTGCCGGAAGAGATTCAGCAGGACGTGATCTACAACATGCACCAGGCCCAGGGCTATGTCGAGTCCAAGGGTCTGTTCTCTGCCCGCAAGGCGGTCATGCATTACTGCCAGCAGCGTGGCATCGACAAGGTGGATATCGACGACATCTATCTGGGCAATGGCGTCAGCGAACTGATCGTGATGTCCATGCAGGCGATGCTCAACACTGGTGACGAGGTACTCATTCCGGCGCCGGATTATCCGCTGTGGACCGCAGCGGTCACCCTGTCCAGTGGCAAGCCGGTGCATTACCGCTGTGACGAGGAGCAGAACTGGTTTCCGGATATTGACGATATCCGCAAGAAAATCACCCGGCGCACCCGGGCCATCGTGCTGATCAACCCCAACAACCCGACCGGGGCGGTCTATTCCACCGAGTTGCTGGAGCAGGTCATCGAGCTGGCCCGCAAGCACAATCTGATCGTGCTGTCGGACGAGATCTACGACAAGATTCTGTATGACGGAACCCGACACGTGTCCACCGCTTCCCTGGCCGACGACGTTCTGTTCTTCACCTACAACGGTTTGTCCAAGAACTACCGTGCAGCCGGCTACCGCTCCGGCTGGATGATCATCAGCGGCGCCAAGCATCGGGCCCGGGATCTGGTGGAAGGCATCGAGATGCTCTCCAATATGCGCCTGTGCGCCAACGTACCGGCGCAGCTCGCCATCCAGACCGCCCTCGGTGGATACCAATCCATCGATGACCTGGTGGCACCGGGTGGCCGCCTGTTCGAGCAGCGGGACACCGCGTGGCGGATGCTGAACGATATTCCCGGAGTCAGCTGTGTAAAGCCGGAGGGTGCCCTGTACCTGTTCCCGAAACTGGATCCGAAGAAGTTCCCCATCGTCAATGACGAGAAGCTCGTGCTGGACCTGCTGTTGCAGGAAAAGATCCTGCTGGTGCAGGGGTCGGCGTTCAACGTGGATGATAAACAGCACCTGCGGGTAGTTTTCCTGCCACGGGCAGACACTCTTGAGGACGCCATGGGCCGCCTCGGTAATTTCCTGAGCAAATACCAGCAGTAACGGACAATTTATGGCAGACATTCACGTCGAGGAATTCTACAAGGACGTCGCCGTCGCCCTCGTCCAGCTCTACGGTGTCTTCCCCCGCCGGGTGAACCTGTTCGTAGAGGACATTGCCGGCCCGGACGAGCCCGATGAGTTCGGACTCCACAGCAAGCGGCACATGGCCTGTTTCGGCGCCCTGCTCTGGCTCGAGGAGGAAGGGCTGCTGCGCTACGTGGACACCATCCGGCAGGAAGCCCTGGATCAGGCCGTGCTGACCCGCGACGCCTTCGTCCGGCTCAGCGCCCCGGCCCCCCAGGCTTTGGCCGATGCCGCCGGGGTACAGGCAGCCGACACCGACAACCTGCCCCGGTCAGTCCAGCGGGACCTCTCCACCCATATCCACCTGATCCGCCAGGCACTGAAGAGCGGCAATTCCGCCCGCATCAGCCAGGTGGTCCAGGCTACTTTTTTCGCCGACAGCAGCTACCATTAAATCGCAGTAATACTCTTGAAGCCTAGAACCCGGACCGCATATTCCGGTCAGATGGGTGAATTATGTCTTTGACTGAACTTTCAAGGAATTAACATGCGCATACTGCTGTTTCTGGCGACCAACCTTGCGGTCATCCTGGTTGCCAGTTTTACCCTGCGTTTGCTGGGCGTCGACAGTTACCTGAACCAGCAAGGCATCGAATACGGCTCGCTGCTGGCGTTTGCGGCGGTGTTCGGCTTCGCCGGTGCCCTGATCTCCCTCTTCATTTCCAAGCCGATGGCAAAATGGAGTACCAAGGCACAGGTGATCGAATCACCCAGGACTCCGGCCGAGCGCTGGCTGGTGGATACGGTCGCGGAATTGGCCCGCAATGCGGGCATCAAGATGCCGGAGGTGGCCATTTTCCCGGCATCCCAGTCCAACGCGTTCGCCACCGGCTGGAACAAGAATGACGCACTGGTGGCCGTCAGTGAGGGTCTGCTGCACCGTTTCAATAAAGATGAAATTCGCGCGGTCCTTGGGCATGAGATTGGTCACGTGGCCAATGGCGACATGGTCACCCTGGCCCTGATTCAGGGCGTAGTGAACACGTTTGTGATCTTTGCTTCGAGGGTGATCGGCTCTTTTGTGGACCGGGTGGTGTTCAAAAATGAACAGGGTCACGGTATCGGGTTCTTTGTAGTCAGCATCGCGGCTGAGATCGTACTCGGCATCCTTGCCAGCACCATCGTGTTCTGGTTCTCCCGTCGCCGGGAGTACCGGGCGGATATTGCCGGTGCCCAACTGGCCGGCCGCTCGGCGATGATCAACGCTCTGGCACGGCTGAAACAGGAAAGTGAAGTGCCGGATCAGATGCCGGATTCGCTGCAGGCTTTCGGTATCAATCGCGGTGCCCGGGCCGGCCTGAGTGCTCTGTTTATGACCCATCCGCCGCTGGAAGACCGCATTCGAGCCCTGCAGGAAGCGAATCTCTGAACGACCTGCACGAAAGTTCGATAGCTCCGCTGGTGGGGCCACCCTTCCGAAACTGTGCGGAGCCATGGATGGCGGAGCTCAAGCGTCACAGGGACGTGCCGCCAGGAGCATGTTTCGGAAGGGTGGCCCCACCAGCGGAGCTTCCCCCAAGTTAACGCCTGACGGACCTCCCTCAGATCTTCAGTTTGAAACCAATCGCCCTGAAACTGTCCTGCAGGGACTTACTGGTTCCTTTCAGCTGGACCTTCAGACTGGAGCATTCCCTTCTTACTGGATAGTCCCGGCGAAGACGATCGAACGCCGCACCTCTTTCCTCGGCACTACCGTTCATGACGAGGCGTAGACGGGCATCATCCTCTCGGGGGTCGTAACAGGCTCTTAGGGCAGTTTTGACGGCCTTATCTTCGTCTGCCGCCGAGGTAAACGAAACCTTGCTCAATGCGGGTTCCGGGAGGAACTGGCCGGCTTTTTTGCGGATCGGCAGGCCCAGGAAGGTACTCAGGGCCTGATAGATCATTTCGGTGCCCTGGACCTTGCCTTCCAGGCTGTAACCGGCGATGTGGGGGGTTGCCAGCCAAGCCAGGTCTACCAGTTCCGGGTCGATTTTCGGTTCCCGTTCCCATACATCCATGGCGACAAGCGGCGGGTTCGCGGAGGTCAGGCGCTGTTTGAGGACAGAGGTATCGATTACCTCGCCACGTCCAGCACTGATCACGAGTTGGTCGGAGGTGAGTCCGGCGAGTTCCCGTTCTCCGATCATGTGGAAGGTTGCGTGGGGGCTGTTCCGGGTCAGTGGGGTGTGCAGGCTGACCACGTCGCATTCCATGGCTTCGTCCAGGCTGACAAATTCCGGGCCCTGCTCGCCTTCCCGTTCGGCTCTGGGCGGATCGCAGAGGCGGATCGTAAAGCCCAGACGTTCCAGCTTAGCTGCCAGTTCGCCGCCGACGTTGCCGACGCCCACGATGCCAACACTCAGGTCGGTCCAGTCTGAGAGTCCACGTCTCTCTGCATAAAGTGAAAGCACCGACAGAACGTATTCGACCACGCTGTTGGCGTTGCAGCCCGGAGCGGCGGAGAAGCGGATGCCCTGCTCTTCCAGCCACTGGAGATCGACATGGTCGGTCCCGATGGTGGCAGTGCCGACAAAGCGGACGCGGCTGCCTTCGAGCAGCTCGCGGTTGACCCGGGTTACGCTCCGGACCAGCAGGATGTCTGCGTCCCGGACGTCGTCGGGGCTCATGTGGCGGCCGGAGACCCGGCGGATTTCACCCATATCCCCGAAGAAAGAGTCGAGTAACGGAATATTCTCGTCAGCTACGATCAGCATGGTCGTCTACGTCCTTCAGTTCCTGCGCTGGCGCTGGGAGCCACCGCGGCCGCCCTGGGGACGTCCGCCGCCACTGCTGCGCCGGCCACCGCGTTTGCGGGTGATGACGGGCTTTTCCAGGGGAGCCCTCAGGGTATCGTCAGGAACTTCGGTTTTCAGTTTCTGGTTAATGTAGGTCTCGATCGCCGGGAGAGTGAACGAGTCGTCCTCTCCGGCCAGGCTGATGGATACCCCTTTGCTGCCCGCACGCCCGGTCCGGCCAATGCGATGCACGTAGTCTTCCGCGTTGTCCGGCAGGTTGTAGTTGAACACGTGGGTGACACCGTTGACGTGTATGCCCCGACCGGCCACGTCCGTGGCAACAAGCACCTGGATGGACCCCTTCTTGAATTGGTCGAGGGTGCGCAGGCGTTTATTCTGAGCGATCTCACCGGACATCAGGGAGACCTTGACGCCCTGGTTTTTGAGATCTTCCTCGAGGTCCCGGCACTGGTCCCGGCGGTTGGCAAAGACGATGGCCTTTTCCACATCCGGGCGCTTAAGGTAATTGACCAGTACCTGCAGCTTTTCATCCTCACCCAGCAGGTAAACGGTCTGTTCGACCCGTTCCGCAGTCTTCTGTTCCGGCTCGATTTCCACAAACTCGGCATTGCGGGTCCACATGGACGCCAGGTTGAGTACGTCCTGGTTGAAAGTGGCACTGAACAGCAGGGTCTGGCGGTCGTCCTTGGGGGTGCACTTGCGGATGATGCGCTTCACGTCGGGGATGAAGCCCATGTCCAGCATCCGGTCGGCTTCGTCGAGGATGAGGATGTCCACCTGGTCCAGGAAGACGTCCTGGGAACCCAGGAAGTCGATCAGCCGGCCCGGGGTGGCCACCAGGATGTCCACGATTTCATTCTGGAGCTGGTCCCGCTGCTTGTCATAATTCATGCCGCCAACCACAGTGACAACATTGTGCCCGGTGTACTGGCAGAGTTGTTCGGCATCCTTGGCGATCTGCATCGCCAGCTCCCGTGTCGGCGCCAGTGCCAGTACGCGGGGCTCGGAGGCGAAGCGGTCCTTCTCGGGAATCGGTGTTTCCAGCAGTGTCTGGATGGCAGTGATCAGGAAGGCCGCTGTCTTGCCAGTACCGGTCTGGGCCTGACCAATGAGGTCTTCACAGGCCAGCGTCCAGGGCAGTGTTTCTGCCTGGATCGGTGTGCAGTACTCAAATCCGATGGCGGTAATAGCGTCCAGCAGGCGTTTGTCCAGGTTCAGATCACTGAACTTCAGATCGCCGGTGTGTTTTGGGTCAGATGTCATACAGTCTCTGTATTCCTTACTCTGTCGGAAAGCGAATTGGGTGAAACCAGGCGTTGCATATCCTGTTGCCAGGCGCGGTCAAAGTCCCTGGCGGTTCCGTAAAAACTCTTCAGTGAATCAAAAAATTGCTGCCCCCGGGGCGGTAGCCCCTCGGCCAGGTAACGCTCGGCCTGTGCCAGCACATTGGCACGGAACTGCTGTTCGTCGCAGGCCCCGTCGCCGGAGAGATTGTCCACGCTGATGTGAAAGCGTGAGCCGGCAGCCACCGAGAACAGCCATTCCTGGGCCTGAGGCCTGACTTCTACCTGTTCGAAGGCCCGCTGCTGCTCCGGGGTGCGACCATCCGGACAGTACCAGTAGCCGTAATCGTGAAGTGTGCGGCGATGCTCACCGGCAATACACCAGTGACTTATTTCATGTAAAGCACTGGCATAATAACCGTGAGCGAACACGACCCGGGCCAGACCGGACGGTCCGTCAGCGGGCAGGTACTCGGGTTCTGAGCCGCCCTTGACCAGAATCGTCCGGAATGGCTCCCGGAACAGGTCATTGAACAGCATGATAAGATCGTTTGGACTGTGATTCATTGGATGGCTATTGTGCGACTTTAACGCATCCAATACCAGACCACCGGGAACTTTACCAGCAAGCCTGTGTCCACTGCCGTCGGAGCAGGAATCGTCCACACACCTACAACCGGGAACTTGCACACCAGATGACAAACCCGAGCTTTGCCGACCGCGTTCACCAGACAGCCTTCACCATGTTTCTTGTCCTGGCCACCTGCCTGGCCGTGTTTGCCTCTACGGCCCATGCCCTTGGCAGTTCCGGTTCCAGCCTGTTCGGTGGCGGCAATGATTTCCTTCCGGTAGACGAGGCGCTGCCTTTCAACTACACCACGGACCAGGGCGCGGTTACCCTGAGCTGGAATATCACCCCCGGCCACTATCTTTACCAGAACCGGATTGCTGTCACCTCAGTCACCGACGGCGTGACGGTGGGGGATCCGTCATTCTCTTTGCAGGGCGAAACCACCACCGACGAATTCTTTGGTGAAGTCACTGTTTTCTATGAGCCCGTGGAAGCACGCGTGCCGGTCACCCTGCCCGAAGGGGTTCGCGAGGCAACACTCGAGGTCACCTATCAGGGCTGCGCCGAAGCGGGATTATGCTACCCGCCCCAGACCCGGGAGGTGTTGTATTACCCCGGCGGGGACGATGCCGGCCCAGCCACAACTGCGTCATCCGGTTCAACCGCTGGCACGCCCGGATCTGAGGCCTCCGGCGGGCCTGCCGGTTCCATCGACACGAACTCTGCCACTGGCCTTGCGGGCTTCCTCTCGGAGCAGTCCGTGCTGGTCATTGCCGGCCTGTTTTTCCTGCTGGGCCTTGGCCTGACCTTTACCCCCTGTGTCCTGCCCATGGTGCCGATCATCTCCACCCTGGTGTCCGGGCATAACACCCGCACCACCGGCCATGCCCTGATGCTCTCGGGGAGTTACGTCCTGGGCATGGCGCTGACCTACGCCGCTGCCGGTGTGCTGACCGGATTGCTGGGCGCCAGCTTCAACCTGCAGGCCCAGCTGCAGTCCCCGTGGGTTCTTGGCGTCTTTGCCACGCTGTTCGTAGTGTTTGCACTGTCCATGTTTGACCTGTTCGAGATTCAGCTCCCGCGCTTCATCCGGGACTCGCTCAACAACGCCAGCCACAAGCTGACCGGCTCCAGGGTCGCGGGTATCTTCGGTATCGGGGCGCTGTCGGCACTGATTGTTTCGCCCTGCGTATCAGCACCACTGGCAGGCAGCCTGCTGTACATTTCCACCACCCAGAATGCAGTCACCGGCGGTGTCGCCCTGTTTGCGCTCGGTCTGGGCATGGGTGTTCCACTGATCCTGGTTGCAGTTGGCGGGCGCAAGTTGCTGCCCACCACCGGCCACTGGATGACCGCCGTCAAACACTTCTACGGGGTCATGCTGCTGGCAGTGGCTATCTGGCTGGTAGAACGGCTGGTTCCGGCCTGGCTGGCGCTGACTCTCTGGGGCCTGCTCATCGCCATCACGGGTGTTCAGCTCGGTGCCTTTGATGCTGCCAGGGCCGGCTGGCAGAGGACCCGCAAGGGGCTGGGGCTGGTCATGTTCGCCTACGGCCTGGCACTGCTTGCCGGAGCCGTCGGTGGCGCCAACGATCCGCTCAAACCCCTCGCCCCGTTCACCGTGGCTTCGTCGGCGCCTGCCAGCGTGACTGCCGGCAGCCATGCCGAGTTCCAGCGGGTCGAGCAACCGGCGGAAATCCGGAGGCTGTTGGAGGCTGCCCGGGACCGGAATCAACCGGTCATGCTCGACTTCTACGCCGACTGGTGTATTTCCTGCACAGTCAT
>NZ_JAWLHI010000075.1:0-18286 GCF_041690455.1 Marinobacter sp.
TCTAGGCCCGTGCGGAAACCTACCGGATTACCCGTAACATCATTTTCACCCGGTGTGAGGCGTACCAGGAGGGTGGGGAAACCATTGCCAACTGCGTGGCCACCTTCATGCGCATTGGCAAGGAGGCCAGCCCCAAACATTACCGTGACCTGATCGCCGGAGGTGCCAAATGACCGATCCGGAAATCCTTCGTTACACCCAGGAAACCGGGGACTTCTCCCGCATGCTCGAAAGCATTCCCTACGCCACCTGGATCGGGCTGCAGTGCGAGCGCTTCGGGGATGACCTGATCTTTCGCCTGCCGAAAAAGGACTCCAACCTGGGCAATCCGATCCTGCCGGCCATTCACGGCGGCGTGATCGGCGGTTTTATGGAGATGTCCGCGAACATCTACCTGATCATGTCCCGAGAATCCCTGCGCATGCCCCGCATCGTGGATTTTTCCCTGGACTACCTGCGTGCCGGCCTGAACCGGGAAACCTTCGCCGAGTGCCGGCTGACCCGCCAGGGCAACCGCGTGGCCAACGTGATGGTCACCGCCTGGCAGAAATCCCGTTCCCAGCCCATTGCCACCGCCCGGGCGCATTTCCTTCTCGAAGACTGATCCCGCCTGACCGATCCGGGGCTTGAAATGCCGCGGTGTGGCCCCATTTTTTCCTGCAGACTTAACACGACAGTCGGGTGGTGCGGGCAGGAAGGCAGTTCCAAAACCGTGCGGAGCCATGGATGGCGGAGCCGAGCGTACAGGGACGTATTCACAGCGTGTTTTGGAACTGCCTTCCTGCCCGCGCCGCTCCACCGATCCAAGACAGCAGGAGAACCATAAGCCATGACGGTTGAAACGCAAAAAGAGACGTTGGGTTTTCAGACGGAAGTTAAGCAGCTGCTTAACCTGATGATCCATTCCCTGTATTCGAACAAAGAGATCTTCCTTCGTGAGCTGATTTCCAACGCTTCGGATGCCGAGGACAAACTGCGCTTTGCCGCCCTGAAGGACGACAAACTGTACGAGGGCGATTCTGAGCTGAAAATCCGCCTGGATTACGACAAGGATGCCGGCACCGTGACCCTCACCGATAACGGTATCGGCATGAGCCGGGATGATGTCATCTCCAACCTGGGTACCATCGCCAGGTCCGGCACCGCCGAGTTCCTGAAGCAGCTGTCGGGTGACGAGAAGAAGGACAGCAAGCTGATCGGTCAGTTTGGTGTGGGTTTCTACTCCGCGTTTATTGTGGCGGACAAGGTGGACGTGTTTACCCGCCGTGCTGGTGCGCCTGCCGAAGAGGGTGTGCACTGGGAGTCCAAGGGCGACGGCGAGTTTTCCATCGAGCAGGTGAACTGCGAGCAGCGTGGCACCCAGATCGTTCTGCACCTGAAGTCCGATGCCAAGGAATTTGCCGATGGCTGGAAGTTGCGCAGCCTGGTGAAGAAGTACTCCGACCACATTTCCTTCCCGGTGGTAATGAAGTCCGAATCCGAGGAAGAGGACAAGAAGGGCGAGGACGAAACCGTCAACGACGCGACCGCCCTGTGGACTCTGCCCCGTACCGAGATCAAGGACGAGGAATACAAGGAGTTCTACAAGCACATCGCCCACGACTTCGAGGATCCGCTGACCTGGTCCCACAACAAGGTCGAGGGCAAGCTGGATTACACCAGCCTGCTGTATATCCCGAAGCGTGCACCGTTTGACCTGTACAACCGGGAAGCGCCCCGTGGCCTGAAACTGTATGTCCAGCGCGTGTTCATCATGGACGACGCCGAGCAGTTCCTGCCGCTGTACCTGCGCTTCACCAAGGGCGTGATCGATTCCAACGATCTGTCCCTGAACGTCTCCCGGGAGATCCTGCAGAACGACAGCACCGTGGATAGCATCCGCACTGCCATGACCAAGCGGGTACTGGATATGCTGTCCAAGCTGGCCAAGAAGCAGCCGGAAGATTACCAGGCGTTCTGGAACGAGTTTGGTACTGTTCTGAAAGAAGGCCCGGCCGAGGATTTCAGCAACCGCGAGAAGATTGCCGGTCTGTTGCGTTTCGCCTCCACCCATACCGGCGAAGCCACTCAGAACGTCTCCCTGGACGAGTACATCGAGCGGATGAAGGACGGCCAGAAGAAGATCTTCTACATCACCGGTGACAACTTCGCCGCCGCCAAGGGCAGCCCGCACCTGGAGGTGTTCAGGAAGAAGGGCATCGAGGTCCTGATCCTGTCCGACCGCATCGACGAGTGGATGATGGGTTACCTCAGCGAGTACGACGGCAAGCAGTTCCAGGACGTTGCCCGCGGTGACCTGGACCTGGGTGAAGTCGAGACCGAAGAGGACAAGAAGCACAAGGAAGAGGCGGCCGAAGAGCACAAGGATCTGGTGGAGCGCATCAAGAAGGCCCTCGATGACCGGGTTCAGGAAGTGCGGGTGACCAACCGACTGACGGATTCTCCCGCCTGTCTCGTGGTCGGTGAGTTCGACATGGGCGCCCAGATGAAGAAGATCATGGAAGCCGCCGGCCAGAAAGTGCCGGAGAGCAAGCCTATCTTCGAAATCAACGTGGACCACCCGCTGGTCCAGCGTCTGGAGACCGAGAAGGGCGAAGAGCGCTTCAACGAACTCTCTGCCGTCCTGTTCGACCAGGCCACCCTGGCCAGCGGCGAGCAGCTGAAGGATCCCGGCGCGTATGTGAGCCGGCTGAACCGGCTGTTGCTGGAACTGGCTAACTGAGGGGGAAGGACGTGAAAGTGGGGTCAGAAGAACGAGTTCTTCAGACCCCGACCTATCCAGACCCCTGCCTTTCCTTCAGATCCCGGCCTATCGCCAGGCACCGCCCGCTAACTCGGGGGTCAGATGAAAGCCTTCATCTGACCCCTCCTTCATCCCACCAAGCCCCGCCCTTCATCACTCATAAACAAAAACTCTCAAAAATTTATCTTTTATTAATTGTTCCTTCCTCTGTCCCCCGCGCTAAGGTGAAATCGTTCTCGTTAACGCAGGAGTAGTCCGATGTCATCCGAGAAGAGTCTTCCTTCCGTACTGTGGTCAGGCGCTCTCGCTATTCTGACGGACTATTTCGGGAACTACGCCATCGCCCAATAGGGCCACAGGCAAGGTCTCGGGACGGGTCGCCGGCGTAACGGGGAAAGCTATAGGAAGTTGCTATTAACGCGGTAGGAAACATTCAAGCAGCACAATGTGTATGAACTATATTGAGTGGTGTTTCCATCACTAAATTGCTCGTTTGCCAATGCAGCAAAACAGGAGAGTACGATGACAGACAATAACACTGGCGGTAAGTGCCCGGTCATGCATGGAAGCAGCACAGCCCATGCGCAGGACAACACCAATTGGTGGCCTGAGTCCCTGAACCTGGACATCCTGCACCAGCACGATCGCAAGACGAACCCGATGGGGGAAGACTTCGATTACCGTGAAGAAGTCAAAAAACTCGACTACGAAGCCCTCGAAAAGGACATGCACGAGCTGATGACCAGCAGCCAGGACTGGTGGCCTGCGGACTGGGGTCACTACGGCGGTCTGATGATCCGGCTGGCATGGCACGCGGCGGGCACCTACCGTCTCGCTGACGGCCGCGGTGGTGGTGGTACCGGCAACCAGCGTTTTGCGCCCCTCAACTCCTGGCCCGATAACGGCAACCTCGACAAAGCCCGTCGGCTGTTGTGGCCCCTGAAGAAGAAGTATGGCAACAAGGTGAGCTGGGGCGATCTCTTCATCCTGGCCGGCAACATTGCCTACGAATCCATGGGCTTCAAGACATTCGGTTTCTCCTATGGTCGCGAGGACATCTGGCACCCGGAAAAAGACATCTACTGGGGGGCAGAGAAAGAGTGGCTGGCGCCGTCCGACAGCCGCTATGAAAACATCGACAAGCCCGACACCATGGAAAACCCGCTGGCCGCCGTACAGATGGGTCTGATCTATGTGAACCCGGAAGGTGTGAACGGCCAGTCGGATCCGATCAAGAGCGGTGACCAGGTTCTGGAAACGTTTGCCCGCATGGCCATGGATGCGGAAGAAACTGCGGCCCTGACCGCCGGCGGTCACACCGTTGGTAAAACCCACGGTAACGGCGATGCCGAAGCGCTTGGGCCCGAGCCAGAAGGTGCCGACGTGCACGAGCAGGGGCTCGGCTGGCACAACCCGAACATGGGTGGCAAGGCCGCCAATGCCATCACGTCAGGCATCGAAGGTGCCTGGACCACCAATCCGACCCAATTCGATATGGGCTACTTCGAGTTGCTGTTCGGTTATGAGTGGGAGCTGAAGAAGAGCCCCGCCGGCGCCAACCAGTGGGAGCCGATCGACATCAAGGAAGAGCACAAGCCGGTGGATGCGACGGATCCATCCAAGCGCCATAACCCGATCATGACCGACGCGGATATGGCCATGAAGATGCATCCGACGTTCCGGCCGATCTGCGAAAAATTCATGAAGGACCCGGAGTACTTCAAGGACTGCTTCGCCCGCGCCTGGTTCAAGCTGACTCACCGGGATATGGGGCCGAAGTCCCGTTACATCGGCCCGGACGTACCCGCTGAAGACCTGATCTGGCAGGATCCGATTCCCCAGGGCGAGACCAACTACATCGAGGAAGTCGTCAAGGAGAAGATCGAAGAAGCCGGCCTCAGCCTCAACGAGCTGGTCTGCACTGCCTGGGACAGCGCCCGTACCTACCGCGGCTCTGACATGCGCGGTGGTGCCAACGGCGCCCGCATCCGCCTGGCTCCGCAGAAGGACTGGGAAGGCAACGAGCCGGATCGTCTGGCCAAGGTGCTCAAGGTCTATGAGAAGATTTCTGCCGACACCGGCGCCAGCATCGCGGACGTCATCGTGCTCGGCGGTAACCTGGGCATCGAGAAGGCCGCGAAAGCTGCCGGCTATGACGTACACGTACCCTTCCTGAAGGGCCGTGGTGACGCCACCGACGAGATGACCGATGCGGAGTCCTTCGAGCCGCTGGAGCCGCTTGCCGATGGCTTCCGCAACTGGCAGAAGAAGGATTACGTGGTCAAGCCGGAAGAGATGCTTCTGGACCGCGCCCAGCTGATGGGCCTGACCGCGCCGGAAATGACCGTCCTGATCGGTGGTATGCGGGTGCTGGGCACCAACCACGGTGGCACCAAGCACGGTGTGTTCACGGACCGCGTTGGTCAGCTGACCAACGACTTCTTCGTGAATCTCACCGACATGGCAAACCGTTGGGAGCCCACTGGCAAGAACTCGTACAACATCGTGGATCGCAAGAGCGGCAACGCCAAGTTCACCGCGACCCGTGTTGATCTCGTGCTCGGTTCCAATTCCATCCTGCGTTCTTACGCCGAGGTGTATGCTCAGGACGACAACCAGGAGAAGTTCATCAAGGACTTCGTTGCCGCCTGGACCAAGGTCATGAACAACGACCGCTTCGACGTGAAGAAGTAACCTGGCAGTAACCGGCCGGGCATCCTGTTTCGGGATGCCCGGCTACCAACTTCCCGCCAAATTCCTTACAATCCGCTCCGCCTGATTTTTGATCAGTCGCCACCTGATTTTCTGTTCTCAGCCGCTGGAGCCTCCATGCGAATCATCCTTGCCCCGATGGAGGGGCTGGTCGATGCACCCATCCGTGAAACCCTGACCAAAGTCGGCGGGATTGACCGGTGCGTGACCGAATTCATTCGTGTGACCCACGGCATGCTTCCGCCCCGGATTTTCTACAAATACGCACCGGAACTGCATCGTGCCTGCGAGACCGGGGTGGGTACGCCAGTGGCTGTGCAGCTGCTCGGATCAGACCCCGAACAGATGGGCCGCCACGGCCTGAAAGCGGCCGAGCTGGGTGCGACCCAGGTGGACATCAACTTCGGCTGCCCGGCCAAGACCGTGAACAAGCACAAGGGCGGTTGCGTGCTGATGCGTGAGCCGGAACTGATGCACGAAATCACCGCCGCCGTGCGCAAAGCCGTGCCTGCCGAAATCCAGGTGACCGCCAAGATGCGCCTGGGCTATGACGACCGTTCCATGGGCGTGGCCTGTGGTCAGGCCCTTGAAGCCGCCGGCGCGTCCGAGATCGTGATTCACGCCCGCAGCAAGGTGGACGGTTACAAACCGCCTGCCTACTGGGAGGAGATTGCCCGGGTGCGGGAAGCGGTCAAAGCCCATGTGATAGCCAACGGCGAGGTCTGGACCGTCGAGGACTACTGGCGCTGCCGAAAGGTGTCTGGCTGCGAAGACGTCATGATCGGCCGGGGCCTGATTGCCCGTCCGGATCTGGCCGCTCAGATCAAGGCCTCCCAGCGCGGTGACATCTTCACGCCGATGACCTGGCTGGAGGCGGTGGCGCTGGTGCGTGAATATTCCGCCGCGCTGCAGACCCGGCTTGAGGACCGGTATGTAACCGGCCGCATCAAGCAATGGCTGAACTTCCTGCGCCAGGGCTTCGCCGAAGCGGAGTACCTGTGGCCGCAAGCCCGCAAGATCCGTGAGGTGGCCCCGATGCTTGCCTGTCTGGAGCAGGTCGTGCCTTCCGCTGTTCTGAAAGAGCGGGCGGCCTGACAGCTCTTTTTACACCGTTCATACCCGAAAGCCCCTCACGAGGGGCTTTTTTGCGTCTTCCGGGGCCGTTTACGGGTCTACACTGGTATGAAAAGGCAGTGTGACCGTACAAACACAGACCAATAACAAAGAACGGAATAGGAGACGCCATATCATGAGTAACGGCATAGTCAGGCGGGCCCTGGTGGGCATCGCCGCAAGTGCAGGTCTTTTCGTGGCGGGTGCCGGGCTGGTACAGGGCCAGGACGACGGGCAGGTGAAGGTAACGCCTCTGGGAAGCCATGACGGCGAGTTCTGTGTGGTGGACCGCGCCATGGTGTTCGAAGACCCCAACGGCACGCGTATTCTTTATGATGCCGGCCGCACTGTGGCCGGGGCAGACGATCCACGGCTCGGTGATATCGATGTGGTGCTGGTGTCGCACATGCACGGTGACCATGTGGGCGATCGCCGCATCGAGGCGGTGAACCGGGGCGAGTGCGGCTCGCCGGAGTTTCCGGTAGTCACCCTGCCGCAATCCAACACCGTGGATATCGCGGTCGCGAAGCAGGCCACGATTGTCACCGGCAGCGAAATGCCGGCGTTCTTTGCCGCCAAGCTCGAAGCCGCCGGCGCGGACAAATCCAAATCCCAGCTGGTTCGCTTCGGGGCCAGTAAAGAAGTGGGCGGTGTGAAGATCACAACCGTGCCTGCGGTGCACAGCAACGGCGTATCGCCATCCTTCCTGACCGGGCCGCTGGCGGAATACCTGAAAGCCGCCGGCGTGTCCGCCAGTGTCGGGCCGCCCACCGGCTATGTGCTGACCTTCTCCAACGGGCTGGTGGTCTACCTTTCCGGTGATACCGGTATTACTGCCGAGCAGAAAATGGTGGTGGCCGACCACTACGGTGCCGAACTGGTGGTGATGAATATCGGGGACACCTTCACGACTGGCCCGACTGAGGCTGCCTACGTAATCAACGACCTGATCAAGCCCAGGGCCGTGATTCCGTCCCACGCCAATGAGCCGGCCACCGAGGGCGGCAAGGTGAAAGAGGGCACCCGCACGGCAATCTTCCGTGATGCCGTAAACGTGTCCGTACACATCCCCCTCAGTGGCCGCACCATGGCGTTCAACGGCAGCGGTAAATGCGTGGATATCTGCGATTAGTGTCCCGCGCTAATCCTCGTTTTCCATCTCCGGAGAGTAATCACCGGAACGGGCCAGGCCATTGAGCCTGGCCCGCTTGTGCAGGGCGGCCTGGGCCTTTTGGGCATTAGCCAGGTCACCCGCCCAGGCCTGCTGGGCCGGTTCCTGCAGGGCACGGCCATACGAGAAACTCAGTTCCCAGGGATGGTAGCCCATGCTGTTGATGGCGTTCAGGTTGACGGTGGCCTCGGCCGGGGTCTGTCCGCCTGACAGGAAAAAGATCCCCGGTACTGCGGCGGGCACGGCGCGCCGGAAAATCATCAGCGTGTGTTCCGCCACCTGTTCCGGGCTGGCGGACGGCGATTCCTTGCCCGGGGTGACCATGCTGGGCTTCAGGACCATGGTTTCCAGGTCCACATGGTGCCGGTACAGCGCCTTGAACACGTCCCGGAGTACCGCTTCGCTGACTTCCCCGGCCCGCTCGATGCTGTGATGGCCGTCGATCAGTACTTCCGGCTCGACAATCGGCACAATACCCATGGACTGGCACACCGCCGCGTACCGGGCCAGCACTTCGGCATTGGCCTTGATCGCCTGGCGAGAGGGCAGGGTGTCGGAGATGTGGAACACATCCCGCCATTTGGCGAAGCGGGCACCCAGCTTCTTGTACTCCTCGAGGCGGGATTCCAGACCGTCCAGGCCATAGGTGATCTCGTCCCCGGGCGCATTCACCAGCGGCCCCTTGCCCTTGTCCACCTTGATGCCCGGAACAATGCCCTGACTGGCCAGCAGCTTGGGCATGGCTACATCCTCAAGGCTCAGCTGCTCCAGGGTTTCCTCGTACAGGATGACGCCGCTGATGTATTTACCCAGATCGGGGGTGGAGAAAATGATGCTCCGGTACTCCCGGCGCTTTCCTTCCGTGGATTCCACGCCAACCGCCTTGAAACGCTTGGCGATGGTGGGTGTACTCTCATCGGCGGCCAGGATGCCTTTGCCAGGCTGTACCAGGTCCGCGATGGTTGCGGTCAACTCTTCCTGAATGCTCATTGGGTTCTCCTTTACCGGCAACACCGGTGTACTTTTGGATGTTTTGGGTAATTGTAGACCCTGTACGGCGGCCGCAAATTTGACCTACGCTAAGACATACCGAATCAGTCTCGATTAGGCTAATTAAAAGAATGACGGGAAGGATGGAAGACCGCTATGAAAACGGTTGTGAGTGTAAGCCAGGGATCGTCCGAATACGATTACGAGCTGGAAACGGAATTCCTCGGGCAGGCGTTCCGGATCATCCGCATCGGCACGGATGGCGACATCGAAAAGGCCGAATCGGTTCTGGAATCGGTGCACCCGCAGGCGGATGCCATTGGCCTGAGCATGATTCACGACCACTACCAGGTGGGCCGGGAACAACTGGAGCACCCGGAAACCGCCAGGCTGGAAGCCTGCGTGCCCGACAAGCCGGTCACCACCGGAGCTGGCCTGCGCGGTATCCTGCAGGAGTGGGCCGTTCGCCATACCCAGACTGAGCTGGGCCATTTCTTCGACAATGCCCGGGTACTCTTCCTCAACGGGCAGGCCGGTTACCGGATCGCCAAATCACTCTCCGAGCATACCGAGAACCTGCAGTTTGCGGATCCCTACCTCGATTTTGGGGTTCCCCGGGTGCTGACGTCCCTGGGCCAGCTCGAGACCTACACTCGGCTCACCGCGCCGCTGATGTTCCGGCCAATGGCGGTCAAAGCCATCAATGCGCTGCATCAGAGCCCGTTATACCGGTTGGGTGAAAACCTGGTGGCCGGTTCCCTGCACAGTGCCGTTCGGGATTCCCATGTTATCGTCGGTGCCATCGGTGATCTCGAGTCTTTCACCGAGAAGGAACTGGACGGCAAGACGATCATTACCTCACGGGTCTCCGATTCGGTGCTGGACTGGATGCGTTCCCGCCGCGTGGCCATGGTGGTGGATTACAGCCCGTGGCTGGAGGGCAGGCCTATCGGTGTGAATGTCATGGAGGCGATGATCAGCGCCGCACTGTCACGCACACCCGAGCAACTGGGCGCGGACGATTTCCTTGATGTCATACAAAGCCTGGGCATTGAACCCCGGATCCTGTACCCGAATGGCTACCGGCGGGTTAACCGGTTTGCCTTTGTGATTCATCCGTTGTCCCAGCAGTACCTGACCAAAACCCCGCCACTGGACTGGGTTGCCAGCGTGTCGCCACCAAAAGTGATGGATCTGGTGGAGAAGGCGATTGCCTACACACCACCGTTCGTCTATTCGAAGGTCTCCGGCATCCGCTCACCTACCGGAGACGAAGCGGAAGGCTGGCTTATCACGGTCGGTGGCACACCCCGGGAAATCATGGCCCATGGCCCGGAATTCACCTACAGCCGATTACTGGCGGCCGCCAAACTGGCCAAGAAACTGGGCGCCCAGATCATGGGGCTCGGCGCCTTCACCAAAGTGGTGGGGGATGCGGGCATCACCGTGGCCAAACGGGCGCCGCTACCGATCACGACCGGCAACAGCTACAGTGCCTCAGGAGCCCTCTGGGCCGCCCATGATGCGGCCAGGAAAATTGGCCGTGTCCATGTCGGCGAAAGCGGCAAGATGGCCGGCAAAGCCATGGTGGTGGGTGCGACCGGTGCTATTGGCTCGGTTTGCGCCCGCTTGCTGGCCAAGGCAGTGGATGAAATCTATCTGGTGGCGCCTGAGGCCGCAAAACTCCTCTCTCTCAAGGAGAGCATCGAGCAGGAAACACCGGGCGCGGTGGTCCACGTCGCAGCCACCACCAACCGGGACCTGTCCGACATGGACATGATCGTAACCGCCACCTCCGGCGCCGGGAAACGAATTCTGGATATCACCAAGGTCAAGCCCGGGTGCGTGATCACCGACGTTGCCAGGCCCCTGGATATTCCGGCAGAAGACGTGGCAAAACGCCCGGATGTGCTGGTCATCGAATCCGGTGAAATCAAACTTCCCGGCGACGTCAGAATGAAGGACATTGGCCTGCCCAAGGGAATTACCTACGCCTGTCTGGCGGAAACCATTGTGTTGGCTCTGGAAGGCCGCTTCGAGAACTTCACCCTGGGCCGGAACATCGAGTGGGAGAAGGTGCGGGAAATCTACAAACTCGGCCTGAAGCACGGCATGGAGCTGGCCTCCATCTCGGGTGTGAACGGGGTCTTTACCGAAGAAGATTTCGAGCGAGTGCGGACCCTGGCAGCCGAAGCAACAGAGCCCGCGTGAGCAGGCTTCAGGGATTCAGGCGGCAATCACCGATGCAGCCTCACGGGACAGCAGGGCGCGCTTGCGATCGACACCCCAGCGATAACCGCTCAGGTTGCCGTCGCTGCGCACCACGCGATGACAGGGGATGACGACCGCGAGCCGGTTGGCAGCGCAGGCACTGGCGACCGCCCGTACCGCTTTCGGGCTTCCGACTTTTGCAGCGAGTTCTGCGTAACTGACCGTTTGGCCAGCCGGAATAGTGCGGAGCGCTTCCCAGACCCGTTGCTGGAAACCGGTACCCTCAATGGAAAGGGGCAGGTCGAGGCTTGATTGTGGCGCGTCGAGAAAGCGGATCACCTTGGGCAAAATGCCACCCAGGTTGTCGGTGACTTGCTCCAGCGTGGCATCCGGGAAGCGGGATTGCAGGGTCGAGCGCAGCGAATCGGGGTCATCACCCAGCTCGATGCTGCACAGGCCCTTGTCGTTGGCGCCGGCAAGGACCCAGCCCAGGCTGCAGCGGTCAATGGCGTAACGGATCACGGGGCACCTCCTTCAATCAGGTGGAAGGATCCAGTACCCCAGCGTACCTCACGCCACTGAGCAGTGCCATATCCCGGTTCCAGGTGGAAAGGTCCTCAATGGAGAACTTGCCCAGGCTGTCGTGGCCGCAGGCCCGGGCCATCACCTGCATCAGGCCAATCGAGCCCTGCAGGAAGTTCTTCAGCTGATGGGCGGACTTGTCCACGTCCAGGCGCTGGCGCAGGTCCTTTTTCTGGGTGGCGATACCGGCCGGGCAATTGTTGGTGTTGCAGATGCGCGCGGCGACACAACCGATGGACTGCATGGCGCTGTTAGCGATGGCGATGCCATCCGCGCCCAGGGCCAGGGCCTTCACGAAATCCATGGGCATCCGCAAGCCGCCGGTCACGATCAGGGTGACTCGCCCGCTGGCGCCATGGTTATCCAGGTAGCGGCGTGCCCGGGCCAGGGCAGGGATGGTGGGCACACTGATGTGGTCCCGGAAAATCTCCGGTGCCGCGCCGGTGCCACCGCCACGGCCATCCAGGATGATGTAGTCGGCGCCCGCGTCCAGGGCGAACTGGATATCCCGTTCGATATGGTTCGCGCTCAGTTTGAAACCCACCGGAATGCCACCGGTGATCTCCCGGACCCGACCGGCGAAGTCCCGGAAATCCGCCACCGAACTGAGATCCTCGAAAGTGGGGGGTGACACCGCCGGCTCACCCTCCGGAATGCCCCGCACCTCGGAGATCCGGCCGGTGTTCTTGTTGCCGGGCAGATGGCCGCCGGTGCCGGTTTTGGCGCCCTGGCCGCCCTTGAAGTGGAAGCTCTGGACCTTCCTGAGCAGATCCTCCTCATAACCGAATTTGGCACTGGCCAGCTCGTAGAAGTAGCGGGAGTTCTCCTGCTGCTCCTCCGGCAACATGCCGCCTTCGCCGGAACAGATGCCGGTGCCTGCCAGTTCCGCACCCCGGGCCAGGGCAATCTTGGCTTCCTCGGACAAGGCACCAAAGCTCATGTCCGAAACCAGCAGAGGCATGCTCAATGTCAGCGGCTTCTTCGCTTCCGGACCCACCACCAGCTCGGTAGCCACATCTACGTCTTCCATCAGTGGCTTGCTGGCCATCTGGGCGACCATGATCTGCAGGTCATCCCAGTGGGGGAGAGTGTGCCGCGGAACACCCATGGCGGTTACCGGCCCGTGGTTACCCATGCTGTCCAGGCCTTCCCGGGCCAGCTGGTGGATGAATTCCACCGTGGGTTCCTCTTTGGTTGCCTTGGCCTTCGGGGCCTTGTCCTGATTGCCGGAGTCGCCTGACTCCTCTGAATCATCGGAGCCTTCCGGCGCTTCCTTGCCCACGAGATCATCACTGAACTGCTGGTGGGTGCCGTCGCAGTAGGGCGGATTGGCGGTCTGCTTGCACTGGCACAGCACCGCCTCTTCATTGTCTTCCGCGACAAAGCGCTGGGGCGTGATGCCGGTCCCGGCGTGGGAGCCATCGCAGAACGGTTGATTATCGGAGCGCCCGCAGGCACAAAAGAAGTACTCTTCGCCTTTCTCCAGCTTGACCTTGGTGGGCTTGTTGTCGGCAATGACTGGCTTTCCCATGGCACAGGCTCCTGAACCGTTGAGTGAGTTAAGGCTACGGGGAAGTACGTTGTCCGACCGCTGATCGGACCAGTGCACGGGAAAGTGTGGCTGAAGTGGGCAAATCCCGCCAATAGGCGGGATTCCGATTATTTCGCCAGATGCTCTGTCAGAAAGGCGGCAACCGTATTGAGGACTTTCGGCTGCTGCTCCCGATGGGGAACATGGCCGCAGTTCTCAAGGATGCCCTGGGCCGAGGGCCCTTGAACCCCTTCAGCAATGCGCCGGGGAAATTCCAGGGTACCGAACTCATCGTGGTCGCCATGAAGGGCCAGCACGGGGCATTGCACCTGCGGCAGGAAAGGCTCCAGGTTCCAGTGGTGGAAGCTGGGGTCCAGCCAGACTTCGGTCCAGGCCTCGAGTACCCAGCGGGCCTTGTCGCCGTGGTAGCGGGCCAGTTTGTCCATCTGCCCCGGTTTCTGGAACTGGGCTTTGGCGGCCCGGATGCCGTCCAGGGTGTGCTCTTCCACAAAGGCCTGGGAGGCTTCGGTAATCACCAGCTCGCAGTCCCCGGCAAACCGGGTGGCAATGATGATCGCCATGGCGCCGCCGACGCTGTGGCCGAACAACAGAAATTTGGTAAAGCCCAGGGCCTCCCTCAGGGCCGGAAAATAGATCTCCGCCTCTTCTTCGATAAAGCGTTGCGAAGGCAGCCCTTCACGCGGGGAAGACTGGCCAAAACCCAGGCGATCGTAAGCAATCACCGGCCGTTCCAGCCGGCGCGCCAAAGCCTCGGGAAAATCCCGCCAGAGCTTAACGCTACCCAGGGAATCGTGAAACAACACCATGGGCGAACGGTCTTCGGCCCTGGCGGGAGTCCAGGAGCGAACGAGCAGCTCACCCCCGGATACATCAACAAAACGGTCCTGAACGTTCAAGACAAGTTCTCCAGATTCATTCAATTTCTACTCAATCGGACGGAATGGCCGTAATCAGGCCACCAACTCCCGCAGATCAGCGAGGAAACGGTCCACCTGGGCCTCACTGGTGGACCAGGAACACATCAACCGGGCACAGCCGCCGATGAAGTTGTAAAAGCGCCAGCCCCTTGCCCGCAGCTCGGCCTGCACAGGTTCCGGCATCTCCACGAACACCCCGTTCACCTGTCTCGGGTAGCGCAGGCTCACCCCCGGCAGGCCGGCCAGGCCCTTTTCCAGCCGCTCAGCGCAGGCGTTGGCGTGGCGGGCATTGGCCAGCCAGACATCGTTCTCCAGCAGCCCGCACCACGGCGCGGAAATATACCGCATTTTGGAGGCCAGTTGCCCGGCCTGCTTGCAGCGCCACTCGAAGTCTTCGGCCAGGTCCCGGTTGAAGAACACCACGGCTTCACCGAGGGCCAGCCCGTTTTTGGTGCCGGAGAAGCAAAGTACATCCACGCCGGCTTTCCAGGTGATTTCGGAAGGGTGGACATCCAGCGCCGCCACCGCATTGGCGAAGCGGGCGCCGTCCATGTGGATGTTCAGCCGGTGCGTGTCTGCCACGGCACGGATGGCTTTTAGTTCCTCCGGCGTATAAACGGTGCCCACCTCTGTGGCCTGGGTCAGGCTCAGGGCCTTGGGCTTGGGGTAGTGGATATCCGTACGCTTGGTCACCAGGTGCTCGATGCTCTCCGGCGTGAGCTTGCCATCCGGCCCTTCACCGAGCAGCAGCTTGGCGCCGTTGGAGGCGTATTCCGGGCCGCCACATTCATCAGTCTCGATGTGTGCCAATTCGTGGCAGATCACACTGTGAAAGGACTGGCCGATGGAGGCCAGGGCCAGGGAATTGGCGGCGGTGCCGTTGAACACGAAATACACTTCGCAGTCGGTATCGAACAACGTGCGCAGGCCGTCCGCGGCCCGCTGGGTCCAGCTGTCCTCCCCGTAGGCGGGCTCGTCCATCCGATTCGCCTGATTCATGGCGGCCCAGGCTTGAGGGCAGACACCACTGTAGTTATCGCTGGCGAACTGTTCGGAATCGGACACGCTGAGTACTCCTGTCTCGGGGATTGAGGTAACAGATTACCGTTTTTTGATAACTGACATCGAGTTGATGTGTGTCATCGGTGGAGTAAGCTTATGGGATTCACCATAGGGACAGCCATTATCACAAAGGAGAAGTCAGCGTGACGGACTCAAAGAAACGGACAGTTCCAGACCCCAGCCTCGACGCACACATTCGTGCCCTGAAAGCCCGAGGATTCAACGCAAACCCCGATGCGACCGCCACGCACCTGCACAACGGGATTGACACACCCCTCCCGCCGGCGGATCTCCATGGCGCTTATGTCAATCACCGGCCACTGCCCACCGAGGGCATTGAAGACCGCCGTGCCTATATCATAGGCAGCGGCATTGCCGGCATGGCTGCGGCCTTTTTCCTGATCCGCGACGGCCACATGCCTGCAGAGAACATCGTGTTTCTCGAAGAGGGTCCGATCGAAGGCGGCTCCCTGGACGGAGCAGGCAATGCCGAGGAGGGCTACATCGTGCGGGGTGGCCGGGAAATGGAGATGACTTACCAGAACTTCTGGGACATGTTCTCCGAAATTCCGGCCCTGGAGTTGCCGGAGCCGTTTACCGTGCTCGACGAGTACCGCCTGATCAATGATCCGGACAAGAACTGGTCAAAAGCCCGCCTGCTGGAAAAGCAGGGCCAGATCGGGGATTTCTCCACCATGGAGCTGAGCCGCAGGCAGCAGCTGGAGGTCATCCGCTTGCTGCTGGCCCGCAAGGAGGACCTGGACGACATCACCGTCGAGCAATGGTTCAGCGAGGGTTTCCTGGAAACCAATTTCTGGACCTTCTGGCGCACCATGTTCGCCTTCCAGAACTGGCATTCCGTGCTGGAAATGAAGCTGTACATGCACAGGTTCCTGCATCTTATGGACGGCCTCAACGACATGACCTCGCTGGTGTTCCCCCGCTACAACCAGTACGACAGCTTCGTCCGCCCGCTGATGAACTGGCTGAAAGAGCAGGGCGTGAAGATCCAGTGCGACACTATCATTTCGAACCTGAAACTGAGTACCAGGGGAGGGCAGCGCACAGTCACCGGGATCCAGTGTGAGACGGAGCAGGGCGAGAAGACCATCCGGGTGCGCAAGCGCGACCTGGTGTTCGTCACCACCGGCTCGATGACCGAAGATACCGCCTACGGTGACGATAATACCGCGCCGGTGCTGAAGGATGAGAAGGAACCGGGCGATTCCTCAGGTTGGCAGCTCTGGAAGAACCTGGCCAGCCAGTCCGAGGTGTTTGGCCGGCCCGACAAGTTCTGTGGCAACGTCCCGCAATCCACCTGGGAATCGGTGACCCTGACCTGTAAGCCGTCACCTCTCATGGACAAGCTCAAGGAACTCTCGGTGAACGATCCGTACTCCGGGTTTACGGCTACCGGCGGGATCATCACGTTCACCGACTCATCCTGGCTCATGAGCTTTACCTGCAATCGCCAGCCGCATTTTCCCGATCAGCCGGATGACGTGATCGTGCTCTGGGTATACTCCCTGCTCATGGACAAGCCCGGCGATTACGTCAAAAAGCCCATGCCGGAATGCACCGGCCGGGAAGTGCTGACGGAACTCTGCTACCACATGGGCCTGATTGATCAGGTGGACGAGGTGATCGTTGCTACCAAAACCCGAATTGCCCTGATGCCCTACATCACCTCCCAGTTCATGCCCAGGGCCCAGGGAGACCGCCCCGAGATCGTTCCGGAAGGCTGCACCAACCTGGCCCTGATGGGGCAGTTTGTGGAAACTCCGAATGACGTGGTCTTTACCCTGGAGAGCTCGGTCCGGACTGCCCGAGTTGGTGTTTACAGCCTGCTGGAGATTCCCAAGCAGGTACCGGACATCTATCCGGGCCAGTACGACATCCGCCGCCTGCTGCGCGCCACCCGCACCCTCAACAACGACGAACCGTTCCTTGGCGAAGGCCTGCTCCGGCGCCTGTTGGGAGGCACCTACTTCCGTCACATCCTGCCCTTGGGGCAGGACGAAGACAGCGGGGACGTGGAAAAGCACGGCTTGTTCGAGCAACAGCTCAACTCAGTCCGGGAGCTGATTGGTGAGAGCCACACCCTGAATGAAGCCAGAGACCGGATTCAGAGCGTGATTGAAAGGATTCGCGGGCGTTTCTGACAACTTGGTTGCCGTATGATCCTCCGGTGGGCCAACATTAGGAAACCAAGCCCATCGGAGCGGTGCCATGAGTAACACCCTGAAGTACGCAGAGCAGCAGTGCGATGCCATCGAAGCGCCATGCAGCGCCATCGAAAAGATCCTGAGCCCTCGTGTCGCGGATCTGGGCGGGTTCTCGGTGCGACGTCTGCTGCCAACGGCGAAGCAGAGAATGGTCGGCCCCTGGATCTTCTTTGACGAAATGGGGCCGGCGGATTTTCCGGCGGGCGAAGGCATCAACGTTCGTCCTCATCCACACGTCGGCATCGCCACCGTGACCTACCTGTTCGAGGGCGAGATACTGCACCGGGATTCCGTGGGCAGCTACCAGCCCATCCGGCCCGGCGATATCAACCTGATGGTTGCCGGCCGTGGCATTGCCCATTCCGAGCGGGAGCGCCCGGAAGTCACCGCCAAAGATCACCGTCTGCATGGTCTCCAGCTCTGGCTGGCGCTGCCGGAGGAACAGGAGGAGAGCCGAACCGGCATTCCACCATTATCCCGGTGATGACATTCCGGCGATTGATATCAATGGTGTTCCCGTCCGGGTGATGATTGGCAGCGCCTATGGCGTGACCTCCCCCGTACGCAGCTTCAGTGAAACCCTCTACCTGGAGGCCACCCTCAAAGCCGGCCAGACCCTGGAGTTGCCCGATGCACCTGAGCGCGCAGTCTATGTGGCGAGCGGGTCCCTCAAGGCGCATGGCTCAGAACTGCCGACCCACAGTATGACCGTGTTTTCCCAGGAAACAGGCGTTTGCATCACTGCGACGGAAGACACCCGCATTGCCCTGATTGGTGGCAAACCGGTTGGCCGGCGCTTTATCGAGTGGAACTTTGTGTCGTCGCGGAAGGAGCGTATCGAGCAGGCAAAGGATGACTGGCGGGCAGGGCGGTTTGAAAAAGTAGCGGGGGATGAGGAGGAATTCATTCCCTACTAGTGTCCCGTCTGGCTAATTCGTTAACCTACTGCGTGACGCTGAGGCTTCTGGCCAAGGCGACTGTCCGCAGGTGTGGTGGTTCCACATCAAG
>NZ_JAWLHI010000076.1:0-17900 GCF_041690455.1 Marinobacter sp.
GATCAGTCGATAAGGGGCGCCCCTTATCGACTGATCACTCCATCCCCAACTTCTTCAACCGATACCGCAAAGCCCGGAAACTGATCCCCAGCCTTTTGGCCGCCGCCGTTTTGTTCCAGCGAGTAGCCTCCAACGCCTTCTCAATCGCCTGGCGCTCAATGGTTTCCAGGAACCCTTCAAGATCAATCTCCCCCTCCGGCACGCTTGGGGCATCGGTGCCGGGATTGGCCGAACCGGAAGCTGACCCTGCGGGCTGCACCCCGTTGCCCAGGTGCAAATCGTCGGCACTGATGCGGTCCTCATCACACAGGGTAAAGGCCCGCTCCAGAATATTCTCCAGCTCCCGCACGTTGCCGGGGAAGTCGTAGGCCTTTAGCCGTTCGATCGCATCCGGGGTAAGGGTGGCCGGGTCGCATTCGTATTCCCGGGCAATGCGCCCGAGGATATGACTGGCGAGCAGGGGAATGTCATCGGATCGCTCCCGCAGTGGCGGTACCGCCAGTTCGATCACGTTGATCCGATAGAACAGGTCCTGACGGAAGTTGCCTTCCTGTACCAGCTCCGGCAGGTTCTTGTGGGTAGCGCTCAGTACCCGGATGTCGACTGGCACTTCCTTGGTATCGCCCACCGGGCGTACGGCTTTTTCCTGGATGGCCCGCAGCAGCTTCACCTGCATGGCCAGGGGCAGGTCGGCCACTTCGTCCAGGAACAGGGTGCCGCCGTTGGCGGAGCGGAACAGGCCTTCCTTGTTCTCCACCGCGCCGGTGAAGCTGCCTTTCTTGTGGCCGAAGAATTCGCTTTCCATCAGCTCGGAGGGAATGGCGCCGCAGTTGACGGCCACGAAGGGGCCTTCCCGTCGAGGCCCCTGCAGATGGATCATCCGGGCCACCAGTTCCTTGCCGCTGCCGGATTCGCCGCTGATGAACACCGGCGCCTGGCTGCGGGCGAGCTTGCGGGTCTGGTTGCGCAACTTGCGGATCTGGGACGAGTTGCCCAGCAGAAGGCCCGGTTCGTCGGTTTCCGGGTCGGCGTCCGGTTCTGCCTCGGAAAGTCTCAGGGCGCTGCTGACCAGTTCCCGCAACCTGGGCAGTTCCACCGGCTTGGAGACAAAATCGAAGGCGCCAGCTTTCAGGGATTCGATGGCGGTATCCATGTTGCCGTAGGCGGTGATCACCGCCACTGGCGTGGCCGGGGCATGCTGCTGGATCCAGTGCACCAGGTCTATGCCGTTGCCGTCCGGCAGGTTCATGTCGGTCAGGCACAGCTGGGGGTGGTGTTTGTCCAACAGTTGCCTGGCGGTGGTCAGGTCCGGAGCGGTCAGGGTTTCAATGCCCATCCGGGTGAGGGTGATTTCCAGCAAGTCCCGGATATCCGGCTCGTCATCAACGATCAGTGCGGTATGCGTGGTCATTGTCTCGTGTTGGTTCCATCTCGTTGTGCGGGCCCCGGGGTCAGAAACGGTCTTGGTCAGATCATGCGCCCGGGTGGGGCAAAGGTAATGCGGAAACAGCACCCTGGCTGGTCGTCCTCCACCAGGGACAGGTGCGCCTGGTTAGACTCGCACAGTTCCCGGGCCAGATAAAGGCCCAGGCCGGTGCCACTTTTGTCGGTTGTGAAGAACGGCTCAAACACCGAACTCCGGTGCTCTTTCGAGATGCCGGGGCCATAGTCCCGAACATCCAGATAGGCCCGCTCCCCATCTTCCGTTGTGCCCGCGCTCAGCTTTATATGCTTCTCGCCACATTGCTGCTGGCTGTAGCGAAGCCCGTTGTCACACAGGTTGACCAGAACCTGCTCGATCTGGCTATTGTCGAACCGCGCCGCCGGTACGTCCGGGTCAATAACGAGATCGATCCGGGACGGGCTGCACTGGTCATCCTGGGTTTGCAGGAAGTCTCGCCGGAACTCCTGGAGCCACACGGGAATATCCACCAATTCGGCATTCGCTGCCTTGCGTCGGGACAATTCCAGGACATTTTCGATAATGCCATTAACCCGCCGGGAATGGCGGCGAATGATGTCCAGCATGCGCTTGTCCCCCTCGTCGAGTGACGGGGATTCTTCCATCAGTTGTGCCGCATGGCTGATAGCGCCCAGGGGATTACGGATCTCATGGGCGATGCCGGCAGTCAGCCGCCCGAGCGAGGCCAGTTTCATCTGCTGGGCCTGCTGGGTCACCTTGCTCATATCGTCAATGAACACCAGGATCTGGTCGCCCTGTTGCTGGTCCAGCTGCGTGAAATTGGCCTGTAACAGGGGGGAGGTGGGTGCGGACTGGAACGGAGCGACGCGTTTGCGGGGATCCCGGAGCCAGTCTTCCAGGCCCAGCTTCAGGGGCTGGGGCAGTACCCTGTTTTGCACTTGCGCTGAATCCTCGGTGCCTGGCGTGCCAAACAGCAGCTCCTCGGCAGCGGCGTTCGCCAGGCGGATCTGGCCGGAGCGATCCAGCACCAGGATGCCGGTGCGCATGCGCTGGATGATTTGCTGGTTGATCTGCTCGAGTTCCGCGATGCTACGGGCGCGGCTCGAGGCCAGGGCTTCGCTGCGCATCATTCGCCTTGAAATGTTCTGCAGGATAAATGCCGCGGCAAAATAGAGAATGCCGAGGGAGCCGGCCCGTACGATGTCATCGCCGCTTTCATCCAGTACCAGGACGGCCCAGCTGGAAATGCCGAGGGAGCAAAGAGCGGCGAGGGCGGCATAGAAGGTACCCATGCGGCTGGGGGTCAGGATGTTGCCCGCGGCGACGGATATGATGACCAGATTGGCCAGGCCGTTGGTAATGCCGGTACTGCTGATCAGCAGGCCGTGCATAATCAGGATGTCCAGCAGGATGGACAAGGTGATGTGCCGCTGGCTGGGCTGGAAGCCTGCGAACAATGTCATGCCGATGAAGGCGTTCAGGGCCAGGTAGGACACCACGCCGGCCTGGTAGTAATCCTGCCAGCGGAAACGGGGCTCCATGGCGACCGGGTCAATAAACAGCAACCCCACCAGCATCAGGCTGACCACCAGCCGGTAATGGTTGTAGATCCGGAACAGCTTCACTTGCTGCCAGTTGCCCGGCGAGTTCAGTGGCTGTGCGCTGCCGGTCGGTGACGTACTACCTGCCATGGTTGCCTTTTGTCTTTGTTGGTCGGAAGAAATTCTCGCCCTCGCGGGGTTATAATAGCCTTTTCATGGCAATGAGTTACAGGAGCCGATTTATGTCCGTGTCCGGGAACGCCCCGTCCTCCCAATCGCCTGCTCGAAAGTTGCGGGTGGTCATGGCCCAGCTGGATTTTCTGGTCGGGGATATTCCCGGCAATGCCCGTCTGGTGATTGACGCTACCCGCAAGGCGGCCAGCGAGCATCAGGCGGACATCGTGGTGTTTCCGGAACTCTGTCTGACCGGGTATCCGCCCGAGGATTTGCTGCTGCGCCCGAGCCTGGAGCTGCGCGTGGATGAGGCGCTGGAGGAAATCAAGGCCGCAGAACTTGAGCCAGCGATTGTCATCGGTGCGCCCCTGCGCCAACACGGTCTGCTCTACAACGGTGCCGTGGTGATCGAGAATGGGGAGATCACCGGCCGCTATTTCAAGCGCTTTCCGCCCAACTACCAGGTGTTTGATGAAAAGCGCTACTTTGCCGAGGGCAGAGATGTGCTCACTCTGGATATCCGGGGCGTTCCGGTAGGTATCACCGTCTGCGAAGACATCTGGAAGGACGGGCCGGTGGAGGATTGCGCCGCATCCGGAGCCCGGCTGATCCTGAATCTGAATGCGTCACCTTATGACATCGACAAGCAGGCGCGTCGCAAGGCTCTTCTGGAACGCAAGGCGCAGGAGAACGCAGTCAGCATTGTTTACGTGAACCTGATCGGCGGACAGGATGAACTGGTGTTCGACGGCGGCTCCATGGTCTACGATCACTCTGGTGGGCTCATGGCGGAAGCGTCCCAGTTCAGTGAAGGCCTGTACCCGGTCGACTTTATCTGCGATCACCATTGCCAGCCGGTGTCCCAGCCGTTGCCCGAGGAGCCTTCCCTGGAAGCCAACGTCTACAGCGCGCTGGTCACCGGGGTTCGGGACTACGTCAACAAGAACGGCTTCAAATCCGTGGTGCTGGGCCTGTCAGGTGGTATCGATTCCGCCGTCACCCTGGCAGTCGCGGTGGATGCCTTGGGCAAGGATCGGGTGCGCGCTGTGATGATGCCGTTCCGTTACACCTCCAGCATGAGCCTGGAGGATGCCGAAGCCGAGGCCAACGCCCTCGGCGTGCAGTATGACGTGTTCTCCATCGAGCCCATGTACGACGCCTTCATGGCCACCCTGGCGAAGCCGTTTGAAGGCACAAAGCCAGACACCACCGAGGAAAACCTGCAGGCCCGTCTGCGAGGTGTGCTGCTGATGTCCCTGTCCAACAAGTTCGGCTCTCTGGTGCTGACCACCGGCAACAAGAGCGAAATGGCGGTGGGCTATTCCACGCTCTATGGCGATATGGCTGGCGGCTTTGATGTGCTGAAGGATGTGCCCAAGACCCTGGTGTTCCGTCTGGCCCGCTACCGCAACACCGTGTCCCCGGTGATCCCGGAGCGGGTTATCACTCGCCCGCCCTCAGCTGAGCTGGCGCCGGACCAGAAGGATGAGGACAGCCTGCCGGGATACGATGTGCTGGACCAGATTCTCAATCTGTATGTGGAGCGGGATTTCAGTGCCGAGGCGATTGTGGCGGAGGGCTTCGATGCCACCGACGTGGCGCGGGTGATTCGACTGGTGGATATCAACGAGTACAAGCGCCGGCAGGCGCCGATTGGCGTGCGGATTACCGAGCGGGGGTTTGGTAAGGACCGGCGGTACCCGATTACCAATGGCTGGAAGAGTGGCAAGTAGCGGGTTTGGTTGAAAATGGGGTCAGAAGAAAGCGTTCATCAGACCCCGGGCTCAGGTCAAGCTCGGGAGTCCGGCCGCCAAGCAGGGGTCAGATGAAGGCTTTCATCTGACCCCATGTTCAGGTCAACCTTCTGAGTCGAGCGTCAACTCAGGGGGCTGATTAAAACCTTCATCTGACCCCATGTTCAATCTCACTCGTCCCCCATCAACCCAAACGTCACCACATTCATCAAAGACCGGTTCTCTCCCTTCAACCGGTCTGCCACAAACTCCCCGTCCTCGTTGAACGCCTCACTGTCCGGGAAATTCTCCCGCAGCAGGGCAATGCTGTCCCGGGCACCTTTCTTCAGGTCGAGGAACTGATAAGTCTCGGTCATGATGATCAGGGCTTCTTCCACGGCCGGGGCGGAGGGATAGTTCTCGACCACATAGCGCGCCCGGTTATTGGCGGCCAGATAGGCCTCGCGTTTAATGTAATAACGGGCGGCGTGTAGCTCCAGTTCGGCCATACGGTTGCGAATGGCGATCATCCGCTGGCGGGCGTCGCTGGCGTAAGGGCTATCCGGGTAACGGTTCAGCAACTGCGAGAAATCCCGGAACGCCTGGGTCTGTTCACCGGGGTTGCGGGCGGCGACATCAATGGGGAAGTAGCGGGCTGCCAGGCCGAGATCCAGGTTGTAGGAAGCCAGTCCGCGCATATACAGGGCATAGTCGGCATGCTCGCTCTGCGGGTTCAGCCGCAGGAAACGGTCCGCCGCGGCCCGGGCGCCTTCCAGATCCATGTTCTGGTAGCGGGCGTAGATCAGGTCCAGCTGGGCCTGTTCGGCATAGCGGCCGAACGGATAGTAGGTCTCCAGGGCATCGAGGTTCTCCTCGGCTTCATTGAAGTTACCGGAGTCCATCGCCTGGCGGGCATTCTCGTAATAGGTCTGTTCCGGCAGGACTTCCTCCTGTTTGTTACTGGCGCAGGCGCTGATCATCACCGCCAGGGTGGACAGCAACAGTAAACGAACAACTGATCTCATGCCGGAATCCCGTATAATGTCGAAAAGTTTTTGAGCAGCGGCCATTGTAGCGGGGAAGACGGCCCATGTGCAGAGGTTCCCTCGCCCGATTGCCAGAATCTGATCAAAACGTAACACACCGGCCCCGGGGGCTTGATGTCATCTGAAAACCGAATTACCGCACGATTTGTCGTTCCGCCCGATCTGAGCGACCGCAGGCTCGACCAGGCTGCTGCCGCTCTGATGCCCGAGCATTCCCGTTCCCGCCTGCAAGGCTGGATCAAGGACGGTACCCTGACAGTCAACGGCGAGGCCCGAAAGCCCCGGGACAAGGTCATGCTCGATGACGTCATCGAACTGGATGCCGAGCCCGAAGTGCAGGTCAGCTGGGAAGCGGAAGATATCCAGCTGGACATCGTCTATGAGGACGAGCACCTGCTGGTGATCAACAAACCGGCGGGCCTGGTGGTGCATCCGGCGGCAGGTCACGCGGCAGGCACCCTGGTCAATGCCGTCCTGAGTTACGCCCCGGAAGTGGAAAACCTGCCCCGAGCGGGCATCGTCCACCGGCTCGACAAGGACACCTCTGGCATCATGGTGGTGGCCCGCAGCCTGATCGCTCACACCTCGCTGGTCGACCAGCTCCAGACCCGCACCATGGGGCGCGAGTACGACGCCGTCGTGGTGGGCACACTCACCGGCGGCGCCACAGTTGACGCCCCCATTGGCCGACACCCCCGCGAGCGCAAGAAAATGGCCGTGGTCTCCAGCGGCAAACCGGCCGTCACCCACTACCGGTTAGTGGAACGCTTCGCCGCTCACACCCACATCCGCTGCAAACTGGAAAGCGGCCGGACCCACCAGATCCGGGTGCACATGGCCCATGTGAAGCACCCGCTGGTGGGCGATCAGCTGTATGGCGGCCGCATGCGCCTGCCCAAGGGCTCCACCGAGGAGCTGCGGGAAGTGCTGTCCGGCTTCAACCGCCAGGCGCTGCACGCCCGACAACTGACCCTGGAACACCCGGAAACCGGTGAAATCCTCAGCTGGGAAGTGCCGCTTCCGGAAGATATGGTTCACCTGATCGAAGCCCTGCGCAAACACGTCCGGGAACTCGAAAGCCATGATTTCTGAACAGGTCGTCCTCCGCCCGGACTGGTCCGCGCCCAGAAATGTCCAGGCGATGTGCACCACCCGCCATGGCGGTGTTAGTCAGCCACCCTGGAACACTCTTAACCTGGGTAGTCATGTCGGTGACAACCCCGACCATGTCCAGACAAATCGGCAGCGCCTCGCCGACTTCACCAGTCTGGACGCTTCCCGCATTGCCTGGCTGAACCAGGTCCACGGCACCAACGTGGTGGAGATCACCGCCGACAACGTCGCCACCGTCCCGGAAGCCGATGCCAGTTTCACCCGGGAACCGGGCATCGCCTGTGCCATCCTCACCGCCGACTGCCTGCCGGTGGTGTTATCCGACCGACTGGGCAGCGTGGTCGGGGCCGCCCATGCCGGCTGGCGAAGCCTGTGCGGCGGCGTACTGGAAAACCTGGTCCGCGCCATGGCGGTGCCCGGCGATGAACTGATCGCCTGGCTCGGCCCGGCCATCGGCCCGAAACAATTCGAAATCGGCCCGGAAGTTCGCGAGGCGTTCCTGTCACCCGATCCGGGCGCCGCCAGAGCATTCAAAGAAGAGGGCGCTCGCCCTGGTCACTACCTTGCCGACATCTACCAATTGGCCCGACAACGCCTGGCCAGTGCCGGCGTTCGCTCCGTTTCCGGCGGCAGCCTCTGCACCGTTCGCGATCGAGATTGGTTTTTCTCCTACCGGCGCGATGGTCAGACCGGACGGATGGCGACGCTGATCTGGATGAATTAGCGCCAGCGAGTCTACCCGCGAATGTTCGGGCGATGGGCTGGTGGAGCTTCCCGGAACTGTCTGCAGCATGGATGCTGCAGTCAAGCCTACATGGATGTATTCACGGCGTGTTCCGGGAAGCTCCACCAGCCCATCGCTTGCTCCGAACACACATGACGGTGGTCAATTTAGCGCCAAAATAAAACCACCCCAGCTTGAAGTCCCACCACCCGCCCCTACATTTAAATGCAAAGCAATTTGGATATAACCGAACCGCCAAAGGGTTCGCCAGATATCCGCTAACTGAATTGGGGAAACGGAAACATGAGAATCGACAAGCTCACCAGCAAACTGCAGACCGCACTTGCGGACGCGCAGTCGCTCGCGGTTGGCAAGGACCACAACTTCATTGAGCCGCTGCACCTGATGCAGGCACTGCTCGACCAGGAAGGCAGCTCCATTAAACCGCTGCTGAAACAGGCCGGCGCGGACCCGGCGCGCATTCGTCAGGCCATCGCCCAGGAAATCGAGAACCTCCCGGAAGTGAAAGGCTCCGCCGGCGATGTCTCCATGTCCAACGACATGGGTCGCCTGCTCAACATGGCCGACAAACTGTCTCAGAAGCGCAAGGACCAGTTCATTTCCAGTGAGCTGATGCTGCTGGCCGCTTTGGCAGACCGGGGAGCCCTGGGACGGGTGTTGCGCGAGCAGGGCGTCGACAAGGCCGCCCTGGAAAAGGCCATCGACGAGGTTCGTGGTGGTGAGGCCGTCACCGATCCCGGTGCCGAGGAAAACCGCCAGGCCCTGTCCAAGTACACCATCGACCTGACCGAGCGCGCTGCCGAAGGCAAGCTTGACCCGGTCATCGGTCGTGACGACGAGATTCGCCGTACAATCCAGGTGCTGCAACGCCGCCGCAAGAACAACCCGGTGCTGATCGGCGAACCCGGCGTGGGCAAGACCGCCATTGTCGAAGGCCTGGCCCAGCGTATCGTCAACGGTGAAGTGCCCGATGGCCTGAAGGACAAGAAGGTATTGTCCCTGGATATGGGCTCACTGATTGCCGGTGCCAAGTTCCGTGGCGAGTTCGAGGAGCGCCTGAAGGCCCTGCTGAACGAACTGTCCAAGCAGGAAGGGCAGATCATCCTGTTTATCGACGAAATCCACACCATGGTCGGCGCCGGCAAGGCCGAAGGCTCCATGGATGCTGGCAACATGCTGAAGCCGGCTCTGGCCCGGGGTGAGTTGCACTGCGTGGGCGCGACCACCCTGGATGAGTACCGCGAGAACATCGAGAAGGATGCGGCCCTCGAGCGCCGGTTCCAGAAGGTGTTGGTCAGCGAGCCGAGTGAGGAAGACACCATCGCTATCCTGCGTGGCCTGAAAGAGCGCTACGAGGTGCATCACGGTGTTGAAGTCACCGACGGTGCCATCATCGCGGCGGCCAAGCTTTCCCACCGGTACATCACCGACCGGCAGTTGCCGGACAAGGCGATCGACCTGGTGGACGAAGCCGCCAGTCAGATCCGGATGGAGATGGATTCCAAGCCCGAGCCGCTGGACCGTCTCGAGCGCCGGCTGATCCAGCTGAAGATCGAGCGGGAAGCGCTGAAGAAAGAGAAGGACGAGGCGTCCAAGAAGCGGCTTTCAGAACTCTCCGAGGTGATTTCCGGTGTCGAGCGCGAATACGCCGATCTGGAAGAAGTCTGGAACTCCGAGAAGGCGGCGCTGCACGGCTCCCAGAAGATCAAGAGCGATCTTGAGCAGGCGCGGATTGATCTGGAAAACGCCCGCCGCGCCGGCGATCTTGGCCGCATGTCCGAGCTGCAGTATGGCAAGATTCCGGAGCTGGAGCGACAGCTGGAAATGGCCGGCCAGGCCGAGATGAAGAAGATGGAGCTGCTGCGTAACCGCGTCACGGACGAGGAGATTGCCGAGGTGGTCTCCAAGTGGACCGGCATCCCGGTATCCAAGATGCTGGAAGGCGAGCGTGACAAGCTCATGCGTATGGAAGAGGCCCTGCATGACCGGGTGATCGGTCAGGACGAGGCGGTGGAAGCCGTCGCCAACGCCGTTCGTCGCTCCCGCGCCGGCCTCTCCGATCCGAACCGGCCCAACGGCTCGTTCCTGTTTCTCGGCCCGACCGGTGTGGGCAAGACCGAGCTGTGTAAGGCTTTGGCGTCCTTCCTGTTTGATACCGAGGAAGCCATGGTTCGCATCGATATGTCCGAGTTCATGGAGAAACATTCCGTGGCTCGCCTGATCGGTGCACCTCCCGGCTATGTCGGCTATGAAGAGGGTGGTTACCTGACCGAAGCGGTGCGTCGCCGCCCGTATTCAGTATTGTTGCTGGACGAGGTGGAGAAGGCGCACCCGGATGTGTTCAACATTCTCCTGCAGGTGCTCGAGGATGGCCGCCTGACCGATGGCCAGGGTCGCACGGTGGACTTCCGCAACACCGTCATCGTGATGACCTCGAACCTGGGCTCCGACATCATCCAGCAGAAAGCGGGTGAGGAGAACTATGAGGCCATGAAGAGCGCGGTGATGGAAGAGGTAGGTACCCACTTCCGTCCGGAATTCATCAACCGCGTGGACGAAGTGGTGGTATTCCATCCGCTGGCGGAAGACCAGATTCGCGGCATCGCCAAGATCCAGATCGCCGGCCTTAGCAAGCGCCTGAAGGAACAGGACATGAAGCTGGAACTGGACGACGCCGCCATGGACCTGCTGGCGGAAGTGGGCTACGACCCGGTCTATGGCGCCCGGCCGCTGAAGCGGGCAATCCAGCGCAACATCGAGAATCCGCTGGCGCAGAAGCTGCTGCAGGGAGAGTTCGTGTCGGGAGACACCATTCGCGGCACGGTGAAGGATCACCAGTTGGTGTTCGAGAAGGCCTGATCGATGAAGTCGGGGTCAGAAGAACGCTTTCTTCTGACCCCATTTTCGCGCCCGACTCGAGGTTGCGTCTAAGACGGGGTCAGATGAAAGCCTTCATCTGACCCCACTTTCAAGCCCAGCCCGAGCCACTAACCCGGGGTCAGATGAACGCTTTCATCTGACCCCACCTTCACCTCTCACTCTTCCATCGGCCCACAATTCTCTTCGGCAATCTTCTCGAACTTCATCCGCTGATCGGCAATCTCCTCCGGTGACAGATACCGCCGCTCGCCGTCTTCCTCCACCTGGATCCGAGCATTGCTATCAATAACCCGCAGATTCGACTGGGCAGTGGCACAGTTGGCTTCGCGCTGCTTGCGAATGGCTTCCATCTCGGCCCGTTCACGCTCGGTCAGTTCGCGCTTTTCCGCTTCCTGCTCCATGGCCTGCACCTGCTCCTGGGGGCTGGTGCGGTTGGATGCGTTGGTCGAGCCCTTGCCGGAACGGACGCTGACCTGTTCGGCCTTGCTGCCCGTGGGTTGGCGATCGCCAAAATGGGTAACGCCGTTTTCGTCCGTCCATTTATAGACGGAACCGCTGTGGGCGACGCCCGGTACCAAAGCCATTAACAGGGTCAACATCAGAATTTTTCTGTTCATGGATCTACTCGCCGTGGTTTGCTACCGGTCAGATTCCGCTGCCGGTTGGAATTATTGGTGAAGTCTATCATGCCATCCGGAACGCCGATTTTCTTTCGTCTGGTTCAAATCTCGGGGCCTGGATTCTCCAAGTATGGCAGACGTTCGTTCATATTGGGCGGATTAACGGCCGGCGGCTATTGACAGGGAGTTTCGCCCTGTCAGAATTGGCGATTGCCTGAAACTGGGGTTAATTCGGCAGGCAATCCCGAGCGAGTATCCCCCGTTAATCACCACACTGAACACATCGGGTCCCGATGTGCGCTGGTTGTTGCTTACGTGCAACCCGTTGATTGGTCGTTCTCCGCAACCCTCAGGAGGGCGGCTGGCCAGGAGACAACCTCTTATTTTGCAGGTGTGGAGGAGCAAGCCGGTTCCGCTTTCACAAGAAGCAGGGAGACCGTGAATCCAGGCAACCGGGGCGAAACCCGGCTCATTCACTCGTAGAAGAGGGTAGAAAATCGTGGAGTTATTGTCTGGCGCCGATATGCTGATCCGGTCCCTTCAGGATGAAGGTATCGAGTACATATACGGCTATCCGGGTGGTGCAGCCCTTCATATTTATGATGCGCTGTTCAGGCAGGACAAAGTCAAGCACATTCTGGTGCGGCACGAGCAGGCGGCGGTCCACATGGCCGACGGCTACGCCCGCGCGACCGGAAAACCAGGTACCGTACTGGTGACCTCGGGTCCTGGAGCCACCAATACCATCACCGGCATTGCCACCGCTTTCATGGATTCCATCCCCATGGTGGTTCTGTGCGGTCAGGTTGCCTCCCACCTCATCGGTGAGGATGCCTTCCAGGAAACCGACATGATCGGTGTGTCCCGTCCCGTGGTGAAGCACAACCTGAGCGTGCGGCACCCCGAGGAAATCCCCGAAATCATTCGCAAGGCCTACTACATTGCCGCGACCGGCCGTCCCGGCCCGGTGGTGGTGGATATCCCCAAGGATATGACCACGCCGAACGAGCGCTATGAGTATTCCTATCCGAAGAAGGTCAAACTGCGCTCCTACAACCCGGCCATTCGTGGCCACGCCGGCCAGATCAAGAAAGCGGTCGACATGCTGCTGGCGGCCAAGCGCCCGGTTATCTATGCCGGCGGCGGTGTGATCCTGGGCAAGGCCTCGAACCAGCTGACCGAGCTGACCCGCATGCTGGGTTATCCGCTCACCAATACCCTGATGGGGATCGGCTGTTACCCGGCATCCGACAAGCAGCACCTGGGCTGGCTGGGCATGCATGGCACCTACGAAGCCAACATGGCCATGCACCATTCGGATCTGATTCTCTGTGTGGGCGCCCGTTTTGACGACCGGGTAACCAACGCCACCGAGAAGTTCTGTCCGGGTGCGCGCATTATCCACATCGACATCGATCCGGCCTCCATCTCCAAGACCGTGGAAGCGGATGTGCCCATCGTCGGCCCGGTGGATGCGGTGCTCAAGGAGATGCTTGCCCTGGTGAAAGAAAGCAAGGACAAGCCGGATGCCGACGCCCTGGCTTCCTGGTGGAAGCAGATCGACGAGTGGCGGGCGTTCCACGGCATGCGATACGAAAACAGCCCGGATGTCATCAAGCCGCAGGAAGTCATCGAGCTGCTGTGCAAGCTGACCAACGGTGAAGCCTTCGTCACCTCCGACGTGGGTCAGCACCAGATGTTCGCCGCCCAGTACTACAAGTTCGACAAACCCAATCGCTGGATCAACTCCGGTGGCCTGGGCACCATGGGCTTCGGCCTGCCGGCGGCGATGGGTGTCAAGCTTACCCATCCGGACGACGAGGTGCTGTGCATTACCGGTGAGGGCAGTATCCAGATGAACATCCAGGAGCTGTCCACCTGCAAGCAGTACAACCTGCCGGTGAAGATCATCAACCTGAACAACCAGGCCCTGGGGATGGTGAAACAGTGGCAGGACATGAACTACGAGTCCCGTCACTCCCAGTCCTACATGGAGTCCCTGCCGGACTTCATCAAACTGGCGGAAGCATACGGCCACGTGGGTGTGCGCATCGAGAAGAAGGAAGACCTTGAGTCCAAGCTCAAGGAAGTCCTGGCGATGAAAGACAAGCTGGTCTTTGTCGACATCTATGTAGACCGCTTCGAGCATGTCTACCCGATGCAGGTGGCCCGCGGTTCCATGAAAGACATGTGGCTCAGCAAGACGGAGAGGGTGTGATCATGCGTCGAATCATTTCTGTTTTGCTGGAAAACGAGCCGGGTGCGCTGTCACGGGTTGTTGGCCTGTTCTCCCAGCGCAACTACAACATTGAAACACTGACCGTGGCGCCGACCGAGGACGAGACCCTGTCCCGTCTGACTGTCACCACCACCGGTTCTGACAAGGTTATTGAACAGATCACCAAACAGCTGAACAAGCTGATTGAAGTGGTGAAGCTGGTAGACCTGACCGAAGGCGCCCACATTGAGCGCGAGCTGATGCTGGTGAAGCTGAAAGCCACTGGTTCCCAGCGCGCCGAGATCAAGCGCACGGTCGATATCTTCCGCGGCCAGATCGTGGACGTCACCAGCTCCGTGTACACGGTTCAGTTGGCGGGCGACAGTGACAAGCTGGACGGTTTTATCCAGGCAGTCGGTACTTCCGGGGTACTGGAAGTGGTCCGTACCGGGGTTTCTGGTATTGCCCGCGGCGAAAAGGTACTGAGCCTGTAACGGCCAGGATTGACGAGTTCGAACATCATGGCCCTGCGGGGCCATCACAAATAACAGAGGTTTCTCATGCAGGTTTATTACGATAAGGATTGCGATCTTTCCATCATCCAGGGCAAGAAAGTTGCCATCATCGGTTTCGGTTCCCAGGGTCACGCCCATGCGTGCAACCTGAAAGAATCCGGTGTTGACGTGACCGTAGGTCTGCGTCCGGGCTCTTCTTCCATCGCCAAGGCGGAAGCCTATGGCCTGAAGACCAGCGACGTGCCGTCTGCCGTTGCCGCCGCCGACGTGGTCATGGTCCTGACTCCGGACGAGTACCAGTCCCAGCTGTACAAGGCCGAAATCGAGCCGAACCTGAAAGAGGGTGCAACCCTGGCTTTCGCCCACGGTTTCGCCATCCACTACAACCAGATCGTTCCGCGCAAGGATCTGGACGTGATCATGGTGGCTCCGAAGGCTCCGGGCCACACCGTTCGCACCGAATTTGCCAACGGCGGTGGTATCCCTGACCTGATCGCTATCTTCCAGGACGCTTCCGGCAACGCCAAGAACCTGGCCCTGTCCTATGCCAGCGGCATTGGTGGCGGCCGTACCGGCATCATCGAAACCAGCTTCAAGGACGAGACCGAAACCGACCTGTTCGGCGAGCAGGCGGTTCTGTGTGGCGGTACCGTTGAGCTGGTCAAGGCCGGTTTCGAGACCCTGGTGGAAGCCGGTTACGCACCGGAAATGGCCTACTTCGAGTGTCTGCATGAGCTGAAGCTGATCGTGGATCTGATGTACGAAGGCGGCATCGCCAACATGAACTACTCCATCTCCAACAACGCGGAGTATGGTGAGTACGTGACTGGCCCGGAGATCATCAACGAGCAGTCCCGCGAAGCCATGCGCAATGCTCTCAAGCGCATCCAGAGCGGTGAGTACGCCAAGATGTTCATCTCCGAAGGCAGCCTGAACTACCCGTCCATGACCGCGCGCCGTCGTGACAACGCCGCCCACCAGATCGAAGTGGTTGGTGAGAAGCTGCGCTCCATGATGCCGTGGATCACGGCCAACAAGATCGTGGACAAGGACAAGAACTGATCCGGATTCCCGGCACAGTTTTCGAAAACGCGGCCCGGGTGGCCGCGTTTTTCGTATATACTCCGCCCAAATGCTTTCCGGAGTTCCAGGAATGACTGACGAGAAAAAATCTGTCGACACAGAAGAAGCCACCTTCAAGAATGAACAGCAGGAAACCCCGGATCCGGAGATCGATTCCGGTGAGGTCGTGGAAGAAGAGCTGGTCGAAGGGGCGCCTGTCCGGCGGAAAGGGATTTACCTGCTTCCCAACGCGCTGACGACCGCCTCCCTGTTTTCGGGGTTTTATGCCATCGTCTCGGCCGCCAACGGTGTCTTTGACAATGCCGCGATTGCGATCTTTGTCTCGATGATCCTCGACGGACTGGATGGCCGAGTGGCCCGGATGACCAACACCCAGAGCAAGTTCGGCGAGGAGTACGACAGTCTCGCGGACATGGTGGCCTTCGGTGTGGCGCCGGGGTTAGTGGCCTTTTTCTGGTCCCTGAACGGTCTTGGCAAGTTCGGCTGGGCCATCACGTTCATCTTTGTTGCCGGCGCGGCCTTGCGCCTGGCTCGCTTCAATACCCAGATCGGTTCGGTGGACAAGAAGTTCTTTGTCGGGCTGGCCAGTCCGTCCGCCGCCGCCTGTGTTGCCGGCCTGGTCTGGTGTTTCCACCAGTTTGAGCCATCCACCTGGCTGACGATTCTGACTGTTGTAGTGGTTGGCGGTACCGGCGTGCTCATGGTGAGCAATATTTTCTATCGCAGCTTCAAGGATCTTGACCTGCGCGGCCGGGTTCCGTTTGCCGCCATTTTGTTGGTGGTGCTGATCCTTGTGGTGATCGCCCTGGATCCGGCAACCGTATTGTTTACCGTGTTCCTGCTCTATGCGTTGTCCGGACCTGCCCGTGCCCTGTTTCGCGGCAAACCACGTCGTCAGTAAGGCGTAGCAACCCTGCAGTAATCCGCCCCGGGCCAGGTGCCCGGGGAATTCTCAAGGGATACTCCGGTCAACCAATCAGGCTTCTGGTTAACGGAGATTCCCGATGCTTATCAAGAAACGCCCGTCTTGGGCCCTTTCCCATTCTGACGTCACGCCCGAATCGGTCTACCTCGACCGCCGTCGTTTCATGGGTGGCATGTTTGCAGCTGCTCTTGCTGGCGCCGGAGTGCCTCGCCTTGTGGACGCCGCAGCCTTACCGGTGCAGGGCGAATCCCTGAGTTTTTCAGCGATGCCGGGCTTCTCCACCAATGAGGAGAAAACCCCGTACGAAGATGTAACCCGTTACAACAACTTCTACGAGTTCGGAACCGGTAAGGGTGATCCCGCCAAGTATGCGGATGAGATGTCCCTAGATCCCTGGTCGGTGGTGGTCGAGGGGGAGTGCGACAAGCCCGGAACCTATGGCCTGGAAGATCTGGTCCGTCCCCATGACTACCAGGAACGCATCTATCGGCTACGCTGTGTTGAAGCCTGGTCCATGGTGATCCCCTGGATCGGGATTCCGCTGGCGGACATGCTCAAGCGTTTCGAGCCGAACTCCCGGGCCAGGTACGTCTATTTTGAGACGCTCCACGATCCCGACCAGATGAGGGCACAGCGCTCGCTGTTCAGCACCATCGACTGGCCCTACCAGGAAGGTCTGAGGATGGATGAAGCCATGAACGAGCTCAGCTTCATGGCGGTCGGACTCTATGGCAAAACTCTGCCGAAACAGAATGGTGCACCCATGCGGCTGGTTGTGCCCTGGAAATACGGCTTCAAGAGTATCAAGTCCATCGTGAAGATCCGTTTCCAGGAGAAGCGGCCCAAAACCACATGGGAAATGATTGCTCCGCAGGAATATGGCTTCTACGCAAACGTGAACCCCGAGGTGGACCACCCGCGCTGGAGTCAGAAGCGAGAGCGCCGGCTACCGTCAGGTCTGTTAAGCCCGAACTGGATGGAAACCCGGAAGTTCAATGGCTATGGCGAGCAGGTTGCCCACCTGTATAAGGGCATGGACCTGACCAAATACTACTGAGCGGAAATCAGGACCAACCATGACCATCCCGATGTTGCCGTTCAGAATACTGGTTTTTCTGCTGTCCTGTGTGCCATTTGCGTTGCTGGTCTTCGATATCGCCACCGGTTCCCTCGGGCCCGACCCCGGGCAGAGGGTAACCGAGACGCTCGGCCTGTCGGCACTCCAGTTGCTGATCGTTACTCTGTTAATGACGCCCCTGGCACGCTGGACCCATTGGTCCGGCTGGATAAAGGTACGCAGGATGGTCGGTCTGTTTGCGTTCTTTTATGCAACGCTCCACCTGATGGCGTTTCTGCAGTTCATCCTGGGGTGGACCGATCTGTGGGCAACGTTCACCAAGCGCCCCTACATTATCTTCGGAAGCCTGGCTTTCCTGCTGCTGATCCCGCTGGCGGTAACGTCCACCAAGGCGATGATGCGCCGATTGGGGCGACGGTGGAAACCGCTGCATCGTCTGATCTATCCGGCGGTTGCTCTGGTGTGGTTGCATTTTATCTTCCAGGCCAGGAGCGATATTACCGAGATGGTGATCTATGGATTGGTGGTGGTCTTTTTGCTTGCCATAAGAGGGTATTGGTTCGGCTGGTATTCCCTGGTTCCGCTGAGAGCGGCCAAAAGGGGCTGAACCAGGTTATAAGTTGACCGGATTGGGCGGTATTTGAACAGCCGAATAGGTGGAAACCGAAGCCCGGGAAAATAAACCGAAATTGGTCGTTGACAGTTTTCCTGAGGGCTGTAGAATGCGCACCACTTCTGAGGGACAAGCCACTGACGCAGCGGCGGCCCGAAGGAGTAACTGCTTGAAAGCTTTGAAGAAAATGGTT
>NZ_JAWLHI010000077.1:0-17300 GCF_041690455.1 Marinobacter sp.
GCGAAAATGTAGAGGGCCAGGGATGGCCCGAAACAAGCGCACTTGGCTGTGCTTGTAGCGGTTTTCGCAGGGCCGTTCCCGCTCGCTCTGACTCCCAAAATTGAACACGAACTTGGAGACAGAGAAGAATGACCAAGATTGCCAACATCAAGGGCCGCGAGGTTCTGGATTCCCGTGGTAACCCCACTGTCGAAGCAGACGTTATCCTCGAAGATGGAACGGTCGGAAGCGCGTGTGCACCTTCCGGGGCGTCTACCGGTTCCCGGGAGGCTCTGGAGCTGCGTGATGGCGACAAGTCCCGGTACCTTGGCAAAGGTGTTCTGAAGGCGGTTGAAGCCGTGAACGGCAAGATCCGTGACGCGCTCGTTGGCAAAGATGCGGCTGACCAACGTGGTCTGGACAAGATCATGCTGGAACTGGACGGCACCGAGAACAAGGCCAACCTGGGCGCCAACGCCATTCTGGCGGTCTCTCTGGCGGCAGCCAAGGCTGCGGCGATCTCTCTGGGCAAGCCGCTGTATGCGCATATCGCAGACATCAACGGTACCTCCGGCAAGTACTCCATGCCGGTTCCCATGATGAACATCCTCAACGGTGGCGAGCACGCAGATAACAACGTCGATATCCAGGAGTTCATGGTCCAGCCGGTTTCTGCCAAGACGTTTTCCGAAGCCCTTCGTGTTGGCGCGGAGATCTTCCACAGTCTGAAAAAAGTTCTGCAGGCGCAGGGTCTGAACACTGCAGTCGGTGATGAAGGTGGTTTTGCCCCGAACCTGCCCTCTAACGAGGCGGCACTGGCTGTGATTCAGGAAGCTGTCGAAAAGGCGGGCTACAAGCTGGGTACAGATGTAACCCTGGCTCTGGACTGCGCCTCTTCCGAGTTCTACAAGGATGGTCAGTACCAGCTCTCCGGCGAAGGCAAGAGCTTCGATTCCGAGGGCTTTGCCGATTACCTGGCCGGCCTTTGCGAGCGTTATCCCATCGTTTCCATCGAAGACGGTATGGACGAGAGTGACTGGGGCGGCTGGAAAGTGCTGACCGACAAGTTGGGCAGCAAGGTGCAGCTGGTGGGTGACGATCTGTTCGTGACCAACACTAAAATCCTGAAGCAGGGTATCGATAAGGGCATTGGCAACTCCATCCTGATCAAGTTCAACCAGATCGGCAGCCTGACCGAGACCCTGGATGCCATCAAGATGGCTCAGGATGCGGGTTACACCGCGGTCATTTCCCACCGTTCCGGTGAGACCGAGGACACCACCATCGCAGATCTGGCGGTTGCCACCTGCGCGGGCCAGATCAAGACCGGTTCCCTGTGCCGTTCTGACCGGGTTGCCAAGTACAACCAGCTGCTGCGCATTGAAGAAGCGCTGGATGGCAAGGCACCGTACCGTGGCCTGAGCGAGATCAAGGGTCAGGGCTGAGGTCCGGCGTTAAAAAATTGCTTGCCGGCAGCGGCCGGTAGGTAACAAAATGTTAAGGCCATCGCGTCCTGAATGAAAATTCAGACACGATGGCCTTTTTGTACAACCAGTTAGAAGAATTTGTTGTTAATCTACTCTAAGGTCTATACTCATTAGCCAGTGTTTAATTTTTGAACGGTTATTTCTCCGACGGAATTGGAATGAAGACGCTTTGGGCCATCATGGTTGTGTTGATTCTCCTGCTGCAGGTGCGCCTGTGGGTCGGGGAGGGTAGCTTTGCGCAGGTGTGGTCCCTGGAGCAGTCGATTGCCGAGCAGCGTGCGGAGAATGCCGATCTGGCGGCCCGTAACGATCGCCTCTATGCGGAGGTGCGGAACTTGCGCAGTGAGCAGGGGGCGCTGGAGGAGCGGGCCAGGATGAACCTTGGGTTGATTCGTGAGGACGAGACTTTCTTCCTGGTTGTTGAGAATTGATCTTCCGCTTGGGAGCACAGAGTGGCGGGGGTATTCTTTCCGGGAAACGCTACGAGCACCCACAAGTGGGTCCAGCCAGCAATCACAGATTGCTGTCGTTCGGCTGCGCATGAAGCTTTGCTTCATAAAGCGCTTGCCTCACCCATGTGCGCTTGACTGTGGCCATCCTTGGCCACAGACATTCCCGGAAAGAATACCCCCGCCACTCTCCCAGCTGAGTGCGTATACCACATGACTATCCCGAAATTTTGGCTTGTTGTCCCCGCCGCTGGCATCGGCAAGCGTATGAAGTCAGAAGTGCCGAAACAGTATCTGACGCTGTCCAACCGTTTCATTCTCGACATAACACTCTCCCGCCTACTCGATAATGCCGATTTTTCTGGCTGCATGGTCCCCCTGAGCCCCCAGGACCATTGGTGGCCTGATACCGAAGCCGTCAACGATGACCGTATCCAGACCTGCACCGGTGGTGAGGAACGCGCCGATTCGGTGCTTTCGGCGCTTCACGCGTTGCAGGAGCAGGCCGATGAGAACGATTGGGTGCTGGTGCATGATGCTGCCCGGCCCTGTGTCCACCCTGATGATCTGGCAAACCTTATCGATACCCTTTCCGGGCACCCCATTGGCGGGCTGCTGGCGGCTCCGGTGGCGGATACGCTGAAGCAAGCCGACGACGGCCAGCCGCCGGAGGTGGAGGCGACGGTGGATCGCAGCAGGCTGTGGCGGGCGTTGACGCCGCAGATGTTCCGGTTCGGGGCGCTGACCCGGGCGCTGGAAGCGTGTCTGGATGCCGGGCATGGGGTGACGGATGAGTCCTCTGCCATGGAATTTTCCGGTAACATGCCGGTTCTGGTGGAAGGGCGGCCGGATAACATCAAGATTACGGTTCCGTCAGATCTGGCACTGGCCGGTTTTATCCTGAGCCGGTTGTAACCGGTTCCGCCCGAAATTCCTTTCAACGTTCCGGAGAACAGCATGCGGATTGGTCAGGGCTTTGATGTCCATGCCTTTTGCGAAGGTGATTCCGTCATTCTTGGTGGTGTCCAGATTCCTCACAGCCAGGGCCTGAAGGCGCATTCTGATGGGGATGTGTTGCTGCATGCCCTGGCGGATGCGCTGCTCGGGGCCGTTGCTCTGGGGGATATTGGCCATCTGTTTCCGGATACCAGTGACGAGTGGGCCGGCGCTGACAGCCGGGATCTGCTGCGCCGGGTGATGGCCCGGGTGCGTGACGAGGGTTACGAGGTGGTGAACGTGGACAGCACGATCATTGCCGAGGCGCCGAAGATGGCACCGCATGTCGAGGCCATGCGCCTGAACATTGCCGAGGATCTGGGAGTTGCAGCCAGCCGGGTGAGCGTCAAGGCGACCACCACGGAGAAGCTGGGCTTTACCGGACGGGGCGAGGGGATTGCCTGTCAGGCGATCTGTCTGCTTGAGCCGGTGAATACGTGAGTACCGGCGATGCTGAACGCGGTCAATGGCGCCTGGACTGGCCCACCAGTCATGGTCGGGTCGCGAGGGCGCAGCTAAAGAGTGTTCCCGAGGATTTCGGGGTCGAGGAAATCCTGCCGGTTTCCGGGCTGATTCCCGGTGAAGGTGAGCACCTTTGCCTCCTTCTGAAGAAGACGGGTGATAACACCGAGTTTGTCGCCAGGCAGTTGGCGCGAATGGCCGGTTGTCGCGGTTTTGATGTCGGGTTTTGCGGTCTCAAGGATCGCCATGCGGTGACTACTCAATGGTTCAGTCTCTACCGTCCGGGTATGGAATCCTCAGACGGCGACTTTATCAGGGAAGTGGCCGTGCACTGGCGCGTCCTGGCGTCGGGGCGGGCACCCCGGAAATTGCGGCGGGGGGAGCATTCGGCTAACCGCTTTGCCATCGTGCTGCGTAACGTTGAAGGTCTGAAGGCGGAGATTGACGAGGCATTGAATCGCCTCGGGGAGCAGGGCGCGCCCAATTACTTCGGGCCGCAGCGTTTTGGCCGTGATGGCGGTAACCTCGACCGGGCCCTGAAAATTGATCCTTCGCAGCTGAACCGCCGTGCAGGTCGTGCAAAACGTGGCTCCCGAGGTGGCAGGGACGGATCGAAAAACGTATTGTACTTTTCGGCGGCGCGATCCTGGTTGTTCAATGAAGTACTTGCTGCGCGAGTATCGGATGGTAGCTGGACCACCTGCCTGCCTGGAGAGCCGGGAGAGCGCGCATCGGGACCCATGTGGGGCGATGGCGGGACCACCGCAACCGACGACCAGGAGATACTGGAGCGGGAAGTGGTCGGGCAGTGGCCGGAGCTTGAGCGGTTGTTTGCTGCCACGCGGATGCAGCCGGAACGCCGGCCACTGGTTGCTCAGCCGCAGGAGCTAAATTGGGAGTGGCAGGGCGTGGATACCCTCGAGATCCGTTTTGTTTTGCCCCCCGGTCAGTACGCCACCACCGTGCTGGGCGATATTTTCGAGCTGGAGGACATGAGCCTCGGCCGTCATAACGAATAAAAAGTGCTAGCGGAGAACACTGTGCGAATTCTGTTATCGAATGATGATGGTGTGCATTCGCCGGGGCTTGTTGCCCTCTATGAGGGGCTTCAGGGCCTGGGAGATCTTGAAGTTGTGGCCCCGGACCGGGATCACAGCGGTGCGAGTAACGCACTCACCCTGAACCGGCCTCTCACCGTTGAGGAGCACCCCAACGGTTTCCATTCCGTGGATGGTACGCCCACCGACTGTGTGCACCTGGCGGTGAACGGTCTGTTCGAGGAACCCTTCGATCGAGTGGTGTCCGGTATCAACACCCACGCCAACCTGGGTGATGACATTATCTATTCCGGCACGGTGGCTGCCGCTACCGAAGGACGTCACCTGGGATTGCCGGCGATTGCGGTGTCACTGGTGAACGACGGGCATTTCCATTACGAGACCGCCGCGCGGGTTGTCCGCATGCTGCTGGAGCAGGACCGACCGCTTCAGCTTGGGCCACGCTCGATCCTGAATGTGAACGTGCCCGATCTGCCCTGGGAGCAGCTGGCCGGTATTCGTGTCACCCGCCTCGGCCACCGGGAACGTGCCGAAGGGGCCGTGCCCATGACCTGTCCGAGGGGCAAGCAGAGGTACTGGATCGGTGCGGCGGGAGAGGGCGGCGATGCCGGTCCCGGAACGGATTTTCATGCAGTCCGCGAGGGCTATGTCTCGATTACGCCGGTACACATTGATATGACCCGCCATGAGGCCCTGGTGCCGCTGCGGGAGTGGATTGAGGAACTGGTGTCCGACGGAGGGCTGTCATCATGAGTGCGCAGCTCCAGGGAATTGGAATGACTTCGCGGCGTACCCGGATGCGCCTGGTTCAACGCCTGCGCGAATCCGGGATCGAATCCGACCGGGTGCTGGAGATCATCGGTGAGGTACCCCGTCATATCTTTCTGGATGAGGCGCTCGCCCATCGAGCCTACGAGGACACCTCGCTTCCCATCGGCTATGGGCAAACCCTGTCTCAGCCCTACATCGTCGCCCGCATGACGGAAATACTGCATCACCATGGGCCGGCTCGTATCCTGGAACTGGGTACCGGGTCTGGCTACCAGACAGCGGTGTTATCGAAGCTGTTCGAGGAAGTGTACAGCGTTGAGCGCATCAAGCCTTTGCAGGATCGCGCTCGGGATCGGCTTCGGCAGCTTGGCGCGCGCAATGTTTTGCTCAAGCACGCTGATGGTGGTTTGGGTTGGCCGGACCGGGGGCCCTTTGACGGCATTATCGTGACCGCCGCACCGGGCGATGTGCCGAAGGAATTGCTGGCCCAGCTGGCGGACAACGGGGTGCTGATTGCCCCGGTCGGAGAGGAGAAACAGGTGTTGGTGGAAGTGGTACGTCGTGGCGAACATTTTGAGCGCCGGGAGCTTGAGCCTGTGAATTTCGTGCCCCTGCTCGGGGGCGTGATCCGGTGAGCAAATCCTGTGACGGATCGAACGAAGTCATGCCTGAAGTTCAGAGAAACCAGCATCCCGCTGCCGTTTTCCTGCGCGGTATGGCCATGGGTGCAGCTGATATTGTTCCCGGTGTGTCCGGTGGCACCATAGCTTTCATCACCGGCATCTACTTCCGCTTGCTGGAAGCCATCAATGCTGTCCCGGTTGCTGTTTTCCGGGAATTATTCAGGGGGCGGTTCCGGGCGTTCTGGGTTGCCTGTGATGGTACATTTCTGGTCTGCCTGCTGGCGGGCATCCTGTCCAGTATCGTGACCCTGGCCTCGGCCATCAGCTTCGCGCTGGCCAACTATCCGATCCTGGTCTGGAGCTTTTTCTTTGGCCTGATCGTGGCGTCTGTCTGGCATGTAGGCCGGCAGGTGCGCCACTATCGTCTCTCCCTGTTGGCGCCGTTGATTGCGGGCATTGCCGTCGCCTGGTGGATTACCACGCTGTCCGGGGGGCAACTTACACCCTCGGCCCTGGCCTTTTTTGGTTCCGGCGCCCTGGCGATCTGCGCCATGATTCTGCCGGGAATTTCCGGGAGCTTCATCCTGGTGATTATCGGTATGTACGCGCCGGTTCTGGCAGCCATCAAGGCGGCGGACCTTGGGGTTTTGATGTTGTTCATGGCCGGGTGCCTGGTCGGGCTGCTTTCCATAGCGCGGCTGATAACCTGGGCATTTCGTCATTTCCACGACATGGTGCTGGCTCTGCTGACCGGCTTCATGATTGGAGCGCTGAACAAGGTCTGGCCCTGGAAGGAGGTGCTCAGCTGGCGTACCAACAGTTCGGGAGAGCGGGTGCCCCTGAACGAAGCCAGTATTGCTCCGGCGACTTTTGAGCAGCTGACCGGGCAGGACCCTCAGGTGCCCATGGCGCTATTGATGGCTCTGGTCGGGTTGCTGTTGGTGCTGGCAATTGAATGGGTCGGGAATCGAAAAGTGTTACCTGACGCACAGAATGAGTGTTCCCCAAGGTAACAAAGACGACCAGCACGTAACTTGGATTGCCTCTGAAAATATGCAATAAATTAGCGAGTTACTATAAAAACTTTAGAATCTGGATTGATCCTTTGGTCTTTTTAGACGGATTTTTCATAACTGGGGCAGCTTTATTCCTGTGAGATTTTTGCGTGGGCTCGTCAATGCCGCCCGGTCGGCCTCCCCGCGGTTCCACTCAGGTGCCATGCTCCAGCCTCGTTTCCTGAAAATGCTCCTGGTCGTACTGGGCGTGGTTGCGCTCACGGCCTGCAACACCCAGGCAATCTACCAGGATGATCTCTATAACCCGCCCGTGTACTGGGGTCGGCACGTGGTCAAGCCCGGCGAGAACCTTTACCGGATTGCCTGGCAATATGGCCGCGACTACCGGGAGCTGGGCAGCGCCAACGGTATCGGGCCACCCTGGACCATCAAACCCGGTCAGGTCCTGCGGCTGGATCTTCGCGGAACTGTCACATCTTCAAGCCAGAATACCCAGAAGCAGAGGGTAGCTAAGGCTCCGTCCAGGGCTGCGCCTCCGGCGCCAACGCCGAAACCGGCCCCCAGACCCAAGGTGACCAAGCCGGCAGCACCGGACGAATCCCTGGACAAACGCTCACAGACGGTAGCCAGTGTCAGCTGGCGCTGGCCGCACGCTGGCACCGTAATTGCACGATATTCAACATCCGGAAAAGTCAATAAAGGTATTGATATTGCCGGGAAAGCCGGTGATGCTGTCAAAGCGGCGGCCAAAGGAAATGTGGTCTACGCCGGTAACGGGTTGCTTGGTTACGGCAACCTCATTATCGTGAATCATAACGAGCACTATTTGAGTGCTTACGCCCACAACCGGAAGATTCTGGTGCAGGAAGGGGAGGACGTTAACGCCGGACAGGTGATCGCAGAGCTCGGGAGCAGCGGTGCGGAACGACCCATGTTGCATTTTGAAATCCGGAAGAATGGCAACCCCGTCGATCCACTCCATTACCTGCCACCCCGATAGCACTCACGCAAGCAGCCAGGATGGCTGTTGCAAGCCTTAAGCCCGGCACTGACAGAAACCGCGAACGACAAAACAACAAGAATGATCCGGCCGGATTTGGCCAAACAACAAATGTCCTGAATAAAACGAAGACGAATGAAGCAGAGTCCGGGATAAGAAGAAGTATCGGACCTTCCACAGGATTATTGAGAGGCGGGGCAAGAAACATGTCAGCAGAGCAAGACGATATCATTGTTGATCGTGTCGAGGATCTGGATGATTCCGAGGATCAGGTGCTAGCAGAAGACAAAGTAGAAAAGGAGTCGGCGGACAGCGCCGATGAAGAGGAAATCTCCACTCAGGGACGGTACTTCACCAGCCAGAAGCAGCTGGACGCAACCCAGCTCTATCTCAACGAAATCGGTTTCTCACCCCTCCTGACGCCGCAAGAGGAAGTCTACTTCGCCCGTCTCGCCCGCAAAGGCGAGGAGTCAGGGCGGAAGCGCATGATTGAAAGCAACCTGCGCCTGGTGGTCAAGATCGCCCGCCGGTACGTCAATCGCGGTCTTACCCTGCTTGACCTGATTGAGGAGGGTAACCTGGGGCTGATCCGTGCGGTCGAGAAGTTCGACCCGGAGCGCGGTTTCCGGTTCTCCACCTATGCGACCTGGTGGATCCGCCAGACCATCGAGCGGGCCATCATGAATCAGACCCGGACGATTCGCCTGCCGATTCATGTGGTCAAGGAACTTAACCTCTACCTGCGTGCTGCCCGGGAGCTGACCCAGAAGCTGGATCATGAGCCCTCTGCGGAAGAAATCGCGCAGATGGTCGATAAGCCCGCATCAGACGTGAAGCGCCTGCTGGGCCTCAACGAGCGGGTTGCCTCCATGGACACCCCGATCGGTGCCGGCGGTGAGAAATCCCTGCTCGATACCGTGGCAGACGAGGGCGCGTCGGACCCGGCGGACCTGCTGCAGGACAACAACATGTGTTCCTGCCTCGAGAAGTGGATTGATCAGCTCAGCGACAAGCAGCAGGAAGTGCTTTCCCGCCGCTTTGGTCTGCGCGGCTATCCGGTAAGTACCCTCGAAGAGGTTGGCCAGGAAATCGGGCTCACCCGCGAGCGGGTTCGGCAGATCCAGGTGGAGGCACTTCGCCGCCTGCGGGAAATCCTGGAGAAGGAAGGCCTCTCCGGTAATCTGCTGTTCCAATAAGTTCCATCGACGCCAGTAACAGAAAAGCCGGCCAATGACCTTGGCCGGCTTTTCTGTTTTCATGCCTCGCAAATGAGAACCAGGTGGCGCTCTGCTGACCGGGGTCGTTGTTAGAATGCGTTGACCGGGCAGGATAGGGTGTCGAGCCCCGGTGACGAATGAAAACGCATTGAATAATAACGATGGAAAAGGAAAGGACTATGAAGAAGGCTCTCTCATCAGGATTTGCATCCCTGATCCTCACAGCAATGTTATCAGCCCCGGCCTCGGCCCTGACCGTTGAAGGCGTCGATGTTCCCGAGACCTACCAGGCCATGGGCACCGAGCTGAAGCTCAATGGCGCCGGTACCCGCTCCAAGTGGTTCATGGACCTCTATGTGGGTGGTCTCTATGTTCCCGAGAGTATCAGTGACGGCGAGGCGGTGATCAATGCCGACGAGCCCCAGGCTATTACCCTGCATATCATCTCGGGAATGATCACCAGCGAGCGTATGACCGAGGCTACTCTCGAGGGCTTCGAGGCCTCTACCGATGGCAACATGGCAGCGGTCCAGGATGACATCGACCAGTTCATGGGCGTGTTCCAGGAAGAGATCAAGGAAGGCGATGTGTTTGATCTGGTTTACCTGCCGGGAGAGGGCGTTCGGGTCCTGAAGAACGGCGAGGTGCGGGATACCGTAGGTGATCTGGCGTTCAAGAAGGCACTGTTTGGAATCTGGCTGTCAGACAAGCCGGCCCAGGAAAACCTGAAAGAGCGAATGCTGGGTCAGCGCTGATTCACAGACGCTGAGATGGCATTGAAAAGCCGACGTACCCGCCAGGGAGTGTCGGCTTTTTTGTTTCCGAGACAGGCTATCAGAGGTAGTCCCGCTTGTCCTTGAACTCGCACAGATCCTCAATGATGCAGGCGCCACACTTGGGCTTGCGGGCCGTGCAGGTGTAACGGCCGTGGAGGATGAGCCAGTGGTGGGCATCCAGAAGGAATTCCTTCGGCACCAGGCGCAACAGGCGCTTTTCCACTTCCAGGACGTTTTTCCCCGGCGCAATTCCGGTGCGGTTGGAAACCCGGAAAATATGGGTATCCACGGCCATGGCCATGTGACCGAAAGCGGTGTTGAGGACCACGTTGGCGGTCTTGCGCCCGACACCGGGCAGGGCCTCCAGGTCCTCACGCTTTTCCGGGACCTGTCCGCCGTGCTTCTCGATCAGTATCCTGCAGGTCTTGATGACGTTTTCGGCCTTGCTGTTGAACAGGCCGATGGTCTTGATGTATTGCTTGAGCCCGTCCACACCCAGTGCCAGGATTGCCTCCGGGGTGTTGGCCACCGGAAACAGCTTGTCGGTAGCCTTGTTGACGCCCACGTCCGTTGCCTGGGCCGAGAGAATCACGGCAATCAGCAACTCGAACGGTGACGAATAGTTCAGCTCCGTGGTCGGGTTGGGGGTGGCATCCCGCAGCCGGGTAAAGATTTCGATACGTTTTTGCTTGTTCATCTGTCAGCAATACTGCTCTGGTGTGGGTTCAGGAAACATTGCCCGTGACACGGACACGCTTGCTGCCACTGGTCGCGGGTTCCGGCGCTGCGGCCTTGCGCCTGGCTTCCAGGTGACTGTCGATGCCGTTCTTCAGGGCAATCAGCAGTCCCAGGCCGACGAAAGCGCCGGGAGGCAGAACCATGAACAGCATGTCCGGATAGTTTTCAAACGGGCGGACCACCCAGTCGGCGGCCATGGGGCCCAACAGCAGGTTCATATCGGCAAACAGGGTGCCCTGGCCAATCAGCTCGCGCATTCCTCCCAGAACAATCAGTACCGCCAGGAAACCAAGGCCCATCATGGTGCCATCCAGCACCGCCGGCCCCGGGCTGTTCTTGGAAGCGAAGGCGTCTGCCCGGCCCAGGATCGTGCAGTTGGTGACAATCAGTGGAATGAAGATACCCAGAATCTGATAAAGCTCGTAGGTGAAAGCCTGCATCAGCAGCTCGGCACAGGTGACGAACGAGGCAATAATCATCACAAACGCCGGCAAACGCACCGACTCACCCACGAAGTTGCGAATCAGTGATACTGCCAGGTTCGAACCCATGAGTACCATCAGTGTGGCCAGGCCGAGCCCGATGGCGTTGACCACGGTGCTGGTTACCGCCAGCAGGGGGCACAAACCCAGGACCTGAACCAGCGCCGGGTTGTTGTTCCACAGCCCGTCGCGGATGATTTCTGCGGAGGTCTTGCTTGCCATGATCAGGGCGTCTCCTCAAGTCGGTTCAGGATTTCCCGCCGATTCTGGCGGAAGTATACCAGAGACTTCTGGACCGCCTTGACCACGGCACGGGGGGTGATGGTGGCGCCGGTGAACTGGTCAAACACCCCGCCGTTTTTCTTGACGTTCCAGTTGCGGGGTTCGGGATTGTCCAGGGAGCGTCCCTCGAAACTGTAAATCCAGTCGGATTTCTTGGTCTCGATGCGGTCACCGAGTCCCGGTGTCTCCTTGTGGCTCACCACCCGTACGCCGAGCACGGTGCCCTCAAGGTCGATACCGACCAGCAGCCGGATGTCGCCGGAGTACCCGTCAGGGGCCACCACCGGCATGATGAAGCCCGTAGGTTCACCGTTTCTCCGCGCTACCCAGACGGTCACCGGACCTTTGGTGGCAAGCTGTTTTCCGGCCGGTAACTGGACCGTATCGTTCAGCAGGTCGTTGTCATGCTGCGATTCCGGGATGATTTCAAACAGTGCCCGGGCCTCTGCCCGTGCCGTCTCTGCCTGGATGCGCTCCTGGGTCAGGGCCTGGGTCACGGCGATGGAACCGCCGGTGATGATGGCAAAGAGGCCCAGGCCGATGGCGCTGCGTCGAATGGATTGTCCCAGTGCAGCCATGTTTTACCCCTGATTCTTGCCAGGCAAGCCGCGGCGGGCCTTGTGATGGCCATAAGCACGCGGCGGCGTGTAGTAATCGATAAATGGCACGGCGAAATTCATCAGCAGCACGCTGAACGCTACCGCATCCGGGTAGTTACCCCAGGAACGGATGACGTAGATCAGCACGCCAATGCCGGCCCCGTAGATCAGCTTGCCGTGGTGACTGGTTGCCGCCGAGACCGGATCGGTGGCGATGAAGAAGGCGCCCAGCATGGTGCCGCCTGCCAGCAGGTGCAGGGACAGGGGCGCGTACTGGTCGGCATTGGCACCGAAGGCCAGGCTCATGAGGACCAGCCCTCCGAGGAAGCCGGCCGGAATATGCCAGGTGATAATGCGCAGGAACACCAGCAGCAAGCCGCCCGCCAGGAAGGCAGCGTTGACCCATTCCCAGCCCCTGGCGATACCCTCGCCGAACGTGGGGTGAACCAGAACCTCGGTGGCCGTGTGGGAAGCAATCTTGTGCTTGTATTCACCCAGCGGCGTGGCCATGGTCCAGCCGTCGATGGCGGTCTGGGAGGCCGAGAAGATCCGGGCCAGGGTTTCACCGAATCCGGGCGCATCCTGGAACAGCATCGCCGCCTCGGCCCAGTTGGTGGTCATGGCGACCGGGAATGAAATCAGCACCAGCGCGTAGCCCACCATGGCCGGGTTGAAGGGGTTGGAGCCGAGGCCGCCATACAGTTGCTTGGCAATGATGATGGCGGTGATCACGGCAATGGCCGACACCCACCAGGGCGCAAACTGGGGCAGGGAGAGGCCCAGCAACAGGCCGGTGACGGCTGCGGTATTGTCCTTCAGGAAAAACGCCACCGGCTTGCCGCGCAGTTTCAGGAAAGCCGCCTCGGAGGCGAGGGCGACGGCAATGCACCAGGCCACGTTGATCAGGTTGCCCCAGCCGAAGAAGACGGTCTGGGCAACCAGCCCGGGCAATGCCGCGATGATGACCCAGAGCATGACCCGGGACGTTGGTCGGGCGTTGCGGGCATGGGGCGATGATTGTTGAACAAATGCCATGGAGATCGGGCCTGGGCTCGGTTAATCGGATGTCTGGGATTCGGTGGTGCCGGCCAGGGCCTTGCGGGCGTCCGCCAGGGCCTGCTCGGCACGTTGCACTCGATCGTGATTTTTGGCCACCGCGCGCTCAAGCTTGTCGACGTTGTCCGCCTGCTGAGCCTTGGCGTCATCCAGCATGCCCTGCATGGTGTCCAGTTTGGATTTTGCCTGGCTCAACTGTTTTTCCAGCGCCTCGACGTCGGGCTTATCCTCGCTGGTGGCTGTGTGCGCACTGGCTTCCGGACTGGCCTTGGCGGCTTTGGCCTTCTTGCGCTCCAGGGCCTGCTGCACAAGCGCCGCCTTGGCAGCACGCTCGTCGACTGCCTCTCCGGAAGCGGCTGCTTTCTCAGCCTCCGCCTGCTTTTTCGCCTGGGCTTCGGCAGCCGCTTTCGCGCGCTCCTTACGCCGCTGCTCCTTCTCCTGTTGCTCCCGCTCCAGACGAGCCTGCCGGGCCTCGAAACGCTCCCGGGCACGGTCGGCCTTGATCTGCTCGGCCCGCTGGACGCGGATTTCGCCCTTGGCATACCGGTAATACTGCACCAGGGGAATGGAGCTGGGGCAGACGTAGGAACAGGCACCGCATTCGATGCAATCGAACAGGTTCAGGTGTTCGGCTTTCTCGAATTCGCCGGATTTCGAATACCAGAACAGCTGCTGGGGCAGCAGTTCCATGGGACACACCTCGGCACACTGGCCGCAGCGGATGCAGGGCTGTTCCGGCGGCGGCGCCGGCAACTCGGCTTCGGTGGCGGCAATCACACAGTTGGTGGTCTTGGTGACCGGGACTGCGGTGGTGGTCAGGGTGTAGCCCATCATGGGGCCCCCAAGTACCAGACGGTTCACCTTCTGCGGCTCCACGCCCGCCTGTTCCAGCAGGTAATCGATCGGTGTGCCGATCAGTGCGTCGAATGTTCCGGGCTCCCGGACCGCTTCGCCGGTAATGGTGACGATGCGGGAAATCAGCGGGCTGTCGTCAAAGACCGCCCGGGCGACTGCAACGGCGGTGCCGATGTTCTGGCACATGACGCCAATATCAGCCGGGATCCCGGCGCTCGGAACTTCCTGGCCGGTCAGGACCCGGATCAGTTGTTTTTCGCCGCCGGACGGGTACTTGGTCGGGATCACCGCAATCTCGATCTGGGTGCCTTCACAGGCCTTTTGCATGGCCTCGATGGCCTCGGGCTTGTTGTCCTCGATGCCAATCACACAGCGCTCGGGCCGCAGGATCCAGGCCATAACCTTCAGGCCGGCTACCACCTCGGTGGCTTTCTCCCGCATGGTCATGTCATCGGCGGTGATGTAGGGCTCGCACTCGGCACCGTTAAGAATCAGGGTGTCCACCTTGCGGTCCTTGGGCGGACGCAACTTGATGTCGGTGGGGAAACCGGCGCCGCCCATGCCGGAGATGCCGGCCTCGTGGATGATGCCGAGTACGGCCTCCCGATCCAGGCTGCGGTAATCGGTAACCGGATGCCGTTCCCGCCACTGATCCTCACCATCAGGCTTCAGGGTAATGCACCAGTCATTGAGGCCCGAGGGGTGCGGCACCGGCATTTCGGCAATACTCTCGATCACCCCGGAGGTGGGAGCGTGGACCGGCACGCCCATGCCGACGGTGACATCGGCGATCTTCTGGCCCTTGAGCACCCGCTCACCAACTTCCACCAGTGGTTCTGCGGGATCACCGATGTGCTGCTGCAGCGGCAGGATCAGGCGTTCGGGCAAACCGGCTGTCCGGATCGGTCGGGCCGTGGACTGTTGCTTGTTCTCGGCCGGATGGATGCCGCCGGAGAAATCCCACAATTGAGTCATCAGGCGCTGGCTCCCTGACGGTCGGTGGCAATGATGCCGGAACGCGGTGGCGTCCACGTCCAGGTGCGGATGTCCGGTTCGATAGTCACCATGTCGATGCAGTCAACCGGGCAGGGCTCGACACAGAGATCACAGCCGGTGCATTCGCTTTCGATGACGGTGTGCATGTGTTTCGCTGCGCCGAGGATAGCGTCAACCGGGCAGGCCTGGATGCATTTGGTGCAGCCGATGCATTCATCCTCGCGGATGACCGCCACGCGCCGGGCTTGCTCGACACCGTGTTCGGAATCCAGTGGCTGGGGTTCGACGTCCAGCAGATCGGCGAGGGCCTTGATGGTGCTTTCACCGCCCGGAGGGCACTTGTTGATGGCTTCGCCCTGGGCGATGGCTTCGGCGTAGGGCCGGCAACCGGGGAAACCGCACTGGCCGCACTGGGTCTGTGGCAACAGGGCATCGATCTGGTCCACCAGAGGATTGCCCTCAACCTTGAACCGCTCGGAGGCAAAGCCCAGCAGGCCGCCAAAAACCACGGCCAGGGCCAACAGCACAGCAACGGCGATCAGAATGCCCGTCCACATAACAACAAATGCTCCGTCAGACAGTGACCAGGCCGGTGAAGCCCAAAAATGCCAGCGACATCAGCCCTGCGGTTACCATACCAATGGCAGCGCCCCGGAAGGCAACCGGAACATCGGCCACCGCGATACGCTCACGCATGGCGGCAAACAGCACCAGCACCATGGAGAAACCGGCAGCTGCACCGAACCCGTACAGGACAGACTCAACGAAGTTGTTGTTTTTATTCAGGTTAAGAAGTGCCACGCCGAGAACAGCGCAGTTGGTGGTGATCAGGGGCAGGAAGATGCCCAGAACCCGGTAAAGCAGCGGACTGGTCTTGCGCACCACCATCTCGGTGAACTGGACCACCACCGCAATCACCAGGATGAAAGTGATGGTCTTCAGGAACGCCAGGTCCAGCGGGGCCAGCAGGTAGGTATAGGCCAGGTAGCTGCAAACCGATGACAGGGTCAGCACGAACGTGGTGGCCAGGGACATGCCCATGGCGGTCTCCAGTTTCCCGGACACGCCCATGAACGGGCACAGGCCCAGAAACTGAACCAGTACAAAATTGTTCACCAGAATGGTGCTGACCAGTATCAGCAAATACTCTGTCATCGGAGCTGCTCTTCCTCGCGCTGCCTTACATTACCCGCATGCCCGGGGTGGCGCCGGAATCCGGAGAAAGAATGAAAATGTCCTTTCCACCCGGACCGGCGGCCAGGACCATGCCTTCGGACATGCCAAACTTCATTTTTCTCGCCTTCAGGTTGGCCACCATGACGGTCATACGACCTTCCAGATCTTCCGGCTTGTAGGCGGACTTGATACCAGCAAACACGTTGCGTTCGCCATGTCCTACGTCAAGAGTCAGGCGAAGGAGCTTGTCTGCACCTTCAACATGCTCGGCTTTGACAATTTTAACGACCCGAAGGTCCACTTTCGCGAAATCACCGAATTCTATCTCATCGCCGATCGGCTCCAGATTGGCAGCAGGCGCTGGCTGACCGGTCGCTGCAGGCAGTTCCTCTTTCGAGGCGTCCAGCATCTTCTCGATCTGCGCCATGTCGACCCGGTTCATCAGCGGCTTGAACTTGTTGATGCCGTGGTTTTCCAGCAGTTCGGTACGGTTGTTCCAGTCCAGTTTCGCATTCAGGAACGCCTCGGAGGCCTCGGCCGTCTTCGGCAACACCGGCGCCAGGTACGTCATCAGGATGCGGAACATGTTGATGGCATTGGTGCAGATGGCCTGCAGGTTGTCGTCCTGGCCTTCCTGCTTGGCGATGACCCAGGGCTGCTCGTCGTTCACGTACTGGTTGGCAATATCCGCCAGCTCCATAATCCGGCGCATGGCGCGGCCGAACTCCCGGGCCTCGAAGTAGTCCTCGATCTCCTTGCCGGCTTCGACGAATTCCTTCAGTTTCCCATGCTCGGTGACCTCGCCCAGCTGACCGTCAAAACGCTTGGTGATAAAACCGGCACTGCGGCTGGCGATGTTCACCACCTTGCCCACCAGATCCGAATTCACCCGTGCCGCGAAGTCTTCCAGGTTCAGGTCCATGTCATCGACGCTGCCGGTGAGCTTGGCCGCGAAGTAGTAGCGCAGGTACTCCGGATCCAGGTGATCCAGGTAGGTGCGCGCCATGATGAAGGTACCGCGGGACTTGGACATCTTCTTGCCATTAACCGTCACAAACCCGTGGGCCCAGACCGCAGTCGGCGTCCGGAAGCCGGCATCGTGCAGCATGGATGGCCAGAACAGGGCGTGGAAATTGATGATGTCCTTGCCGATGAAGTGATAGACCTCGGCCTCGGAATCTGCTTTCCAGAAGTGCTCGAAGTCGATGCCTTCGCGGTTGCACAGATTCTTGAAGCTGGCCAGGTAGCCAATGGGAGCATCCAGCCAGACATAGAAGAACTT
>NZ_JAWLHI010000078.1:0-12842 GCF_041690455.1 Marinobacter sp.
ATAACACAGCACCGTCACCACCACGATGCCCATCAGGTTGAGGGCGAAACCGGCCCTGATCATGTCACCGATTTTCATATCGCCACTGGAAAACACGATGGCGTTGGGCGGTGTTGCCACCGGCATCATGAACGCGCAGCTGGCGGCAACGGCAGCCGGGACGGTGAGCAGCAGCGGAGACACCCCCTGGGACATGGCCAGCGCACCCAGCAACGGCAGGAATGCGGCAGCCGTGGCGGTGTTGCTGGTCACTTCGGTCAAAAAGATGATCACTCCCGCCACAATGGCAATCAGCAGCAACGTCGGCAGTACTCCTGCCGCACCCAGGGAACCGGCAATCCACTCCGCGAGCCCCGAACTGCTGATAACACCCGCCATCGCAAGGCCGCCACCGAACAGCAGCAGGACACCCCAGGGAATGCCCTTGGCGGTATCCCAGTCCATCAGGAACTGGCGCTCCCGGGTGTCTACCGGAATCAGGAACATGACGATGGCCGCTGCGATCGCGATACCGGTGTCGCTGAGCCAGGGCATCAGACCATCGGACAACAGCGGCCGGAAAATCCAGGCGGCGGCGGTGAGCAGGAACACCACGCCAACCAGTTTTTCCCCTTTACCCAGCGGCCCCAGAGCCGCCAGCTCGTCACCAATCAGATCACCGCTGTCACCCTGACGCGCCAGACCGAAGTCGCGCCGGGTCAACCACCACCAGGCCAGGGATAACATGACGATAGTCACCGGCACCCCCAGCAGCATCCATTGAGCAAAACCGACGGAGATGCCCTGATCTTCGCTCAGGTAGGCCGCCAGCAAGGCGTTGGGCGGTGTTCCGATCAACGTTCCGATACCACCGATACTGGCGGAGTAGGCAATCGCCAGTAACAGCGCGGTGGCATACCGACGAAGGCCATCGGGGTTGGAACCGTCGGCCATGGCAATTACGGACAGGCCAATGGGCAGCATCATGATCGCGGTGGCGGTGTTACTGACCCACATGCTCAGAAACGCGGTCGCCAGCATGAACCCGGCGATCTGGCGCTTCGGCTTGCTGCCCACCGTTTTCAGGGTCAGCAGGGCAATGCGACGGTGCAGGTTCCAGCGCTGCATGGCCAGGCCGAGGGTGAAACCACCGAGAAACAGGAAGATGATCGGATGCGCATAGGGGGATGTGGCCGCCGACACTGACCCCAACCCCAGTGCCGGCACCAGCACGATGGGCAGCATCGCCGTGGCGGGGATCGGAATGGCTTCGGTACTCCACCAGGTGGCCATCAACAGCATCAGGCCAAGGGCGGCCCAGGCTTCCCCGCCCATGGTTTCGGGGGCCGGGAAAAACAGCGTCATCAAGAGAAACAGGGCACCGAGCACCAGGCCGATCAACTGAGTTTTGGGCAGCCCCCGGGACTGGTTCGAGCCGTTTCGGGATTCAGACATAACAACAGATTTCCGTCAGGTTCAATACAGGTCAGTTTCGATCGGGTTCAGGACGCCAAGCGGGCAAGTTGCCGGTCATGGACACGACCGAGCAGCAACAGTGCCGCAATGGCACCAGTCAGGGCCCAGGCCATATCAGACTGGGTATCCCAGACGTAACCCTGGGTGCCGAGGAAGGCTTCGGCCGCCTCGTCGCTTAGCAGCGCCACCCACCATTCGATCAGCTCGTAGAACGCGCTCAGGGCGAGACAGAAGCAGATGATAAAAAACGAAGGCCAGCCGGACCGTGCAAAGACATCCAGCCGGACGGTCACCTCACGGGCAATCATTGCCGGGATGAATCCCTGGGCGAGGTGCCCGAGCTTGTCGTAATTGTTGCGCTCCCAGCCGAACCAGTCTCCCAGGTGGTTAAACAGGGGGACCTCGGCGTAGGTGTAGTGGCCGCCCACCATCAGGATGACGGCGTGCACCAGGATCAGCCAGTAGGCGAGCGAGGTCAGGGGGAACCGGAAATAGCACCAGGCGACAAGGACAAAACCGATAGCCGCAGGGAGCACTTCCAGGACCCAGGTCGCCCTGTCCTTGGGGGCGATACCGGACCAGACGAATACTGCCAGAAAGATTCCCACCCAGGCCAGGATAGCCACCGGTTTCTGCGCCATACACTGCACTCCCTTGTCCGCATTTTCGGGTTTATGGTCGCATTGTACTCTGGCAGCCTCAAAAATCAGCGCTGTCCGGCCCGGAGGAACTGTCCGAAGCCGCCCTGTTTCCCCAGCTCCGGCTCGATCCGCTCATCGGTGACCGCCGCCCGACCGTTGATCAGGACATGCTTCACACAGCCCGGGACGCGGTTCACCATGCGCTCAAGGCCGAAATTTTCCATCTCCGCCCACTCCACCTGCTCGAGATCCTGATCCAGGCCCTGCGGGTCCAGAATTGTTATGTCCGCCCTGTCTCCCTCGCGGATGTAGCCGGCATCAATACCCAGCCAGTCTGCCTGCTCGCCGGTAAGCCGGTGCACTGCCCGTTCCGGAGACATTACCGGCTCGCCCTGGCCCTGACTCTCGCACACCAGCTTCAAGAAGCGCAGCGGCAGATTATAGAAGGCCATGTTGCGAATGTGGGCGCCGGCATCGGAGAAGGTAATCAGTGCGTGGGGGCTTTTCACCATTTCCCGGAGACGATCCTTGCGATGGTTGCCCACCACGGTGAACCAGCGCAACGCCCGGCCATGGGCCACGACCATATCGAGGAAAAAATCCACCACGTGGACTCCCCGCTCACGGGCCAGCTCGGCAAAGTTGCGACCCACCAGCGACGCATCCGGACAATCGAGCACAATGGCATCACCGAAATCCCTCTGCCAGGCCCTCGGAGACAACTTTTCCTTGTAGAATTTCCGGAAGGTCCGGCGATAACCCTCATCTTTCAGCAGCTCATTGCGTTCCAGCTGATCGCGGATATCCAGGGCCATTTCACCGGCACCAAACTCCTCGAACAGGACAATGTCCATGCCATCGGCATAGATGGCAAACGGCGTGGGCAACAGCTGCCAGCGGAAGTTGCCGCCGAAGCCGTTGGCCAGCCAGGCCACCAACCTGGCCATGGGTCGGACGGTCGGGTTGCCCTTGAGATCAATCATCGCGATCAGAGTGGTCTTGAGCGGCTTGCGCAGCCAGCCCAGGGTCTCTCTCAGGTACTGGGTAACCTGCAGGGGATTGGCGGCATTGGGCGCGCCCTGATGAACCCGGCCGTAGCGCCGGAGCAGGCGGTTCAGCCGGCTTACCTCACGCCAGCGGGCGTAGGTACTCGGCAGGCTCTTGGACCATTCCCGGTCACCGTCGACCTTGTCCCATTTCAGGCACATGGTCGAGAGCCCGAGAAACCCCTCCTCCAGCGCCTCTTCGAGCAACTGGTCCATGCGCCCGAGTTCTTCCTTTGTCGGGGCTACCGATCGGTCAGTAGCCCGGTGCAAGCCCATTACGCCGGTGCGCAGGTCACTGTGGCCCAGAAAACTGATCACATTGGGTCCGATGGGGTGTGCGTTGAGAAACTCGACCCACTCCTTAGGCCGTTGCCAGGTTTTGTATTTCTGCAGAATGGGCAGAACCTTCTCCCGGGGCACGGTCTCGACCCGGGTGAAGATATCCGAGGCGTCCTCCGCGTCCGAGCAGACCATACTCAGGGAGCAGCTGCCGATGAGTACCGTGGTCACGCCATGCCGGACAGATTCGGACAGGGAGGGTGCAACGATCAGTTCGGCATCGTAGTGGGTGTGGGTATCCAGAAATCCGGGAGTGACCCAGCAGCCCCGGGCATCAATCACCCTCGTGGCACGGGCCGGGTCGAGGACTCCGGCATCGGCAATCGTGGCGATCCGGCCATCCCGAATGCCTATATCCGCGATTCGGGACGGGTTCGGGCTGCCATCAAAATAGCGGCCTCCCACAATCAGGGTATCGTACTGACTCACGGCTCGGGCTCCTGTCCTTTTCTTGTTGTCTGTCCGAGTCTAGCCCACAACGTGACAAAGAATCACTTTTGTTGTTTCAACGAGCGCGTATTCTGACCCCGTCCTCTAGTTGGCGATCGGGGTGCCTTACCACCTGATCGTCAACTGTCAGCCCATCGAGAATCTCGGTTTTCAGCCCATTACTCTGGCCGGTCTGCACGGGATGACGACGGACGGTATCGTTCCGGGCGAGGAACACCCAGCTCTGACCTTCAGAGCTGAAAATGGCGGATGACGGGGCCCAGAGCACGTCTTCGGCAGACCAGAGTATGAAGCTGGCATCTACCCGATACCCGTCCCCGAGGGCCTGCCACTGCTCGATGGGGCTGGTGATATCCGCTACCACCTGCACCCGCTGCTCCTCCACGCCCAGGGCCGAGATATCCTCGAACCCGACCGGCTCCACTCGCCGGACCAGACCTTTCAGTTCCGGCCCGCCCCAGCCGCTGAAACGAACCTCCATGCCAGGCTGCAGCTTCACCGCATCAAAACTCAGCACATCGATAACTACCTCCAGGGCCGCCGGGTCGCCGACCTCCGCTATGGGATTCCCCGCCTGGATGACACCTTCACTCTTGCGCACCACCGACAGTACCGCACCGGCGACCGGAGACGTCACTGCCACCCGCTCCTTCGGTTGTTCGCCATTACTTCGGGCCGCCGATACCTCCAGACGGGTACGCGCCGCTTCCAACTCGTGGGCCATGACTTCCTGATCAAAGCGCGCCGAGCGCAGAATGGCCTGAGCCCGATCCGCCGTGGTTCTCGCCTGGTCGACCTGTTCTTCGGAAACAAACCGGTTGTCGTTTCTGGCTCCCAGAGCTTCAAGTCGCTCCAGTTCCTGGCGGGCAAACCGGGCCTCGGCCTCGGCCGCCACTACCTTCTGCCGTGCCGAATTCAAGGCGGACCGCGCCGACTCCAGTTTCGCCTCGGCTTCGGCGCGGCTCCTGGCATCCAGGATGGCCGATGGCATGGGATCCACTTCGGTCAGGGTCTGGCCCGCGCTCACCGTGTCACCGACATCCGGCATGACCCGGTGCAGATAACCGGAGACCGGTGCCGAAATCAGGTAACGGTCCTTGACCAGGGCCTTGCCCTCCTCGGTGATGGAGACCTCCAGCGGACCGCGACTGACCTCCGCCAGATCCACCCACACCGGATCCGGCCGGAAGGCAAAGGCGATCGCCGCCACCGCCAGCATAGCCACCAGCCCCCAGAACACCCACTTACCCGACAACCGTTTTTTACTCACAGTACCTCGCCCGGCCGTTGCTCCATTGGATTTTCTCTCGATTGCTATTCACGGGTTTTGAGGACCGCTATCAGGTCCAGGTTGCGCAGACGCCACCAGGCGATCACCCCCGAAGCAATGGCAGATACCACAACCACCGCCGAAGAAATACCCAGCGTCTGTGCGGTGATGGTCAGCGGTACCCGATAGAGCTCGGTCTGCATTGCCGTGATAATGGCCCAGGACAAACCATAGCCCGCAAGCCAGCCCAGCGGGATTCCCAGCACCAGCATCACCACCACTTCCGCGAGGAGAATATGATTCACCTCGTTATGGGTGTATCCCAGGACCCGCAGGCTTGCCAGTTCCCGGCCTTTCTCCGCCAGGGAAATCCGCACCGTGTTGTAGACCACGCCGAAAGCAATGATGCCACCCAGCATGCTGATGAAAAGGGTAAACGTCAGGAAGGTTTTTGCCAGTGTTTCGTAAAAGCTGTCCAGCATCGCCTGACGGATACTGATGCCGAGTATGCGGGGGGTTTCCCGGAGTTCGCGGTAGGTTTCCTGGGCTCGCAAAGGGTCGATATTCATCAGTACCTGATTTACGAGTTGTCCCTCTCCCAGCGCACGGTTCAGGGACGCCAGCCGCATATAAGCCCCCACCCCGAGGAATTCACTGGTGATACCGGCAACCGGTAATTCGACACGGCGGCGATCACCCTCCAGAATCTCGATTTCAAGGTTCTGGCCCGTAGTCACATCCAGCCGCCTCGCCAGAAAGTCCGTCAACAGCAACCCGGCCTCTGGCAGCGAAACCGGCTCCATTTCCCGGTCGATCACAAACTGGAGACTGGCCTCATCCGGCATACCGGTGATTGCGCCGCGCCATTCCCGGTGCCCGTTCACCAGTCGGGCGGTCACCACCCGACGCCCCTCCGCGTAACGGATACCAGGCTGCCTCTGCAGGTCATACACCGCCGGTGAATTGACCGGGTCGATCAGGGTGGCGGTGACGTCCTGTTGCTGGACCCGGGCAAATTGGGAATGCACCATCATGGAAACCGCATCGAACTGGAAATTCCCCACCAGGACGATGGCGGATGCCATGGCAATGCCGCTGACCGACAGCAACGTTCGCCCCGGTCGCCGGAACAGTTGTCGCACCACCATCCGGGAGGGCTGGCTGAAACCACGGGGGGCGAAGAACCGTTCAGCGACGGTGATCCGGAAGCGGGCCGGGCCCTCGGGGCGCATGCCCTCGGCGGGTGGCAAGGCGGCAGCGCGGCGGATAGCCTGCCAGCCCCCCAGCCAGGCCACCAGCAGGGTAACAACCGCAAGCAGCAAGAGCCAGGCTGGATCCAGCCGGAACAAGAGCGACGGGAACCGGTAATAATCCATGTAAATCTCACCCATGGCCCGGCCCGCCCAGACACCCAGGGCCACCCCGAGCAACAGGCCGATCACCGAAATGGTGAGCACCAGCTGACTGTAGTGCCAGCCAATCTGCACATTGCTGTAACCGAAGGCCTTGAGTATGGCGATGATATCCCGCTGGGTGCTGATCAATCGGTTGATGACTACATTGAGCAGAAACATGGCCACCGTCATGAAGATCGCCGGGAAAACCGTTGCCATGGTCCGCAGCTGGGCAAGCTCATCGTCCAGCATCTGGTGAGAGAAATGGTCCTCTCGCCCATAGGCACCGGTACCACCGTAGCGGTCCAGGACCCGATCCAGATAGTCGATGACCGATGCCACGGGTACCCCGGGCTCAACCCGAGCAACCAGGCTGTTGAAGGCCCCTTTCATGTCCATGGCGGCCGCCAGGGCCTCCCGCCCCATCCAGAGCACGCCATAACGGGGGTAATCCGGCAACATGCTTCCCGGGGCAAGCACATAGATGAATTCCGGAGCCTCCGCGATGCCCGTAATCGTCAGCTGCTGGCGACGCCCGTTTATGATCCCGGTAAACCGGTCACCGGGTTCCAGCTGATGCGCCTCGGCGAAGCCCTGGATCACCACCACCTCATGGCCACGGCCCGCCAGTGGCAATCGGCCATGGCGCAGGAACAACTGGTTCACCTCCGGCTGGCCCTGTTCGGGCAATGACACCAGGCGGGCGGAGACCGGATCTTCAAACCCCGGAATCTCCAGTTTTGCGCCCCCCTCCACCCGGGCACTGAAACGGGAAATCCCGGGAATGGCTGCGACCTGCTGGGTGACATGCAGGGGCGCCCGCTTGAGCGACGCGAACACCTCGGCAAACTGGTAATCGTCGTAATACACTGCGCGCGTGGAAACCAGGGACGAATAGTTAACCAGCGACAGTACACACACCGCGACACCGCCTGCGATGACCAGGGCAATGGCCAGCACCTGCCCCCGCATCTGCCAGAGTTCCCGGCGAATCTTGGTGTTGAGTGATGGGGTGGTCAGGGCCATGGTGTCACCAGGTCAGGGTCTTCGGGTCCTGCCTCTCGGCATTGCGGGATTCGCCGCTGATCCTGCCGTCGGACATGGTGATCACCCGGTCTCCCATACCGGCGATAGAGGCATTGTGGGTGATGATGACCGTGGTGGTGCCGGTTTCGCGGTTGGCCTTGTCCAGAGCCTCCAGCACCAGCACGCCCGTGGCCGAATCCAGCGCGCCTGTGGGCTCATCGCAAAGCAGCACCTGCGGGCGCTTGGCAATGGCCCGGGCAATGGCCACGCGTTGCTGTTCGCCACCGGAAAGCTGGGCGGGAAAGTGGTCCATCCGGGATTTAAGCCCGACCAGGCCCAGCGCTTCTTCGGGCGTCATGGGGTCAGAGGCGATCTCGGTGACCGCAGCGACATTTTCCCTCGCCGTGAGGCTCGGAATCAGATTGTAGAACTGGAAAACGAATCCCACATGCTCCCGGCGGTAGCGGGTCAGCTCGGCATCGCTGGCATCACTCAGATCATGATCCCGGTAACGCACCTCACCGGCAGTAGGCACGTCGAGCCCGCCCAGGATATTCAGCAGGGTGGATTTGCCGGAACCGGAAGCACCCAGCATGACCACCAGCTCACCGGCATAGAGATCCAGATCGATGCCCCTGAGCGCATGCACCTGTACCTCGCCCTGGTCGTAGACCTTGGTCACGCCCCGGGTATGGAAGACCGCTTCCCTGCTCACCGTTAGAATCCCTGCCCCTGATTCTGGGTGATTCAGTCGCCGGCGCAGTCCACGCAAAGGGTGGTGTACGGCAATACCTGCAATCTGCGCGGATCGATTTCTTCGCCGCAGGATTCGCACTCATTGCCGACGCCATTGTTGATGCGCTCCAGGGCATGCTCGATCTGGGCGAGCTCGGAGCGGGCCTCGGATTCCAGGGAGTCGACCACTTCGTCGTTCTGGGTCTGGGTCGCCTGTTCTTCGAAGTCTTTGTCCAGGGCGCCGTCTTCGCGGTTCTGGTGGGCGTGGTAACGATTCAGGCGAGCCTGGAGATCGGCTTTCAGGGCTTCCAGTTCGGATTTACGGTCAGTCATGACGGGTTACGGCTCCTCTCGGATTCGATTGGCAATTAACCGATACACTAAAGCATAAGCTGAACCCGGGATTGATGCTTGTCAAAATTGCTGTCCGACAATCGACTGAACGTTGACCACCAAACTAATTCAGACCCGGCCCCCTGGCGAGGCCCGGGTCACTTGCATCGCTACGTCGACTGCTGACGTCAGTCCCCCCGATCGGCGATGTAATCGGTAATGGCGGCGTAGAACTCCATCTCGTCGAAGTTGTCCGGGCCCACGCCGATGACATCCATGTGATCCTGGTTGATCACGTAGCTGGACGACGTCATCTGGGTACTGTTCGGATGGTTGATGTCGCTGACATAACCCAATCCGCGCTGCTCCCAGGCGTAATCAAGACAGCCCCAGCACTCATAGTACTGCATGCGGTAGCCCTGCTGCTGGCTATTGATGCCAACCAGGCCATCGTCATCCCGGTCACCGGCGTAGCCATCGCCCTGCCCGGCCGCACCGTCGCCGTTGCAGTCATCGTAGCAGTACCCGTCACCATCGATGTTGTAGATGAACTCAGACAACAGCCACAGTGCCGGATTCACGCCGCTGCCATTCTGCGCGGTCATCATGGACACCGAGTTGGCAACGTAGCTGGTGCTGGAAGGATACTTCTGGTTGAACGCCTTCATGCCGGTGATTACACCATCGTTGGGATCGTAGTCGTTGTATACCAGCTGCTTGGCACCGGCGATGGCATCGTTGCCACTGCCGTAGACCACGTTGCCATAGTAGTTGGCCAACGTTTCAGTGATCGAGTTGATGTAGTGATCCAGAACATACTTGGCCACCGGTGAACCCCGGTGCGGCGATGAGACACTGACGTGGGTCTGAACAACACGGTAACCCTTACGCTCCCGCAGCAGGCGAGCGGCCTTGCGGGAATCGATACCGCCCTGGGAATGAGAAACGATATTCACATGACTGGCACCGGAGGTGGCCATGTAGCTCTCGATGTTGTTCGCCAACTGGTAGCCGCGAACCTCGGAGCTCTGGAACGGAGTCACCGAGGAAACAAAACTGCGCTGGTTATCATTGATATCGCCGTTGCAGTTCACTTCCAGGAACTTGTCACAGGGGTCGAGCACAAACGTGCCGTAGTCATCTCCCCAGTAATCGTATCCCAGAATGTCGTCGAACCCGGCCATGCCATGGGCAAAAACCACCGGGTATTGAGTGCGGTTGGCATCCCTTGCCAGGGTCGCAGGGGCGATCACCATCCCGGTGACCAGGAGCATGACTGCGCCCACCCTTGTCAGGGCACTTTCGTTCTTCATGGTATTAGCCTCTTGTTTTTTTTGTGAGCCTGACCACGGTACTGCTGCCTGATCCACCCGGACACAGGCAACCGGGGCGCCTAAATAACAGGCAACCCATTTCTAGCCCATATCCTTTTGCCCCGTTGTGAGAAATGTCACATCTGCAACAAATAGGTGATACCTTCTCATTTTTTTTGTGGTGGCTCACACTGCAAACAATCGGAGCCTGCTAGGTTTGAAGCCGGTTCATGACAACAACTCAAAACAACCAATGGTGACCGGTGTGAAAGTAAAGCCAATCCCGGTGCTGATAATCGGCTCGGCACTGAGCGTTGCCCTGACCTATCAGTGGCTCGAGAGCGAAATGACCATAGCCGCCACCCCGGCTGCGGCCGCGCCACAGGAAACCAGGGAGTCGCAACCGGAAACGCCCTCACCCCGGGCTACTCCGACGCAGGAAGAGCCTGTCCTGAATGATGACCTCGAGGCGTTTCGGGAACGTTTGATGGCCCGGTTCGAGGGCCAGCTTGATCATCCGGGCGGCCAGGTACGGTTGCTGGAAGAATTGATGCGGTATCTCAACCAGTTCGACCCTGAGTACTGGCGAGAGAACCTTTCGGCGCTGTTGCTGAGCTGGTTTCCGGACCGTGGCGAGGAGCTTCTGAACAGAGCCGAGGCAATGATTGCCTATCAGGATTTCATGGAGCGGGAACAGTACTCGCTGCGTGCCATGGGGCCTGAAGAACGTCGCGACTTTATCTGGGCCAAACGGAGGGAGCTTTTCGGCGTGGATGCCGATGAGATCTGGCAATCGGAGCTACAAAATTATTCCCTGAGCCAGTCACTCAAGAACCTTGATCAACAGCCTGGCCCCACCCTGGCCAAGGCCGAGTCCTATACCCGGGCTATCCGGGACACCTACGGTGAGCAGGCCGACCGGGTAATGCAGCAACGGCGCCAGGAGCTGGCCGACCGCTTCCTTTCTCTCTCCTCCGTGCAACAATCATTGCACGAGCAGGCGCCAGAACAGCGTTACGAAACGCTGCGTGGAATCCGCCAGCAACTCGGCATGGGAGACCAGGCTCTCGATCGCTGGGATCAGCTCGACCGTACCCGCGACAACCGTTGGGCCCGGGGCGAGACCTATGAAACCAAACGGCAGGCCATCGTCGAAAAATACCAACCGGGACCTGAGCGGGAAGAAGCGCTGGACAGCCTGAGCCAGGAAATTTTCGGAGAAGAAATGGCCGCGACTATCCGGGATGAGGAGGCCGCCGGCTATTTTCGCTTTCAGGAAAGCCGCATTTACGGTCAAAACTAGACAAGAAGGCCACGGTCCGACATGAACTGGTCAGCTGGGGCGATTCGTGGCCGGCGGGTGCCCTGACCGGGCACCCATATTTGATATACATCAACTGCCTACAAACTGTTACGGAAATTTCCACCTTAGTCCCATTGTTGGCCTTATGATCTGCGTTGACACTTACGTGCGCGTAAAAACAACAATCAGAAATCATCTTTCACCGTATCGGTGATATTGCTTCTGGAGGCCAACGTCCATGACTTTGAGAAAAGTCCTGTTTTCGGCTTGCCTGCTTATGCTGGCGAGTTCAACTGTCTATGCTGAAACCCTCAAGATCGGGCTGAACTACCCCCAGACCGGGCGCTACAAGGATCAGGGCCTGCAACAGCGGCTTGGCGCCTTCCTGGCCGTGGATGAAATCAACAAGGCCGGCGGCGTGATGGGACAACCGCTGGAACTGGTCATCCGTAATACCCGGGGCGAACCCAGGCAGGGGGCGGAGAACACCGCCGAACTGATTGAGCGGGAGGGCGCGAAGATGGTGTTCGGCGGCGTTTCCAGTGCCGTTGCCATCGCCTCTGGCAAGGCTGCCCGTGACCGGGACACCATCTACTTCGGCACCCTCACGTACTCCAACGCCACCACTGGCGCCGAGGGACACAAGTACATGTTCCGTGAGCCCTACAACGCCTGGATGACCGCCAAGGCATTGAGCCAGTACCTCAGCCGCAACCATACCAATGAAGAGTACTTTTACATCACCGCCGACTACACCTGGGGCTGGTCCGTCGAAGAATCCGTGCGCAAATTCTCAGGCACCGAGGACACTAACGCCCACCAGGGCGTGAAGACCCCGTTCCCCCGCGCGCTGATCTCTGATTTCCGTGGCGCCCTGGAGCAGGCGATGGCCAGCGATGCCAAGGTCCTGATGCTGGTGCTGTTCGGCGATGACATGGTCCGGGCCCTGAACGTGGCCTACGAGATGGGTGTCCTCGACAAAATGCAGGTTGTAGTGCCGAACCTGACCCTGGGCATGGCACGACAAGTAGGCCCGACCATCATGTCCGGCATTGTCGGCGCCACACCGTGGGTCTGGAACCTGCCGTACGAGAAGAACTATGCCCGCGGCAAGGAGTTTGTGGAGGCGTTCTCCGAGCGCTACGAAATGCGCCCGTCCACCTCTGCCGCCTCGGCCTACAGTATCATTTACCAGTACAAGGATGCTGTGGAGCGAGCAGGCACCACCGACAGCAAATCAGTTATCCGGGCCCTCGAGGGACACCGCTACACCCTGCTGAAGGACGAGCAGTACTGGCGCGAGTTTGACCACCAGAATGTCCAGACCGTACACGTGGTGAAGGTCAAGGACCGGAACACCATCGTTGCAGACGAGTACAGCTCGGATTACTTCGACATCATCGACTCCATGCCCGGAGATGAGGCCGCCCAGACCCGCGAGGAATGGGAAGCGCGCCGCCGGGAGGCCGGCAAACCCACCAGCCTCTGAATCCGGGACCGATTCCCTCCCCGCAACACTGTGTCGGGCGGAGCACCA
>NZ_JAWLHI010000078.1:12852-17109 GCF_041690455.1 Marinobacter sp.
CCCCCCCAAGGGTGGGGGGGGGGGCCCCCCCCCCCCCCCCCGACACTCCTTCATCCCCCCTCGCTCGATATTCCGTTAAGTCGTTAAAAAGCTGCAGAACGCCTCCCGAACCACTAAACTCGTTGCAGGTTCCAAACGGTTAAAAAGCAGGAGGCTCCGGAGTAATGACAAGGAAGCAGGATGACTACGATGTGGTAGTCGTTGGCGGTGGCGTCAACGGTACCGGCATCGCCATGGATGCCGCCGGTCGGGGGCTGCGTGTCCTGCTGTGCGAAATGAACGACCTTGCCTCGGCCACGTCGTCCTCCAGCAGCAAGCTCATCCACGGCGGACTGCGCTATCTCGAACACTACGAGTTTCGACTGGTGCGGGAGGCCCTGGCAGAGCGGGAAGCCCTGCTTCGGAACTCGCCCCATATCATGTGGCCCATGCGCTTTCGCCTGCCCCACCGGCCCCACCTGCGACCGGCCTGGATGATCCGCACCGGACTGTTCCTTTATGACCACCTGGCCAAGCGGGAACTACTGCCCGGCTCCCGAGCTATCAGCTTTGATGAGAGCGACCCGCTGAAACCGGAGATCACCCGCGGCTTCGAATACTCCGATGGCTGGGTGGATGACGCCCGCCTCGTCGTATTGACCGCTCGCAAGGCACAAGATTGCGGTGCAACCATTCTGACCCGGACCAAATGTGTCAGGGCAGACCGGGGCGCCGATAAATGGACTGTCACCCTCCAGAACACCCTCGACGGAAGCGAACGAGCCGTTGCTGCCAGAGTGGTGGTCAATGCCACCGGTCCCTGGGTCAGCCGGCTGTTCCGGGAAACCCTCTCGATGCAGTCACCGAAAATGATCCGCATGGTCAAGGGCAGTCACATTGTGGTGCCCCGGCTCAACAAGGGAACGGAAGCCTACATCCTGCAGAACGAAGACGACCGCATCGTGTTTGTGATTCCCTATGAGGACAACTTCTCGCTGGTCGGCACAACGGATGTGGATTACGAAGGTGATCCCCGGGAGGCGAAAATTTCCCCGGAGGAAACACACTACCTCCTGAAAATCGTCAATGATTATTTCAAGCGGCAGTTGTCGCCCGAGGAGGTCGTCTGGTCCTATTCCGGGGTGCGGCCATTGATGGATGACGAGGAGGAGGACGCCCAGAAAGCCTCACGGGACTACTCCTTTGAGGTGAACAGGGAGAAAGACAAGGCTCCCCTGATCTCTGTCTTCGGAGGCAAGATCACAACCTATCGCAAGCTGGCCGAGGCGGCCACGGACAAGTTGTGCCAGTTCTTCCCGGGTGACGGCAAACCCTGGACCCGGACTGCGGTGCTGCCAGGAGGTGACTTCGACAATCACGAGTCCCTCAGTCGGAAGCTCCAGGTCGACTTCCCCTGGCTGGCACCGGACATTATCAGCCGCTATGTGCGGACCTATGGCACCGCCGTTTACCGGTTTCTCAGTGACTGCCGGTCTATGGACGACCTCGGGGTATGCTTTACCGGAAACCTCTACCGGGTCGAGGTGGACTACCTGATCCGGTACGAATGGGCCATGACATCGGAGGATATTCTCTGGCGCCGGACCAAGCAGGGGCTGTTTGCCACCGAGGCGGATATTCAGGCACTGGACCAATACCTGAGCCAACTCCGCCAGGAACAGCCGGCGCCACAAACGTCAGACCAACCGGTACCCGCCGGTCACTGACCGTCCTCGCTGGCGAGCACTTCGGCGATACGCGCCTGCATTGCCGGCACCACCTCCTGCTCGAACCACGGGTTGTTCCTCAACCAGAGGTTGTTGCGGGGACTGGGATGCGGCATCGGTATGATCTCGGGCCAGTGTTCCTGCCAGGCCCGGACATTCTCCGTGACTGACCGTTTTCGGTTACCAAGGTGCCAGGCGTGGGCGTATTGCCCGATCAGGAGGGTCAAACGGATGTCCGGAAGCCGGGCCAACAGGGCCTCCCGCCAGGTCGCGGCGCATTCCGGGCGTGGCGGCAGATCGCCGGATTTGCCGGTACCCGGATAACAGAAGCCCATGGGCAGGATGGCCATTTTCTGCTCGTCGTAGAAGGTATCCCGGGTCACCCCCATCCATTGCCGAAGCCGGTCCCCACTGGGATCATTGAAAGGCAGGCCGGTCTCATGGACCCGGCGGCCCGGCGCCTGGCCTACCACCAGAATCCGCGATGATTCGCTCAACTGGACCACCGGCCGGGGGCCGAGGGGCAACACATCCTGGCAGATGGTGCAGGCACGCACCCGCCTTACCAGCTCATCAAACGATAATCTGCCCAGATCCTCCGTCATGTCAGCCACCTGTTATCCGAAAGGGTTCAGACCTCCGGGTTACCCAACGCCTCCGCGGCTCCGAGCAAGCCGGTGTAGGGCTCCGTCACCACGTATACCGGCGTGTATTCGAGCAATGGGCGCATGCGGCCCTTATCCTCGAATCCGTTACGGAACGGGCTCTCCAGAAAGAAGTCCAGGAACCTCGGTAGTATGCCACCGCACAGGTACACACCGCCAAGGCTTCCCAGGGTCAGGACGCCATTGCCTGCGGTGCGGCCCAGGATCTCACAGAAATGCCGGAGCGTTTCCCTCGCCAAGGGTTCGTTGTCACCCGTGGCTGCCGCCGTGATTTTCTCCGGAGCGTCCAGCGGGGCCGCAACACCCCTTATCTCGGCGTGGGCCTGATAGAGGTTGAGCAAGCCCTGACCGCACAGGATCCGCTCCACCGAAACCCGGCCGAAACGGGCCTTGAGAATACGGAGAATGTCCATCTCGACATCATCCGTGGGGGCAAAATCCACGTGGCCACCTTCGGTCATCAGCGGCACCCAGCCTTTCTTGATCGGCACAAGCCCTGACACACCCAAACCGGTGCCCGGCCCCATCACCAGGCGCGGCCGGCGCGGATCGCCCGGGCCACCGCACACGTGCACCAGGTTGGCCTCGGACACGTGGGGCACACCCAGCGCCATGGCGGTGAAATCATTGATCACCTTGAACGCGGACCAGCCGAACTGCTGGCGAACTTCTTCGGTATCAAACCGCCAGTGGTTGTTGGTCATCCGTATCTGCGTGCCACGCACCGGCGAGGCCACAGCCAGGCAGGCCTGGCTGACGGAGTGAACACCGACCTTCTGCAGGTAGTCGACGACCGCCTGATCGAGGTTGTCGTAATCGCCGCAGGCCAGGACTTCGATGGCCTGCGGCCGGACATCAGCCTGCTCCACCAGTGCGAAACGCGCGTTGGTACCCCCGATATCGCCAACCAGGGAATAGTGTTTTGCCGTCATGCGTCGTGGTTCCAGAAAAAGCTTGCGCCCTCTTCGGGGGTGCTGGCCGAGCGGCGCAACCAGCCAAACAACTCCCGCCCATAGCCGTGATGATACGCAGACAGGTCTGCTTTTGCAGACTCCCGGGCGGAGAATTCCTGCTCATCCACCCGGACCGACAGAGAACCCTGCTCGGCATCAAGGCAAATCACGTCACCGTCACGAACCCGCGCAAGCGCGCCGCCATCCAGGGCTTCGGGGTACACGTGGATCGCGGCAGGCACCTTGCCGGAGGCGCCAGACATACGGCCGTCGGTCACCAGGCCAACCTTGTAACCGCGATCCTGAAGCACACCAAGATAAGGCGTCAGCTTGTGCAGCTCGGGCATGCCGTTGGCTTTCGGGCCCTGGAACCGGACCACCACGATGCAGTCCCTGTCCAGCTTACCCGCCTCAAAGGCAGCCTTCAGATCATTCTGATCGTTGAAGACCACGGCGGGCGCCTCGATCCGGTGGTGCTCCGGTGCCACTGCCGACACCTTGATAACGCCGCGCCCCAGGTTGCCGTCCAGAACCTTCAACCCACCATTCGGCGCGAAGGGTTCGGCGGCGCTGCTGAGCACTTCCGGCCACTGGCTCTTCTCGACCGCCGGCTGCCAGACCAGCTCGCCGCCATCCAGCTCCGGCATCTGTGCATAACGTTCAAGGCCGTGGCCCACCACGGTCTCGACGTCGTTGTGCAGGTAGCCCGCATCCAGCAGTTCGCGGATCAGGTAGGGTGTGCCACCGGCCTCGTGGAAGGCATTCACATCTTCCTGGCCGTTCGGATAGATCCGCGTCATTGACGGCACAACGGAGGAGAGCTCCGCATAATCGTTCCAGTCGATCAGGATACCCGCCGCCCGGGCAATGGCGATCCAGTGAATGGTGTGGTTGGTGGAGCCACCGGTCACCAGCAGAGCCACCAGGGCGTTG